>DEUB01000044.1 GCA_002362385.1 Lachnospiraceae bacterium UBA3273
CTGGGTTATTTTTCCAAAGGCATTCCCAATAATAGCCCCAATCGTCTTGTGCCCGCTGGGATCCGCAAACGTCACAGGATTATTCTCCGCATAAGTATACCGGTTCTGGCTCAGGATATCCCTTACCCTTCCGGCATAAGTATCCCTGCTCGTAAAAGTCCCCGTCTCCACCTTCAGATACCTTGCCCTTAAGTACTGTAATCCTAAGCTCCCATGGGTGTATTCCCCGTTGTAGCCATAGCACGCCGCCTGGGTATTCGTCCGGCTTTCCAGACTTCCCTGTCCATAGACCGTCACACTTCCTCCCGGCCCGTAGGTATAGCCCCTGGTCCCGCTTCCTGTCACAAGGTTTGCCACGCTTCCCGTTCCGGTGTAATAGTATGTCCCTGAGCCTGACCACATGTCCGCCCTTACGCTTTTTCCTGCGCCTGCTCCCATTCCTGCACCGGCACCTGCTCCCGCGCCGGTGTACGTGCCTGCTTCCACACTGTAGCTCTCACGCCACACACCATAACTGTAGCCCGTCACGCTCTCCCCCAGGCTTCCGTTCACTGCACGTTCCAATAGCACCTGCTCATTGGAAAAGCTTACGTCATTCACATATACGGCCTGCCTGTAGGCTTCACTGGAAAGCTCCTTCCCTGTGGATGCTCTTACCGCGCTGTTGACCAGCTCAAAGGGGCTTCCTTCTTCCCGGATGCCATAGCTTCCCGCTGACAGGTCCGCTTCATACATTTCCTTTTCAAGAAGGACGCTTACACTGTCCCTAAAGCCCATCTTACCATGGAGCCATGCCTTGAAAGGCGTGGGTGCAGGCAGGAAGATATCCGCCGCCTGGCAGAGCACGCCGTACCAGAAGGCCTTCCATCCCGGGCCGTCACTGCCGGCTGCTCCTGCTCCGGATGCCGTTCCTTCTGCTCCTTCTGAATCTTCCCCGTTTTCATCCTCCTTATCCTTATAAGCGCCGTTCTCCGGCAGGGCCGCCGTTTCCCTTGTGTCCGGCACTTCTCTCCCGCCTTCTTTTTCTGTTCCTCCTCCGGCATATCTTCCGCCGGATGCGCCCGTCATGTTCCCGGGGGTTTTGTTCTCTTTATCCCGGCTCCCTGCACTTCCGTTTCCCTCCGCAGTTTCGCCGCCTCCTGCCGTTTCGTCTCCCGGCATCCCGCTTTCCGCATCCTCATCATCCACGGTTTTGCCGCCATCCGTTTCTGAAGGCGTCAGGTCTTCCTCCTGATCCTGGCCTTTCGGCACTCTCATGGCCTCATTCTTTTTAAGTTCCGGGGCGTACTCCATGGTAAACACCCTGTTGCCGTTCCCGTCATACAGCGCCGCCAGCAGCAGGTTGTCCTGATCCATGACAGCACTCAGGCGGTCTGCGGCATCATACTGATAGTATCTCACACCGCCCTCTGCCGCTGCATTCTCTTCCCGGATGAGGTTCCCTGCACCATCGTAAGTGTAAACAGTTTCTCCCCGCTCACTGTCCTCCGACCGGATCATACGGCCCGCCTCGTCATAGGTATAGGTTACCGTGCTTACGGAACCGTTCCTGTCCGTGCCCATCCTGATCCTGTTCCCTGCCGGGTCATAAACATAGGAGGTGGTCACTTTTTCCCTTTCCTTCTTCCCGTCTGCCGTGGACGTTGTCTGGGAAAGCACGGCGCGGATGAGCTGTGACATGCCGTCGTATTCGTAAGTATACTCCTGCTCCACGGTCTCCTCTTCCAGACAGAGCCTTGTTTCCTCTTTTATGATATTTCCCCGTCCGTCATAAAGATATCCATAGGCGGAGATGACTTCTCCCTCATGGTAGTTGGCAAGTCCTCTGACCCGCCCCAGCTTGTCATAGGCGATGCGGGTCTCCCCGTCCTCCCGGAGGGCCCGAATCAGGTTCCCGTCAGCGTCATAGGCATACTCCGTCGTCTTCCCCTCAAGGGTGGTCACGCTTGTCATCCGGTCAAGGGCATCGTAAGTATAGGAAACCTTCCTGCCGTCGGGATAGACCACCTCCGTCACGTTTCCGTAGATATCGTAGTGGTAGAAAACGGTCTCCCCCCTTCCGTCCGTGGCGCTTAGGAGCCGTCCTGCCCTGTCGTAGGTATAATGGCTCTTTCCCGTCACGTCTTCCATATCGGTAAGCCTTCCCATACTGTCATAGCTGTAGGATGCATCGGAAAGACTGTCTCCCGACTCCTTCCTTACCAGGCGGTCAAGGGCATCGTAATCATACTCCGTGACAGTGCCGTTTTCGTCCCTGTATTCCATGATCCGTCCCATTTCATCATAGGTATTGGCGGACCGGTTCCCCGCAGGGTCTGCAGTCCCTGTCAGGTTTCCTGCTTTATCATAAGTATAAGAGGCCGTTCCCCCGTTCCCGTTTGTCACTCCCGTCAGATCGCCTGTCCCGTTATAGGCATAGGTAACCACAGAGTTTTCCCCGGATACAGCCACGATTCTGTCAAGGGCGTCATAAGCGTAGGCATACTGCTCCTCCCCTGCCAGGTTTTCCCCTGTAAGCCGTCCTTTGATATCATAAGTATAGGTATTCCGGATCCCTTCCGCATTTACCACGGCAGTCAGGTCCGAGAGGCTGTCGTACTCATAGGAGGTCTCCGCCCCGCCCGGGGAGACAGCCTTTACCATGCGGTCCCTCTCATCATAGCCGTAGGCTGTTTTTCCGCCTAGAGGGTCCGTAACGCCTGTCAGGTTCCCGTTTTTGTCATAGCTGTAGGCTGTGACGCGTAACTTCCCTGCAGCAGTTCCGGCATTTTCAGGGGCTGCCGTTATCCCGGCATCCCCCAGCCCTTCCGTCAAAAGCTGCCCTTCCGTATCATAGGAAAGCTCCCGGTAAAGCCCTGCCGGATCCGTAATGCCCGTGACCCTGCCGCATTTATCATACCTGTAACGGTAAGTCCCGCCATCGGCATAGGTCACTTCCGTTAAGTTTCCTGCCCCGTCATAGGCATAGGACGTTTTTCCGCCAAGGGCATCCGTGATCTTACTGATCCGGTTCAGGCTGTCATACCCATAGACTGTCTTCTGTTCTTTGTTCCTCATAAGGGCGGTAACATTCCCCGCCGGGTCATATTCATAGGCAGTTTCCAGTCCCGTGGGGCCTGTGACCTTTGTGATATTTCCTGCCTTATCATAAGCATAGCTGTAAGCCCCTTCATTGGGAAGGGTCTTTTTTATCAGACGGTCCGATCCGTCGTAAGCATAAGCGGTCTGTGTCCCGTCAGGAGCCGTTTCATTTAAAAGATTTCCACACAGGTCATAGGAATAGACCGTTTTATTTCCCAGCGCATCCTCCGCCTCTATCAGACGGTCCATTTCATCATAGGTATATTTCGTAAGCCTTACGCCGCTCTCCTTTACGGCAGTGAGATTTCCCGCAGGGTCATAGGCAAGAAGGTCTTCGCTTCCGTCCTCGCGGGTCACTCCGGTCACCCTGTTTAAAGGGTCATAGGTATAGAGGACCTGATTCCCCGAAGGGTCCGTGATCCCTGTGACATTTCCTGCCCCGTCATAGCTGTAAGCTGTCCTCCGGAAAAGGGAGTCCGTCACTTCCTTAAGGTTTCCCGCAGGGTCATAAGCATAAGCCGTAACGCCTCCATCCGGGGCGGTCTCTTCTAAAAGCCTTCCCGCCCTGTCATAGGAATAAGCCTGTACCGCTCCCAGAGGATCTGTGATCCTTATCAGATTTCCATTATTATCATAAGCTAATTCCGCTTCATTTCCCTCTGCATCCCTGATCCCTGTCAGACGGTCTTCCGGATCATATCTGTATTCTGTCCGGTTTCCTTTTGCATCGGTCTCATTCAAGACATTTCCGTAAAGGTCATATCCATAGGTCGTGGTCCCGCCCAGTTCATCAGTAAAGGCGGTCAGGTTTCCCACGGGATCATACTCATATTTCCTGATCCCTCCCAGGGCGTCGGTCTCTTCTATGGTTCTGTCAAAGGCGTCATATTCATAAAAGACGCTGCGTCCCAGGGCATCCGTTTCCTGTAAAAGCCTTCCTCCCTTATCATAGGCATACTGCGTGATCCCCCCGTCGGGCGCAGTTTCCGTTATAAGGTTCCCCACGGCATCATAAGAATAGGAAGTAGTCCTTCCCATCACATCCGTCACTTCCGTGTTCCTCCCGAGGGCGTCCCACCCATACAGGGCCGTCTGGTTTAAGGCGTCCGTTACCTTTAAGAGGTTCCCGTTCTTATCATACCCGTATGCCGTCACATAGCCCCTGCCGTCCGCAGAGGATATGAGACGTCCCAAAAGGTCATAGGCATAGCGGTGCTTTGTGCCGTCGGGAAGGGTCTCAGTTATGAGGTTTCCCATGGCGTCATAGGCATAGGCGGTGGTATTTCCTTCCCCGTCCGTCCATGTGCGGACATTTCCGTTTTTATCATAGGTATATCCGTCCCGGCTCCCGTCAGGATAGATCTTACCCGTCAGATTTCCCGCCTTATCATAAACATATCCGTATTCCGCCCCTGATGCCGTGGCCTCCTTTACCAGACGGTCTTCCTCATCATAGGCAAAGAGGAGGGTCCTGTCCTTTCCGTCGGTTTTTTCGATACAGTTCCCGTTCCCGTCATAGGTACAGGTTTCCGTAAGCCCGTTTGCAAGGACAGTGGTAATGACCTGTCCGTTTTTATCATATCCGTAAGAAGCAACTGACGTGCCGTCCCTTGTGACGGATGTAAGGTTCCCGGCAGGGTCATAGGCGAACTCTGTCTTGATCCCTTCTTCATCCGTATGGGAAAGGATCTGTCCGTAAGAAGCATCATAGGTAAGCCGCTGCTTATTCCCCATGGGGTCCGTTATGCTTATGATGTTGTCATGGTCATCATAAGCGTACACATAGCTGCCGCCCAGGGCGTCCGTCTGCTTTATGAGACGGTCCATGGCGTCATAGCTGTAGGATGTCACGTTCCCCTCCGGGTCTTTTCCGCTTAAACGGTTCTCATTGGCGTCATAGGTGTATTCGTATCTGTTTCCTTCCGGATCTGTTACGGAAGTGATGTTATTGCCCTTATCATAGGCATAAGCCGTTACTCCTCCGCGGGCATCCCTTATGGCTCCCACCAGTCCCGTTTTTCCGTAGGATATGGTAACGGTGCCTCCCTCCGGCTGCCTGATGGTTGTAAGCCTTCCCAGAAGATCATAGGCATAGGCTGTGGTATTTCCTGCCCCGTCCCTGCGGCTTGTAAGCCGTCCCATGGCGTCATGGGAAAATCTGCCCGTGACCCTTCCGTTGATCCGCGTTTCAGTCAGGCAGCTGCCGCTGTAGCTGTAGGTCAGGACATTCCCGTTAGCGTCAGTCTGCTTTATAAGACGGTTCCTTCCGTCATAGGAAAAGGCTGTCACATTTCCTTCCCCGTCCGTAAGCTTTGTAAGGTTCCCCGCACTGTCATACTCCGCCCTTGTGGTGCTGCCGCAGGCGTCGGTAACGGCAGTCAGATGGTTTTTCTTATCATAGGCATAACGGGTCCTGATCCCCGCCCCTTCCTTTTTTGTAATGTTTCCCCGGCTGTCATAGGTAAATGTCATCTCCACTCCGGCCCGGTCATTCTCCTTTACCATCCATCCGTTTTGGTATTCCCTTTTTAACGCAGTTCCGTCGGGATAACGGATGGCTGTGGTCCGGTAAGCGCCGTCATACTCATAAACAGTCCTGTTTCCTTTGGCATCCGCTGCCACTGTCTTTCCGTTTCCATACTCCAGGGTAATCCTGCCCCCTGTTTCATTGATCTGGCCGGTTACCCTTCCCTCACTGTCATAGGTGTTGTACACCACCCTGACCCCGTTTTCATCATACCATGCAGTCATCCGGTGGTTTTCATCATAAATAAACCGCTTCACATTTCCATAAGGGTCCGTTACGGAGGTCAGGTTCTGTTTATTGTCATAGCCGTACCTGAAAATCCCTCCATTCGGCATGGTTATGGAGGAAATGAAGCCTTCCGGCGTGGCCGTAACGCCCATGGTAACGCCTTCTCTTATGATTCCCGTAAGCCTTCCGTTTAAATCCCTGTTTAAGGTCAGGGTTTCTCCGTTTTCTCCCCGGGTCTGAATAAGGCTCCCGTCTGTATCAAAGATGCGTTCACTGTTGTTTTCTTCCGTAACCACATATCTGTATACGGTATAATTCTGCACGCCTGCCGAGAACTCTGCCTGGAGGGTGCCTACAGCTTCCCGCCTAAGCTTCATCTGGTATCCTTCCGGGGCTTTATAGTTATCATTGCCTTCCGGGGTAAAGATAAGGCTGCTCCCGTCTTCCCTGTTATAGGTAAGGGTCCCGTCCTCCCCTGCGCTGATGCTTTCATCAAACAGGGAGGTAAAGCCCCTGCCGAAGCTCCCCGCCCGGCCCGGGTTCTTAGCGTTATAGGAACGCTGCAGGGCAAAGGTACCGAGGCTGTCGCTGTAAGAAAAGTCTTCCTGGGCCAGGTAGAAATTCCCCGTGTTTAAGTTGACAGGTTCAAAACCGAATTCACAGTGTAAGGCACGTCCCAAAAGGGCGCTGTCAAGCTCCGCCTTCTCCCCATCGGAAAGCTCCGCCGGCTGGTAGGGGGTATCCTGATTCCTCCGGGGATTCCGGATAAAAAGAGTGTTGTTCTCCACAAGGAGCATGTCTGCCGCTTTGTTATCAAAAAGGATGGTCTCTAAGGGGACGCCGTAATACTCTGCTATCTTTCTCATTGTATCATATTTAGACACCCTGTATATAATAAATTCATCACTTTTTACCCGGTCTCCCGCTTTTTCCTGGTATCCTGCCTGTGCATGGAAGGAATAGAGCCGGTCGTATTCAAAATCCGTAAAGGGCCTGGGTGTCTGCCAGTTGGACTTTACGTCTTGATACCTTAAAGTCCCTTCCGGATATATGGACTGGAAAAAGGAGCTGTCGGGAAACTTTTTCTGGTTCCCTATTCTGGGGAGCAGGCCCCCGTAGCCTTTGCTTTCATCAGAAAGCCCGTATTGCAGCATGGAGTAGGGCTTTGCCAGACCGTCTGCAAATACGCCGTAGCACTGCATCTTTCCGTCTGTTGTTGTCAGGGTCATGGGGCGCAGGTTTATGGTGGTGTCGGAAAGGCCGTAATCCATGGGCACGTCTCCGGTAAACTCCCACTCGACGGTAACGGCAGGGGTATAGGCGGGGTCCGGATAGTTCTCCGTTGCGAACACGGCGCCGGGCCGGGTCTCGTCGGAGGATATGAGCACAAGGCCGTGGCTTGCGTAGATGCTGTTCATCCAGCCGCTCACGGAATCTCTGATATCAAACCTGTGCCACCCTTCCCCCGCGGGTTTCATGGCGTCTTCCCCTGCAATGTAGCGGTCGATCCCCACGGAATTGTCCCATGTGATATCCTCATAATGGAGGGATTCGTTCAGGCGGTAGCATCCTATGTCAAAGCCGGTCTGGTCATTGAGCTGGTAAATGTCCAGATACGCGGAGAGCACGTCCACGCCTTTTGTCCCCGCCCCGATACCCTGGTAGAGGAAGGTGGTAATGATATAGCTCCTCGCTTTTCCCAGGGCATCAAAGTAGCCGCAGAAGCTGTTTACGTTTTCACGGTCCGCCCCTGCCATGCTGGCAATGGTAAAGTTGTCGATCTCCCCCTTTAATACCGTCACGCTGGGATCGATCTTAACGGGATAGATCCGCTCCGGGGAGGAAAGCCATTCCCTGTCCGCAAGGAGGGTTATTTCATAGGCGTCCTCCCTTTCCGTAAGGCTCAACGTGATCCCGTCGGAGACTGCTCCTGCCCCGTCGCTCATGCGGGGCGCGCTGATGATGATGGAGGGATCCTCTTTTATGACACCATTGTCATGTTCTTCTCCTCCCGTTTTACTGTTTCCGGCATCAGTGCCTGCCGCATCGTTTGCACTGATAGTGTTTGTGCTTACTCCATTTTTGCCGGCATTGCTGCCTTCTTCAGTATCCTCCGTAACGGCATTTCCACTGACGCCGGAACACTCATTTTCATAAAGATAAATACAGTTGTTTACCAGTTCTGCATATGCGCCTTCCTTTTCCAGGCGGTAGGTAAACTCCCTCCTCTCCTGGGGCGCTAAAAGGATGATATCCTGCTTTACCCCGTTAGGCTCTGCGGCATACTGTACATCGATGTTTTCAAAGACTTCGTTGTAGCGGATGGCGTTTTCCGAGACCGCGCTTTTGTCATAGTCTCCCTCCAGGGGTTTTAAGAGAGCTTCCACTCCGTTTCCCGAAACGCTTACGGCAGTCCTGCCTGTATCCCCTGCTAAGAAGGTTATGGCAACGTCGCTTTCCTTATTGGTATAAGCCTCTCCCTCCGCACTGTTTCCCGAAACAAGGGTATTGTCGATGGGCTTTTCCTCCCCGTTTTCCATGTAGGTGTTGGCATAGGAGGTAAAGATGGTCTTGTAGGTGCCCTCCGGGGTCTTATAAGTCCGGTAGTTCCTTCCTGTTTCTACAGGCTTCCCGTATAAGAGCTCCAGCTCCTCCTCCCCGTCCGCCTCAGGCTGTCTTAAGGGGGCTTCAAACGGAGCCGCCTGCCCGTCCAGTATTTCTGCCCCGCCAAAGTTTCCGGCGCCGGCCGCTTCCTCCGTGCCGTCCCCTTTCTCCATACTGCTCTCTGTGCCATCCTCCGTCCCTGTAAATACAGCGCTGCCGGAGACGGTAACCCCTTCCTTCGGCGCAAAGACGGACTTCTCCCACGCCGCTTTTTCTTCTTCCATTCTTTCCTGTTCCCTTTTTTCTTCCATCCTTCCCTTAAGCTCGGTCAGGTTCCCTGCCAGGACGGGAACCTCCCATGTAATAAAAAGAAGGGCGGAAAGGACAAGGCAGAAAAGCCTTTTTCTAATGTCAGTCATGGCTTTCCTCCTCCTTTCCGCCGGCAGGCAGCTGGGAATATATGAGGATGATGCAGATCAGGTCGATCATAAGGACGGTAAGATATCCAACGCCTTTTACTTCCTCCTGGAACAGGGAAAAGACCAGACGGCTTACCATCCGGCAGATAAAAAGAGCCGTTCCAAACATAAGGCCTGCCTTTATCTGCCCCGGCGTCCTTTTCACTTCCCATTCCTTATCTTTCCATCTCCCTAAAAGAAAGGAAATATAAATGCTTCCCAGAAGGGAGCTTAAAATTTCAACGATTGTTTTTCCTGTTTCTCCCGGAACAGAGCCGCTTATACCCAGACATAAGGATATCAGGGCGGTAAACAGAATGGTCAGGACTGCCCACAGGATGTAACAGGCAGGAATCATCCATACACCCTGTTTTCCAGCAGGTCCGCTTTCCGTCTGCCGGGCATCCTTCCGCGGCTTCTTTGCCTCGGCGCCTCCTGTCCCTACATTTTCTCTCTTCATCTCTTTCATCTTTTGTTTTCCCCTTTCCCCATAATCTTTTCCACGGTCCCTTACGGCCCCTGCACGGCTTTTCTCACGGCCGTTTCCCGCAGTCTTATGATATTTCTTCACGGCAGTTCTTCCGGACTTCTTTTCATGACCGTCTTCTATGGCCGTTCTTTTTACTGCATTTCATGGCCGTTTTTCATGTAACATGACGATAAAAAACCGACAGCTTTTACACTGTCGGTTTTTATTGTATACTATCTAATTTTTCCATGCTTCCCGTATATGGAAAGCATCGGAAAGTTTCTATTAATTTTTTATAAACTTTTCATAAATTTTTCTGTTCAAGAAAAAAAGCATGCAAATCGCTGAGGCTTTGTGATAAAATCTCCTGTTCTTCCTCTGACAAACGGCTTGCCACGGCATCTATCAGCTCTTTATGAAATTTCGCATGTCTTGCATAGGCTTTTCTCCCCTTAGCGCTCAAGGAAACCAGGACCACCCGCCTGTCCTCCTCAGACCTGACGCGCTCCACATAACCCTTTTTGACCAGACCGTTTACGGCTATGGTTAAGGTTCCCATGGTAACGCTCAAGGCTTTTGCCACAGAGGACATATTTTTTGCCTTTTCTATACCGATCGCGTTGATAACATGCATATCGTTCAATGTTAAATTACTGAATTCCCCCGTCTTGATCTGCCGCTCTTCAATGTTATTGATATCCCTGAATAGCTCCACAAACAAGCGGTTCAGCGTCTCTTTAATATCCACTGTGCTACCTCTTTCTTTTATCTGTTCATCAGATTCTGGCTGTCAGGCACCCGATCTTTTTGATAAGGACTGACACGCTTCCGTCGGCTTCGGTAATAAATTCCACGCTGGAGGGATCGTTATATTCCTTCATGGGAATTTTGATTTCTATGCCGGAATCCGTTTTCAGCACCTGCGTTTCATATTTTTTAACGGTTTTCTCGCTCTGGGGCCTGATCTCTTCATGCACCATATCGTATTTTTCCATTTTTTCCTGAAATTCCTGCTTAAGCTGGGGCTTTTCCTCAAAAATCTTATCCGCTATGGTTTCCACCGTAAAGCTGCCGTTTTCCTCAAGCTCCTGATGAATGATATTTTTCGCCTTCATGTTGGCTTCATACTGCTTTGTTTCATCATAATATCCATTCTGCACATTTTCAACCGCTTTTGTCACAATGGAAAGCTTGGATTTGGGCGAAAGCCTGCTGGAACATTTCAGGAAAAGATAGGTAAAGTAATTGGTCTTTTCCCCGTTCACATCATACTTTTTCTCAATGGCATAAACGCTCAGATCGGACAAATTGATGATTGCCGCCTCCTGCAGCCTCTGGCTCTCCGTGGGCAGAATGGATTTATATTTGATGATCTGGTTTTCATTCCCCTCATCCTTTGCCTGGGTCTTATGGGTATAGAATTCCTTATAATTCATTTTCAAAAGGGCCAGGTAACGGTTTTCCCGCTCGTCAAAGCGGACAACCATCAGATCCGCCGCCGGAATATCAATATTGCTGTTCATGATCTGGTAAAGGAAATTTGCCATATCCTTGCTCACATCCACAAAATATTCCTCATCATATTGTATGAGCATCTTATAGACTTCAGATTCTTCCTTGTAAAACCGGCATGTTTTGCAATCGTCCCCGGAAACGATCTTATAGATGTGTTCCCGCAAAAAGTCCGCAAACTCCGAGCCGAATTCCGTTTCCGTATCCGATAGGACCGGCATTCCTACCGTAGAATCCATAATATGTACGATCACTCTTTTTATTCTGATATCATCCTTATACATAATTTCCCTCTCCATCGACCACTTTTGTTTCTTATCGTTCACTTTCTGCCTGTATTTTTATATGGCTCCTATATATTTTAACACAAAAATCCAAAATGTCAGACTGACGGAACTGAAAAATGTCGTCGCCACCACCGTTCCGGATGTCAGAACACCTTCATGTCCCATATTTTTCGCCATGATATAGCAGCTTGGCGTTGTAGCCGAACCCAGCATGACCAGAATGGCTACCAGCTTCTCTCCCGTAAATCCCATCCACAAGGCAACAGGCAGAAACAATGCCGGAAGAAGCAGCAGCTTCACAGCGGTACAGACTGCCGTAAGCCGGAGCTTCTTAACGGCTTTTCTTCCCTCAAATCCCGCTCCTAATCCGATCAGGGCCAAAGGCGACGCCATTACCGAAAAATTATGTATGGTCTTGTCCACTATATACGGAAATTCCACATGCATAAGGGATACGGCTATCCCCAATACAATGCTGATGATAATGGGATTTCTGGCAATTCCCATAATGGATTTTTTCAAGCCCTCTTTATTCAATTTATGTTCTCCCGGTCCCGTAAAGGAAAGAATCACTACCGCCATTACATTGTATAAGGGCACCGTTCCGATAATCATAAGGGGCGCCATTAAAGATGTCCCGTAAATATTCTGGATAAACGCCAGCCCCAGCACTGCCGCGCTGCTGCGGTAACACCCCTGGGTAAATTCCCCAATCACGTCCTTCTCTTTCAAAAGCAGGCTGCTGATCCCCCAAATAGCAAAAATGCTGACAAAGGTAACGCCAAAGCAGAACAGCACATATTTTCCGTCCCAGACGGAAGCAAAATCGGCTCCTGCCAGATCTTCAAAAAGCATTACAGGCAGGGTTACCTGAAAATTAAATTTATTTAAAACCTTCACAAAAGGCTCGTCTATCATCCTGCATTGCTTGAATAAATACCCCAGGACCATGGTCAGAAAGATCGGTATTGTAGCGTTTAAAGAAAAAATTAAGTGTTCCATGTTTACTCTGATTACCTTTTCAGATTAATTCCGGTTCCTCTTGAACCTCTTCCAGTTTGTTGATCAAGTGTTCTTCCAGAGCCAGGATATCCTGAAAGAGATTTTTCTGAAGCAGGGAAAAATCCTTTTGTTTTAAAGGGATCTTACCGCAATACTTTTTATAGTAATCATTGATTTCCTTTCGTTTCTTTTTAATGGCAGTATCTTTTCCATGCTCAAAATCATGTCTGAAGTCCGTCCTTATGGATTTTACCGCAAAAATACACTCATAAACGCTTTCGTTCCGTACGGCGGAATCCGTAACTACCTTTTTTATCCTTTCCAGATTTTCATACAGCAAAAAATACAAAGCGTCAATTATTTTTCCCAATTCGTCTTTAGACGAACAGGTTATGGTTGCGATCTCGACCGCGCCTGTTACTAATTTATCCGTAGGCCTGAAAAATTTATCCTTATTTTTGTCCTCGCACAACTGATTGATGACCATGGCATTTTCCACAATCAGCTTTCCCATTTCGGTAATCTCAACAAGAATGGATTTTTCCAGCCCTTCTTCCGGCGTTATATGTATGTCCTTTCTGTTGGTATAACCGATATATTGCGGGATTTTAGAAAGGGTTGAAGGAATTTCTTCTGTTTCCCGGACTTTTGCATCTATGATGACCTCGCTGCCATCCTCCTCTTCATCCTCTATCTGTGTCCGGACTGCATTAAGAAAATCGCTGGTCCAGCCCACCTGTCTGTCTACAAATTTGGAAGCTGCGTCTAACATTCCCAGACGGCCTTCTATATTAAGTTCGTCTTGCCGAAAGGCTTTTTGAATGGCCTTGTGCTGATTCTCCACCAGCCTTTCATAATCTGAAAGAAAGGAAGCTGGCGCAATCAGCTTCTTCCACTTATCCCCTGCCGCATCCGATATGGAATCAATAAGGGAAAGCTGTGCGGAGGTAAAAGGTATCTCCAAATCCATGGATAATCTGTCGGCCATTTGAAAGGTTTTCTCTTCCAGTTCCAAGAGAGAATCCGACGGCATCAGTTTGGAAACGGGTCCGAAGCAATCCAGACCGGCTGTATCACTTTTCCCCATAAACCAGGGATTTTCTTTTTTCAACCAGTCCAGACTCCATGTATCCTCAATCCGGTTTATTTTTACCGCATCCTGCCACCTCTGCCAAAAGTCTGTTTTTTTCTTCAGGCCATCTATAACATCTTCAACTTCCTTTAAGCTTCTTTCGGAATCTGTCAGATAATCCCGTTTTAGCAGCGCGGCAAAACCGTTTCGTCCGTCATCCATAAGATTTTCTCCTTTGTTTATTTCTATCTTATGTTACAGGATTTCTTTTCCGATTACAAGTCCCGGCAGCCGCCTTGAAAATTGATTTCCGCAACCCACCCTATTGTGCATTCATATTTATGCTAATATAATGTAAATTATCTGAATTTGTGAGCATCAGGCACATTTAATCAACAGTCAATACTTTACAGTTTATATCATCAGGAGAAAGAAAATATGAATCCCAAAAGAAAAAGACTCTTTACGGTCATCATGATATCCGCATGTATTATATTAGCGCTTATTGCACTGGTTTTTCTGCGGTTTCGAGGCAGTACCCGCATAAAACCTTCTTTTGATATTGTCCCCGGCACAGATATTGTCCGCTATCGTCAGGACGATCCAAAGTGGGCGGATGAACACCTTGGTAATTCAAAATATACATTAGACTCTTCCGGCTGTCTGGTAAGCTGCATTGCTTCTGCACTTTCCATGGAGCATGATATGGAAGAAAACCCTTCCACATTAAACGCCCGTTTGTCTTCTGACGGAGTTTATGATTCTGAGGGTAATATACAATGGGAAGGGCTTCGTCAATCAACCGGTCATCAGGTAGACCTGCCTTCGGACATTTCATCTGATACGATTGACAGTTATTTGTCCCGGGGAGTTTTTCCTATTGTAAGGGTTCGAATGTACGCCCTTGGAAACGCACACTATGTATTGATCGTAAAAGCCGAAAACGGCAGATACTGGTGTATGGACCCGCTGAAGGATGAGCTGACAGACTTATCTGATTATGGAAACCGTATTTATGCCATTCGATGTGTTTATTGAGCTTATCAACGATCATAACGATCTTGGCCGTTTTACCATCTAATGTTATAAACGGAAATATTTAATATCAGTTTCCTTGATAATACCAAAAGAAGCGCCGCATATACGGCGCCTCTTTCATTAAGGGGAACTATATTAAAAAAGGTAATTAGCAAATTTTAAATGGTTACTTCTCTTGTTACAATGCCTTCCAGAGGAAAAGGGATATACGCTGTTCTGGTGCATACCGTCAAACACACTTTATGGTTCCCTTTCGGAAGTCCGCCTTTCTGTAAAACACGAACAGTTGCTTTCTGGTCATACTCCCACTTGATTCCGGCTACTGTTTCCATTTCGTCCAAAGTAAACCAGTCAATATGATCTGGGGTAAAACGGATATTTTCACGGGGCACTTCAACACCGTCTGTCTCAACTTTGATATGGTTTACCATGGAAAGCGGAATTCCCCGATAATAGGTAATATAGGTTTCCATTTCATATCCGATTATTTTGCCGTCTTCTTCCACATTCCGGCAGCTTCCTTCAACAAATACATTGTTTTCAAACATCTTTTATATCCTCCTTATCCCTGAATTTCCTTTAAAAGTTTCTTGAGCATCTTCTGATGCTTCGCAATCTGTTCCTTCTCCGGAATTTCACATCCCGGAAGCACCCAGCGGTTTCCTTCATATTCCGTTGATACATATCCGTCATAGCCATGCTTATGAAGATATTCCAAAATCTCTCTGTAATCAATGCTGTATTCTTCGCCCTCATCCGTCATCTCATACAGTTTGAAATGAAAATGCTGAATATTTTTTACATAAGGATCCATACAGGATAAATCACGGTTTTCAAATCCAAATACGTTGCCGGCATAGGCTTCATCAGCTTCCTTATTGACTATATGCTCTGACAAGCCGGGAACGTGATATATATCAATGCCCTTTCCTTCGGAAAATAAATCCGAACCGCGGGCAAAGATTTCATCTACAAAGCGTACAATCTCATCGCTTGTTCCGAATACTTGCTGATAATACTCTGTAATAACCCGCGGAACTCTCTTACAAAAGAGACTGGCATCCGGCACAATTCCGATATAAGGAGAATTTAAACGAAGCATTTCCTGCAGAAATTCTTCCGTTTTGGGCACATCAAAGCCCAATCCTCCGTGAATTTCGATACAAAGGCTGATGCCATATTTTTCTGCCGTAGGAAGCACCGGTTCCAATATCCATGCAGGCACCATGGATACCAGACGGATAACCTTAAATCCCAGTCTGTGGGCCATCACAATTTCTTTTTTAATCAAATCCACACACTCCCGTTTGGTCAACTCACGGTTTTTATAGAGATTCGTATTTAAAAATATGTCATCGCAGGCTAAATCCAAACCATACTTTTCCACAAGACGATCCCATTCCGCATACGTCTCTTCAGATGGTTCCGGGGTTCCATGAAGCATCTGATCCGGTAAAAGTTCAATTCCTTCTACCTCCAGTTCCTTCATGTACTGGAAAACGTCCTCCAATTTCATTGTTCCTGCCATGAATTCACATTGCAGGCTGTACAGGCTAACACAAGTTTTTATTCTGCTCATTTCAAATCCTCCTTCTTTATAAGAATAAATTTTATTTCTTTAAATGATCATTGCCGCTATTTTTCCTATCCGATTATATAATTTTCAATATAATGCTTTGAAAGAAGCAGCGAATTGTGCACATCCTCTTTTGATTTTTCAAAAGCCTTATCTTCAATTTCCAGGCAGATATAGCCGTTATATCCTATGTCCGTCAAAGCGCTGACATATTTTCCCCAGTTCACATCTCCCAGACCCGGAAGCTTGGGCGACATATATTCAAGAGGATATGCCATGGTTCCCACTTTTTCCAGTCTGTCGGCATAAAGCTTAATATCTTTGATATGCACATGAAAAATTTTATCCCGGAAATCATAAATAGGCTTTATGTAATCTATCATCTGCCATACAAAGTGGGAGGGGTCATAATTGATTCCCAGATTATCGCTTTTCAGTATCTCAAAAATTTTTTTCCAGTTGGCAGGGCTGGTAAACAGATTCTGCCCTCCCGGCCACTGCTCCTGTCCGAAAAGCATGGGGCAGTTTTCAATGGCTACCTTTACGTTTTCCCTTTCCGCTTCCTTTAAGATATCAGGCCAGACTGCCGCGACCACCTCAAGATTTTCCTCTACAGTAGCATCCGTTACCCTTCCGATAAAGGTAGTAACCATATTGACTCCCAATTTGGCAGAAGCCTTAATCACTTTCTTTAAATGTGTAACGGCTTCCGTTCTTTTTTCCGGGTCCCGGTCTAAAGTATTGGGATAATAAGCCAAAGAGGAAATCTCCACGTTCTTTTTGGAACAATACGCCTTTATCTCTTCCGCCCTTTTGTCATCAAGGGCATCCACATCAATATGGGTTACCCCCGCATAACGTCTTTCCGCTTTTCCCTTTGGCCAGCACGCCACTTCTATACAACTAAAACCATGCTCAGACGCAAAGTCCACCACTTCTTCAAAGCTTTCATCCTGCAAAATAGCAGTAACAAATCCCAGCTTCATCTTCATCACCTCTTTACTTTTTATTTTTCCACTTCTACCCATGAATTGCTCATGGCGCTCTCAAAAATACAGTCGCTTAAAATCATTTCCCGAAGTCCGTCTTCCAAACGGGCAAACTCATAATTTCCTTCTGTATCAAAGCTGTCATAGAACTGGCGGAACACATTTTTAAAGGCATCGGGAAAGCCTTCTATATGCCCCGACGGATAGGAAGCCAGTGAAGCCGTCTCTTTATGCATTAAGGAAGCATCCTTCGTCATAATTTCATTGGGTCTGTCCCTATGTCCGATCCACAAATCATTTAAGCTTTCGGAAGACCACTCAAGGGATTGTTTGCTGCCGGCAACGCTTAAAGTAGTGGTATTTTTCTTTCCCGCAAAAACCATGGAAACTATGGCGGTCCCGATGGCGCCGTTTTCCAATTCAAACATTACCACCGCTTCGTCTTCCGTATCGATGGGAATCTCCTCATAGGACACATCCGTTACGGTCTGGAAGGTTTCTACCTTTCCCATGGGTTTCTTTCTGACTGGATAAACAGTCCTGAAAGCCGCATTGACTCTCTTAATCTTTTCGCCGGTCACAAATTCTGCCAGATCCATCCAATGAGAACCGATATCCGCAATTGCTCTTGTCTTTCCTACCTGTCCTTTTTCCAGTCTCCAGCTGTAATCCGTGTCATACATGAGCCAATCCTGAACATATCCCCCATGTACGGAAAATAAGTCTCCCACTTCGCCCTTTTCAATCATCCGATGCATTTCATTTGGCATGGGATAAAGTCTGTTATGAAAATTAACGGCTCCTACTATGCCTTTTTCTTTTGCCAGACTTACTAACTCCTTCGCCTGCTCTACCGTTGTGGTAAAAGGCTTTTCACAGATAAAGTTAACGCCCTTTTCAATGGCATATTTAGCAATTTCATAGTGTGTATGATTCGGCGTACAGATATGAATCGCATCCGGTTTCTGTTCGTCAATCATCTTTTTATAATCACTGTAAGCGTTTTCAATGTGCATGGACGCCGCCTTTTTATCTGCGTCTATGGCGTCGCAAAGAGCTACGACAGATACGTTTCCCAGCCTTCGGAGCATTTCCACATGGACAGCCCCGATAAATCCTGCTCCAATTACTGCTGCCTTATATTCTTTCATCGCAAGCGCTCCTTCCTAATAGGGATTCTTTCTTTCCCATTCCTGCTGCATACTGTTTCCGGGCTGTACCATGACTTCAATCTTATTTCCTTCAGGACATACCATCCAGATAATCTCGCATCTATCCAATCCGAAATTTCCTTTAGCGGTCCCGTCCACAGGCAACGGTTCCGATTCGGTAAAGGGCTGGGAGCAGCAATAAACATCATTTTCTCCCCATGCTTTTACCGTATCCACAACCTTATAAATCTGCAGTGCAAAATGTCCAAGCAAATCGTCGTCACATACGCAAACCGGATGCTCCGCCTGCAAAAGCTCTACATACTGCCCGCTTTCGCCCGCTGTAAATACCATTGCGTTTTCTCTTTTTTCCACCGGTTCAAAACACATGCCCTTAAGATGCTTTCCCATCAGTTCTAAATCATTGGCATAGATCGAAACACCTGCAAGGGAATGAAACAGTCTGTGTTTTTCAGATTTATGTCCCTTACGCTCCACCAGGCGAATCTTAGCTCCCGCCGGGTCGGTAATATACCCGTCTTCCACTTCAATTCCTTTACTTTTCAGCTCCTCTATGGCATTCTCCAAATTATCGCAGCCCAGACCAAAAGATTGAAACGCTTCATTTTCATGAACGGGAACCGGGCATCTTGCAAAATTCGGTGGATTAATCACACCGTTAAACAGTTCCAGGTATTCTTCCGGAGCTATTCTTAAGTAAGTAAGCCACGGCAAACTGTCATTTTCGTCAGGTTCTCCCATTCCCACCATTTCTTTAAATTGGCCCACATTCAATTCAAACATTTGTTCAAATCCCAGCTTGCCGCAGTAAAATTCTAAAGCCGCATCATAGTCATTTTCCTGTAATGATACATGAAATAAATTTTTAATTGCTTTCATCATTTTTCTCCTTTCTATGCTTCCTGTGCAACTTTACGCACACGGATTTTATCAAGCAGTCTCGAACCCTGCTGGTCAAGAATAATTGCTACAATGATAACAAGTCCCTTTGCAATTTTCTGCCAGTTGGAATCCACGCCCAACAGATTTAAGGAATTGGAAATTACCTGAATCAAAAGGCATCCGATCAATGTGCCGAACACATTTGCTTTTCCGCCTTCCATAGGAGTGCCGCCGATTACTACGGCTGCAACCGCATCCATTTCCATTCCGGCGCCGGCAGTAGTTTGAGCACTGGCCGTACGTCCTGTTAAAAGCAATGCTGCGATTCCTACGCACATACCCGTAATAATATATACTGCATACATAATCTTCTGTGTGGGAATTCCGCAGACTCTTGCAGCCTTCCTATTTCCACCTACAGCCAGCGCATATCGTCCAAACTTGGTTCTCTGCATTACAATCGTCATAACGATAACCAACAGTATCATGACAATAACCGGAAAAGGAATTCCCAGAATCTTTCCTGTTCCAAAAAACAAATACCAGTCAGGCAGTCCCGATATACTCTTTGCATGACATACAAGAAGGTTAACCCCCTGATATACCATTCCCATTGCCAGAGTGACAATAAAAGGAGCAAGGTTAAACACGGATGTGACAAATGCATTTAGAAATCCGCAAAATCCTCCGATTGCCAACGCCGCTATAATTACGATTGGCGCGCTTACTCCGGAAACCGACATCATGGCCGTAGCAATACCAATCATTCCCAGCATATAGCCGATAGAAAGATCGATCATTCCCGAAGAAAGTACCAACGTAAATCCCAGTGATAATGTACAACTGGTGCAAATCTGTCTTAAAATATTGGTTAAATTTCTGCTGGAAAAGAAATCATTCGTTAAACAGCAGACTATTAGGACAAAAATAACCAATATTACAAGCGCTTTATTATTCATCAATATCTGAACAAGTTTTTCACTGTCCATTTTCTTTTTACTCTTACTCATCTGAAAGCTCCTCTCCTATCCTAATGCATACTTACCCAGCAGTTCCTGGGTCGCTTCTTCTTTTGCACATTCCGCTGCTATCTTTCCGTTTCTTATTACAAAAATGCGGTCTGACATTCCCAAGATTTCCGGCATTTCGGAAGAAACTAATATGATTGCCATTCCTTGTTTTGCAAGCTCTCCAATAATAGAATAAATTTCGCTTTTTGCCCCCACATCAATTCCTCTGGTAGGCTCATCCAAAATCAATACTCTGGGAGTCGTCATTAACCAGCGTCCTATAATAGCCTTCTGCTGATTTCCGCCGGATAATGAGGTAATAAGCATATTTTCATTTGCCGCTTTCACAGTCATATCTTTTATCATTTTGGATACAGCTTCTTTTTCCTCTTCTCTTTTCACAATTCCCATTTTGGAGCAAAATTTTGACAGGGCCGCTAAAGACATATTGTCCTTAACGGAAGCCGTTTTGATAATACCAAAATCCCGCCGGTCTTCCGTAACCATTGCCATTCCCAGTCTTACTGCATCTTTTGGCGAACGAATCGTTACTTTTTCTCCGTCCATATGGACTTCTCCCGAAAGAACCGGGTCTATTCCGAATATGCCCCGCATGATTTCACTTCTTCCGGCTCCCACCAGACCTGAAAATCCTACGATTTCTCCTGCCCTTACATGAAAGGATATATCCGTATAGTCTAATCCGCAAAGCTCCTTAACCTCCAGAACAACCTCTCCCTTTTGTGTCTCGATTACAGGATATTGTTCTGTTAATTCCCTTCCGATGATCATACTGATCAATTCATCTCTGGAGGTTTTGGCACAATCTCTTGTTCCGATATAATGACCGTCCCTGTAAACGGATACCCTGTCACAGATTGTAAGAAGCTCTTCTATCTTATGAGTGATGAAGATAATTGCCGTTCCTTCCGCTTTCAGTGTACGAATAATTTCAAAAAGAATATTTACTTCTTTATCAGAAAGCGAGGATGTAGGTTCATCCATAATAATGATATCCGAATTACAGGATACGGCTCTTGCCAGTTCCACCAGCTGGCACTGCGCCACTGTCAGATTACTTACCAGCTCGTTAGGATTAATATCTATTTTCAGCTTATCTTTCAGAAGTCTGTTTGTCTCTTCCAATCTGGCCTTATTGTCGATCAGAAATCCTTTCATAAATTTATCTTCCCTGTGCAGCCAGATATTTTCGGCAACCGTAAGGGGTGGAATCAAGCTGATTTCCTGATGTATCATGGAAATACCTGATGCGATAGCCTCTGCCGGGGATTTAAAACAAACCTCTTTTCCCCTTAAGAAAATTTGGCCCTCATCCTTAGGTAAATCTCCTAATATTACATTCATCATTGTGGATTTTCCCGCTCCGTTTTCGCCTATAACGGAATGTACTTCTCCACGCTTGATCTCCAAATCCACTTTGTCCAATGCCTTAACACCCAAAAAGCTTTTGGAAAGCTGTCTGACCTCCAGTATTGTCTCCTGCTGCATTGCTTTCCTCCTTTCTGATATAAGTCGGGAAGCCGTACCTTGTCCGGCAAGGCTTCCCGTAATCTTCTTTTACTTCTTACTTATCTTCCCTTGTAATCAAGTCAAGGTTCTCTGTTGTCAGTTTTACTTCATTGGAATCCAGATTTCCCAATGCGCAATCCACCATGGATTTTGCACAGGAGGACGTATAGCCCATAAAATTAATGGAAACCGTTGCCGCCATATCGCCGGACTCTACCAGTGCCAGACCTATGTCATTACCGTCAATGCTAATGATCGTAATATCTTCTCTTCCTGCTGCCTTACATGCATTTACAACACCCTGAGCCTCTTCATCGTTTACACATGCAATAACATTAATTTCAGGATGTGAAACAAGCCAGTCCTCTGTAAGGGACTGTGCATCATCCGTAGACCAGTTGCCCTCTCCTTCAACTACAAGCTTTACATTGTCATGCTTGTCCACAAAGTTCTCTACAAATCCTGCCGTTCTCTCAACTCCCGCCATATTACCTGCATCGCCGGTAACGCAGGCTACATTATATTCCATGTTTTCATCGTAAATACTTTCCATATACTCAGCCTGCATTTGTCCGCATGCATATTGGCTGAAACCTTCATATATATAGGTGTAATCCGCTTCCTCTTCCAAAGCAATTGCGATTCCCACCGGAACTCCTGCCTCAACACAAGCATTGATTGCGGGAATAATTCCGCTGCCGCCTACAGAATTCATAATGAAGATCATATCCGGCTCCGTTGCAATCAGACTTTCCACATCATCAATTAACTTAGCGATATCTCCATCTGCATTTGTTAAAGTTGTTTGAATGTCATAATCCGGATAATCGTTTTCGAAGCAGGATTTAATTGTATTGACCGCTACTGTTTGACCATCGTCCAAAATACCCCATGCCAAACCGATTTTAATAACCTGTTTCCCTTCTTTATCAGAACTATCAGGAACTTCCCTCTCTTCTCCACCTTCCTCAACTGTAGGTTCTTTTGTATCGCCGGTTTCTGAATTTGTGTCGCCGCATGCCGCAAGGGAAAATACCATTGCTGCGGAAATGATGAGTGCCAGTAATTTCTTTTTCATGTTGATTTCCTCCGTTTCATTTTTTCTTGAAAATTTTTCATGAAAATTTTCAGCTGCTTTTTTCATTTGTGCTTCATGGTTTTATTATGATATTCTTCGCATTTTTTGTCAATATCAATAATATTATTTAATAATTTCCGTCATTTTTCACATTTTACTGTTAATTTGTTTGTAGCTTATGCAATTAAAACGCACTAATTTTCATGAAAATAATATTATATTACACATTTTTTCAATTAATTATTGCACTGTTTTTTCAATTGAGCTATAATGGACACAAGATACATAATAAAGCAAAGGAGGTTCCTCATATGGAATCGTCAAAGATGTCTATTACAGAAATCGCAAAGCGCGCAGGTACTTCCGCTGCTACTGTTTCCAGAGTTTTAAATCATCCCGAGTTAGTCAACAGCGAAACAGCGGAGCAGATCCGTGCCGCAATGGAAGAGCTGGGCTACACTCCCAAAGCCTCCAAACGTTCCAAATCCAAAAAACTGATCATCATCAATGTCCCGGAAGTTACAAATCCCTTCTATAGTGAAGTAATAAACGGAATCGTTTCTTCAACGGCCAATCACTCCTATTACACTTTGATCAGTCAGGACGATTTAGGCGACAGCCAGTCAATCAACAGCTTTATCAAGCTTTTAAAATCCACCAAAGCCTGCGGCGTTGTTCTTTGTTCCCCGCTGCAATCCCAGTTTTACGCCCAGATCGGTTCCCTGATGCCTGTGGTCCAGTGCTGCGAATATAATTCCGAAGAATACTCTTATGTAAGCATTGACGATTTTCAGGCAGCTTATAACGTTATGGAGCATATTTATTCACAGGGGAGAAGAAAAATCGCTTTTATCAACGGTCCTCTTAATTTTAAATATGCAAGGGAACGCCAGAGAGGCTACGAAGCCTTTTTAGAGCACGCCGGATTGTCCCGTATATCAAACTGGTCCCTTCAGCTTTCAGCTATCAACTATGATATGGCTTTTGCTTCCGTCTGCCAGCTTTTGACATCCAGCGCACCTCCCGATGCCATTTTTGCATCTTCGGATCTGATCGCCGCTGCCGCTATAAAGGCCGCAAAGCTGCACCATATCCGGGTTCCGGAGGATCTGATCGTAGTGGGATTTGACAATATCAATATTTCCACTATCTGCGATCCTGCCATCACTACGATCAGCCAGCCCCGCTTCCAGTTAGGTTATACTTCCGGGGAAATAATCCATGAGCATATTGTTTCTCCGGCTGCCTACAAACAGCAGGTTCTTTTAAATACCGAGCTGATCATCCGGGAATCTTCTATTTCCCGAAAAAGTATAGAAGAGCTGGTGGTTTGATACCATGAACACAAACCATTATTTGCCCGGTCACTTATTACAAAAGAAAGGAATGAATGAAAATGAATTACTCTGTATGCACCGACGCTCTCTTTCACGGAGAGCCCATCGAAAAAGCGCTGCCTTTAGTAAAGGAATGCGGCTATGACGCCGTTGAATTCTGGACATGGTGGGACAAGGACATGAAACTTATGAAAGATTTATGCGATTCTCTCGGTCTGAAGGTCGTAACCTTCTGCACCGACTTCCGCATAAACCCCGGAGATGCGACGCAGCATGACCGTTATGCCGCTTCTATTGAGGAAGCCCTTACACAGGTAATGTAGGATGCAGTTCCTCTTTTAAAGGAAAACGATATGACTTTAGTTTTGGAACCCTTAAACATTATAACCGATCATCCGGGTTATCATATGAGCACCGGTGCCCATGCTTTTTCTTTCCTTCAAAAAATACAGGACGAGCATATCAAGATCCTTTTTGATCTGTATCATCAGCAGATCACAGACGGAAACCTTCTCGATACCGTAACAAAGAATCTTTCCCGGATCGGTCATTTTCACATTGCCGCCGTACCGGGCAGGATCGAACCGACTATAGGAGAGCTCAACTATCCTTATATATTAAAGGCCATTGAAAAGCTGGGCTATGAAGGATATTTCGGGCTGGAATACATGCCTAAAAGGGACGCTTTGGAAACCTTAAGGGAAGTACGGGCCGCATTTCCAAAATAAAGCATGCATGTGGAAATAAAAAATTTAATATGCCAAAAAAGAAGTTTTGATTTCTTCTATTACATTTTTGTATTTCACTTTATCCTTTTTGGAAATAACACAATAAAACGTCGCTTTTGCCTCTTTATCAAGAATCGGGACATTTACGCGATTTTCCGCTTTACGCCCGAATTTTATGGCAAGATCCGTAGAAAAGACAAGAAGGGCGGAAGCGCCCGCCAATGTCAAAAATGCATCCATTTCATTTTGCATCAGAAATTTTGTATTTGGCATTTTCTCCCTTACAACAGCGCTCCAGATCCCAAGATTTGTCATCAGCAGCATGGTTTCTCCATTTAGATCAGACAGGTATATTCCCTTTTTCAAAGCAAGGGGATGCGCAGGAGGCACGGAAAGATATAAGCATTCCCTGCAAAGAGGCGTGCAGACGTATTCTTCATCCTCCACCGCAGACTGCAGGACGGCCACCTGATAATTTCCCTTTTGGAGCCCATCCAAAATTTCTTCCGGCATCCTTACTTCCGAGGATAAAGTCATATACGGAAAATGCTTCAACAAAAGAGGCATTAAGACCCAGACCGGGGCCGGTGCGCAGGCCCCGGTCAAAATGCGTTTTTTACTTTGCTCCTTTTCCCAGACCGCCCTTTCCAGTTCCTGCACTTCTTTTAGAATGTGCTCCGCACGCTCCACAACAAGCATTCCCGTCTCATTTAGTTCTATCCGGTTTTTGCTTCTTTTAAACAGTTCTGCAGACAACTCGCCTTCCAGCCTTTGGACAGAGCGGCTGAGCGCAGGCTGTGAAATATGCAGAGCCTCTGCCGCAGCGGATAAGGTCTCTTTTTCAGCTATCATAAGCATCTGAAGCAATTGTTCGATCGTTACCATATAAGTGCCTCCTCACTATGCATTATCATTATAGCAGATTCCTATATTGGCATTGTACTTTTTTCCCGGATTTTTTTATATTATAAGTAGCTTACAGACAGTTATAAAGCTCTGAAACAAAAAATCCGTAAAACGATAAGGAGGAATCATTTATGCAGAAGATCACATTGAACAACGGAGTTGAAATGCCCATGGAAGGCTTCGGCGTCTTTCAGGTGCCCGACAAATCGCAGTGTAAGACCGCCGTACTACAGGCATTAGACGCCGGTTACCGTCTGATCGATACCGCCTCCGCTTACATGAACGAAGAAGCGGTAGGGGATGCGATCCGCGAGAGCGGTATCCCGCGAAAGGAACTGTTTATTACAACAAAACTCTGGATTCAGGACGCCGGATATGAGAATGCAAAAAAAGCATTCCAGACATCTTTGGATAAACTGGGTTTAGACTATCTTGATCTCTATCTCATCCATCAGCCCTATAACGACTATTACGGATCTTACAGGGCAATGGAAGAACTGTACAAAGAAGGCAGGATCCGCGCCATCGGCGTATGTAATTTCTATCCGGAACGCCTTGTGGATCTGTGCATGAACGCCACCGTCATACCCGCTGTCAACCAGGTAGAGTGCCATCCCTTTTTCCAGCAGAAGGAAGCCATGGCTGTCATGAAAGAACATCATGTACAGATCGAAGCATGGGGGCCCTTTGCAGAAGGGCAGAAAAATATATTTACCAACGATATTCTTACTAAAATAGCCGGGAAATATGGCAAAACGACTGCGCAGGTCATTCTCCGCTGGAACATACAGAGGGGCGTCGTCGTCATTCCCAAATCCGTCCACGAAAACCGTATTCAGGAGAATATAAACATTTGGGACTTTACTCTATCTGAAGATGATATGGAAGCCATTGCGCAAATGGATCTGGGACACAGCGAAATTATCGATCATTTTTCGGCAAACACGGCAAAATATCTGAATGAATTTAAAATACACGATTGATCGATCGTTATACCAGCATTTTTGCCAGAATAACGCTTGCGATCGTCCCCCCCAGGGTCGCGATCAGCGCTCCCGGAAGCGTCCATTTAGTCTTTCCTACTTTTGCCACCATAAAATAAACGGACATGGTATAGAAAATGGTTTCCGTGGAGCTCATCATAAGGGATGTTATCATGCCCATCAGGGAGTCTGTCCCGAATCTTTTAAAAATGTCCAGCACCAGTCCCGTAGCTGCGGAAGAGGAAAACATTTTGACCAAAGTCAGCGGGACCAGGTCTCCCGGAAATCCCAGGGGGTCTGTTACTTTTCCAAGCAGGCCTCCCAAAAATTCCAGAAATCCCGATGCCCGTAATACGCTGACGGCTACCATAAGCCCGATCAGGGTAGGGGTAATTTCCACCACGGTTTTCAAGCCGTCTTTCGCCCCTTTGATAAATGATTCATAAACCGGGGTTTTGGCGCTGAAGCCGTAGGCTACGATGTAGAAGATCAGTACGGGGATCACAATGTTGGATATATTTGCAAGTACGCTCATAGTTGTCCTTTAAATTCTTCGTTAAGACAGTCTATGATTGACCCTGGCAGGTTATGCCATATTGGAAAAGTTTATTGCCGTTCCGGATTCGACAGTGTAAAGTAGCCGTCTTCCAGACTTGCAGAATAGTCGTATCTGATCTTAAATGTCAGGAGTTCACTTTCAGTTGTGAATCTGCCAGGGTAGCCCTCCGTTAATTTTGAATCATATTTTACATAAACGACCGGCTTCATGACCAGAGAAATATTGCCCGTACTTTCGTCATAATCGATCCAGACAAAATTTGAATAAGATATTTTCTCAAATTCTCCGGCTCCGGCATGACCGTAAAACAATTTTGGTATCAAAACCCGTCCTGTTCCTTTTTCGGAAATTTTAACCCTGTATTCACCTTCTATGGCTTCTGCTTCCAATAAGTTTTCCATTTCCTCATCTATCATTTCAGAGGTCAATTCGTAAGGCACTACCGTACAGGTTTCATAGGTTTCACAAATGAAGAGACGCTCTTTATACAGGAAATCCGGGTCTTTTCCGCCTAAGAGCCTGAAGAAAATCTCTTCCCTGCCGTCCCCGTCAAAGTCTGCCATTTCAATCTGGGGACAGAATCCCTCTATATCCCAGTTCCAGTCAAAATAGTTGGTATTGCTGTCGTCTCCCGCCTTTTCCCTGTAATCTATGATAATGCCCTTCGTGCCAAATTCGGGACTGATAACTCCATAAACGTCTGCTCTGTCATTTTCCGCCCCATCAAAATATACCAGATGGTCTTCCCACAGAATATCCTCATTTCCATTTTTGTACTCCATCAGAAAATCAACCCATGTATAATCGCCGCCATGTCCGCCGTTTTCCGCATTCCAGTATTTTTCCACCACCCGGTCCATGACCCGCAAAAGGTCCGCTTCCCGGTCTGACTCCTCCATTGCCCGCTCCATATCCTCCTTGGCCCGTTCTGCCTCTATTTTGGCCTCTTCCGCCTCCGCCATGGCCCGCTCCGCTTCCTCTTCTCTGGCGAACATGTCATTGGCGTTCCCTACATCCCCATATTCTTTAAAAAGCTCCCTTTCCGTTTTCTCTGAAAAAACAAAGTATAAAAGGACGGTAATGCATTCCTGGTTGATGCAGCGGTTCCATTCTTCCTCATCCGCCTTGTTCAGATTCTCACAGCGGAAGCATTCTATCTCATTGATATCTCCGAAGCCAATGTACCTTGCCATATAAATATAGGGCTTATCCGCTTCGATTTCATGAGATTGGCCGTCCGCCCACAAAATATCCGCCGCTTCCGAAGCCGCCCTTTCCGAAATGGGAATATTGCTGACCCTGCTGATCATATCCGTATTATAAGAAATGACCAGACTGCTCTGTTCTCCTTCTGTATCGCCGCCTTCCGTATTGACCCAAAATCCCGTAAGAGGGGCAAAGCCTTCCTCATAAGGAGTCATGTCATGACTGACAATGACTTTTCTTCCTTCGTATGCTCCGCCTTTATAGATGTCCGCATAAACCAGATAGCTTTGTATTTCATCCCCAAATTCAAAATCGCTTTTTACGGATTTCCCCGGCATGATCGTACTGGCAAGGACCGGCTGCTCTTCCGTAGTGGAGATCGTCACGCTGTTGGTCCCTTTGTTTCGACCTCCTCCCTGCCCGTTGGTTGCAAATACCAGACACAAAGCTATCAGCAAAGCCGCGCCCAAAACCGCCGCCGCTATTCCCGTCTTTTTAAATTTTAAAACATTTTTAATTCTCTTTCCCGCATTGCTCTCCCCAAAATTCAAAGGTCCTGCCAGCCTTCTTTTTTCAGTGGCAAAGGACAATAAAAGTCTGCCGTAATTTTGCTTGATCTCATTGCCATGGCTGCTGATCACCTTCTCATCGCAGCTCATTTCCATATCCTGACACATGAAATAGTAGGCCGCCCACACAAGGGGATGAAACCAGTATACCACTGCGATTCCATATGCGATCCCTTTGACCAGATAATCCTTCCTGCGGATGTGGTATTGTTCATGGCCTAATATATATTCCCTCTCCTTCCCTTGTAAACGGAAAGGAATATAGATTCTGGGATGAATCATGCCAAATACAAAAGGCTGGCAGATCCTGTCGGACTCATATATGTTACCTTCTGCTAACACTGCGTCCGCCGTCTGTCTTTTTATTTTCATAAGCTCTAAAAATGTGTAGATCAATAAAACGCCTATACCCGATATCCATACAATGGAAAAGACCTTCGGCAGCAATTCCTTCATGGTCATTTTGGGAGCAGTTGCTTCCGTACCCTGTTTCATTTCCGCAGCATTTAGTACTGTCTCATTTATCATAACCGGTTCATTCCCGGTCTCCCGATCCCCTGTCTCTATGGCAACATACCGGATCCCCGTCTCGGTTTTTTCCATCTCATCAAAATAATGGAGATTAAAAAAGCTGTATGCGGAAGAAAAGGAAAAAGGACAAAGCAGGCGGAACGCCACAATACTCCAAAGGATATAGGAATAAATCTTCGGCAGTCTCCGGATACATAATCTGATCAGGAAAACTGCAATGATCACATATCCCGCTGTAATGCTCATATTCAACAGTTGTAAAAAAATTTTTTCCAATCCCATACTCTTTCTTCCTCTCTCCGGATTCGACCATTCAAGCCTTCTTACCGCTGCTCTTTCTTAGACTTTTCCGATTTTTCTTTATACTGCTTATTCCTTATGTGCATCTATCATCCGCTTTAACTTTTCCGCTTCCTGCTCCGATAAGGTCCTTCCGCCCAGAAAGGCCGCCAGAAATCCCGGCAGGGAGCCTTCAAAGGTCCGCTCCACGAAATAATCCGATTCCTCCGCCTGCACCTTTTCCTTGGGAATCAACACCGAAACCACTGCATCCTGATTTTGGATATATCCTTTATCGCAGAGTTTTTTAATGACTGTATAGGTAGTGGACTTTTTCCATCCCAGCTTTTCCTTACATAGTCCCACCAATTCTCCCGATTTTACAGGGGCGTTCTCCCATACGATCATCATAAAACGGTAGTCGCTGTCGCATAATTTTAATGACTCTAAAGATTTTTCCATTTCTGCCTCCGTAGGTTAAATATATGCGCCTGCCATCTCTGTCAAAGACCTTTGCGCAGTATATTATCACACATTTAAATAGGTCGATTATTATAGACCTTTTATTTAGTCTATAACAGCCGACCTGGTATGTCAAGAATTTTATGATACCGGTTTTCTCTCTTACGCTTTTTCCTCCCTCATAAATTCCGTAACATGCTTCCTCATCCAGATAGGAAACATATTCCTCTGGCAGGCGGGATTTTTCCTCTGTTCAATGCCGATGGTATTAAAAAAGGTAATCCACAGCTTTGTATATTCATCCCGGTATTCTTCTGTTTTTGACAGTTTTTCCGCCTCTTCATCAGTCAAAAGCTGCAGATAGAAGTCCTGATTGACCGGATGTATGGCGGCAATTTTGCGGTTATCATCCATAATGATCCAGTGCTCCGAAGGCATTCTGTCCTGAAAGTGCTCCGCTACAGGCATAAGCACATTGTTTTTAGGCTCTATATGGCTGACGTAAACCTTCCCTTCTATGGCATGAAAACGCACAAACTCTCTGAAAAAGTGGGCTTCATTCCCCACATTCCGCCTAAGCTCCATGGTACGGATAACCGGCGGATAGGAAAGCATGGACATAACCCTTCCCCCATAGGCAAAGCCCAGGATCAGAAAACGGTATATGGTATCCAAGGCATCCGGGGCGTTGGAAAGGGAGGCATAAAAAATATGGACATATGCTTCCTCCGATATCTTGTTGCGTATGGAGCGGACGACCATTTCCGTTTTGTGTGCGTCCGGCTCTACATGAATATATTCACAAAATAGATCAGGCTGTACAACAGGACCTTTTAAAAGCTTCACATTATGGTGTCCACGTTTGCTTGCCCATGCATCATAAATACAGGTCATGATGCTTTCAAAATCATCGTTGCAGGTAAAAACTGTCATCTTTGTCTCCACGTTTCTGTTACAATACGTTTTTCATCCAACCCCAAAATCATCAAAAAGCGACATCTGTTTAAAATTATTCTGATGGGCAATCTGCCAGTTTTCCTTGGAATTGGTGGCTGTCAGCTGTCTGGTAATATACTGCTCTTCGATGGGGGTATGATACATCATTTTGCCCTGGCAGGTAATAAAATAATGCGCCCTTTTTAAAACCACACCCATTTTCTTTAAAGTATCAAAATCAAGGCTGCCGAAACGGCGGGCTTTCATAATCCTGCCCGCGGACCGGGGTCCCACTCCGGGGATACGCAGGATCAGATCATAGGGAGCGGTCTGGATCTCTACGGGGAATAAATCCAGATGGCGCAGCGCCCAGTCGCACTTAGGGTCCAGCTGCTCATTGAAATTGGGCTTATCCTCCGAAAGAAGCTCGTCTGCCTGAAAGCCATAAAAGCGCAGCAGCCAATCCGCCTGATAAAGCCTGTGCTCCCTTAAAAGGGGAGGCGGCGTCCCTATGGCGGGAAGATTGCTGTCCTCATTGATGGAAACATAAGCCGAATAGAAAACCCGCTTCAAGTCATAGGACTGGTAAAGCTTTTGGGTAGTCTGTATCAAATGATAATCCGTCTCCCCGCTTGCTCCTATGATCATCTGGGTGCTCTGTCCCGCCGGCGCAAAGGGCCTTGTAAGCTTATCCCTGGTCAAAGAAGGGGAGAGGGTCTCCTTTTGCAAAATCTGCCGGGAACCACCTTGCTTTTCTTCTATACGCTGGCTTGTAAAAATGCTGTTTTCCAGATAGCGGTTGCCGCTGCTCCTCTCCATCCTGGCGTCCTTGCCGATGGCAAGCCTGTGGGATGCAATGGTACTGCTTACCTTCCCCATGGGATTTAAGATCGTCTGAAAGTTTTTGTTGGGCGCAAGCTTTTCCAGACTTTCCGCAGTAGGCAGTTCTAAGTTGATGCTGATGCGGTCAGCCAGATAGCCCGCCGTGGCAAGCAGTTCATCCGGCGCCCCGGGAATCGCCTTTACATGGATATAACCGTTAAATTTGTATTGATTTCGCAAAAGCATCAAAGCCTCGCACATCTTTTCCATGGTGTAAGCGGGATTCTTTAGTACGCCCGAGCTTAAGAATAGCCCCTCAATATAGTTCCTCTTATAAAACTCCGTAGTGATCCTGCAGATCTCGTCAGGGGTAAAGGTAGTCCTCTCCACATCATTGGAACAGCGGTTGATACAATACTTGCAGTCATAAATGCAATGATTGGTCATGAGAATCTTTAAAAGGGAGATACAGCGTCCGTCGGAGGCAAAGCTGTGGCAGATACCGCAGGCTCTTGTATTCCCCAGAAAGCCCTCCCTGCCTTTCCTGTCCACACCGCTTGAAGTACACGCCACATCGTATTTGGCCGCATCCGCTAATATATGAAGTTTTTCTTCTAATGATATTTCCTGGATCAATTCGTTCATATATTTATTATACAAACATATGTTCGATTTTGCAAGTGGTTTTTTATTCCAAAAAAACGGAGAGCCTCACACTCTCCGTTTCCTGTCCAGGTTCAGCAGGGCTTCTATTGCCTTTAAACCCCCTTGTGTCAAGTTAATGACACGAACTTTTTGAAAAAGTTTTATTTCTTAACATCATTATCGACCATCGCGATTTGTTTTATTTTTTCCACCGGCCTGTTTTGCTGTTTTAGCCACCATTTTTACTGTTTTTAAATAAGCATCTTCAACTGGAGAAATGGTGGCTTCCTGATATTTTTGATATTCTTCCCTGGCTTTTTTTATTGCCTGAGAATGACTTACTTTCCCTCCATGACTGAGTATTTTTCTATTTCCTGATGATAATACTGAATCAAGCTGTTCGACATAATCTTTCATGTACATTGGACGATGTTCAATCGCATTAATTTCCGCCAGATCAAAATAACCCGATACCAAATTATTTAATATCTTAAGTTCATCTTCTTTTAAATAATTCTTGGCAATTCCAATATCTTTAAGAGCAGGTAACTCTCCCGAAAAGGATGTCAATCCCATAAAAGGTTTTTGGGCATCAGCACGTTCAAATACTATTTCTGCTGCAGTGTGCCCGTGTGCTGCAAAATGAAGCTTATTTTGCACTATCTTAAAAAAGCGAACCGACTCCTCACTATGAGGATTGTAATCCACGCTTGTAGCATATAAATCTAAAACCTGACGATAAAGCACTTTTTCCGAAGAACGAATATCGCGAATGCGATCTAAAAGTTCTTTCCAATAGTTCCCGCCACCATTGCCTTTAAGACGTTCATCGTCCATCGTAAAGCCTTTTATCATGTATTCCTTTAAACGTTCTGTCGCCCATTTCCTAAATCTTGTCGCTATAAGAGACTTTATTCTATATCCAAGAGATATAATCATATCCAAATTATAATATGGCATTTCTCTTGCAACCTGCCTTGTTCCCTCCTGCCGAACCTGTCGGAAATTCCGACAAGTTGAGCCTTCGTCCAATTCTCCTTCTGCAAAAATATGTTTTATGTGTTCTACAACATTTGTTCTCGATGTTTGAAACAGTTCAGCCATTTGTTGTTGGGAAAGCCAAACCGTTTCATCCTGTACAGTTACTTCAACATTCGTTAGTCCGTCTTCCGATTGATAAATTAAAATTTCACCTTTGTTTTCATCCACAGATTTATCTCTCCCTGTCTGTTATAGCCAACCTAAAACTCATAGTACAACTCTGCCATAACAATTTTATTATTGATAATTTTTTTGAGTTCATCATCCTCAGTCAGGAGGCACCCTTGAATCAGTTTATCGCTTGCACCCGTTATTTTTTTAATAACAGAATCACTTAAACCCGCCTTGAGAAGTTGTCCGATTCCATACTTGACAATACTTGTTACACTCGTTACTTCTAGCAAAGTTCCTAAATAGTCAGGGATTCCAGAAGAAGATGTTATCTCCCCCCAAGGTTCTCCATTTCCATCTGTCAAAAGCAAATCCTCTTTGTTCTTTAATCTAGTCTGAAAAACAAATTTCTGCATTTGCTGTAACTGTCTTGACAATTTGGGCGGCAGCCGAAGTTCAAAGCCATTTACTGTAATAAATCCATAATATTCATCAAAATTCTCCCATTTAACTTTTCTCAATTCACGATACGTAATCCCATAAAGCATCATCATTTTTATTCCGATAGCCGCCATCGCCTTCTTAAGATCTGTAACTTCTCCCCAATCCTTATCTTCAAGCTGTTCATTCGACCACATCAAAAGTTCTTCAGCTTGCATAAGCGTTAACGGCTCCTGCTCAACTATACCCGCAAGCAGATCACATTTCTCAATATATGCCATCATTCGTTTCATATATGAATTTTCCCGCAGACGGTTAAAAGAAATTGCATCATATAATTCAGGGTTTGCAACATCTGTAGTCTTTCGGATGTAGTTAAAAAACAATCCTACCACCGTAGCGTACCGTTTAGCCTTTGTCTTACTTTTATATCGCTGTATATCTTCCACATTATAAATCAGGCTCTGCAATATAAATTCAACATCTATACCCTTAAGTAAAATACGAAGCGGTTCACCTGACAAAGAATTTCCCCAGTGTATTTCCAGATATTCTGTAAAGTTTATAACATCACTTTTATAATCTGGATATTCTGTTATAAAGTCATCAACAATGTTTTGATAATTCATCGCGCTTTCTCTCTTCCGATATTTTATACTATTATATTTTATCGTTTTCGATATGTCAATAATAATATTGTTTCCAATAATCGTATGGTTTTATTGGATTTCACGCGCTATTTTTACATACTTTTTATTTATATTCTCCCAATAAAATATCCATTTATAGCAATAAGTAAAACGGAGAGCCTCACACTCTCCGTTTCCTGTCCTTTATCTTACAATATACAATTCCCGCAACCGTACTCACAAATGTGGCAATGATCGCAGGGGCGATAATGACCGCCGGGTTCACGCTCCCGTACTGGCTCCTGTAAGCGATCATATTGACGGGAATCAGCTGCAGGGAAGAAATATTCAAGATCAGAAACACGCACATCTCATTGCTGGCCGTCCTGTCCTTTTGAGCCTTCTCAGAATATTTCTTATCAGGTTTCCCGCCTGTTTTACTTTTACCGGAATTTTCCGTATACTCCGGATTCCCCCGTTCTTTTTCCAAATCCGTCAAGGCTTCCATGGCCTTTAAGCCCGCCGGCGTGGCCGCCCATCCAAGCCCCAGAATATTGGCGATAAAGTTCAAAGAAATATAGGACATTGCCGGATGCTCTTTCGGAATCCTCGGAAACAAAAAACGCAAAAGCGGCCTCATTCCCTTAGTCAGTCCTTCCACCAGGCCGGATTCCTTGGCAATCTCCATAATTCCCGTCCACAACGCCACAACTCCTAGCATGGTAATGCAAAGCTGCACCGCTTCCTTTGAGGAATCAATGACTCCATTGGAAATTTCCGCCATCTGTCCCGTAAGGGAACCATAGACAATCCCTATCACGATCATAAAAACCCAGATATAATTCAGCATAAAATCCCTGCGTTTGTCTTATTCATTTTATGCATATTACAAGCAGGCGGAAAATATAACTGGTTTTCCGCCCGCTTTGTTTTAATCTTTCCTAATTTAATCTTTCACAATATACTTATCAATCGATTTCATTTCTTCTTCCGTAGGATCTTCCAGCTCCAGCAGCAGTTTTTTTGACAGATCCAAACTGAATATTCCCATAATGGACTTTGCGTCAACAACATACTTCCCTGATTTTAATTCTGCATCTCCATTAAAATGAGCTACAATGGAAACAAAATCCTTTACCGTTTCAATGCTTCCTAAATTAACCCATACCTGCATTTATTTCATCCCTTTCCTATTCAACTGTATAAATTTCCGGTTTCTCCTTACTGTCGGTCTGCAGCTCTTTTTTCAAGCCGTAGACCGCATTGCTGATAACATATTCGCCATCGTTTACAAATACTTCCACCAGATTGTCATCCACGTAAATATCCACATGACATCCGTCTTTTAACTCAGGCGTCGCAAACTGTACCTTGTAATCTTTGCAGTCCCCGAAAACTTCGCTTCTGTCCGTATGGATACAGCCGTTTTTCCTGAAAACCTTATAGCCTCCCACATCGATCATTTCCTGTTCCTGAAGATCCATACTGATGCGGTATCCGCCTTCATGGGCTTTCGTTACTGCGTTTATCTTTTGGCTATAGGCTTTTTTTACCTCCGGATGGGGACGGAAATAAATATGTCCCTTACAAACCTCCACCACCCGGGGCAGAGAAAACATTCCAATCCATTTTCCTTCTACCGGCTTTGGCATCCGAAGCCATGCCGCTACCACTCTGTTGCCGTCCTTATCCACCGTGCTCTGGGGCGCATACAGATCCTCCCCGTAATCTAAGAACTGATAGGTATCGGGAATGGTCATCCGGCAGCTTTCCTCGTCAAAATCCACAAGGGTACAGATTGCCTGGTTTTCATAGGCGTCCTTCTCTTTCAAAATCCCCATGGGAGAAAATATAAGCACTTTTTCATGATCCACTTCAAAATAATCCGGGCATTCCCACATCCAGCCAAAGCCGTCTTCCTTGGTCACGCTGTTTTTATATTCCCAGTCAGTCAGGTTTTCACTGCGGTAGATGAGAAGTTTTCCCTTCCGCTCTTTGCTTAAGCTTCCCAAAACCATATACCAGGCGTCTTTCCCCCTCCATACTTTGGGGTCCCTGGTATGGGTTCTGTCTCCGATTTCCGGATCTTCAAGGGGCGGGATAATCACTTTTTTTCCTTTGGCATTATCAAAATGAAAACCGTCCTCCGAACAAATGGTAAGCTGCGCCGATTCAAACCGGTCATTTAAGCAGACATGGATATCCTCCGGATCTGTCTCATGGAAGTGTACTCCCGTATAAAACAAGTGCATACGTCCGTCCGCTTCCACGGCGCTTCCCGAAAAGCATCCGTTCTGGTCCGCATATTTGCTGGGAAAAAGTGCAATGCCTTCATGTTCCCATGTCAGTAAGTCATCGCTGACTGCATGCCCCCAGTGCATGGTCCCCCACCGGGGTTCGTAGGGGAAATACTGATAAAACAAATGATACTTTCCTTTATAGTATATAAATCCATTAGGATCATTGATCCAGTTTCCCGGTGCTTTTAAATGTAACTTCTGCTTCATCCCGATTTTTAACTCCATTTCTGTTAATCCTATTTTTCCAAAATATTTTCTTCTGTCTCCTTATCAAAGAAATGCATCTTTGTAGGGGAGAACACAAATTCCAGTTTATCCCCCATCTGGCTGAGCTCATACTTGGAAACCCTTGCCACGGTCAAACTCCCTCCGTATGTAAAATACAGATTGTTTTCATTTCCCATAACCTCTGTATTTTCCACAACGGCCTGCTGAACGTTCGCCTTATATAACTCACGGTTCTGTTCGTCCACCTTGATATCCTCGCCGCGGATCCCCATGATCAGCTCTCCCTGATGGTCTGACAGTCTCTCGGCAACAACATCCGGCAGCGTGATCTTCTTTCCGTCCTCAAAGGTCATCTCTTCTCCCTTTACAGTCACGTTGTAAAAATTCATTTGGGGAGAACCGATAAATCCCGCCACAAACTTGTTGATGGGATGCTCATACAGATCCATGGGCTTTCCTACCTGCTGCATAACCCCGTCCTTCATAATAACGATCCGGTCCGCCATGGTCATGGCTTCCACCTGGTCATGGGTTACATAGATGGTAGTTGTGCCAAGCTCCCTGTGCAGCTTACTGATCTCGTTCCTCATGCTGACACGAAGCTTTGCGTCCAGATTGGATAAGGGTTCATCCATAAGGAATACCTTCTGGTTTTTCACGATTGCACGGCCCAAGGCTACTCTCTGTCTCTGCCCGCCTGAAAGATTTTTGGGCTTTCTGTAACGATATTCCTCTAGACCCAAAATGTCAATTGCCCAATCGACTTTTTTCTTGATCTCCTCGGCCGGCATCTTCATATTTTTCAATCCGTATCCGATATTTTTTTCCACCGTCATGTGGGGATACAGGGCATAGTTCTGGAATACCATGGCAATTCCCCTGTCCTTTGGCGCTGTCTCATTGACTCTTTTTCCGTCAATATACAGATCCCCGCCGGTAATCTCTTCAAAGCCGGCTATCATACGGAGAGTTGTGGATTTACCGCAGCCGGAAGGACCGACAAATGCGATAAATTCTTTTTCTTCAATGTTAAGGGTAAAATCCGTTACGGAATTTCTTTCGGCATTTTCATATTTTTTATTAATCTTTTTCAATTCTATAAAGCTCATAATCTCATCCTTCCTTTGAACCTGTTGAGGTAACACCTTCTACAATCTGTTTCGAGAACAACGAATAAATGATGATAACCGGAATGGTGATCAATGTGATGACCGCCAAGGTCTGCCCCATCGTAGTATTATCGTTGGATGTAATGGAGTTCAGACCGATCTGTGCAGTCAGAAGGTCGCTGGAAGTAAATACCAGTGACGGCCAGAGGTAGTCATTCCACACATTCAAAAATGTAAATACGCTGACAGTTGCCACAACTGTTTTTGACATGGGCAGCACCATGGTAAAAAAGTATTTCAAGGGGCCGCAGAAGTCAAGCTGCGCCGCTTCATAGACATCATCCGGCAAGCTGATGAATACCTGCCTGAAAAGGAAAATGTTGAAGGGGTTCACGATCATCGGCAGAATGTAGCCGATCACGGTATTTAAAAGTCCCACCTTGGCGATCATCAGAAAATGGATGGTTAAAATTGTTTCCATAGGTACGATCTGCAAAAGCAGAATGATCAACACCCATCTTTCCCGGAAAGGGAATTTGATCTTAGCCAGGGCATATCCTGCAAGACCGTTTACGATGATCCCCAGAACGATCAGGATTGCCGCATAGAACAGTGTGTTCATCATATACTTCAAAAATTTTGTATCCGTCAGGATCGTAATATAGTTATCAAAGAAGTTTCCGTTTAAAGCAGGCGGTATAAACGCTTTTATGGTATTCATATCCGCTGTAATGGCCGCATCCCCTTTAAAGGAGTTGGCAAGCATCCAGATTACCGGAAACAGGAAAAACAAGGATGCTATCAAAAGGATGATGACTAAAATCCAATTAGCCGTTTTTTGCTTTTTTGTTAACATGTTTATCCTCCTTGTCTCTCGTCAGGATTGATTGGATCACGGTCAGAATCATAACAAAGATTGCAAATACGATGGCCATAGTAGATGCAATACCGATCTCCCAGTTTACGGTACCTGTTTCATAAATATTGTAAACCATGGTATAGGTGGAATGGGATGGTCCGCCGCCTGTCATAACCATTGGCTGTACGATCATACGGAATGCTCCGATTGTGACTGTAATAAACACGAATACACAAAGAGGCTTTAATTCGGGAAGGGTAATATCCTTAAATTTCTGCCATGCACTTGCATGATCCATTTCTGCTGCTTCATAAAGCGCCGGATTAATGGCCTGAAGTCCTCCCAGAAAAATGATCATCTGATACCCTACTCCCTGCCATACACTCATAAGGGCGATGGAAGGCAGCGCCTGGCTTGCGCTGTGGATAAAGGGCTGCGCATTAACTCCCAGATTTGAAAGTATTGTATTCAAAATACCTTCCGGACTGTAAATCTGCATCCAGAGAGTTGATACAACCGCCAGTGACATGACTACCGGAACAAAAAACGCCACCTTGAAATACTTTTTACAATGGGTAACCTTATTGATCAAAAGCGCCAGTCCCAGTGCGCCCAGCCCCTGACAGGGTAAAATGATCAAAACAAATTTTACCGTGTTAAAAAAGGACTGTAAGAACAATTCATCTTTAAACAGCTTTCCGTAGTTTTCAAACCCTACGAAATGCGTCAGGTTCGGACTTAAGGCAAAATAATCGGTAAAGCTGAATACCAGCGTCAGGATCATCGGAATGAATAAAAATATGGTAAGCAGCACCAGCGCCGGTCCGAAAAACGCCATTCCCATGATTGCATTTGATTTTTTCTTTTTCATCATTCTCTCACATAACGTTCTAATTTCGCGTTAATCCTTTCTACAGATTTATCCAATTCACTTTTTGTTTCCATTCCTCCAAGTGCAATATCCTCTAAGGCCTGCTGGAAGGATGTGCTTACCTGCGGATAAACAGGTGTTTTGGGTCTGGGATGACCGTAAGTGCTCAATTGATTATAAAGTGCGTTGTAATTTTCATCGGTCTTAAAAATTTCTATCTGTTCATAGGCTCCGTAGGTGGAGGGAAGGTTCTTGGTAAGGTCCCAGATATATACGCCGCTTTCCACACCGCTCATCCATTTGACCAGCTCTGTAGCGCCTTCCAGATTCTGCGTGTTGGCGGATGCGGCATAGGCCCATGAGCCTGTGGGGGTATATCTTCCGCCGTCCCAGTTATCACTGACTACATAGGGCGCTACTCCTAAGTTAATGTCCGGATAGCTGGTATAAATCGTATTGACCTCCCATGCCCCGTCAAACTTGAAAGCAGCCCTTCCGCTTTCGAATAAAAATTCAATGGGTGTAGCGGACATATAGCCTTTATCAACGATCGTCTTGAAATATTCCATTGTTTCCGCATTGGTATCTGAGTTAAAGTATCCGTCTACGGTAAGTCCGTCGTCGCTTACCAGGTCGCCGCCGTTAGACCAGATAAAGGGGGCGTAATAGTAAATGCTGGCTTCTCCTACGGGGAAAGTCATATCCAGAGGATAACCGTTTTTCTCTTCCATGATCGGTTTCAGCTTTTCCAGTATTTCCAGAAATTCCGACCAGGTCCAGGGATGATCCGCATCGGGTACTTCAATTCCCGCTTCTTCTAAAATGTCCTTGTTGTAATACATCCCCACGCTGGATTCCAGAACGCCTAAAGCATATAGTTTTCCATCGTAGGTTCCCTGATCGATAATGGATTCCAGATACACGGATCTTTCTTCTTCCGATATCTCGGCTAAGGGTTGGATAATACCGTTTGCCGCATAGGCGGATACGTTGGGACCGTCTACAGTCAGGACATCCGGCAGGCCTCCCGACATAACCGAAGCATTTACCTTATCCGAATAACCGCCGCCGCTGTCATTTCTGGGAATAAACTCGATGTCCGCAAAGTAGACTCCGTCATACGCTTCATTAAAACTGTCTACCGACTTCTTATACGCCTCCCCTTCCGGCGTGTCTTCAATGGTATGTACCCACAGCGAAAGATACTCTTCTCCTTCGTCATAGCCTTCCACGTCTCCGGGTAAAACCTTTTTCCCCTGGCATCCTGTCAGGAAACCCATGACAAGCACCAGAGTGAGAGATCCTAAAATCAGCTTTTTCATTTTTCCATCCTTTCCTCCTTTATTTTTTCTTTTATTACGTTTTTTGTCTTTTCTTAGTAACCGGTAAAGTAACCGGTTACTTTATGATATTATAGTAGCACTACAAATATGACTGGTCAACAGTATTTTTTATTTTCATTACTTTTTTACGAATACAGGAAAGCCGATTTGTGAAATCTATACAAAACCAGTTACTTAACTAGTTACTTATTGTGTTACCTTTTATTATTTGATATACTGATTAAGGAAAAACTTTACACCCGTTGATACACTAGAAACGGATTCTTAAAGCAGCGTGTATCAAGCTTGCTGCATTTTTTAGTACCAGGAAGCGAAATAACTTATAGGACCGAGGAAATAAATATGGCAAAAAAAAGCGTAACCTTTAATGACATTGCAAAATATACAAATTTTTCAAAAACAACGATCTCCCGGTATTTCAACAATCCGGATTCCCTGACTCTGGAAAACCAGCAGAAAATAGCAGACGCCCTTGTTGCCCTGAATTATCAGGAAAATAAGGTTGCCCGTATTCTGGCAAACGGCAAAACGGAATTTGTAGGCATTATCATTCCCAATTTGTATTTTCACTATTATTCCCAGATGCTGACGGAGATTTTATCCTCTTACGAAACCTTTGGGTACAAATTTCTTGTATTTGTGGGAAATGATAATGAAAATGTGGAGAGACAGTATATCCAGGAACTGCTTTCCTACAAAATTGAAGGCATGATCATTTTGAGCGGTACTATTTCCTCCAAAGAGTTAGCGTCCTATAATATTCCTATTGTGACCATTGAGCGGGAGGATGAATATACCTGCAGCGTCAATTCCGATAACTATATGGGCGGCATTCAGGCAACCAGCCTTTTGCATAAAAGCGGTTGTGATGTTCTGATCCATATTAATTCGGATCTTTCCCCAAAGGTTCCCGCTTACGGGCGAATCCGGGGATTTCTTGATGTCTGTGAAGAGCGTCAGATAGAACACGAACTGATCTTAAAGGATTTAGGAAATACTTTTGAGGAACAGGTTAAACAGCTCTCAGATATTTTAGAAACTCTTGAATCAAAATATGCAGGCAGAAAAAAGGGCATTTTTATCTCCAATGATACCGCTGCAAATGTTATGCTGAATCTTTTAATTAAGAAATACGGATCTCTGCCGGACGACTACCGGCTGGTCGGATTTGACGGCTCCCCAATCTCCAAATCCGCCATTATACCCATCAGTACCGTGGGCCAACAGATTGAAAAGATTGCCGATGAGACCATGAAGCTTTTAGTTATGCAGATGGATGAACGCAAGAAAAGAAAACCCGTCTTGCTGGATGCTCCCATTCATAAGGTGGTTACCCCTGTTCTGCTTCGGCGGGAGACCACGTCCTAAGGGATATCGGCAGATAAATAGCTTATATGCTGTATTCTTTGCACAATGCACTGCAATAAATATCATCTTCCGTAGCTTTTTTTAAATCATCTATGCGATTATCTGCTAATAAAAGCTTATAAAGAGTTTTCATACGTTGTTCGCCGATCTCCCGCTCACTCTCCCGAATCAGCCTCATTTCACGTTCTTCATCAAATTCATAAATGCTCATTTTGACTACCTCTGCTTTCTGCTTCATAAGAAAATCCTTTAATATATCCTCTCGAATACACTCATCTACCGCTTTTATGACTGCATCCCTAAGTTCCATTTCTTTGCTGTATTTTCTGACTTTATCCACATACTGCATATATTGCTTTAAATCCGGACATTTCTCTTTTAGCTGTTCATTCATGCCTTTATTAATATTCAAAACCGTTACCTTTAATTCCAGCTTGGGACTATCCGTTGGAATCAAAAAGTTGTCAGATAGTTTTAGTTCCATCCTCTCCCCCGTCTTATCCCGTCCGTTATAGAATACGACAAAATCGGGATTAGGAATCATCAATGGCTTACTGTCATAAATAGTCTTATCCGCCACCGTCTTTTGTAAAATATCCGCAATATAAAACAAATCCCTTAAAGGCATATTTGCAGGCACTGTAGACTGATGCTCATACAACTGGATCTGATTGGCTATCACAAACGAAATATCATTATGTACATTCATAAAAATGGCATTTTCCAAAATATTATACCGCAATAAAGCAGCATCCTTATAATCCGTGCCGTTTACTCCATTATATAAAGACAACGCTCTCTCCCTGTCTTTAAACAAAAGTCTGAATACAGTATCCTTGTATTTCCTCTGCACCTTAGAAACTCCTGCTTTTAAATTGTTTTTGGATTTTAAAAGCATTGATTTCAAGATGCCTTTCGGCAGAAAATTAAGATGCACTTCGATTGTGCAAAAGAATGTCAGAAATATATGCTTTTGTCTGATTTTAACATCCTGTATAGTGTATGTCAATACAGATTTTTGTTTTTTAATTTATTTATTATCAATTATGAGTAATCTTTTGCTAACTTAAAATACCCGTCAAAATACAATTTGCATCTTTACAAACCATAATGCAGTTATCCAAACCGAAACGGAATCACAATATGAATAGCGAATGCAAGAACCATACCAATCGCTGTCACGATGATTGTTTCTTTGATCGTTGTACGTCTGAGAACAATTATTCCGCAAATAAATACCAATAATTCCAACACAGACTGTATGTCAAAATAAATCCACCCATACGAAAATGTCATATTGAAGAGTACTGCAACGATTCCTGCTGAAATAACAGCAGCTATTTTGCTGCCTCCTTTGGAATACCAACAGATAAAGGCCAATACAGGCGAAAGAATCGTAAGAACAGCCCATATCATGGCATAGCTTCTGGGAAAAAAACCGGCAATAAATTTTGAATACAGATAGTAACTTGTAACCATTGCCGCAAAGAATACAAAAACATTTAGGGCGGCCCTTCCCGGCGATACGCTATAAATAGAAATACATACGGCCAGAAAAATCCATATGGCAAATCGTCCCAGGAAATTACGAACATCCAAATACTCAACAATATAAGGCAATTCATTTGAAGCGGTACAATCCAGATATTTTGAAATAACACCCAATATGATTCCTAAAACCCAAACGCCCATTGTATTGATTATTTGCTTTTTTACGGAAATTCTATTCTCCACGCTCCTAATCTTATTCAGGAAATCAGGCATATTTTTTCTCCTTTACAATTCGCTCCCTATTGCATTCCGAACTTTTCACGCATGGCAACGAGCCTTTCAATCTGCTCGTCTGTCAATGTATTCTGCCTGCCGATAATCTTTTCCGTGAGCATCAAAATATTGGCATAATATTCCATGGATTCCAGACGGTAATATGCACTGTAAGCATCCCCAGCCCAGGTAACCGCGCCGTGGTTTGCAAGCAGTAACCCGCTATGGGTACGGCAATAGGGCGCAATGGCTTTTGGCACTTCTTCAGAACCCAGCTCCGCATAAGGCGCCACCGGCACATTCCCAAGGGTAATGACTGCCTCCGCCAGTACGGGAGCGTCTAAAGGAATCCCCGCAATGGCAAAACAGGTACAGACAGGCGGGTGGGCATGACAGACGGATTTGATCCTTGGATTTTCCTTATAAGCCCGCAGGTGCATTTTAAGCTCTGAAGAAGGTTTATAAGTTCCTTCGAGTATATTGCCGTCCAAATCCACCTTTACTAACATTTTCTTTTTCATAAAACCCTTGGAAACGCCGGTAGGGGTTGCCCAGACCTCGTTATCCCCTGTTTTTATGGAAATATTGCCGTCATTGGCCGCCACAAAATTTTTCACATACATCCTTTGTCCGATATCGATAATCGCTTTTTTAGCGTCCTTTTCTGACATATAAGAATTCTTCTTTTCAGCCTTTTGTTTTTTATTTGTCGCTTTTTCAGTTTTTATCTGCTTCTTTTTGTCCTTTTCTCCTCTTTTCATTCTTTTCTCCCCTTCTTTCTTCCCTCTTCCTTTTTCCTTCTGATCTCTTCTAAAGATTCCTTAAAAGGCGCCCTGGCAATCCCATACTCCGTAACAATGGCAGTGATCAGTTCATTGTCCGTTACATCAAAGGCGGGGTTAAATACCTTGATCCCTTCCGGCGCCATAGGTTCCTTATACCACATTTTCGTTACCTCTTCCGCCGGACGTTCCTCTATTTTAATTTCATCCCCGGTAGGCGTATCATAATCAATAGTGGATGTCGGGGCGCACACATAAAAGGGAACCCCATATCTCTTTGCCACTGCGGCAACTACCGAAGTTCCTATCTTATTGGCGGCGTCCCCGTTTGCCGCCACCCTGTCGCAGCCTACAAACACGGCGTTTACCCAGCCGTTTTTCATTACCGTGGCGGACATATTGTCACAGATCAATGTCACGTCAACTCCCGATGCATGCAGTTCATAAGCCGTCAGCCTCGCCCCCTGCAAAAGAGGTCTTGTTTCATCTGCAAAAACACGGAAATGATACCCCCGCTCCTGCCCCAGATAAATAGGCGCTGTAGCCGTACCGTATTTGCTGGTGGCAAGCTGTCCCGCATTGCAGTGGGTCAAAATGCCGTCCCCGGGCTTTACCAGGCCTAAGCCAAACTCCCCTATGGTCTTGCACACCCGAATATCTTCCTCCTTGATAGCGGCCGCTTCCCTATGGAGAATTTCAACCACTTCCTCCACAGGCTTCTTCTCTTCCCTTCCCGCCTTTAAGCAGACTTCCTCCATCCTGTTCAACGCCCATGAAAGATTGACTGCCGTAGGACGGGAGGAATTCAGATAATCCTTTTGTTCCTTAAACTTCCGGTAAAAGATTTCAAAGTCCCCTTGTCCGTCTGCGTTCTTTATGGAATCCTCTTCCGATATTCTTTTGGCCAGCACATAAATACCGAAGGCCGCCGCCACACCAATGGCCGGCGCTCCGCGGACTTTTAGCAGATAAATGGCATCCCATATTTCCCGGGCGGTATGAAGCTTTATAATATCAACTGTTCCCGGCAGCTTTGTCTGGTCGATGATGACAACGCTTAAATCCTCATCATCCAGATCCACGGTTTCATATTCCATAATATTTTTTCCCATTTATATTTTTCCCCGCTTCCTTTTCCGGCATTTTCACAGATATTCATTGCCTGAGGCATTTTTATTTCAGTCTATGGCTTTTCTTCTTTATTTGCAAGCCAATATTGAAAAACCGGGGAAAATTGTCTATAATGGAATTTAGTAAAGTCATAAACGGGAGGAGTTTATTATGAGGTTAATTACACGTTCAGATTTTGACGGGCTTGCATGCGGCGCATTGTTAAAAGAAGCAGGCATTATTGACAGTTGGAAGTTTGCACATCCCAAGGATTTACAGGATGGACTTGTTGAAGTTACCGAAAACGATTGTCTTGCCAATGTCCCTTTTGTAGAAGGCTGCGGACTTTGGTTTGACCATCATTCCAGCGAACATGAAAGGTTACAGCTGGAAGGCAAATACAAAGGAGAAAGCCGTATCACTCCTTCCTGCGCCAGAATCATTTATGAATATTACGGCGGCAAAGAGAAATTCCCTCAATTTGACGATATGATGGAAGCGGTTGACAAAGTGGATTCCGGCAATCTGACCATCGATGAGATTCAGAATCCCAAGGGATGGATCTTGGTAGGATTTTTAATGGATCCCCGTACAGGTCTGGGACGTTTCCGCAACTTTACCATTCCCAACTATCAGTTAATGGAAGAATTAATCGACGCCTGCCGCACGATGTCAACAGATGAGATTCTCAATTTGCCGGATATTAAGGAGCGTATCGAAGTCTACAATGAGCAGACTGATAAATTCAAAGAAATGGTCAAAGCCCACACTGAAGTAAAAGGTAATGTCATTATTTCCGACTTAAGGGGCGTAGATCCTATTTATACCGGAAACCGTTTCATGATTTACAGCATGTACCCCGACCAGAACATATCCGCATGGATCGTAAACGGCAAGGGCGGTGCAGGATGTTCCGCAGCCGTAGGCTACAGCATCCTCAATCGTACCAGCGACGTAAATGTGGGAAGCCTTATGTTAAAATACGGCGGCGGCGGACACAAAAAAGTAGGAACCTGCCAGTTCAGCGATGAAACAATGGCGGAGGGACTGCCCAAAATGCTTGATGAGCTTTGCGCCCTGGCCAACGGTTAATTTACCGGTAAACAGGCAGATTTTTAGAATAAAAGCCGTCCCATCCGGCTCAAGATCAATACCGGATAGGACGGCAGTTTATATTTTCTTCCTTTCACTTACCACTCCATAACGGCTGCACTCCATGTCAGTCCCGCTCCAAATCCTGCCATAACAAGCTTATCGCCTCTTTGCAGCATTCCCTTTTTATGAACCTCATCCAATAAAATCGGCACGCTTCCCGCCGAAATGTTCCCGCAATGCTCAAGAGTTGTAGGAAACTTATTCATATCCGCCTTTAACCGCTTTGCCACAGACTGGATGATGCGGATATTTGCCTGATGCAGCAGAAAATATTTTATATCCGTTACTTCAAGGTCCGCCTCTTCCAACACTTTTTGAATGCTGGCCGGCACTGTGCTGACCGCAAATTTGTAAACCTCCTGCCCGTCCATGGACACATAATCCGGCTTCACGAAATTTTTGACCAGAGGATTATTGTTCATTCTGCCCCTGCAAGAAAGAACCATACCTTTAGAGCCGTCCGCCCCCTGGGTAAAATGAATCAGACCGGTTTTATCAGCCCTGACAACAGCGGCGCCCGCTCCGTCTCCGAAAAGAACACAGGTGCTCCTGTCATTCCAGTCCATAAGCTTGCTCAGGGTTTCTGCCCCTATGACCAGCGCATTTTGGTAAATACCGCTGTGAATATAGGCATAGGCGGTATTCATGGCAAACATGAAACCTGAACAGGCCGCATTGATGTCAAAAGCAACCGCTTTCTCTGCGCCAAGAATTGCCTGTACCTCACAGGCCGTAGAAGGCGTTACATAATCCCCGGACAAGGTGCCCACGATGATCAAATCCAAATCTTCCGCCTTCATACCTGCTTCATCCAACGCTTTTTTTGCAGCTTCCGCCGACATTTGCGCCGTCGTTTCTTCTTTTACCAGATGCCGCGCCCTGATTCCTGTCCTGCTGGCGATCCATTCATCGGACGTATCCATGATCCTGGCCAGATCGTCATTGGTCACGATATTTTCAGGAAGATAACTCCCCGTTCCCATAATTCTGATAGTCATAGTCAGCAATTTCCTTCCCGTGTTTTCCTAATCTTCCTTCGCTCCGATGGCAAAGGTCAGCTCCGCCCGGGCCACTACTTTACCGTCTACACAAGCCTTAGCGCTTCCTACGCCTATGGGACCCTTCATTTTAATAATTTCCGTCTCCATTATCAGCACATCTCCCGGCAAAACCTTCCCTTTAAAACGTGCTTCTTTAATTCCGCCGAAAAATGCGATTTTCCCTTTATTTTCAGGCATGCTCAAAATCGCTACCGCTCCTACCTGCGCCAGAGCCTCTATCAGCAGCACCCCCGGCATAACGGGTTCTCCCGGAAAATGTCCCGCAAAAAACGGTTCGTTATAGGTAACGCACTTCTTCCCAACGGCCCTGACGCCCGGCTCTAATTCCTCAATGGTATCTACCAGCATAAAGGGCTGCCTGTGAGGCAGAATATCCAAAATTTCTTTTGTTGTTAAAACTGACATACGATTCCTCTTTCCTGCTTTATCTCAAACATTTTATTTTCCATTATAACATGAATTTTCGGTTCATGATTGCAATTCATATTTCTCATTACATCTTATGCGCAGTACATATTCTAAAAGTCTGCGGTCTTTTTCACGATGATCGTGGCATTATGTCCGCCAAAGCCTAAAGAATTGGAAAGAGCGTAAGTAAAATCTCCCTTTACAGGCTCCATGCAGTAATCCAGATCGCATTCCTCATCCGGCTCCTTTAAGCCCACTGTCTGATGGAGGTAACCCTCTTTAAGTTCCTTTACACAGGTAATAAATTCAATGGCGCCTGCCGCTCCCAGCAAATGCCCGATCATGGACTTTGTGGAATTGATCTTTATTTCCTTTGCATGTTCTTTAAATGCAAGCTTGATCGCCCTTGTCTCAAACAGATCATTATGATGGGTGCTTGTACCATGGGCATTGATATAAGTAATGTCTTCCGGCTTTATTCCCGCATCCTTTATGGCATTCAGCATGGCTCTTGCCGCACCGGAACCATCCTCCACAGGGGATGTGATGTGATAAGCATCCGATGTACAGCCATATCCGACTACTTCTCCGTAAATCCCGGCTCCGCGTTTTTTAGCATGCTCTAACTCTTCCAGCACCACCACTGCTGCCCCTTCCCCGATGACAAAACCGCTTCTGTCTTTATCGAAAGGCATGCAGCATCTTTCCGGGTCGTCAGAACTGGTCAAAGCCGTCAATGCCCCGAATCCGCCTACGCCTACGGGCGTGATGCAGCTTTCGGAACCTCCCGCCAGCATAATATCCGCATCTCCATACTGAATGGTGCGGTAAGCCTCTCCAATGGAATTGGTGCCTGTGGCACAGGCCGTTACACAGTTAATGCTCTTTCCCTTCAAACCAAACTGGATCGAAACATTTCCTGCCGCCATATTGCTGATCATCATGGGTACCATCAATGGATTACAGCGTCCCGGCCCCTTTGTAAGGATCTTCTCATATTCCCGTTCCACCACTTGCAGGGAGCCGATGCCGGAACCGATAGAAACGCCTGCCATATAGGGGTCTTCCTTTTCCATATTAAGCCCTGCATCGCTGATGGCTTCCTTTGCTGCCGCCACTGCATACTGACAAAAAAGCTCCATCCTTTTTGCCGCTTTAAAATCCATATATTCTTTCCCTACAAATCCCTTAACCTCGGCCGCCACATGGCATTTGTATTCCGAAGCGTCAAATTTGCTGATCGTGCCAAATCCTGTTTTGCCTTCTTTCACGGAAGCCCAGAACTCATCCACATTTAAGCCTATGGGAGTAATGGCTCCCATTCCGGTTACTACAACTCTTCTACTCATGACTTTCCCGCCTCTCTTTTCCTATCTACATTGCCATTCCGCCGTCTACGGAGATAACCTGACCTGTTATATAAGACGCCCTGGAGCTTGCCAGAAAAGCAACAGTCTCTGCAACATCCTTCGGCGTTCCGATCCTCTTCAAAGGAATCTGCTTAAGCGTAGCCTCTTTTGCAGCATCGGTCATGGCATCGGTCATATCTGTGGCAATAAAGCCCGGTGCAACTGCATTTACAGTAATATTTCTGCTGGCTAACTCCCTTGCCATACTCTTTGTCAGACCGATCACGCCAGCTTTAGACGCCGCATAATTAGCCTGTCCCGCATTTCCCAGAATTCCCGTTACGGAAGCCATATTGATAATACTGCCTGACCTCTGTTTTAAAAAGGGGCGGTACATATGCTTTATGGTATTATAGGTTCCCTTCAGATTGGTATCTATAACTGCGGCAAAATCCTCCGGGGTCATTCTCATCAGCAGATTATCCTTTGTGATACCCGCATTGTTTACCAGAATATCAATTTTTCCAAACTCCGCAAGAGCCTTTGTTATCATCTCCCCACAAGCATCAAAATCCGCTACGGAGCACTGGAGCGCTTCCGCCTTTCTGCCCATTTCCCTGATCTGTTTTACGACCTCATCGGCCTTTTCTTTGGAACCGTTATAATTTACAATGACATCCGCACCGTAGGAAGCCAGGGTTAAGGCAATCTCCCTGCCGATCCCGCGGCTTGCTCCTGTTACCAGCGCTGTTTTTCCTTCTAACATAACCTTCTCCTTTTTCTTTGACACAATTCTATACTTTTCTATGCCTAAAGGCACTCCTCTAAAACCCTTTCCAAATCCGCCGGTTTTTCAACATTATAAACCTTTACTTCCCTGTTGATCTTACGCATAAATCCGCTTAAAGTCTTTCCGGGGCCGATTTCAATAAAAGTATCCACGCCGTCGCCGATCATTCTTTCAATCGTCTGCTGCCATTTTACGGAAGAGGAAACCTGCTTTTTAAGCAAAGGCTTAACGTCCTTTGCATCGGTCACATAGTCTGCCGTTACATTTGCAATATAGGGGATGCTGATAGGATGGATTTCCACATGCTCCAGTTCCTTCCCAAGCTTTTCTCCCGCTCCTGCCAGCATAGGCGAATGGAAAGGCCCGCTTACCTTAAGGGGAATGCACCTTTTTGCTCCTGCCTGGCCGCATTTTTCCGCCGCTGCCAAAACTGCCGCCGCCTCTCCGGTAATGACCGTCTGCCCCGGGCAGTTGTAATTTGCTACGGAAACAATCCCTTCCGTATCCTCACATATTTTTTCGATAGTGTCCGTATCCAGTCCCAGAACCGCCGTCATGGCGCCGCCTTCCGGTACTGCTTCCTGCATATAGATTCCTCTTTTACGGACCAGCGCAAAAGCATCCTCCATGGCCAGTGCACCGCTTGCCATTAAAGCGCCGTACTCTCCCAGGCTTAGTCCCGCCGTTACATCCGCTTTGATTCCCTTTTCCTCTAAAGCCTTTAATATGGCGACTTCAACTGTTACCATGGCAATCTGGGTATATTCCGTAATATGTATCTGTTCATTTTCCTCAAAGCACAGGGAAACCACATCCAGGCCTGCCGCTTTCCCCGCCTTTTCAAAAATATCCCTACACATGGGAAAAGCGTCATAAAACTCTTTGCCCATTCCTATGTACTGCGCTCCCTGTCCCGGAAACATAAAAGCCGTTTTGCCCATCTTACTTCCTCCCGTTATCTTTCTCTTTCCATTTTCTATCCTTGCGCTTTCCGATCTCTATTTCTATGCTTTCTGATTTCTGTCTCCATGCATTTCCTGTCCCTATGTTATCTATTAGGACTCCAACCATATCACAGTCTGTATCTGTCATCGGTTTACAGACATTTTTAAATACTTTGAAACTCAAAATATAGTTCTTTAAAAAAGGAGGCTCTTCCCTTTGAACCTCCTTATTGTAAACACTGATCTGTACAGCTTTCTTTTTGTAAAAATTAAGCTTCTACACCTTTGCTCTTCATATATTCAATTACAGCGCCTACCGTTGTAATCTGCTCTAAATCCTCGGAAGGAATCTCAATTCCGTACTCTTCTTCAAAAGCCATAACCAGTTCGAATAAATCCAGGGAGTCTGCGCCTAAATCATCTTTAAAAGAAGAATCTTCTGTAATTTCAACTCCATCTAAATTCAACTGTTCTTCAATAATTTCTTTTACTCTTTCTAACATGATAATCTTCTCCTTTTTCATTTACAGAAATAGTTTGACAATCAAAGTATATTATCTACTTCCGTCTTTGTCAACAGCTTTTAGCAGATAATTGTAAACATCTCTTTTGGAAATTCCTCTGTCCTTCGCAACCTGCTTCATGGCATCCTTGCGGTCTACTCCCTGTTCTTCGTAGACTCTCATGTGTTCTTCCACAGATATTGACTGCCAGTCCTTCTGTTGTTCTTTTTTTCTATCATAAAGGCTTTTGCCTTCTATGACAAGTACATATTCACCTCTTGGGGCATCTTTTTTATAATATTCTATAGCTTCTTCTAGTGTAGTAGGAAAAACCTCTTCAAATTTCTTGGTCAATTCCCTGCATAAGGTTATCCTGCGCTGTCCCAGGGTATCATATAAATCCTGCAGCGTCCCTCTCAAATGATGGGGCGCCTCATATATAATAATCGTTCTGGACTCCTTTTGTAAATCCTCTAAGACCATATTTTTTTCTTTTTTTTCCGAAGGAAGAAACCCTTCAAAGCAAAACCGTCTTGTGGACAATCCGGAAAGGGTCAGGGCAGTAATACATGCCGCCGCTCCCGGCAGGCTTGTAACGGGTATCCCCGCCTCCTGGCACATAGCCACCAGAACTTCTCCCGGGTCGGATATGGCAGGCGTCCCCGCATCCGTAATCAATGCGATATCCTCTCCCTGTGCCAGTTTTTCAATTAACAGCTTTGCCTTTTCCACCTTATTATATTCATGATAGCTGGTCATGGGAGTCTTGATCTGAAAATGGTTTAACAGCTTGATGCTGTTTCTCGTGTCCTCTGCAGCGATCAGATCCACCTGCTCTAAGGTTTCCCTTACCCTCGGTGTCATATCTCCCAGATTTCCGATGGGAGTGGCGCATAAATACAATGTTCCGCTCATGTTGCTTCCTTATACATTTTACAGGATATATTCCCTGAATATTACCTTGTATCTTTACATTTCATTTTTATTCAGCCTTAAGCCTGTCATCATAGACGGCAGGCTTATAAATGTCATAAATCTCGTCCGTATAAACTCCCGGCTCTTTGTATACAATTAAAGGACTTTCAATGGTTATCCGGGAATTTCCGCCTTTTTTTGCCTCAATCAAAACCATATTCGGCTCTTTATCCACAAAAGGGTGCACCAGCTTCATTCTCTTAGGCTCTAAGCCGTGCCTTGTCAGGGTATTAAACAGCTCTACCAATCTGAAAGGCCTGTGCACAAGATAAAAATTTCCTCCGGGTTTTAAAAGGGCCGCCGCCTCCCTTGCCACATCCTCAAAAGTGCAGAGCACTTCATGCCTGGCAATGGTCTTCTGCCTGTTTCCCCCGGTCAGTCCGTGCTCTCCTATCATATAGGGCGGATTACAGGTTACCACATCAAAAGCACTCTTTCCCAACAGAAAGGAAGCTTCCTTCAAATCTCCCGTCACAATGGCTATTTTCTCTTCCAGTCCGTTTAACGCTACACTGCGCCTTGCCATGTCAGCGCTCTCTTCCTGTATCTCAAGTCCCGTCAAATGGGAGGCTTCCGTCTTTGCCTCCAGTAAAATGGGAATGATCCCCGTTCCTGTTCCCAGATCCAGCACATGACTTCCCGGCTTTACCCTGGCAAATCCTGTTAAAAGAACCGCATCGATTCCAAAGCAAAAGGTCTTCGGGTTCTGAATGATCCGATAGCCTTTTCTTCCCAGATCGTCCAGCCGTTCCCCCTCCCGTATATCAATTGTCATCCAGCTTTGACTTTCCTTCCTGTTTTTCCAGCTTTTCCAATTCCTTCAGTTCCGCATCATTTACATCTACTTTATCCTTGCGATGGCGGCGTTTAAACCGAAGCTGGTCCACATGGTACTCCATAATATCCTTTTCATCACCTGTATCCACAATGACCTTGACTAACTGCCTCAGCACGTTGACGCTGTGGACCTCTCCCTTATAGCCGTCATCCGTGGTCACATAGTCTCCCACATTGGGAAGCCGCCTGTTTAAATCCTCATAGGTTTCTTCTTCATTTTTCAAACAGCACATAAGCCTTCCGCAGACGCCGGAAATCTTTGTGGGGTTTAAGGATAAATTCTGCTCCTTTGCCATCTTAATGGAAACAGGCGCAAATTCCGAAAGAAAGGTATGGCAGCAAAGGGCCCTTCCGCAAATGCCCATGCCCCCTAAAACCTTGGTCTCGTCCCTGACGCCGATCTGCCTCAGCTCGATCCTGGTCTTAAAGACTGATGCCAGATCCTTTACCAACTCCCTGAAATCAATTCTTCCGTCCGCAGTAAAATAAAATAAAATCTTGTTGTTATCAAAAGTATATTCCGTATCGATCAACTTCATTTCCAGATTATGCTTTTTTATTTTTTCAAGGCAGATCTGAAAAGCCTCTTTTTCCTTTATCTTATTTTCAGCCTGCTGCTTATCGTCTCTTTCCTTGGCAATTCTGATAACCGGTTTTAAAGGCTGGTTTATCTTTTCCTCCTCTAATTCCCTGATATCTCCTACCGCCGTTCCGTACTCGATCCCCCTGGCTGTCTCCACGATCACATGATCGCCCTTTTTGATATTAAAATCCAAAGGGTCAAAGTAATATACCTTTCCGGCTGTACGGAAACGGATTCCTATAATTTTTCGCATTCTAATTCTCCTTTATGGTCAGCAGCAAAAGTTCCATGGTCAGGTCAAAATTCACATTGGCCTTTAACCTGGATTTTGCTTTCTCCAAAGCATCCAGGATCTCTTCGATCCCTTCATATGCGCTTCGGTCCGCCGTTTTCTTAATATACTGTGTCTCATCTTTAAAAATCAGATGGTTGACATCATTTGTTGCCTTAAATAACAGCACATCCCTGTACCAGACCGATAAAATATCCAGATAATCATTGATATCAAACTTATACTCGGCTATCTTCTTGATCGCCGCCACGATCTCATTGATCTCCATGTCACGGATGTACTTCAATAAGGTTACAGCATCCGACTTGATATTGTCAAATTCCTCGCTGGAAGCCAACGCCTTTGCCTTACCCACATTCCCTCTTGCGAAAGCCACGCAGACATCCGCCTTGTATTCCGGGATCATAAGATTCTCCATAAGAAATTTCTTGACCGCATCATCCCTGACCGGTTTCATGGTCAGAAGTACGCAGCGGCTCTGGATCGTAGGAAGCAGCGCCTCCACATTGGTGGTCAAAAGCAGAATGACCGCATATTCCGGCGGCTCCTCCAGCGTCTTTAAAAGAGCATTCTGAGCCTGTACCGTCATTTTCTCCGCTTCATTTATGATATAGATCTTTTTATCGCTGCTGTAAGGCTTGATGGCGATATCCCCCGTAACCTTCCTGATATCCTCAACGCCGATGGTATTTGGCTTTTCATGGGAAACGCGGATAATATCCGGATGGTTTCCGCCTTCCGCCTGCTTGCAGGAACGGCACTGGCCGCAGGGGTCTCCTCCCTGCCTTTCACATTGCAGCGCCATGGCAAATACTTTAGCGATAAATTCTTTGCCCGAGCTCCTCTCTCCCTGCAAAATATATGCATGAGACACCTTTTTCATTTTTACAGCAGCCTTCAAATGCTCTACGATCTGTTCCTGTCCAACCACATCTTTAAATGTTGCCATTTCGCCACCCTCTTTCCATTCCTCTGCATTACATTTTATTGTAACACGTTTTTTCTCCTTTTTGAAATAATTAAGTAAAAATATCCAGAAGAAGCCCTCTGATCTCTCCTATTTTTCCCAAAATGGACAGATGATCCTTCTCATCCTTCATCAGTTCCTTCGCCAGCTCATCCAGTGTGTCGTCCACCTGCCTGATAATGCCGTATACCCTGTGCCGCCCCTTCTTATCCAGAAAGTTTTCTCTGGAAAACTTATGGCTTCGGTTAACGACCTCATTCATAAAATCCTTGATCAGCCCCCGGTAGCGCTTCATGTCCCGCACATCCATCTTTTTGGACAGCTTATCTCCCTGTCTGGTAATCTCTTCCATCATGGAGCTTAAACGCACCTGCAGCTCTTCCTCCGCAATATTGCTGGCCAGTATAAATTTGAAAGTACCGTCCGATACCTGATTCGCATCCCCCTGCTGCACCTGCGTCACGGGAGCCGCCTGATTTACCTTAATATCCATAGCCTTACCTCATTTTTTAAAAGAAAGCATATACGATGCGATCTCATTCAAACAACGCTCCAGATCCTCATTACAAAACACCTGGCCGATTCCCGCCGCCAACTTCTTTTCCGTCGAAAAATCCGCCGCATCCGCCAAAAATCTCCTGCACATCTCTTCATATCGGGGGCTGCCCTCGCTTCTTTCCCGATCCAAAGCCCTCTGCAGGCGGACGCCGTCATCCAATTCTATCATGAGCGGAATGACTTTTTCCTCTCCGAAATAGGCCCTGGTCTTCACATAGGATTCAATGGTCCCGATGATCAGATAGTCATGATCCTCAAGGCGTATCTGTCCGTCATCCACGGTAAAATATTTCCATAAGCCGTGAAAAGTATGATACTCCCTCATTTCAATGACTTTTCCCGCCTCTTCAAAGGCCCTCCATGCTTCCTCATCCACAAAATGATACTGCACGCCGTCCTTTTCCCCTGCCCGGGCAGGTCTTGTGGTGTATAATACAATTTTTTTAAGCCTCAGTTCTTCTTTTTTGAGAAGTTCTTTATAAATCGTATCCTTACCCGATGAACTTTTCCCCATAAGATAAAAAATCCTGCCCATAGCTTCTCTAAAACCGCTGTTTTCCGGTTTCTCTCCTACTTTCGTCTTTCCCTGCCTATATTTCTATCACGCGAATCATATTGGTAGTCCCTACCGTTCCCAACGGCACGCCTGCCGTCAATACCACAATATCGCCTTTTTTTACATATCCTGCTTTTTCCGCCGCCCTGGAAGCCTCGTCAAAGAGATCATCGGCAGTTTCTTCCCTTTCGATCAGCAAAGGAGCCACGCCCCAGGAAAGGTTTAACTGGCGGCACACCCTGGGATTTACGCTGCACCCGATAATGGGGCATCCTGGCTTATATCTGGAGATCATGCCCGCCGTAAAACCGGACATGGTAACGGTAATAATGGCCGCTGCATTCAGGTCCATGGCCGTTGTACAGGTAGCGTGGGAAATAGCCGTTGTAATATCCACGCCGCCCGCCGTGGCATCACACTTTTTCATTCTTCCGCCGTAATCAATATCCTGCTCTGTCCTTTCTGCAATTTTTGCCATTGTTTCAACTGCTTCCACAGGATACTTTCCGGCTGCGCTTTCTCCCGAAAGCATAATAGCCGTAGTGCCGTCATAAATGGCGTTCGCCACATCAGCCGTTTCCGCCCTGGTAGGCCTGGGATTATAGATCATGGACTCTAACATCTGTGTTGCGGTAATCACATGTTTTCCTTTGGCAACCGCCTTTTTGATCATGTCCTTCTGGATAACGGGCACTTCCTCTAAAGGGATCTCCACGCCCATATCCCCTCTGGCAACCATAATACCGTCGGAAACATCCAGAATCTCATCCAGATTTTCGATTCCCTGCATATTTTCGATCTTGGCAATGATCTTGGCCGTACTGTTGTTTTCATCCAGGATTTTGCGGACCTTAAGAATATCTTCCTTTGTTCTTGCAAAAGACGCTGCAAGGAAATCATATCCCATCTGGGCGCAGAATTTGATATCTTCATAATCCACATCGCTGACATAGGGCATGGATAAAACCGCTCCCGGCACATTGATCCCCTTGTGATTGGAAACCGTGCCTCCGTTCACAACATGGCAGACAATATCCGTATCGGTTATCTTTTCGATCGTCATCTCGATCTTGCCGTCATCGATCAGAATAGTCATGCCCGGCTTTACATCGTCTTTCAGATTTTTATAAGTAATGGACGCCCGTTCCTTCGTACCCATGACTTCCTCTGTAGTCAGTATAAAAGTCTGTCCCTCTGCGAGCTCCGCTCTGCCGTTTTCAAAATCCCTGAGCCTGATTTCCGGCCCCTTTGTATCCAGTAAAGTAGCCACGGGAAGCCCCAATTCATTGCTGACCTTTAAAACGCTTGTCAGCTTCTTTTTTTGCTCCTCATGGGTGCCGTGTGAAAAATTGAATCTGGCCACATTCATTCCCGCAAGCATTAATTCCTTCAAAACCCCTTCGCTCTCCGAAGCCGGTCCTATGGTACAGATGATTTTTGTTTTTCTCATGTCTTTCCCTTTCTGTTTCTGTCATCTTTTTATAATTATTTATTCTTATTTTTCTTCTATGTTCATTTTTCCATTCTCTGTTTTTGCCCTTTATTTGGCTTCATCCTGTATACAAAATACTTTTTTATGTTCATAGTCCCGAAGCCCCTGAATGGATAAGCCCATCCCTGCCGCCTCTTTTAGATACCCAGGCAGTTCTTTACCGATCCTCTCTCCCGGCGTTATGACCGGGATTCCCGGGGGATACAGATAGATAAATTCCCCGCTGATCCGTCCCGGGCATTTTTCAAGATCTACAGGCACCGACCGCTTTGACAATGCTTCTCTGACAGAATATACTGCCGCCGGATTCCCGATATCTAAACATACTGTCCTGCATTTTTCCTTCCGTATCTTTGCTTTGGCCCTTCCGGCGCTCTTTTGCTCCGATGACCATAGATCGATTTCCTTTAATGCGCGGATCAGCCTTTCAAAGCCTTCGTCCGTATCCATAACGCTGGTCATGGCAATAACATAATCCATAGCCGCCATTTCCATCTGCAGATGATATTTCTCTCTTAAAATATCATAAAGCTCTCTTCCCGTAAGACCGCTTGTGCCCACTCCGATCAGAAGCTTTCCGGGATCCGCCTCCGTTCTTATTCTTCCCCCAAAGTACTGACCTGTCAAAGAGGGCGTAATAATTTTCAGACAGGTAAATTCTTTCGTTCTCCCGTAAAAATCCACAAGCCTTTTTTTATAATCTTCCAAAAGCCGCTGTTTATTTTCCATGCAGAAATGAATGCAGGAACTGATGCTCTCCATAAGAACATAGGACGGGCTGCTGGACTGGAACATGGCAAGATATAATTTCAGCTTTTCCTTATCCACCAGATTTCCCTGAACATGCAGGATCGCCGTCTGGGTCATGGCCGGAAGCGTTTTGTGGAGGCTTTCGATCACAATATCCGCTCCCTGGCAGAGGGCGCCTTTAGGAAAATATCCGTCTCCGCCAAAAAGCCCCAGATGCGCTCCGTGAGCTTCATCCACAATGACAGGGATATTTTTTTCGTGGGCGGCTTCACAAATCTTTTCCACATCGCTGACAATTCCTTCATAAGTGGGCGATGTCAGGAAAATCCCGCTGTATGAAGCATTTCCGTTTAGCGCTTTCAGCACATCGTCCGGATCGACCGCCCCCAAAAAAGAAACGCCCGGTATTTTCTCCGGATATAAATAATCAGCCTGTACGTTTGCAAAATATAGTCCGTTATAAGCGGATCTATGCCCGTTTCTGCCCATTAGAAGCTTTTGGCCCGAATCCGCGGCAACCGCCGCAATTGCAGCCATTACTCCGCAGCTGCTTCCGTTTACCAGAAAAAAGGATTCCTCAGCGCCAAAAGCCCCGGCGGCAAATTCCTGTTCCTCTTTCAGAATCCCTTCGGGATGATGAAGGTTGTCAAAGCCGTCGATTTCCGTAATATCTTCCAGACAGGGGTTGTAATCAAAGTACTCTCCCGCTCTTCTTTTGTGCCCCGGCATATGAAAAGGATAATAGTCGCTTTTTCCCAATTCTTTTAATGCATCTTTTAGTTTATCCACATAGATCCCCTTTCATAAAATGAAAGGTTTCCATTAAAGAACAATACTTATCCGCCAGCGTTACGACCCACGCCTCACGGCACATAGGCATTTTTCTGATCGTCAGCGGCCACATATGCTTGGCTATGATTTCGTTTTCCAGCTTTCCGGTGTTGAAATCCCTTCGAGCGTTTTTAGCCGCCACCACCGGGTGCGTGAAGCCATGCATTTTGTAGAATTCCCGGATCTCTCTTATGCCGACTCTTTTTTTATGCCAGTCATATAAAAAATAATCATGGAGCAGGGCGCCTCTTACCAGTTCCCTTTCATGAAACCGGACGGGCAGCGCACGGCTTAATCGGATGCTGGTTTCCGCCACGTTTAAGCTATGCCTCCATACCGAGAAATTCCCGTGCTGGACAAAGCCTTTGCTTTTTTTGTAATTTTCAGAATTTAAAATGTCTTTTCCATATTTGTTTAATGTATTGTAAATACCTTTTCTCATTTATTTCTACTCCTGAGAGATTGGTGGCTGAACACGGGCAGAGCTCCGAAAAACCTT
>DEUB01000019.1 GCA_002362385.1 Lachnospiraceae bacterium UBA3273
CAATAAAGTGTTGACACAAACATATCTTGTACACTCATTGAAAAAACATACTATATGTGCTATCCTATAAATAACTGGGTTTTGCTCCTTGTTCCGATGATAAAAGGAGCGGAAAGTGTGGAAATATGACAGAGTGTAAAAGTTTACTGAAGGATATTTCATATCAGGTAATAAAGGGAAGTGACGACAGATCGGTTTCTTCCGTCGTCTACAATTCCGATCAGGTGGAAAAGGACTGCATGTTCATCTGTATTGTGGGAGCAAAATTCGACGCCCATGAGAAAGCGGCGGAGGCGGCAGAAAAAGGCGCGGCAGTTCTGGTAGTCAGCCATGAGGTAAAACTTCCAAAGGATGCGTCCGTGACGGTCATCAAGGTAGAGGATACCCGATATGCCATGGCATTTATCAGCGCGGCGTATTTCGGAAATCCTGCGGATAAGCTGAAGGTTATCGGCATAACGGGAACCAAGGGAAAAACCACCACCACCTATCTCGTAAAATCCATTTTAGAGCATGCGGGGCATAAGGTGGGCCTTGTGGGAACCATCGAAACGATCATCGGAGATAAAAAAATACCGGCACAGAATACTACGCCGGAATCCTATATATTGCAAAAATCCTTTCAGGAAATGCTGGATGCAGGCTGCGATATGGCGGTTATGGAGGTTTCCTCCCAGGGACTGATGCAGCACCGCTGTCAGGGCTTTACCTTTGAACTGGGTATTTTTACCAACATAGAGCCGGACCATATCGGACCCAATGAACACAAGGATTTTGAAGATTATATGCGCTGTAAGGGACTTTTGTTCAAACAGTGCAGAAAGGGTATCGTAAACTGCGACGACGCCCACTGGAAGCAGGTAACAAAAGAGCATACCTGCCAGCTTTTGACCTATGGATTTTCCAGGGAAGCGGATCTTTATGCCGATGACGTGAAGCTCATTAAGGGAGAGGGCTTTTTGGGCGTTGATTTTAAGGTAAAGGGGCTGATGGATTTTGAAGTGGAATTCCATGCTCCGGGGCGCTTCAGCGTTTATAACGCCTTAACGGCCATCGCTATCTGCCATCATTTTGGAATTCCTGCGGATAAAATGAAAGAGGGCCTGATGGAGGCAAAGGTAAAGGGCAGGATAGAACTGATAAAGGTTTCTAAGGATTTTGCCTTAATGATCGACTATGCCCACAATGCCATGGCTCTTGAGAGTTTGCTTACCACCTTAAAGGAATATGAGCCGGGACGGCTTGTGTGCATGTTCGGCTGCGGAGGAGACCGTTCCAAGATACGCAGATATGAGATGGGAGAGGTCAGCGGGAGGCTGGCGGATCTGACAGTCATTACCTCGGATAATCCCCGGACGGAGAAGCCCGAGGCCATTATAGAGGATATTAAGACGGGAATTGCCAAAACAGAAGGCAGATATATAGAGATCGTTGACAGGCGGGAGGCAATCGCCTATGTGATCCGATATGGAAAGCCGGGGGACGTTATCGTCCTTGCAGGAAAAGGGCATGAGGATTATCAGGAGATCCAGGGGAAAAAATACCCCATGGACGAGAGGGATATCATTGCCGACGTGCTTGCAGGAAGACAGGATCCCCCGGAAAATGCAGACAGTTTGTGAAAAGACGGCGGGGAATGTGCCGGCCGTGGCATGTTACTTAGGAGGGAGATATACATGGAAGATAAATATGCGAATATCTGTGTGGATATTTCCCATGAGAAAGTCGACAGACCTTTTCAATATAAAGTGCCTAAGGCCCTTAAGGGAAAGCTTGCACCGGGTATGCAAGTGCTTATCCCCTTCGGGCGGGGCAATAAGCTGATAAAGGGCTATGTGCTTTCCATAACGGATGTTTCGGAATATCCTGATGAATTGTGCAAGGAAGTTGCGGATGTGGCAGAGGGCGGCATTTCGGCAGAAGGGCGTTTTGTGGCGTTAGCGGCATGGATGCGCGCCAACTACGGCTCTACGCTGATCGCGGCGCTAAAGACGGTACTTCCCGTAAAGGAGCAGGTAAAGCAGGCTTTAAAAAGGGATATTTATTTGAATATTTCGGGTCAGGACCTTAAGGATCGGCTGGAAGAAGCAAAGAAAAAGCATCATGTGGCAAAGGAAAGGCTTTTAGAGGCCCTTTCCACGGTGGAGACCCTTTCATACAGCTTTGCCCTGATGCAGCTTGGCGTTTCTGGGAAGACCTTACAGGCAATGGAAAAAAACGGGATCATCCGTATGGAGGAAAGGACGGCAAGCAGAAATCCCATAAAGGCCGCAGGCGGGCCGGAGGGCAGGATCGCCCTTTCTCTGGAACAGCAGGAAATTGTGGATTCCTTTCTTTCCGATTATAAAAATAAGATCAGGAAAACCTATTTATTGTACGGAGTGACCGGAAGCGGTAAAACCGAGGTCTATATGGAGATGATCGCCGGAGTGCTTTCGGAGGGAAAAGAAGCCATCGTGCTCATACCGGAGATCGCCCTGACCTATCAGACGGTACTGCGCTTTTATAAAAGATTCGGGGACAGGATTTCCGTGATCCATTCCAGGCTTTCAAAGGGAGAGCGGTTTGACCAGTTTGAACGGGCGAAGCGGGGAGAAATACAGATCATGATAGGCCCCAGAAGCGCTTTGTTTACACCCTTTTCCAATCTGGGACTGATCATCATAGACGAGGAGCATGAAGGAAGCTATAAAAGCGACGGAATGCCCAAATATCATGCCAGGGAAACGGCGGAATATATTGCAGGAGAAAACGGCGCAAGCCTTGTATTAGGCTCGGCTACCCCTTCTGTGACCGCTTATTATAAGGCGCAGAAGAAGGAATACGGCTTTTTCCGTTTAAAGAGCCGTTTCGGAGGGAAAAATCTGCCCTCCGTCTATACCGTGGATCTGAGGGAGGAACTTAAAAAAGGCAACCGCAGCATGTTTTCAAACCTTCTTTATGAAAAGATGGAGGAGCGTCTCAAGAAAAAAGAGCAGATCATGCTTTTTTTGAACCGCCGGGGCTATGCGGGATTTATAACATGCAGAAGCTGCGGTTATGTGGTAAAATGTCCTCATTGTGATATTTCCTTAACGGAGCATGGTAAAAATAAGCTGGTATGCCACTACTGCGGCTACGAGGCCCCGTCTTATAAGAAGTGTCCGGAATGCGGCTCTCCTTATATAGCGGGCTTTAAGGTAGGGACGGAGCAGGTGGAGGAACGGATCAGGGCAATGTTTCCTGAGGCGAGGGTCCTTAGGATGGATAAGGATACCACAAGAAAAAAAGACGACTATGAAAAGATCCTTTCCGCTTTTGCAGGAAGGGAAGCGGATATTCTGATCGGCACCCAGATGATCGTAAAAGGACATGATTTCCCCTATGTAACGTTAGTGGGAGTGCTTGCGGCGGATCTGTCCCTGTCGGCAGGGGATTACCGGGCGGCGGAGCGCACCTTTCAGCTTTTGACACAGGCCGTAGGAAGGGCGGGAAGGGGAAATACGCCGGGAGAAGCGGTCATACAGACCTACAGGCCGGAGCATTACGCCGTTGTGTATGCGGCAAATCAGGACTATGAAAGCTTTTATAAAGAGGAGATCGCTTACAGGAAGGTCTGCGGCTACCCGCCCGTTTTGCATATGCTTGCCGTACTGTTTACGTCGGCGGATGAACAAAGGCTTTGGGAGATCATAAAGGAAGCGGCGGGCATGCTCAGAGAAGCCGCAGGAGCAAAAGGATGGCGCGTCATAGGTCCTGCGGACGCCGCTGTGGGGAAAATAAACGACGCGTACCGTAAGATGATCTATATCCGCCATGAGGATTATAAAGAGCTGGTCGCTGCCAAAGACTTTATGGAAAACCTTATGGAGGAGAAAAAGAAGGAATATGGGGACTTAAGCGTTTATTTTGATTTTGACCCCATGAATGGATATTAGAGCAGGAGGATAAGACCAGAATGGCAATTAGAAACATCAGAGAGATCGGAGATCCGGTTTTGAACAAAAAGTGTAAGGAAGTCAAGGAAATGACGGAGCGTACCAGAGAGCTGATAGACGATATGCTTGAAACCATGTATGAAGCGGACGGCGTAGGGTTGGCGGCTCCCCAGGTGGGGATTTTAAAGAGGATCTGCGTCATCGACGTGGGAGAAGGGCCCATTGTGTTCGTAAACCCCAAAGTGGTGGAAACAAGCGGGGAGCAGACAGGTCATGAAGGCTGTCTTTCGGTTCCGGGAAAAAGCGGCGTGGTCACAAGACCCAATTATGTGAAGGTGGCTGCACTGGATGCGGAAATGAATCCGGTGGAAATGGAGGGCACTGAGCTTTTGGCACGGGCCATGATGCATGAGATCGACCATTTGGACGGCCACATGTATACGGAGCTGGTTGAGGGACCGTTATATGAAGTGGGCGCTGAGGACGAGGACGAAATCTACGACGACGAATAATGCCGAAAGTACAAACGGCCGTGAGAAAGAATGGCGGCTGGGGGGAAGAACAAACGTCACACGTCCGAAAGAGCAGACGGGAAAATAAGATAACAAACGATATGAAAAATATTTATCAATAAGAGAGCAGGGCAGGAAGATGAAGATTGTTTATATGGGAACGCCAGATTTTGCGGTAGGGCCTTTAAAGGCGCTGATAGAGGCGGGGCATGAGATCTGCGCCGTAGTGACCCAGCCGGACAGACAGAAGGGCAGGGGAAAGGAAATGGCTCCTTCTCCCGTTAAGGGATGCGCGCTTTCATACGGGATTCCGGTTTTAACGCCTGTAAAGATAAAGGAGGCGGAAGCCATAGAAGAATTGAAGAAATATCCTGCGGATATTTTTGTGGTAGCCGCTTTCGGACAGATCCTTTCCGAAGAGATCCTGAACATGCCCCGATACGGCTGCGTCAATATCCATGCATCCCTTCTCCCCAAATACCGGGGGGCTGCGCCGATCCAGTGGAGCATTATTGACGGGGAAAAAGAAACGGGTGTTACTATAATGCAGATGGATAAGGGACTGGACACGGGAGACATCCTCTTTCAGGAAAAAGTTCCTATTACGACGGAGGAAACGGGCGCTTCTCTTTTTGACAAGCTGGCGGAAGCGGGATCAAAGCTGATCGTGGAGGCCCTTGACAAAATTGAAAAGGGAGATGTGGTTCCTGTCAGACAGGATGATGATAACAGTTGTTATGCAAAGATGCTGAGCAAATCCACAGGCAGGATCGACTGGAATAAAAGCGCCGTAGAAATAGAAAGGCTCATAAGAGGTTTGAATTCCTGGCCCAGCGCTTTTACGGAATATAAGGGAAAGCAGTTAAAGATCTGGAGGGCGGAAGTTTTGCCCCATATAGACGGGGAACCGGGCAGGATAGCAAAGGTAACAAAGGATGCAGTGATCGTCTGCACAGGAAAAGGCGCTCTTTCCCTTTTGGAAATTCAGCTGGAGGGGAAAAAGAGAATGAGCACGAAAGAATTCCTGCTGGGGCGCACCTTTTTAGAAGGGGAAGCCCTGTAGGGAAAGGCGGAGAAAAATTTTGGTCAATACCAGGGAAATAGCGCTTTACTGCATTATAGAGATCCTGGAAAAAAAGCAGTACAGCCATTATGTTATAAAGCAGGTTCTGGACAAATACGGATATCTGGATAAGAGGGAGCGTTCCTTTATCAAAAGAATGGCGGAGGGAACCATAGAGCGGTGCATTGAGCTTGATTATGTGCTGGATTCTTTTTCAAAGGTTCCGGTAAGGAAGATGAAGCCGTTTATCCGGAGCCTTATGAGGATGGGCGTATACCAGATCCTTTATATGGATGGGGTCCCCGACGCCGCAGTCTGTAACGAGAGCGTAAAGCTGGCGGCAAAAAGAGGATTTGCTTCTTTAAAGGGCTTTGTGAACGGGGTGCTTAGAAACATTGCCAGAAATAAAGAAAAAATTGCATATCCTCAAAAGGAAACGGACCTTATGGCTTACTTATCCATTCGCTATTCCCAGCCGGAGTGGATCGTTGCCATGTGGCTTTCCCGTTTTGGGGCGGATAAAACCGAAAAAATATTAAAAGGGCTTTTAGAAGAGCGGCCGGTAACCGTCAGGATCGATGAAAATCTGGGGAAAGAGGAAAAAGAAGACCTTCTTAGGAGAATATCCCTTGCAGGTATTGAGTTTTGTCCCGTAAATGGGTTATCCTATGCATATAAACTAGAAAATCCCGATAAGGTGGAAAGCATTCCGGGCTTTGCCGAGGGCAGGATCATGGTCCAGGACGCCGGTTCCATGGAAATTGTGGAAATGGCCGGGATAAAGGAGGGCCAGTATGTTCTGGATGTGTGCGGCGCACCGGGGGGAAAAGCCCTTCATGCGGCCTGCAAGCTGAATCATACGGGCTTTGTGAGGGTAAGGGATGTTTCCGAAAAAAAGACCGCCCTTATGGAGGAAAACATCAAAAGAAGCGGTTATGAAAATATAGAGGCGGAAACCTTTGACGCTACGGTAGAGGATAAAGCAAGCATTGAAAAGGCGGATGTGGTCATAGCCGATCTGCCCTGTTCAGGCCTTGGGGCAATGGGCAGGAAGGGAGACATCAAATACCGGGTAAAGGAAGCGGATATCGATAAGATCGCGGTATTGCAGAAAAACATCCTTTCCACAGTGTGGCGGTATGTAAAACCGGGAGGAAGGCTTGTTTTTTCCACCTGTACGCTGACAGAGGAGGAAAATGAGGAAAACACCCGGTGGTTTTTAAAAAAGTTTCCTTTTATAAAGGAAAAGGAGAAGACTTTATTTCCCGGCATAGATGAAACCGACGGATTTTACATGGTTTCCTTTTTGCGGAATAAAGAGTGATGGTATGGAAAAGACAGATATAAAATCCCTGACCAGGGAAGAGCTGCGAAAAGAGGTCTGCGAAATGGGAGAGAAAAGCTTCCGGGCGGATCAGATCTATGACTGGATCCATGTGAAGCTTGTTAGGGGATTTGATGAAATGACTAATATATCCCGTTCATTTCGGGAAGAATGTAAAGAGAGGTTTTCTTTTACGGATCTGAAAGAGGTCAGGGTGCAGGAATCGAAGATCGATAAAACCCGGAAATTTCTCTTTCAGTTAGAGGATGGCAACCTAGTAGAGAGCGTACTGATGCCCTATAAGCACGGCAACAGCGTCTGTATTTCCTCCCAGGTGGGATGCAGGATGGGCTGCGCCTTTTGTGCTTCCACCCTGGACGGACTTACCAGGAACCTAAAGCCTTCGGAAATGTTGGACCAGATTTACAGGATCACGAAGATCACGGGAGAGCGGGTTTCCAATGTGGTCGTTATGGGAACGGGCGAACCTCTGGACAATTATGATAACCTGATACGCTTCATCACTCTTTTAACGGATGAATACGGGCTTCATATCAGCCAGCGGAACGTGACGGTCTCCACCTGCGGGATCGTACCGGGGATCTTAAAGCTTGCAAAGGAAAAGCTGCAGATAACCCTGGCTTTGTCCCTGCACGCCGTTACGGATGAAAAGAGGCGGAAGCTGATGCCCATAGCAAAGACCTATTCTATCGGGGAACTGATGGATGCGGCAGACGTTTATTTTCAGGAGACCGGCAGGAGAATTACTTTTGAATACAGCCTTGTGGCGGGCGTAAACGATACATACGAGGATGTAAAAGGGCTGGCGGAGCTTTCGGGAAAAAGAAACTGTCATATTAATCTGATTCCCGTAAATCCTATAAAGGAGAGGAATTTCAGACAGCCGGACAAGGAATATGTGGCTTCCTTTAAAAATCCTTGAGTTTCCGCAAACTGTAAT
>DEUB01000063.1:0-566 GCA_002362385.1 Lachnospiraceae bacterium UBA3273
AACGACAATTTACATAACCCTTAGATATAAGCGGAAGTTATAATAAATATAAAAAATATTGATTTTACTTATAAAAATAATTGGGCTATAATTTATAGTGTAAAAAGTGTGGAATTCCATATTATAAAAATATGATCAGGAGGAACAGTCAAATGGTAAAAGCAGTCGTAGGTGCAAACTGGGGCGATGAGGGAAAAGGTAAGATCACGGATATGATGGCGGAGGATGCGGATATCATCATCCGTTTTCAGGGAGGAGCCAATGCGGGACATACCATTGTAAACGATTACGGCAAGTTCGCCCTGCATACCCTTCCTTCAGGCGTTTTTTACAGCCATACAACGAGCATTATCGGTAACGGCGTTGCGTTGAATATCCCGGTTTTGTTTCAGGAGATCAAATCCATTACCGACCGCAATGTACCCATGCCCAAGATTCTGGTATCTGACAGGGCACAAATGGTAATGCCCTATCACATTCTTTTTGACCAGTACGAGGAGGAAAGGCTGGGAGGCAAGTCTTTTGGCTCCACCAAATCGGGAATTGCGCCTTTCTATTCGGATAAA
>DEUB01000063.1:849-36328 GCA_002362385.1 Lachnospiraceae bacterium UBA3273
ATTGCGCCTTTCTATTCGGATAAATATGCGAAGATCGGTTTTCAGGTCAGCGAGCTTTTTGATGATGAGCTGTTAGAGGAAAAGGTAAAACGCATCTGTGAGACAAAAAACGTTTTATTAGAGCACCTCTATCATAAGCCCTTGTTGAAGCCGGAAGAACTGCTTGACACCCTGCATGAATATAAAGAAATGGTTGAGCCTTATGTCTGCGACGTTTCCGCCTATCTTGATAAGGCCTTAAAGGAAGGAAAGAACATTTTGTTAGAGGGCCAGTTAGGCACTTTAAAGGATCCGGATCACGGTATTTACCCTATGGTAACATCATCCTCCACTCTGGCGGCTTACGGCGCTATCGGTGCGGGAATTCCCCCTTATGAGATCAAAGAGATCGTAACGGTCTGCAAGGCCTATTCCTCAGCGGTAGGAGCAGGAGCCTTTGTATCCGAAATTTTCGGGGAAGAGGCGGATGAATTAAGAAGGCGCGGCGGAGACGGCGGCGAATTCGGGGCAACCACAGGGCGTCCCAGACGTATGGGATGGTTTGACTGTGTGGCTTCCAAATACGGCTGCAGGCTGCAGGGAACCACGGATGTGGCGTTTACCGTTTTGGATGTTTTGGGATACTTAGATGAGATCCCGGTCTGCGTGGGGTATGACATCGACGGAGAGGTTACCACCGACTTCCCGGTAACCGCAAAGCTGGAAAAGGCCAAACCGGTATTAAAAACCCTTCCGGGCTGGAAATGTGAGATCAGGGGGATCAAGGAATACGATGCCCTTCCTGAGAACTGCAGAAAATATATTGAGTTTGTGGAGGAACAGATCGGTTATCCCATTACCATGGTAAGCAACGGGCCGGGCAGAAGCGATATTATATACAGAAAAAGCAAACTGGCAAGATAAGGTGGATGCATGATAAAGGCGATTATTTTTGATATCGGGAATGTTCTGGTGGATTTCTGCTGGGAGGAGTATCTGGACAGCTTTCATTTTGCGCCGGATATCAGGGAAAAGGTAGCAAGGGCTACCGTTCTGAACGATGCATGGAATGAATTTGACAGAGGCGGCAGCGAGGAAGAAGCGCTGATAGACGGTTTTGTGAAAAATGCGCCCGAAGCAGAAAAGGAAATCCGTTTGTTCTGCCGGGATATTCATGATATGTTGAGAAGGCGTGAAAGCACAATTCCCTGGATAAAGGAACTGAGAGCCATGGGGCTTAAGGTTTATTACCTTTCCAACTTTTCAAAGAAAGCGGCGAGGGAGTGCGCCCATGTGCTGGATTTTATCCCTTATACAAACGGCGGCATCCTGTCTTATGAGGAGAAGATCATCAAGCCGGGGACGGAAATATATGAGCTTTTGATAAAGCGTTATGAGCTGGTGCCCGGGGAATGTGTCTTTTTGGACGACAGAAAGGACAACTGCGAGACCGCAAGGAAGCTTGGAATGGAAGCGATCTGCTTTACGACAAAAGAAAATGCCGTTACGGAACTTAAAAAGCTGGGTGTTTATTAACGCCCGGCTTTTTAAGTTTGCTGTCTCTTATGGCCGTCATCGTGATTTGGGTCTCTCTCCTGATCGGTTTTTTCGGACTTTGTATCTTTATCCTTCAGAAAATCAAAGGATGCAGGCGTATGTTTTTGGGTATAGACCCCGTACATCCAGATATAGATCCAGATCAAAATGGGAATGGCGACTGTGGCGGCCAGACATGCTTTTAAGAGGCTGCCGGTTCCGTCAAAATCAAATATGGCGGCGATCAGCGTAAAAATATATAAGCCTGCCAGTAAAATAATTCCGCACAGGGCGGCGATCCGTTGTTTTTTTGAATACATATGAAAGCTCCTTTCACTTGTAATTTATCACATATCTGTCTATAATGGAAGAAAAAACAAGGGGTAATTGAGATTCATGGATGTAAATAATAAGCGTTTTGCGCTGGAAGAGAAGGTTATGCTCAAGGACCGTTACCGGATCGAGAAACTGCTTGGCAGCAACGGTCTGAGCATTACCTACGAAGCCTTTGATACCTTCAGGGAGCAAAAGATCGTTATAAAGGAACTTTATCCGGAAGCCATCGTGGAACGGGACCAGGATAATAAGCGGACGGTTTCCCTAAGCCGTTATTCCTACGAGGCTGATTTTGCCCTGATGAAGGAGCATGTGATAAAAGAGGCCAGACTGATGGTTCAGCTCTTTCCCTTAAAAAATATTGCCAATATCATTACTTTTTTTGAAGAGAACCGGACGGTTTATGTGGTTGCGGAATATGTGGAAGGGATTTCGCTTCCTGATCATATGAAGAAGATCCACATGCCCAGGGTCATGGTAAAGGATGCCTTTAAGCTCCTTAAGCCCATTTTCATATCCTTGGAGAGCGTTCACAAAAAAGGCGTTGTCCATGGCAGGATCCATCCGTCTCTGATCCGTGTGACAAAAGAGGGGGAAGCGTTCCTGACCGGCTTTTGCGATCCCATGGAGGATGCGGCTTTAGAGATTTTGGGAAATGCAGAGGCAAGGGTGACGGGCTATACTCCGGTAGAGCAGTATATGGATGAAGGCGGTATCGGTCCTGAGGCAGATATTTATTCCGTTGCGGCTATTTTGTACGAGATGGTCACGGGACATAAGGTTCCGGCCTTTTACGAGAGGCTGAGCGAGGAAAACCCCGAGGGCAGGGATATACTGATGCCCCCGGCCTATTATAACGGAAGGATCATGGATTACCAGAGCAAGGCTCTTGAAAAGGCGCTGTCCATTTACCATTTTGACAGATATCACAGTCTTTCGGAGTTTGCACAGGCTGTTTCCGAAGAAGAGTTTGAAGGAACGATCCGCATCAGGGAAAAACCCGTGAAGTTTGTAGAGCGGCTGAAATACCACAGGACTATTTTGTGGGGAACGGTGGCCTGTCTTTTATTCCTGGCAATATTCTTGGCGCCTAAGGGGGTAAGGTATTTAGGGGCGCTTAATGCGAAACAGTTTTATGAAAAGCTGGAAGCCGCAGAGGTCTACGAACAGTGCAGGATGATCGCAGGGCTTTCGGAAAAAAAGAGAAACGACATCGCCAACGATTATGTGCAGATGGAGGAAGAGGGGCGGCATACCATCCTGTATTATGACAAGATAACGGGAAAGCTGGTCAGCAGGGAAAAGATGAATATGGACGCCGACCTTGTCAGGTATATAACCCTTGACTACCGCATAAACGACAGGGCTGTCCTTACCGTTGTCGAAGACGGGAGCAGACGGGAGCTGACGGTCGTTTTAAGGCCCAATGACGCCGGAGAATATTCCGTGACGGAAAAGGTCAGCGGAACGGGAGAAGGGGACGGCAGCCGTTCCTATTTGGCGGGGCCGCAAAAGGAGCAGGAATAGAAAGCGCTGTTTACCACTTGCAAGATCGGGAAAAGTTTTATATACTAATCAAGTGGCGGCAATGCCGCAGGATTCAAATGAAAGTGCAAAAGGAGTACAGAAATGGCATTATTACAGTTATGGAGAGATATGGCTTATGATGAATCTGCCAATAAAGGAGATCTGCAGAGATTCTGGGCTGATTATTTTAAAAAGGAGCAGGCGATCTATAAGGAGCTGTTAGCAGACCCTGATACCGAGGTGGCAGGAAGCGTCAGCGAACTGGCTACAAAATTCGGTGTTGATTTGATGACGATGACAGGCTTTCTGGATGGGATCAACGATTCTTTAGCAGTGCCCAATCCCATTGAGGAGATGGAAGCGGAAACGGCTGTCAGCTTAAAGTTCGACAAAGAGCTTCTTTACAAAAACATGGTTGCCGCCGATGCGGAATGGCTTTACGGATTGGAAGAGTGGAAGGCGATCTTTGACGAGGACAAGTTAAAGGAGCTTTATAAGGAGCAGAAAAGATCCACTACCGTTGTTAATGCACCAAAGATCTATCCCAACGATCCCTGTCCCTGCGGCAGTGGCAAGAAGTACAAAAAGTGCTGTGGAAAAGGGAAATAGAAGTGGCAGGATCAAGAGTAGAAGAAGCGGTAAGGCTGTTTGAAAGCGGGTTTAACTGCGCCCAGTCGGTATTTGGGGCATATGCGGATCTGTTCGGCATGGACAAAGAGGAGGCATTAAAGCTTACGTCCCCTATGGGCGCGGGTATGGGAAGAATGCGCGAGGTGTGCGGAACGGTTTCTGCAATGGCTCTTTTATCGGGGCTGGCGGACGGTAATTCCGATCCAAAGGACGTTGCCAGGAAAACAGAGATTTACCAGAGGGTCAGGGATATGAGCGATGAGTTTGCGGCAGCAAACGGCAGTATCATATGCAGGGAGCTTTTGGGGATCCTCGGACGGGAAAAGAGCGCACAGCCCAGCGAACGTACCAAGGATTATTATGCAAAAAGGCCCTGTGTAAAATTTGTGCGCTGTGCGGCGGAGATCGTGGAGAAAACACTGGTCCCGGAAGCCAAAGTATAAATTATCAGGCATAAGTTTTACAAAAAATACTTTACAAGAAAAATATTTAGGCATAAAATAATAGCGTCAGGAAAGACTATGGATACTTCATTATGACAACACGTTGACGAGAAGAGTAAGATGACGGAATGCATCAGAGAGAGGTGCCGCGGCTGAAAGCACCTTGGCAGGAAACATCCGAAAACTACCTCTGAGTGGCCCCAATCCGGTCCGGTGATTCCGTTATCATCTAATGAGTGATCTTGTAATTCGTCATTTCGGAAGCGGTATTTTCCGCAGTCTGAAAGGCGGTAAGATAAGCAGGGTGGAACCGCGTATATACGTCCCTTACATTGCAGCAGCAGTGTGAGGGGCTTTTTTATTTTTGCAGACATCCGTTTGATAAATGACAGAGGCTTCAGGCGCTGTGCCGGCTGCAGCAGGGGAACCGGCTTTTGACTCCTGACGATATGATAAGGCGAAAAGTTTTATCAAATGAAAATAAAATAAAAATAGGAGGTTTATGAAGATGAAAGAAAAATGGAATGAATTAGAAGCGTTTTTTACGGAGGACGAAGAGATTACAAAAAGGGAGTTTTTCCTGATCGTGGCAGTGGTATTTCTGCTGGGACTGGTTTTGGGGATGTTTTTCTCTCCCAAAAAGCATGTAGAAATTGCCAGCAATAACGGAAGCAATAATATTGGTCCCTGTGACGGCTGGGATGACGAGGATGATGAGCAGTGATCCGGCGGATAAACAGGGAATATATCAGTCTCGACGCCCTGCCTTTATGGCGGGAGGCCTGACTTGAGGATTCATAATGAAAGGACAGAGGGTAAGATGAAGATTATATTAAAAGACGGAAGCAGTAAAGATTATGACCGTGCCATGAGCGTCTATGAGATAGCGGCGGATATCAGCGAAGGGCTGGCAAGGGCGGCATGCGCGGGAGAAGTTGACGGAGAGGTAGTGGATTTAAGAACTGTCATTGACAGGGATTGTCAGTTAAATATCCTGACTGCCAATGACGAAGCGGGACTGCGCACCATCCGCCATACCTGTTCCCATGTGCTTGCCCAGGCGGTAAAAAGGCTGTTCCCCGATGCCAAAGTAACGATCGGTCCTTCTATCGACGAGGGATTTTATTACGATTTTGACCATGCGCCTTTTTCCAGGGAGGATTTGGACAATCTGGAAAAGGAAATGAAGAAGATCATCAAAGAAGGACATAAGCTGGAGCGCTTTACCCTTCCGAGAGAAGAAGCCATAAGCTTTATGGAGGAAAAGGGAGAACCTTATAAGGTAGAGCTGATTAAAGATCTGCCCGAGGGAAGCGAGATCTCCTTCTATGATCAGGGCGGCTTTGTGGATCTGTGTGCAGGTCCCCACTTAATGAGCACAAAAGGGATCAAGGCATTTAAGCTGATTTCTTCATCCATGGCATACTGGAGAGGGGATTCCGATAAGGCACAGCTGCAGCGTATATATGGAACGGCCTTTAACAAAAAGGAAGAGCTGGAGTCTTATCTGGAGCATTTGGAAGATATTAAAAAGCGTGACCACAATAAGCTGGGACGCGAAATGGAACTCTTTACCACAGTGGATGTGATCGGTCAGGGACTGCCTTTGTTAATGCCAAAGGGCGCCAAGATGATTCAGAAAATGCAGAGATGGATTGAGGATCTGGAAGATAAGGAATGGGGATATTTAAGGACAAAAACCCCTCTTATGGCAAAATCCGATCTGTACAAGATCTCCGGACACTGGGATCATTATACGGACGGTATGTTCGTACTGGGGGATGAGAAAACGGATAAAGAGGTATTTGCGCTCCGTCCCATGACATGTCCTTTTCAGTATTATGTTTATAAGGCAACGCAGCACTCCTACAGGGATCTTCCCCTGCGTTACGGCGAGACTTCCACGTTGTTCCGCAATGAGGATTCCGGCGAGATGCACGGGCTGACAAGGGTGCGCCAGTTTACTATTTCGGAAGGGCATCTGATTGTAAGGCCGGACCAGATGGTAGAGGAGTTTAAAAACTGTATTGCGCTGGCAAGGCATTGCTTAAAGACCCTTGGAGTGGAAGAGGATGTGACTTACCATCTTTCCAGATGGGATCCGGACAACAGGGAAAAGTATATCGGGGAGCCCGAGGTATGGGAAGAAACGGAACAGCATATGCGCAATGTTATGAACGAGCTGGAGATCCCCTATGTAGAGGATATTGGAGAAGCTGCCTTTTACGGGCCTAAGATCGATATCAATGCAAAGAATGTATACGGTAAGGAAGATACCATGATTACGATCCAGTGGGATGCTTTGCTGGCGGAGCAGTTCGATATGTATTATATCGACCAGAACGGCGAGAAAAAACGTCCTTATATCATCCACAGGACTTCCATGGGATGTTATGAGCGTACTTTGGCATGGCTCATTGAAAAGTATGCGGGGAAATTCCCTACATGGCTTTGTTCCGAGCAGGTCCGTATCCTTCCCATTTCCGAAAAGTTTGCGGATTATGCGGAAAAGGTAAGAAAAGAGCTGGCGGCAAACGGCATAGACGTTACCGTGGACGGCAGAAGCGAAAAGATCGGCTATAAGATCAGGGATGCAAGAATGAATAAGCTTCCCTATATGCTCATCGTGGGAGCCAATGAAGTAGAGCAGGGGCTGGTTTCCGTCAGAAGCCGTTTTGCGGGAGACGAAGGACAGAAGCCTTTGGATGAGTTCATTGAACAGATCTGTAAGGAGATCCGTACAAAGGAGATCCGTAAGGAGCTTCCCGAGGAAGAAAAGAAATAGGGCGGATGCACGCGGATAAGCCCGGAATGGGGCTTTGTAAAAATAAACGTTTCAATGGAAAATATATTAAGGAAATTTCGGCCTTGCAATTTTAGCCGTAAGGCTGTACAATTTCCTTATGCAGGATTAGTACATCGGTAGTATGTCAGCTTCCCAAGCTGAAGAGGCGGGTCCGACTCCCGTATCCTGCTTAAAACCCATCGATCCCCGCATAAGGCCGCAGGAAAACGCTGTCTTATGCGGGGGTTTATTTACTATAAAATGTCGAAAAAAATTCTCTCCGGTTTCCGCAACCTGTAAGTCCCCAATAGAAACCTGTAAGTGATTGTGCAGAAACTATAGATGTGATAAAATTAGCATAATTCTTGGCAAAATGAGAAAACAGGAGGGGGATATGGCGGGAGAACTTATGGTGGATTTATACGGGTGCGATACGGACATCCTTGATAATCTGCCCAAAATACAGGAAATTGCCCATCAGATCATAAAAGAGATCCATGCAGAAATTGTAGAGGAATGCTTTCACAAATTTGAACCCATAGGAATTACTTATATTGCGGTAATTACCACTTCACATTTTTCCATTCATACCTGGCCCGAATACAGCTATGCCGCAGTGGATATTTTTTCCTGCGACGAAGAGGTGCCGGATCTGATCGCGGAAAAGCTGAAGCTTTCTTTGGGTGCGGAAAAATTTGCGGTACATAAATTTGAGAGGGATATAGAAGGGGGGATAAAGTAAGTGAATTTTGCAGTAGGAGACAGGCTTTTGGTAGACGGGGAGGTCTGCGACGTTGTAGGCAGTATTTCTTACCGGAATATCTGCGACAACAGTATGTGGATGGAATACCGTCTGATCAGCCAGAAGACCGGAAGGGAAAAGTGGCTGAGCTATGATGAAGAGTTCAGGGAATATTCCGTTTCGGAAGTGACGAACTCTGCATCCACAGCAGGTTTCCACGAAGTGGACCGGGGGCAGGAAGAGGTAATGGGAGCCTGGGGCGACGTGGATGTGGAAATCGGGGATAAAGCGGACTTTGTGGAGTTTGAGGACGTGACCGAGGAAAAGATCGTCTCGTGGGAAACCTGGGATGACGGCCTGGAGGTTTCCACAGGCTATTATCTGGATGAAAATGAGGTGGAAAAAATCGGACAAAGCGACGGAAGATACGGCGGAGGCGGTTCCTATGGCGGTGGAAATCCTTACGGCGGAAACCGGGGTACGGGCGGCAGAAAAGCTGTAGGGAATGGGAAAATGATAATATTGCTTCTTGTTATATTTTTTGGAGTACCCATTCTTTCAATCGTCACGTCGGTAATTTCGGCAAAGTCTCAGGAAACGATAGCCATTTCCAAATACTTAAAAGAGTCCCCGGCTTATACTTATGTGACGTCCATTACGGGCAGCCAGAATGAAAAAGCGGATGTTTACCAGACTATAGGGGATATTGACTGGACTGCTAAGGACATTATAGAAACCATTGACGGCAATACGGTGGATGTACAGCAGAATACGGAAGAGGGGGACGGCTCCGTGGCGATTCTGACGTCGAAGGAATACTGTCTTATTTATACTTCCGAGGACGGGGATACCCTGGTGCAGATCTCCACGAGAAGATACGCTTACTATAACGACGACGATCCCTATCGTTCCGATAACAGGACGAGGCGGTATTACAGAGGGTTCTACTATTCCAGGGGATATAATACGGATGCGTCAAGCTATACTGCGGGATCCCCTTATGACGGATATACGGGAGATGTTGTGGGAAGCAGCGCCTCGGATACCTATAGCAGCTATTCGGACAGCGTAAGACAGGCCAGTGTAAATTCGCGCTATTCCTCCGGCGGGGGAACCAGCAGCGGTAAATAGAAAAGGAGAAAAAAGATGATGGAATTATTATATGATATTTTAAATGTTGCCGTATATTCGGTTTTGGGCATTGTATTGATGCTGGTGGGAAACTTTTTGATCGACCTGATCGTACCCTGTCATTTCCCCACGGAGATCAAAAAGGGAAATATTGCCGTAGGATGGCTGAGCGCAGGTTCTTTTATCGGTATCGGCATGATACTGCGCACGGTCATTATGTCTCCGGCGGCAGCAGTGACGGAAACCCTTTTGAGCGGCATTACAAGCAGCGTGATCTATTTTATTGTGGGAATCGCTTTCTTTATGCTGGGATATGTTACGGTCCAGCTTTTTAACAAAAAGTACAACTTAAACGATGAGATCGGAAAAGGCAATACGGCGGCGGGCGTTATGGTATTTGGTATTTTCGTAGGCCTTTCCCTCGTGATCAGCGGAGCGATCAGCTGATGAAAAAGTACAGGCTCTTAATGCTTACCACACTGATTATTTCAGGGTGTTCCATCTGCTATGAACTGATCATCAGTGCGGTAAGCTCCTATCTGTTAGGAGACAGCACATTGCAGTATTCCGTAACGATTGGACTTTATATGTCCGCAATGGGCCTTGGCTCCTTTATTTCCAAATATATGAAGAAGCACCTGTTCGACTGGTTTGTGTTAATAGAGATCGGCGTAGGAGTCATGGGCGGTATCAGCGCCCTCATTTTGTTTCTTGCCAACCTCTATCTGGATTCCTACCAGATTATCATGTATGGGGAAATTATCGTCATAGGCACCTTTGTAGGCGTGGAGATCCCGCTTTTGACCAGAATTATCGAAGGGGATGCGGAAAACTTAAGGATCACGATTTCTTCCATTTTCAGCTTTGACTATATCGGCGGACTTTTAGGCTCCATTGCTTTTCCGCTTTTGTTACTGCCGCAGCTGGGCTATTTTGCCACGGCTTTTTTAACGGGAAGCATGAATATACTGGCGGCGATCCTCATTGTTTTTAAATATTCTGACAGGATCAGGAAGCCGGCAATTTTTAAGGGCGTTACGGTGCTGCTCTTTGCCTTTATGATGTGGGGCGTGCTCTTTTCCGGAAATATCAGCAATTATGTTGAAGGCGGGCTGTACCGCGACAGGGTCATTTTATCGGAACAGACCCAGTACCAGCACATTGTCCTGACCAGGCATAAGGATGATCTGCGCCTGTTTATTGACGGCAACGTGCAGTTCTGCTCTCTTGACGAATACCGCTATCATGAAGCGCTGGTGCATATTCCCATGTCCCAGGCGGCAAAGAAGGATAAAGTGCTGATCTTGGGCGGCGGAGACGGCATGGCGGTAAGGGAACTGCTGAAATACGAAGGGACCCAGATAACCCTGGTGGATCTGGACCCGGAGATGATCCGTATCTGCAGCGAGAATAAGATCATTGCGGGCTTAAATGAAAATTCCTTAAAAAGTGACAGGCTGAAAATTATCAATGACGATGCCTACCGCTTTCTGGAGGAAAACGAGGAGGATTATGATGTGATCATCGTGGATCTGCCGGACCCTAACAACGAATCCCTCAATAAGCTTTATACCAACGTTTTTTACAGATTGTGTCAGAATTCCCTGACGGGGGACGGCATTCTGGCTGTCCAGTCAACCAGTCCCTATTATGCCACAAAAGCATTCTGGTGTATCGGTAAAACCCTTGAAAGCGAGGGTTTTTTTGTAAAACCCTATCATTTGCAGGTTCCCGCATTTGGGGATTGGGGATTTCATCTTGCATCCAGGAAAGAATTGGGGGATAATTATGATATTACCGTGGAGACAAAATATTTAAGTGAGGACAATGTGGATGCTCTATTTTCCTTCGGAAAGGATGAGATCGCGGAGGATGTGGAGATCAACAGTTTGTCAAAGCCGGTATTGATTGAGTATTATTCTGAGGCGGTAAGGAACTGGGAGTGACAAAAAAGCGCAGATGAAAAAAATAAATAAGCATATAGTCTTTTTTTGCCTGCTGTTCTGGATTTCGGCGGGATTGCTTTCCGGCTGCGGCGTACAGGGAAGGGACGCGGTTAAAGAAATCGGAGAGGATGGACAGAGCAAAGAAAGCCAACAGAATAGCATGAAAACGGATGGCGTGGAAACGGACGGGGAGGAAGAAGAGACCGTAGAGACGCTTCTTTCCCTTGCAGACGGAGAGATCCGCTCCATATGGACGGAAAATGGCGTTCTCTATGCCTTTGTGGCGTCAGGGGATAAAGAAAAGCCCTATGGGATTTATGAAATAAAGGATGGATGCCTTTCGGGGGAAACTCCTTATAGTGAGATTATGGAGCGGTGGCTTTTGACGGAAATGAAAAAGTCCCCGGCTTCTTCCTATGAATATGAGGCGGGGCTTGGAAGAAACGAAGTAGTCTATCTCCTCGGCAGGGATAAAGAAGGAAATGTGAAGCGGTGCTATTGGATGGAGGAGCATTTTTATACGGATATCCTTTTTTATGAAAAGTATGATGAAAGAGTTATCAGCAATATACAGATCAGCAGGGCGGGAAAGATCTTTCTGGAATACAGTTACGGAGGCTTTATGATACCTTATGATGATTTTTATGGGAGTATCGGTTTTGGAGTCAACTGGGACACAAGGAGTACGGTTCTGGGAGAGCTGCATATGTATCAGTTTACCGAAGGATGGATCTATGTGTGGGATATTCCTTCGGGAGGCTCCATGGAAATGATAAGATGCGATGTGTTAAATGACGGCAGCGTGCCAGTCTTTGTTGATGAAAAGGACGGGATATATTTAGCAGGCGAAAAAGGACTTGCTTATCTGCCGGAGGGGGGAAGCATCTGGGAGATTCTTGTTGATAAGGATGAGGAGGGATTTTTGGGCGGCGCCTTTGATCTAAAGCAGATCTGGGTCTGTGAAGAGGAACTGTATCTGCGGGGAGTGGATATGGAAACGGGCCGGTGGCAGATCCTTAAGAGAAAGCTTCCGGGAAAGGCAGTGAGAAAATGAGGTTGTTGGTCATTGAAGACGATGTGGAACTGAGCGAAGCGGTTGCCGTCTCCTTAAGGGCGGAAGGGTATCAGGTGGATTTATGCCACAGCGGGACGGATGCGGCTTTTTACTATGAAAAGCAGATTTACGACGCGGTTCTTTTGGACCGAATGCTGCCGGGAAAGGACGGCATCCGGATATTAAACGATATGAGAAAAGACGGATATGAAGTGCCCGTTATCATGATCACGGCATTGGGAGATGTGGATGATAGGATCGGCGGGCTGGACGCCGGGGCGGACGATTATCTCTCCAAACCTTTTTCCGTATCGGAGCTGCAGGCGAGGCTGCGGGCGCTGTTTCGGAGGCCGCGGAAAATCGGAAAGGCAGAAAGCCACAGTCTGGGTAATACGACCCTGTCCATGGGAAAGCTGCAGCTGGAAAGTGATAAGGGATGGGTAACGCTTTCCAAAAAGGAAGCGGCATTTCTGGAATTCTTTTTTTGCAATCCGGACCGGATCTTACAAAGGGAGCAGATCCTCGATCGGGTATGGGGAACGGAAAAGTTTGTGGAGGACGGAAACGTGGATACCTATATTCATTTTGTCAGAAGAAGGCTTGCGGCAGTAAGCAGCGATCTTGCCATTAAAAATGTGCATGGTGTGGGGTACCGTTTAGAGACTCCGCAATCAAAGAGAAACTGATATGAACAGATTAAAAAGGAAACTGGCAGGTCTTTATACGGCTTCGGGAATCGCGGTGCTTTCCGTCATACTGTTTGCTTTTGGCTTCATCATCTATGAAGGAAAGAACAGGGATGTCATGGATGCCATGGAGGAGCAGGGAGGCCGGTATTTGGACATGCTTGAAAATGAAAATCACATAGAGGACAGTTTTTTGGAAACAGAGGAGCGGTATTCGGAGTGCGCCATTTTTTTGTTTGACGGGGAAAATGCCTTTCGTTTTCCGGGGGAATATCTGAAAGGGGCGGAAAGGGAGGAATTGTTGTTTTTATGCTTGGAGGTGGGCAGCCAGAACTGGTTCAGGCTTAAGTCAGGCAGGGAACGGTATCTGGTATACAGCACGGAATCCAGAAACGGGGAAAAAAGTCTCTATTTATGCAAAAATATGGATCAGCTTTATAAAGAGCTTTTTCTGCCTTTTGGTATTCTGTTTTTCTGTCTTTTAGGAGGAAGCGCCATGCTCTTTGGAATGGGGCGGCTTTTAGCGGGACAGGCCGTAAAGCCTGTGGAGGAAAACCAGAAGGAGCAGATGGCTTTTGTCCATGGGGCGGGCCATGAACTGCGTTCTCCTTTGGCTGTTATCCGCTCTAACAATGCGGCTGCCGGTGTGGATCAGGAAAAGACGGCGCATTACAGGCAGATCATCGATGATGAGTGCCAGCGGATGGGACACCTTGTGGATGAACTTTTGGTGCTGGCATCCGGACAGACTAAGGGCTATGATATCAAGGAAGAGGTGTTTTTTGCAGATACCTTTATTATTGAATGCTATGAAAAATTCGAACCTGTATGCAGGGAAGGCGGAGGCATGCTCTCCGTTTCCCTGCCCGATGATAAGGTGGGGGAGATCAAAGGGGATAAACGGCGTTTAGAGCAGGTCGTGGGAATTTTAATACAGAACGCGGTTTCTTACGGCGCCGCAGAAAAAGGGATCGAGCTGGAACTGGAAGAGTCTAAGAAGCACATCGTGATTTCCGTAAAAGACCACGGTCCGGGCGTTTTACCTGAGGAAAGGGAGAATATTTTCCGGCGGTTTTACAGAACGGATCAGAGCCGGAAGGATAAGGAACATTTCGGATTGGGACTCAGCATCGCAAAGGAACTGGTCGATGCCATGGGCGGCAGGATCGAGGTGGCGGATACGCCGGGAGGCGGTGCGGATTTTAAGATAAGGCTGAATAAAAATTGAGGATGAAAGGATAATTTAAGATTTCTTTAAGATTTCTCTGCTATGGTTATACATAGCGGAGGAATTTTTTTATGGAAAAAAAAGAGATGAAAGTTGTATGGACAGTCGTGCTTTTGCTGCTTTTGTTATCGGGCTGCGGTGTGATACAGAAGGAAGAGGAAATACGCATGATGAGGTACGGCGAAAAAACGGTGCAGGAGGATGTGGAAATAGCGGTAGTGCTGAAGGGAGATCTGGTCAGCGAAAACAATATTTTTGTATATTGTGAGAGGGAGGCCGGCTCTTCATTATCCTTCGGGGTCTCCGGCATCCCTTATGATGAATTTTATGTTTCCAAGGGCGATGAGGTAACCAGAGGACAGCTGTTGGCAAAGTTAGAATGCGACGATTACCAGGAGCAGAAGGAAGCGGCACAGTATGAACTTCAAAGGATTGATATTGAGTTAAAAAGGCTGGACTCGGATTTCGCAAATTACGGCATGTCGTTAAAAGATTATGAGAGGCAGAAAGCCGATTATGAAAATCAGAAACTGGTGCTCAACCAAAGAATGGAAGAGCTTTCGGTTTACATAAGTGAGAGATATATTTATGCGGATATGGACGGCGTTGTAGAGGAAATGGCGGAAGTGGGCAGACAGGACCTTTCCGAAGAAGGGCTGGTTATCTTTGAACTGACGGGAGGAGGGCAGGAATTCAGGGGGAATACGGCCGATACAAGAAAGCTTGCCATAGGACAGACTTATTCCCTGACTTTAGACGGGGAAGTTTATGAAGTGGTCCTTGACAGAATAAGCGACGGGGAAACAGGGGATGTTGAGGTCGTTTTTACCTTTGCCGACGGGAAAGACCATCCGATCACGTCAGAAAGAGGCGTCGTCAAATATGTGGTGGAGGAAGAAAAGGATGTGCTCTATATTCCTAAGAACGCCGTAAGTAAAGGCGGAGACCGTTATTATGTATATTTTCTCAATGAAGCGGGATTAAGGGAAATGAAGGAAATCAGCATTTCCGACGGCTACGGGGATTATTATGTGGTCACGGCGGGGCTGTCGGAGGGAGAGGAGATCATATGCGATTGATGTGGGGACCGGCGGAAAAGAAAGGAAGCCATATGCGGCGGATCTATAGAAAAAGACTGACAGCCATGGCGCTTATATGCATCCTTATAACAGGAGCTGCAGGCTGCAAAAAAAGGGAAGAAGCGCCAAAGCTTTTGACTCCTGTATCGGCAAAAAAGGAATATGTGACCGTGGAGCGGGGGAGAATCGGCAGCAGGACCTATTATGACGCCTATGTAACGCCGGAAATTGAACCGGTCTGGTTCAAGTATGACGGGGTTTTAGAGGAATGCCTGAAGGTATGCGGCGACAGGGTGGAAGAAGGAGAGGTTTTAGCAAGGCTTTGCACGGATGAGCTGGATGCGGAAATTGAGGCGGGCAATAAAGAGCTTGCATTTTTGCAGACTGATTATGAGTACAACGTCAGTCTGGCACAGAAACAGATCCGCATGGACCAGGTGGCGATATCCATGAATTACGAGGAAGTGGCAAAGCTGGATGCCGACATTGCAGCGGCTAAAGCAATGCTTGATAAAAGAGCGCAGGATTTGGCGGCAGGGACGATTTCCGAAAATGATGTGACGGATGAGGCGGATTATGAGCAAAAGCTGCAGGAATATGAAATGCAGCGGTATTATGCTTTGGAGGGAATCAGTGATTCCATGCATGAAATGGGCAGAAACGGAGCAAAGACCGAAGCGGATACGGGGATTTACGGAATCGATGTGAGGGAGAAAGCAGGAGGCCTTTCCGAATTGCAGGACAGAAAGGAAAGCGCAGTTATAACCTCCCCCTGCAGCGGAAGGGTTTTGGGAACGGTATCCCCAACAGGGGAGCAGTTAAACAGCGGGGACAATATAAACGCCCTTGAAACCGTATATTATATCGCAGACGAATCCCTTACTTACTTTACCGTGGAAGGGCTTTATGACGCTGAGTTTAAAAATGATATGGAGGTGTATGTCATAATAAACGGCAGGGAATATCCGTTAGTCAAAGCGGATTACGGCACCCGCCTGAAAATGGAGGAACAGGATTTTTTGGAAGAGACCTGGGGGCTGGAAAAAGGACTTCCCCTCCGGTTTCGGACGGAAAATGAGGAATTGATGAAGGGGCTTAAGTTCGGGGATTTCTATCAGATCGTGGCGGTGGAAAGACGGGCGGAGGATGTGCTCTATGTTCCCAACCATGCCATTTACCGGGAAGGAAATACCAGCTATGTCATCCGTATGGAAGGGGAAAAGGAAGTAAAGACTCCTGTGGAAACGGGCATGGCAACAGTCTGTTATACGGAAGTGAAGGACGGTGTAGAAGAAGGGGACAGACTGCTGTCCAAAAACGTTTACTTTGATACGGGGAATCTTATGGAGACACAATTAGTCAGCGGCAATTATGTTGCAGAGGAAAGCTTTTCCAGAATGACGGCGGCTTCCTACCGGAATGAGCGGATTTTCTGCCCGGTTCCGGAAGCCAGGTTAAAGGAAATGAAAGTACAAAACGGGGATGAAGTAAAGGCAGGGGACAGCATTGCGTTGCTGGAGCTTTATTCCAAAAATTCCGGCATTACGGAACTGAATTACCGGCTGACGACCATTGATGCGGATTATGATGATGCCCGGGCGGCTCTTGACAAGCAAAAGACAATACTTACGGGAACGATTTATGAATTAGAGGCGCAGAATGACACAAGCGGACAGATCGGAATGCTGAAGATGCAGATCGATTATCTGGATACTCTGGCTGCCCAGATGAATGCCAGGAGGGAATACGAAAAGGAACTGGTAAGGGACGCCATAAAAGAACTGAATGAAGAAGCGGCGCTTTCCAATGTAAAAGCGGGAAGCGACGGCAGGATTACCGGCATTGCAGGTCTTAAGGAGGGCAGGGGCCTAACGGGGCAGGATACCTTCTGTATTATCAAAGACGAAACGGAACAGCTGATGCGGATCGAGGATAGCGAAAAACTGAAATATAACATGGAAGTGGAGATTACCGGAAGCTTAAACGGCAAAGAAGTGACCCTCACAGGAAAAGTAGTGGCTGCGGACAATGTAATCCCGCCCTGGGTTTATGACGGGACGGTCTACGGCAAATATGCCGTGGTAAAACCGGATGTGGCAGGAAATCTGGAAGGCTTTGAAGGAGAGGAAGCCAGAGTGTCCTATGAGATGTATGAAAATGCCTATGTGGTGGATTCCGGTATGGTGTTTAAGGATAATTACGGAACCTATGTGTATGTGGTAAAGGACGGGGAGCGGATCAGGCGGTATGTGACCGTAACGGAATTTAAGAACAGCAGGGCGTGCATACTGGATGGATTATGGGAGGACGAAACGGTCCTTTCCCAGAAGGAGGGATAGAAATGCTTCGTTTTGTTCTGGATAAGCTTTTGCAGAAGAAGTGGATGGTATGCAGTCTTTTGACGGGGACCATTCTGTTTATAGCCATGGGCTGCCTGAATCCCGTTTATGTGGGAGGGGCCATGGAGAGGATGCTTCCCGACAGACTGGAGCAGGCGGCTTTTGAAAATGACCAGTATCCTCTTATGGCGGAAAGCAGTGTGGCATTGAATATAGAGGGAAAGGACTTCTTTAGCGCCAGGGACGGCGCTATGGAACGATGGAAAGAAAGGATCGGCAGAGCAGGGCTTCCCGTTGTGCTGGAACAGATCTGCTATCAGGGCAGGGAACAGATCTTTACTTCGGATTTTGAGGAAAATAACGGTCTGTTTATGAGGCTGGCGGTCGCCTGTATGCCGGATATGGAAAACCATCTGTCCCTGATCGACGGGGAGCTTTATTCCAAAGAGGCACAGGAGGACGGAACCTACACCTGCATTGTCAGCAGGAGCGTTTTTTCCAAATATAAGATGGTGCTGGGACAGGTCATTACATTTGACGCCTTAAAGGATGAAAAAGGGCAGAATATCCGTTTTAAGATCGTAGGCGTGTTTACCCAGGGGGATTTAGAAGATGATTTCTGGGGGAAAAGCGCGGAGAGCTATAATACCCAGTGCTTTGTTTCGGAAAAGGTATTCGGGGAGGTGGTATGTCCCGCCTATAACAGAAGCGGCGATGGCGCCGACACAAGACTGATACGGGAAGCCCGCGCCCTTTACGATTATTCGAAGCTGAAGCCGGAAGAGGTGCCTGCTTTTTATGAAATCTCAGGGGAACTGGAGCAGGAAAATGTAAAAATCAACGGCAGGGAAGTTTTAAGGCAGTATTTTGAAGATAAGGAAAAGGCGGAGCGGACCATAGCCATTTTGCAGGTTCCTACCATGGTGCTTCTGGCATTGTTCATTTTTATGGTGGCTGCCAAAATGCTTGATATGGAGCAGAATGAGATTTCCGTCTTAAAGAGCAGAGGGGTATCGGGCGTGCAGATCGTATTTCTCTACTTCTGCCAGTCTCTCTTCATTACCCTTGCCTCCCTTCTTCCGGGGCTTCTCTTAGCTTCTCTTATGGCTCTCGCCGTAGGATATGCCAATTCCTTTATGGAATTTGTAAGCAGGGAAAGCCTGCCCTTAAGGATAACGGGAAAAGTATGGGGACAGCTTATCTTATCGGCGTGCTTTTGCATAGCGGTTATGACAATTCCGGTTATTCCCAGATGCCGGGTTACCATTGTGGAACAGAAAAGAAAGAACGGCAGGCATAAAAAGGTTTTCTGGAAACGGTTTTATCTGGATGTGATCGGCACGTGCATCTCGCTCTATATCTTTTATAATTTCCGCTCCCAGCTGCCTTCCATCCGGGATAAGATCCGAATGGGGGAAAGCGTTGACCCCACCCTGTTTTTAGGGTCTTCTTTGTTTATTTTAAGCCTGTCTTTGCTGCTGACAAGGCTCATACCCTGCATTGTTTCCCTGATTTACCGTATAGGGCGTAAAAAATGGGGGATCGCATCCTATATGGCATTTTTACAGGGCACCAGAAACAGGGAGAAGCAGAGCTTTATTATGATCTTCCTAACCTGCACCATTGCCCTGGGTATTTTTAATGCCAATACGGCAAGGACCATCAATCATCAGGAGGAAATGACCATCCGTTACAGGGACGGTGCGGACCTTGTTTTGCAGGAAAAGTTTCCTGACAATCATGCGGCTGTAAAATATCTGCTGGTAAGAGGTATGGAAGCGGGAGAAATTGTTTATACAGAGCCGGATCCTTTTAAGTACGAAGCTCTGGAAAATGACATCGGCCAGATGACAAAGGTATACAGACAGAGCCGGGAGATTTCCTTGGAGAAGGTTTCCAGCTATCTGGATGTGGAAGAAAGCGCCGTGTCGGATAGGGTAAGCCTCGAACGGGGAGAGGTGGTGCTCATGGGCATAGAGACGGAGGAATTCGGCAAAACAGCCTATATGCCGGACGGGATTTTAGATAAGCACTGGTATCATTATCTCAATGCCATGGCGGAAAATCCTTACGGGGTTTTAATGTCCTCAAACGCCAGGGATAAGCTGGGGCTTTCCGTGGGGGACAGCATAGCCTATACCAGATTTGATGAAGAAAACAGAACGGCAGGTATGGGAAGAGGCGTCATTGTAGGGTTTGTGGATTATTTTCCCGGCTTTTCCAGCGAGAGATATGTGAAAAATTCCAACGGCTCTTATACGGTAGAGGATGTTTATCTGGTAGTGGCGGGTTTTGATATGGTGGAAAATTTTCTGGGTGCGATTCCTTATGAGAGATGGATCGCCAATCGGGACTCTAACGGATATATTTATGACTTCTCCGAAGAAAACAGGATCGACTACGCCTATTTCTGTGATTCGGATAATAACGTGGTCAAAATGAAAAACGACCCTGTGTTTCAGGAGACCAACGGGCTGTTGACCATCGGCTTTTTAGTGGCGCTGCTTATCTGCTGCATCGGATTTTTAATCTTCCAGATCATGGGCATCAAGGAACGGGAGCTGATATTCGGCGTATGCCGCGCTATGGGCATGACTTATGGGGAGATGAAGAAAATGCTGGTCTTAGAGCAGTTCCTTACATCTTTTCCGGCGGCTTTTTCCGGCGTGGCGACAGGTATCCTGGCAACATGGCTGTACGCGCCCCTTATCCAGGTGGCTTATGAATCGGGAACCAACGTATGGCTGCCGGTAAAGATTATCTGCAATGCGAAGGATATGCTGCAGTTAGGGCTCATCCTGGTTCTTGTCTTTATCCTTTGTATTGCCATCATTGCGTACAACATATCCCGTATGAAGATCGCCCAGGCGTTGAAGCTGGGAGAGGAATAGGAGGCAGGCTTATGAAGATATTGGAAGCCCGTGATATCGTAAAGGTTTATAAAAATGCGGCAGGCGAGGATTTTTATGCCTTAAACCGCGTGAATATGGAAATAGAAGAGGGAAGCTTTGTGATCTTAAAAGGGCGTTCCGGTTCGGGAAAGACGACGTTTCTCAATATTTTAAGCGCATTGGATATGCCGGACGGAGGCGAAGTGCTTTGTGAAGGAGAGGTCATCAGCGCAGGAGATGAGCGGAAACGGGAAGCTTTCAGACGCACTGCCATAGGCTATGTTTTTCAGGCGGTTGCCCTGGTGCCCATTATGAATGCCTATGAAAATGTGGAGTTTTCCCTGCGCTTGTCCGGTTATAAAGGGGATTACATAGAAAGGGTGGGCGAATGCTTAAGGAAGGTGGGGCTAAAAGAAAGAATGTACCATATGCCGTCGGAAATGTCCGGCGGGGAACAGCAGAGAGTAGCCATTGCCAGGGCAATCGCCCATAAGCCCAAGGTAATTTTTGCCGACGAGCCCACGGCGGAGCTGGACAGCCAGACGGCGCTGCAGGTCGTCAAGGTATTTAAGGATCTGGTAAAAAAAGAGGGAGTTTCCATTATTATGACGACCCATGATGCGGGATTGTTTGATGTGGGCGACGTCTGCTATGAAATGGAGGATGGTCAAATTGTCGGAAAACATTATCATGTGTGAAAACCTGGTTAAGATATATAAGACTAAGGATTTGGAGGTCATGGCGTTACAGGGGCTGGAGCTTACGGTAAAGCGTGGGGAACTGATGGCGATCATCGGCAACAGCGGAAGCGGAAAGAGCACCTTTTTAAATATGGTTGGCGGCCTCGACCGTCCTTCCGCGGGAAAGCTTTTTGTAAACGATAAGGATCTGTTTGCCATGAAGGAAGGGGAACTTCGCGAATATAAACACAAGGATGTGGGATTTGTCTGGCAGAACAATGCCAGAAATCTTTTTCCCTATCTGACCGCCCTGCAGAATGTAGAGCTTCCCATGCATTTTAGAAATAAGGAGAAAAAAGGGGAAACCTTCGGAAAGGAATATGCCCTGGAGCTTTTGGAGAGGGTGGGCATGGAGCACAAACGCCATTCCAAATTAAACGAGCTTTCCGGCGGGGAACAGCAGAGGATCGCCATTGCAATAGCACTGGCTAATCGGCCGGGACTTTTGCTGGCGGATGAACCTACAGGTGCGGTGGATACCAAAACATCTGCTTATATTCTGGATGTATTCCGGAAATTAAACGAAGAAACAGGTCTGTCCATTGTAATCGTTACCCATGACAGGAATCTTGCCAGAAAGGTAAACCGGGTAGTGCGTATCTGCGACGGAAAGGTAAGCAGTGAGGAGATCATGAAGGAAAGCTATGGGAAGAGGCTTGATGAAGTAGGAGATCTGGAGACGGCGTTTTCCCATGAGGCGTTTGCGGTTTTGGATAAGGCAGGCAGGCTGCAGCTTTCAAAGGAGGATTTAAAAAGGATTGGTGTGGAAGGGAATAAAGTCCGTGTTGAAGTAGAGGAGGACAGAATCATTATCAGGGCGCCCGGATAAAGGGAAAGAGTTTTCATAAGGAAAGGAAAAGGGTCCGGAACGGAAAAATCATTGAAAAATCAGATAAATTATTATAGTGAAACCCCGCGATTTATGTTATGATTATCTTAAGATGTCAAAGTAAAAAAGCCGGTATGAACGGCAGATGGTTATTAAAGGATTTGTGTTTATGATATAAGAGACAGAGAGAAGAGACAGGAAGAAAATCAGACAGGGGGGCTGGCATATGGAAACGACAGAACGAAGCAGCTTTATGGTAAGTCCGGAGTTTGAAGCATTTTTTGATACACTTCTGGAAGCGCCCGTTAATACAAAAATGTGTTTTGATTCTATCGGGCGGGCAATCGCTTTTCTGGAAAAGGATATACCTATAGGCAGAGTGGATGTAAAGATTTATGCCTCGCAGAATGCAATGCAGCCCGAAGGAGAGCGGATCAAGGCGGTTTTGTATCAGAAGGGGAAAAAGGAACGCAGGGCGTCTCTTCATTTTGCCTTCAAAACCGAAGTGGGAGGAAGAACCGCTTTTGATATTTATGCACCTCTTGAATATATATACAGTGAAGAAGAAAAGCGGAATCTGGAATTTATGGCCAAGCAGCTTTTTGTATTTATCGGCCGTGCCAGAGCGGCGGCTCTTTTCGACCGCGCCTTAAGTGAGGACGGCCTGACGGGGATTCCCAACCTGACTACTTTTTATACCCACGGCAGCAGGCTGATAACCAAGGGAAAGCTTTTCCGGTATGATGCGCTGTATTTTAATGTGAGAAATTTCAAATATATTAATAAAAGGGTTGATTATCAGGGCGGAGACAACGTAATGATCCAGTATGCCCATGCGGTCTGCGGTTTTTTGATCGAGGATGAAATGATCGCCAGGCTGGGCGGGGATAATTATGTGGCGTTGATCCGAAGGGATCGCACAAAAGATTTTTTGAAGTATCTGCAGGATATTACAGTGGAAGTGGATACTTCTGCGGGCGTTCAGGAAATTAATCTGAGCGCAGTCTGCGGTATTTATGAGATCGAGGAACATATTAAGAAGATGGGCGATGTCATGGACGCCATCTCTACGGCAATGCAGGCGGCAAAACAGGTCTATAAAAAGGAATATGTTTATTATACGCCTGAGTTGTCAAAACGCATTCTGTATGAGAAAAAGGTTGCCCAGGAATTTGTGGAAAATATGGCGGACGGTAAGTTCATTACTTATCTGCAGCCCAAGATGAATCTGAAAGATAATACCGTCTATGGAGCGGAAGCGCTGGCAAGATGGAAGTATCAGGGACAGGTCGTCAAACCGGAGTGGTTTATTCCTATGTTGGAAAAAGACGGTGCGGTCTGTATGCTGGATTTTGAAATACTCAGACAGGCATGCAGCATCATCAAAAACTGGAAAATACGTGGGAAGAAGCCGGTAAGGATCTCAGTCAACCTTTCCAACTGGAACCTCCACAGTAAAACTCTTGTGGAGGATATTTTGGATATTTTGGGAGAATACAAAGTAGAGCCGGAATATATTGAGATCGAGCTGACGGAAACCACGGATTACAGGGAGTACTCTATTATGGCAGAACTGTATCGGGAATTAAAGCAACATGGTATTACTACGTCCATGGACAATTTCGGACTGGGCTTCTCATCCTTAAGTATGCTAAAGGATTTGGATGTGGACGTTTTAAAACTGGATAAAGCGATCATTGCCGACATAGAGGATGACAAAGAAGGCTACAAAAACCAGGTCATGATCCGCAATATTATCGATATGGCGAAAAAAATGAATATGAAGGTATTGGCGGAAGGGGTGGAGACTACCAGGCAGAGAGACTTCCTGATTAAGGCAGACTGCGATATCGCACAGGGGTTTCTGTACGCAAAGCCTTTGCGGATAGAGGAGTTTGAAAGAAGGATCTATACGTAAACGACAGGATCAGATATATCCCGGTAAAAATAATTTCAAAATTTTCCATAAATTACTTCGGCCGGAAACGTATCTATCATATATGAAATGTATGCAGAGCATATGAAAGGGAGGAATAGATATGAAAAAAGGCGGAAGTAAAAGAAACAGGCTGCTTGCAGCCGCATTGGCGGCGGTTCTTTTGACAGGCTGCGGTTCGGCAGACAAAATGACGACTGAGTCCGCATATGACGGCGGATATTATGATATGCAGTCAAACGGCGCATATGCTACAGACGATATTTACGGCTATGATAATGCAGCGCCTGCAGAAGCGCCGGAAATGGTGGAGGATGCAGAGTATGATATGGCTGCGGAAGAAGCAGGCAGTGCGTCGGGCTCTGCAGAAAGTCCCCAGATCCAGGATACAAGCCGTAAGCTCATTAAGAATGTCAATATGGAAGTGGAGACAGAGGAATTTGATACTCTGCTCAACAAAGTAGAACAAAAGGTAAACGGTCTGGGCGGTTATGTGGAAAGCAGTTATACTTATAACGGAAGCAGCTATTACGGCTCAAACAGCAGAAACGCCAGTATGACGATCCGTATTCCCGCAGAAAAGCTGGATGATTTTTTGTCAGAGGTGTCGGAAAGTTCTAATGTGATCAGCAGGAATGAAAGCGTGACTGACGTTACCTTACAGTATGTGGATATGGAAAGCCACAAAAAAGTGCTGTTAGCAGAGCAGGACCGTTTGTTAGAGCTGATGGAACAGGTGGAGACCATTGAAGACATCATTACTCTGGAAAGCCGCCTTTCCGAAGTGCGTTATCAGATTGAAAGTATGGAATCCCAGCTTCGTACTTATGATAATCAGATTTCCTACAGCACTATATATCTTGAGATCAATGAAGTGACCAAGCTGACTCCCGTCAAGGAACAGAGTACGTGGGAGAAGATCAGTACCGGCTTTGTCGACAGCCTTTACGGCGTAGGAAAAGGTATTCTGAACTTTATCATCAGATTTATCATCAGCCTGCCTTATCTGGTTGTCTGGGCCGTTGTCATTTTGGTTATTGTACTGATCGTCAAACTTATCATAAAGCTTACGAAGAAGCGGAAAGAGAAAAAGAGACAGCTTCAGGCCTCCTTTATGAAACAGCCCATGCCGCCTCAGGCACAGCAAATGCAGCCCGCGCAGCCTCAGGTACAGCAGGTACAGCCCATGCAGCCTCAGACACAGCAGGCGCAGCAGGCACCTCCCAAGGAACAGCCCGCGCAGCCTCAGGTAGACGGGAATCAGGAATCGTCTGTGAAAGAAACGATAAAACAGACTGATAAAAAATAGCATCGATGATTCGGCAGGGTCCTCAAAAGGCAGGAAAAGAGGCCATACAAAAAGAGATAGACAAACGTAAAAAGGTTTTCATAAAATGGTAGTAGAAAGCAAGGATTTATATTTATTGGAGCATTATGAATACGGGGAAGCTTTTTTCGGCAGTGTGGGCGGTATGAACTACCGTATAAACCGCAATCCCATGAAGCATGTGAAATTTGCGCCCATGGAAGAAAAGATGAACGCAACCCTGATCGCCTATGTATGGCCGGGGCCTAAGTGCTTTGCCAAGACCGATCCGGAGAAAATCGTATCAAGGGAATTCTCTTATTCCGATGAAGGAAAAGCGGAAGCGGCCGCATGGATCTCGGAACAGTATGAGAGCAGAAAGGCAGAGTGGGACGAGGCATCCGCTAAAGGGATATTAGGATAAAGCATCCGGCAGCTGCGGCCAAAAAAGTAAAACGGGACGGAAACAGGCATGAATATCATTACCGTGGATGAAATCACGAAAGCATATGGAGAAAGAAAAATATTTGACAGGGCCTCCTTCTTTTTACAGGAGGGAGAAAAGGCGGGAGTCCTTGGCATCAACGGAACAGGAAAATCCACATTATTAAGGATGATCGTGGGAATGGATGAACCGGATACAGGTCATGTGATCCGCTCAAAGGGGAAGGTAATTTCTTACCTTCCCCAAAATCCTGTTTTCGGGGAGGATGACGATCTGCTGGAAGCGGTATTGAAGGATTCGGGACATGAAGAAAGCGATGCCAAAACAATGCTTACAAGACTGGGGGTTACGGATTTTGAAAAGCCCTGCGGGCAGTTGTCCGGAGGGGAGCGAAAGCGCCTTGCCCTTGTCAAAGCATTGCTGGCTCCGGCGGATATTCTGATCCTGGACGAGCCGACTAATCATCTGGACCAGGAGATGGCGGACTGGTTAGAGGAGACTTTAAAGAAATTTAAAGGCTCCATCCTTATGATTACTCACGACAGATATTTTCTGGACAGCATCTGTAACAGGATCATTGAAGTCGATAAAGGGAAGATCTATTCGTATGAGGCCAATTATCAGGGGTATCTTGCTTTAAAAGCAGAGCGTGAGGAAATGGAGGAGGCAGCGGACCGGAAACGCCATTCCATTTTGCGGACGGAGTTAGAATGGGTAAAAAGAGGGGCCAGGGCACGCTCCACAAAGCAGAAGGCAAGACGGATGCGTTTTGAGCAGCTAAGCCGCATAAGCGACAGGGAGAAGGATGGAGCCGTAGAGCTTTCCAGCGTGAAAAGCAGGCTGGGAAAGACTACCGTAGAGCTTCACGGCATCAGCAAAGCCTATGGAGATAAGGTCTTGCTAAAGGATTTTACCTACTTGTTTTTGCGGAACGACCGCATTGGTTTTATGGGCAAAAACGGCTGCGGCAAGTCCACCCTTATGAAGATCATTATGGGAGAGATCAAGCCGGACGAAGGCAGGGTGGAAATCGGCCAGACGGTAAAGATCGGTTATTTTGCCCAGGAAGTAAACGAGGAAGAGATGAAGCCCGGGCAAAGAGTCATAGATTATATCCGCGATGTGGCGGAGTATGTGGAGACGGAGGACGGGAGCATTTCCGCCGCCAGGCTTTTGGAAAAGTTTCTGTTTGCAGGAGAGGACCAGTACGGGCTGGTAGGGAAATTATCGGGAGGACAGAGGAGACGGCTGTATCTTTGCAAGGTTTTAATGGGAGCGCCCAATGTATTAATACTGGACGAACCCACCAATGATCTGGATATAACTACTTTGAGAATCTTGGAGGATTATCTGGACAGCTTTCCGGGGATCGTCATAGTGGTTTCCCATGACAGGTATTTTCTGGACCGGGTGGCAGGCAGAATGTTCATTTTTGAGGGAGAAGGCAGACTGCGCCAGTCGGAAGGGGGCTATACGGATTACCGGAACAGGCTGATTTTAGAAAAACAAATGCCCGAAGACGGAGAAGTGGGGAATGGCAAAAAAGAACTGACCGGAAAGGAACATGCAAAAAAAGAGTTAGCATATACTAATGGAGTTTGCGGCGGGCAGGAAGCAGGAAAGAAAGATGCTCAAAAGGGAGAAAAGGTAAAGTGGAATGCCGGAAGGGAAAAGAAGTTGAAATTTACCTTTAAGGAGCAGAAGGACTATGAAACCATTGAAGGGGATATTGCGGCTTTGGAGGCAAAGATAGAAAAACTGGATGGGGATATGCTGCAGTTCGCAAGGGATTTTGTAAAGCTTAAGGAGTTGTCGGAGGAAAAGGAAAAGGCGGAGCAGGATTTGGAAGAAAAAATGGAGCGGTGGATGTATCTGGAAGAATTGGCGGCAAAGATCGGGGAACAGTAAAGAGGATTGGGAATCATAAAAAGTGAAAGAATCAGGCGGTTGAAAGAACGGGTAAAAATCGAACGCTCAAAAGTAGATAATAAAATCTTTCAATAACAGGGAAAGGGAGGTCCTGAAATGGAACTTATATTAAAAAGCGGACGGCCGGAAAATACAGAAGGAAGGCTTGAAAAGGAAATAGCGGTATATGACCTGTTGGATTCTTTGGGCATAACTTATGAGCGGGTGGACCATGAAGCGGCTTTTACCATGGAGGCCTGCCAGGCGGTTGACGAAGTTTTGGCTCCTGCCATTGTCTGTAAAAATCTTTTTCTCTGTAACGCACAGAAAACAAAGTTTTATCTGCTGATGATTTCTGAAGGCAAAAAGTTTAAGACCAAGGAAATTTCCCATCAGATCAACAGTCCAAGGCTTTCCTTTGCACCCCTTGAATATATGGAGGAGTATCTGGATATCACGCCCGGCTCTGTCAGCGTCATGGGATTGATGAATGATAAGGAAAACAAGGTTGCGCTGTTAATTGATGAGGACGTGCTTTCAGAGGAATATTTTGGATGTCATCCCTGTATTAATACATCAAGTCTTAGGATGAAAACGAAGGATCTGATCAGGCACTTTCTTCCGGCGGTACATCATGAATACACAGCGGTGCATTTAGAAGGAGAAAATCAGGAGGGAAAATATGCGGAAAATAACATTGGGAAGAACAGGGATTACCGTTAATAAAAACGGATTCGGGGCGCTGCCCATCCAGAGGATTTCTGAGGAAAGCGCCGTTTATCTTTTGCGTAAAGCATATGATAACGGGATACGGTTCTATGATACGGCACGTTTTTATACCGACAGTGAGAAAAAGCTGGGGCTGGCATTTGAAGGAATGAGGGAGAATATTTATCTTGCTTCTAAAACGATGACGCAGACGCGGGAGGAGTTTTGGGAGCAGTTAGAGACAACGCTCCAAAATTTAAAAACTACCTATCTGGATATTTACCAGTTCCATAATCCGCCCTTCTGTCCTAAGCCGGGAGACGGAAGCGGACTTTATGAAGCCATGTTGGAAGCGAAGGCACAGGGGAAAATACGCCATATCGGGATTACCAACCACAGACTGGCGGTAGCCCGGGAAGCTGTGGACAGCGGTTTATACGATACCCTTCAATTCCCTTTCAGTTATCTGTCAGGGGATAAAGAGTTAGAGCTGGTAGAAGAATGTGAAAAAGCAGGAATGGGTTTTCTTGCCATGAAAGCGCTGGCAGGAGGCTTGATTACAAATTCAGCGGCGGCCTATGCTTTTATGAAGAAGTTTCCCCACGTATTGCCGATCTGGGGCATTCAGCGTGAAAGGGAATTGGATGAATTTTTATCTTACCAGGAAAAGGAGCCGGAGTTAGAAGGAGCTTTGCAGGAAGCGATTGACGCCGACCGTGGGCAGCTGCAGGGAGAATTCTGCCGGGGCTGCGGCTATTGTATGCCCTGTCCGGCAGGCATTGAGATCAACAATTGCGCCAGGATGTCCTTAATGATCCGCAGGGCGCCGTCTGAGGCACAGCTGACAGAAGAGATGCAGGCAAAGATGAAGAAAATAGAGGGATGCCTCCATTGCGGCAAATGCAGGGAGAAGTGTCCTTACGGGCTGGATACGCCTGCGCTTTTGGAGAAGAACTATAAGGATTACCGGGATATCCTGGCAGGGAAGGAGTATTAGGGACGAAAAGACTTTTGGAAATAGAAGAATAATGAAGGTAGAAAAATAATGGAAATAGAAGGCTGACAGAAATATCAGTCAGAACCTTACAAAACTGTCATATGATTGTAAGGCAAATGAATGGAAAGAAATTCCTCCCAAAGATAGAATATTGGTAAAACCAGGAAGGATCAGGAGGAATGGATATGAAAAAAGCTGTTATATGGATCGTATTGTTCTTGGGAATCACTTTTTTTGCGGGCTGTACTAAAGAAGAGCTTATAAACGGTTATAATCAGATTTTACAGGAGGTTGGAGACGACAGTCTGACCGCCGACCGAAAGCTGCAGGGAGAGCGGAGCTTTGGCGTGGATAGTTACGTGGGAGAATACGAAGCGGATTATCAGGAATTCGACGGAGAAGAGATTCTTTTCGGCAACACCTCCCTGAACAGAGAGGCGGGAAATACTATTAAGGTCGTCTGTAAACTGGAACAAAAAGAAGGAAATATACAGCTGCTTTGGAAAAAAGGAGCCGAAGAAGCGGAAATTTTGATGGAAGATGAGGGAGAATGTTCCAAGACTATCATGATTCCGCAAGCAGGGGGGTATCTTACGGCAACGGGGGAGGAATTTACCGGGCATATGGAATTGAAGATTGAATGAAGTAGGACAAAACCGGTTGACAAAACCAAAGTTTTTGCATATCCTATTTATATATCTGAAATAGAAAAGTATGCGGCATCCTGTTTTTATAAGGCATGGATGTCTGCATTGTGACAGGTAAAGGCATTGAACGGAAAGAGTACATGTCATGCCCCCACCAGAGAGGGAGCGCCACCGGCTGAAAGCATTCCCGGAAAGGTATGATATGGAAGTGCATCCGCGAGCCGGTTTTGTGAAAACAGTAGCAGGATCCGTTTCCCGCGTTAAGGGGTCAAGGCGCCGGTTGTTTTGCCGGAATCAGAGTGGAACCGCGGATTATTTCGTCTCTAATAGCGATATTAGGGGCGTTTTTTTATGGCAATTGTCATAGACACAAAGGAATCGGGAAAGCAGTATAAAAATGGTAACAAATTGAAAGAAATTTATTAAAGAAGGGAATCATATGGGTTTTATAGGACGTATCAAAGAAGAGATACGGGTAATCAAGGAAAGGGATCCAGCGATCCATTCCAATATGGAAGTGTTTCTCTATCCAAGCTTTAAGGTCATGATGCATTACCGCCTGGCACATAAGCTTTATAAGAAAAAGCATTATTTCTGGGCAAGACTGGTTTCCCAGAGAGGCGCAAGGAAGACCGGGATCGAGATCCATCCCGGCGCACAGATCGGAAAAGGATTTTTTATTGACCACGGCAACGGCGTGATCATTGGAGAGACCACCATTGTGGGCGATAATGTGACCCTGTATCAGGGCGTTACCTTAGGCGGTACAGGCAAAGAGCAGGGCAAGCGGCATCCCACTATCGGCAATAACGTGATGATCAGCGCCGGAGCAAAGGTGCTGGGATCCTTTACCATCGGGGATAACAGCAAGATAGGCGCAGGAAGCGTGGTGCTTGAGGAAGTGCCGCCCAATTCCACAGTGGTAGGCGTTCCGGGACGGGTGGTAAAAAGAAACAATGTAAGCCTTCCGCAGGATGAGCTGGACCAGGTACATCTGCCTGACCCGGTAAAGGAGGAATTATTGAACCTACGGGAAAGTAACCGTCTTTTGGAGGAGAGAGTGAAAGAACTGGAAAATAAATTTCAAAATGGTTGACATAATATTGAATAAGCAAAGATAAAAGGAGAGAGTCATGAAAGTTTATAACACACTGACAAAGAAAAAAGAAGAATTTATTCCCCTTGAGGAAGGGAAGGTAAAGATGTATGTCTGCGGACCTACTGTTTACAATCTGATCCATATCGGCAATGCAAGGCCCATGATCGTATTTGACACGGTACGCCGTTACATGGAACACAAAGGTTACGAGGTCAATTATGTGTCCAATTTTACCGATGTGGATGATAAGATCATCAAGGCGGCAAACGAAGAGGGCGTAGAACCTTCCGTCATATCCGAGCGTTATATTGAGGAATGCAAAAAGGATATGAAGGGAATGCATGTAAAGCCTGCAACGACTCATCCCAAGGCTACGGAAGAAATTGACGGCATGCTGGATATGATCAGCACCCTGATTGAAAAGGGCCATGCTTATGCGGCAGAAGACGGGACCGTTTATTTCAGGACCCGCAGCTTTAAAGAATACGGAAAGCTTTCCCATAAGAATCTGGATGATCTGCAGGGCGGAAACCGTTCTCTCTTAGTCAGCGGCGAGGATCAGAAGGAAGACCCGCTGGATTTTGTTCTCTGGAAGCCGAAAAAAGAAGGAGAGCCTTATTGGGAAGCACCCTGGTGCAAGGGAAGGCCCGGCTGGCATATCGAGTGTTCCGTTATGAGCAAAAAGTATCTGGGAGACCAGATCGACATCCATGCGGGAGGCGAGGACCTCGTCTTTCCCCATCATGAAAATGAGATTGCCCAGTCAGAGGCGGCTAACGGAAAAGAATTTGCCAAGTACTGGATGCACAATGCGTTTTTAAATATTGATAATAAGAAGATGAGCAAATCCCTGGGTAATTTTTTTACCGTAAGGGACATCAGTGAAAAATATGATTTACAGGTGCTGAGATTCTTCATGCTGTCCGCCCATTACAGAAGTCCTCTTAATTTCAGCGCGGATCTGATGGAAGCGGCAAAGAACGGGCTTGAAAGAATCATTACCGGAGTGGAAAATCTGAAATATGCCATCAGCGTAACAAAAAAGGAAACCATGGATGAAGAGGAAAAGGCTCTGGTAGAGACGGCAAAGGGCTATATAACCAAATTCGACGAAGCCATGGATGATGATTTTAATACGGCTGACGCCATTTCCGCTATTTTTGAGCTGATCAAGTTTGCCAATACGAACGGAGACGGGAAAAAGTCCAGGGAATTTTTACAGACGCTCCTTGATGAAGTAAAGATGCTCTGCGATATCTGCGGGCTGGAAGTGGATAAGGAGGAAGAGCTGTTGGACAGTGATATTGAAGCGTTGATCGAGGAACGTACGGCGGCAAGAAAGGCAAAAGATTTTGCAAGAGCTGATGAGATCCGTGACGAATTATTAGGGAAGGGCATCGTTTTGGAAGATACCCGCGAGGGCGTGAAATGGAAAAGAGCTTAAGCTTTCTTGAAAAGATAAAGGAAACCTTTGCATGCGAGGAGATAGACGTTAAGACCTATTCTCCTCTTGCCCTTGCTTTTATGGGGGACTGTATTTTTGAAATTATTATCAGGACCGTTGTCGTTGAGCGGGGCAACCGCGGGGCAAATGGTTTACATAAAACAAAAAGCGCTGTTGTAAACGCCAGAGTGCAGGCTCAGATAGCGGAGGCGCTTTTGCCAAAACTAACAGAGGAAGAGCTTGCCTGTTATAAACGGGGCAGAAATGCCAAGTCCCATACTATGGCAAAAAATGCGTCCGTAGAGGAATACAGAAAGGCTACGGGTCTTGAGGCGCTTTACGGCTATCTGTATCTTCAGGATAAAGAGGACAGGCTCCTTGCATTGACCAAGCTGGGGTTGGAAGAGATTAACATAAGTATTTAATATGTAAATCAAAATTGAGCGGGAAACAGAATAAAAAAAGAATGGTAGCAGATTAAAGAAAATGTTAACAAATATTGATTTTGCATGAAATCAGGCATAATCAATGAGGAGAATATAGGGAAAGAATATTGCTGAATAGGTTAGAAATGGATTACATAATTATATGTTATGTAAGTGACATTATGTAAATAATGTAAATAATCTAATGAGAATATGGCTATATTGACAAAGCTAAATAGACATTATTATTTGAAGAAGGAGAAATTATGGCATACGAAGAATTGATGATAGAGGGAAGAAATGCAGTCATTGAAGCTTTCCGCTCGGGGAAGACCATTGATAAGGTTTATATTCTGGACGGCTGTCAGGACGGCCCAATGGTAACGATCCGCAGGGAGGCCAAAAAGCATGAGACCATCATTAAATATGTGGACAAGGAACGATTAGACCAGATGTCCCAGACAGGAAAGCATCAGGGGGTTATTGCTTCGGCGGCAGCTTATTCCTATGCGGAAGTCGGGGATATCTTAGAGCGGGCAAGGGAAAAGAATGAGGAGCCTTTTATTTTCATTCTGGATGGAATTGAAGATCCCCACAATCTGGGGGCGATCATCCGTACTGCAAACCAGGCGGGGGCCCATGGCGTGATCATTCCCAAAAACAGGGCGGTAGGGCTGACTGCCACTGTGGCAAGGACATCGGCAGGAGCGCTGAATTATACGCCGGTTGCAAAGGTTACCAACATTGCAAAGACCATTGAAGAGCTGAAAAAGGAAGGCCTTTGGTTTGTGTGCGCTTCTATGGACGGGACGAGGATGTATGATCTGAATTTAACAGGAGCTATCGGTCTGGTAATCGGAAATGAAGGAGAAGGCGTCAGCAGGCTGGTAAAGGAAAAGTGTGATATGACGGCAGCTATCCCTATGAAGGGGGATATTGATTCCCTGAATGCATCGGTGGCGGCAGGAGTCCTGGCTTATGAGATCGTAAGACAGAGGGGATGATTCCCCGGGCGTGCAGCGAAAGGATTGACAGGTATGAAAGGATACAGTGGTTTTACGGATGAGGAACTGGCTATACGGGCAAGAGACGGGGAAGAGGAAATCACAGAATATCTGATGGATAAATATAAAAATCTGGTGCGGAGCAAAGCGTCTACCATGTACATTCTGGGAGCTGACAGGGAGGATTTGATCCAGGAGGGGATGATCGGCCTTTTTAAAGCGGTAAGGGATTACGACAGCGGCAGAGATGCCAGCTTTTATACCTTTGCGGAGCTTTGTATTTCCAGACAGATGTATACTGCGCTGCAGGCGTCAGGCAGGAAAAAGCACAGCCCTTTGAATACTTATGTTTCCATCTATCAGGGCCATGACGGAGAAGAGGGCGCCGGATTAATAGAGGCGCTGGAAAACCACAAAGAACGCAATCCCGAGGAAATCCTTATAGATAAGGAAAATGTGGAGGCTATTGAAAGGATCATAGAGAATGATCTGAGCACCTTTGAAAGACAGGTGTTAGAGCTGTCCATGACGGGAATGGGCTATGTGGAGATTGCAAAGCTTCTGGGAAAGGATGTTAAATCAACGGATAATGCTTTAAGCCGGGTCAAGACAAAAATCCGTAAGGCGTTAAACAGGAAATAGAAATTCAGGCAGGATTTTTGAAGGAAAAAATGAAAACGAACTTTTTTTGACTAGGCAGAAAATGGTACTTGTGATATACTGACCATAGATGAAATGATGACGAAAATCCGGATTGCGACAGTCCGGTGCGTAAATTCGTTACATAGAGATCGTATTACTTATTTGCAGGGGAAAAGGAGAAAAGCCATGGAAAAAGAAAACACAATGAAAAATGAAATTTACAAGGAGTTAAAGGTTTCTTTTCAATCTATAGAACAGCAGATCAAAGAACGAAAAGATTATAAGGAACAGTTAAAATTCAAAATTGACCTGTATAATAAATGCCTGGACGATCATTTGCTGGAGAAGGGCAGTAAATTGATCAGGGAACATTTAGAGGACACCAAGAAGGAAGTAAAAGATGTGGATAAGCAGATCGATGAATTGAAACTGGAAAAGGATGCTTATCGCATTGAGTTAGAGGTTTTTGAAGCTGAATTCAGAGATTAGTTGACAAAGTAAATTCGCCGTGCTACAATAGTCGTCGGTGGTTAAACACAGGCTGTTATAGCTCAGGTGGTAGAGCGTCGCATTGGTAATGCGGAGGTCACGGGTCCGAGTCCCGTTAACAGCTTATTAAAAGTCTAGGATTTCCTAGACTTTTTCTTTTTCGTGTTGCATTTCGTGTTGCATGGTCGCAAAATGATTATTGGTCATATCCACGAATTTCTTTTTATAGTCCTCCATGGAGCTGTGATAAATTTTTTTATGAAATAACTAACTTGCCGCAATAGAATCTTGCAATGAAAATCTGCACATACCATAATCCCGGTAGGCAAAAGGATATGAGTATTTCCATATGTACACCTCCTCCCGTTGTCGGGTATCGGTTGGACAACAAAGCCATTATATCATGTTATTTGTGATATTCTACAACGTTTTTTAGGTATAATAGCATGGTTTAGATATCATATTTTGTCACAAAATTTGTCATGAATTTTGGGGCGGGCCGGGTGGCTAGGGTAAAGTTTTTGTAGG
>DEUB01000057.1 GCA_002362385.1 Lachnospiraceae bacterium UBA3273
AAAATATTAAAAATATATAAAAATTATTTTATAATTATCTTTCCATACAAATCACGATATGATATAATGTCTGACAAGATGTAAAAATACGGACAACCAAAGGACTGATCGTGGTTTTCTGTAAACATCCGTCACATTAAAACCCAAAATTGAATTCTAAGGAGGAATTAGGAAATGTACGATTCGTACGAAAGCACTATTATGGCAGCCATGGGAATCTATGTCGTGGTCCTTCTGGCTATCGCGGTTTTTGCCATTGTCTGCATGTGGAAGATCTTTACAAAGGCAGGACAGCCCGGCTGGGCATCGATCATTCCCTTTTACAACTACTATGTTTTATTTGAAATTGCATGGGGCAACGGACTACTCTTTTTATTAATGTTTATTCCCGTAGCAAATTTTGTGGTCATGATCATTCTATGGGTCAAGCTTTCCCAGTCCTTTGGATACAGCGCCGCTTTTGCGATCGGACTGCTTTTCCTGCCCATTATTTTCTTACCGATTCTGGCCTTTGGAAGCAGCCGCTACATAGGACCGCAATAATGTCTTAAACAAGTCAAAAACAGCCGCAGGGTAATGAAACCCTTGCGGCTGCTTTTTCTTTGTCCGGCCTCTGTCTTATTTATTTTCCGGTTGCTTTTCTTCTGCCGTTTCCTGTTTTTTCTGAAGTAAAAGTTCAAGCAGTCTCTTGGCTGCAAAGCCCACAGGCATTTTCTGGCTGGTAATGACACAGATCTGCCGCTTGGGGATCATTTTATTAAAACGCAGTTCAAAAAGCTTACCCGATTCAATGTATTCCTTCGCAAAATCCCTGACAACACAGCCTATCCCCAGGTTGCTTAATGCAAACTGTACGATCATATCGGATGTGGCGAGTTCAAATTCCGGATGCAGCACGACCTGGTTCTCCCAGAGCAGCCCGTCAATATATTTTCTGGTACTTGTATTCTTTTCCAGGGAAATAATGGGATATTCCGTCAATTCATGAAAATCCGTCATATGATTTTTCAACCGGATATATTTCCTGCCCGCCACAAAGACATCTTCAATCTCCCTTACGGGTATCACTTCCATATCCTCTGTTTTATCAAAAGGGGTGGAAACCAAGCCGAAATCAAACATCCCCTCCTGCAGCTTTTCTATTGTTTCCGGCGTGGGCCCATTGGTAACCTTTACCTTGATTCCCGGGTACATTTCATGGTATTTTTCCAAAAAAGGCAGAAGATAATATTGCAGCGTCATATCGCTGGCTCCTATATGGAGCTCTCCCGCTTCTAAGTTCAAAAGCTTTTTTAATACCTGTTCCCCCTGGGCGATCTGCTCGTAACCGCTTTTCACATATTCATAGAGGATCTCTCCTTCCGGCGTCAGGCGTATCCCCCTTGCAGTGCGCAGAAACAGCTTGGTATTCAAAGCCTCTTCCAGCATTTTCATGGACTGGCTGACTGCCGGCTGGGATATGGACAGCTCCTTTGCCGCGCGGGTCAGGCTTTTATACTCCGCCGCATAATAAAACACCCTGTAATATTCCAGATTCCCGTTCATCTTTCCTTCTTCTTCCCTGTTTTATCCGTTCTATAACGCTTTGTTTGTTTTACCGCATCATCCGGGATCTTCCGGCCATATTCTAAATCCCCTTATTAATTCCTTAGAAAGTCTTTACATTGTTCTGATGATTAAAATTATCCATCCGCCCTCTTAAGGCCTCGCCGCGTTCTCTGTAATGTTCTGCCTGTGCCGCTTTTAATGCGCCTTCCTCCGTAAGCTTTTCAAGCAGCTTCCAGTATTCCTCATAATTCAGCTTTGCGGCGTCCTTATAATTGTTTTCGAAATTCATCTGCAACGTTTTCAGCTTCATTTCCAGCTGTTCATTTTTCTTTGGTTTTCCGAACATCCCTTATACACCTCCGATAAATCTGCACAAGCCGCTTATAATTTCCTTCTCCGGACCATTCCTCTATGTCTGTCCTTTTTCCATCCCCGTTAAAATCAGTCTGCCCCTCACGACAGCGCTTTACCGCTTCTGCCAGGGAATCCGCATTTCCCGTTTCAAATTTCCATCCAAAGCCGCTCTCCTCCAACAGCCTCCCTACGTTTCCTTTATCCGAGCCGATGACCGGCGTTTTCGCACTATAAGCTTCCGCCATGACCATAGGAAATCCTTCATACAACAAAGAAGGGACGATGACTGCTTTTGCCCTTCCCATATACTCCTTCATTTCTTTGCCGGACACAGAACCCTTTAAGGTAACATTTTTCATGGAATGCTTTTTTATATAATCCTCACACCAGCCATGCAGACTGCCTTCCCCGCATATTACCAGGTTTTCGTCAGCAAGCTTTCGGAAGGCTTTCAGCAAAACCTTAACGCCCTTTTCTTCCTCTAACCGCCCTCCGTAAAGAAAATAATCCTCCCTCTCCTTCGGGGAAACCTTCTCTTTACCATCCCCGGCAAAATTGGATTTTACAAATACCCTTTCAGGAGGGATGCCCTTTAAATGCAGAAGCTTTTCTTTATTAAACTCCGTAAGACAGATATAATAAATCCTTTTATACGTACCCGCCGTTTTATGAATCTTCATGCTGATCACACACAATAAGGTCTGCAGTCTGCTTCCCCTGTAACAGCCATACTTTACGCTCCTTAAAAGCCCACGTTCAACACACTCCTCGCATACCTTACCGTTTCTGTAAAAAAGAGCGCCCGGGCACAGGAGCCTGAAATTGTGGACGCTCATGACTGCCGGGACTCCCGATGCAAAGGCTGCATAAAACACCGACGGGCTGACTAACGGCAGGGTATTGTGCACATGGACCAGATCGATCTTCTTTTCCCTGATCAGTCTCTTTACATCCCGGTAGGTTTTTAAGGAAAAAACGGTGGTAAAAGGAAGGCATAGCTTTTTCCAAAGGTTCATGCGGGAAAGCTCTTCATTTTTTCTCGCATAAAGCCATACCTTATGGCCATGCTCCTTAAGCAGTTCTCCTTCGCTCTCTACGACCCGGTCTTCTCCTCCCGGAATTTTGTAATAATCATGAACCTGAAGAATATGCAGTTTATCTCTTTTCCCTTCGTTCCTTTTGTTCACGTTTACCTGCTTTCCTTTTACGGACGCTCCCCGCCAAAGCTTACACGTTAATTTCCGCCGTCACGCCCAGCAGTTCCTTGTTTTCTCTAAGGATCGGCGCAATGACCTCTTTTAAGAATTTTTCCACCTGAATGGGCGCCCTTCCCACATATTTGGCAGGATCCATGGTCTTTTCAAGTTCCTCTAAATTCATGCCGAATGCCGGGTCCGCCGCGATCAGTTCCAGCAGATTATTTTCTTTTCCGAGCTGCTTTACGTTCTTGCCCGCTTCCATGGAAAGCTCACGGATGCGCTCGTGCAGCTCCTGACGGTTGCCGCCGTTTTTCACTGCATCCATCATGATGTTTTCCGTTGCCATAAAGGGCAGTTCGCTCATGAGGCGTTTGTTGATGACCTTCTCATAGACTACCAACCCGTCCACTACGTTTAAGCACAGATCCAGAATACCGTCTATGGCAAGGAAGCCTTCGGGAACGGATAACCGCTTGTTGGCAGAATCATCCAAGGTACGCTCAAACCACTGTGTAGCGGAGGTAATGGCAGGATTCAATGCATCGATCATCACATATCTTGCCAGGGAAGCGATCCTCTCGCTTCGCATGGGGTTTCTCTTATATGCCATGGCAGAGGACCCGATCTGGCTCTTCTCAAAAGGCTCCTCCACTTCCTTTAAATGCTGTAAGAGACGGATATCATTGCTCATCTTGTGTGCGCTTGCCGCAATGCCTGCCAAAATGTTGCAGACTCTTGTGTCCGTTTTACGGCTGTAGGTCTGTCCCGAAACAGCCACGCATTTATCAAATCCCATTTTCTTTGCGATCATAGGGTCGATCTTATCGATGGTCTCCTGATCCCCGTCAAAAAGCTCCAGGAAGGAAGCCTGGGTTCCCGTTGTTCCCTTAGAGCCCAACAGCTTCATAGTGGAAAGCACATAATCAAGATCCTCGAGATCCATACAGAACTCCTGGGCCCAGAGGGTTGCCCTCTTTCCCACGGTAGTAGGCTGGGCGGGCTGAAAATGGGTAAATGCCAGTGTAGGCTGGTCCTTATACTTATCCGCAAACTCTCCCAGCTTCGCAATGACGTTGACCAGTTTCTTTTTAACTAACTTCAATGCCTCGGTCATCACAATGATATCCGTATTGTCCCCCACATAGCAGGAGGTTGCTCCCAGATGGATGATCCCCGCCGCCTTGGGGCACTGCTGTCCGTATGCGTAAACATGGCTCATGACGTCATGGCGCACTTCCTTTTCCCGCGCTTTTGCCACGTCGTAATTAATATCGTCTGCATGCTCCTTTAATTCCGCAATCTGCTCTGCAGTAATAACCGGCTTCCCGTCCTGGGAAAGTCCCAGTTCCATCTCCGTTTCCGCCAATGCGATCCACAGTCTTCTCCATGTGGTAAATTTCATATCCGGCGAAAAAATGTACTGCATCTCTTTGCTGGCATAGCGTTCTGATAAGGGGCTTACGTATTTGTCGTTACTCATGTCTGGTTCTCCTTTTTATGGGTAAACTGCAGCGCCTCTGCTTCCGGCCGCCGCAAATTCCCGAAATGTATTTTTCATGTGCTTATCTTAGCCGATTCTTGTGTTTTTGTAAAGCATTCTTATTCCTTCATAAAAACAGAAGAAAACCTCTCCAGCCCGAATCTCTCCGTAAACAGACTGCATTTGCACAGGAAAAGAAAATAGGGATGCAGCCCGCAGCCTGCCAGGCTTTCAAAATTTCCCTGTCCTTTGGAAATGATCACGTCCGCCCCTAAAATATGCCCTCTTGCTTCTTCTGAGATTTCTTCCAAAACAGTCCCGGGCATATCGCTTCCGTTTCCGATACATGTTACAAGACCGGTAAGCCCTACCTCCTCGGCGTCTTCCATGGTAGCGTCGTTGATGACGTCTTTTCCCCGCAGGATCACAGTGATCTTAAGATTCTTATACCGCTCCTTTATAAGCTTGATAAACAATTTATCCAATACGATCTCGCCGCAGTTATCCGTTAAATATGTAAGCGTGCGGGCCTGCTCCAGATCCTTTAAGAAGCTTTCATATACTTCTTTTGAAACCCTTTCATTTTTAGCACGTTCCAGAATATTTTTCATGATGTCTTCCCGCACGATCTCCATTGCGCCGAAGTCAATGTAATTTCCCGCGCACACATAGCTGATGCACTTGTATAACGGGTCCTCAGAGCTTCTCAGCTCCCCTTCGATGGTATCTTCCTGTTCCAGTATGATACGGTTAAATTTATGCTTGATAAAAGCATAATCCTTATCCTCCGGCAGATATTTCCCAACGACCCGGTTGATCTTTGACGCCAGATACGGCGAAGATTTCTCCTGCCCGTATTCATAGAGCACCCCCAGTATCTCATGCATACAGGCGCTTTTAAGTTCTTCATCCGGCAGGCTTTGTATAGCCTTTTCCTTCGATGAAAGAATACAGGACATACATTTCACATTTGCTTTCATGATCATTTTCTCCATGCTTTATCTTATATCAGCTTTTTCCAAAAATTCCGCAACTCTTTTATTAAATTCTTCCGGCCTTTTCCCCGCGATAAAATGGTCGCCCTCCATAATGACCAGCTTGGCGCCGGATATATTTTTTGCGATCTCTTCCGTATGGGACTGCTTTATCATATCCTTCGTCCCCGCGATCACAAGGGTGGGAACTTTGATGGCGCAAAGCTTTCCCGGCTCTATATCAGGTTCATGGACCATTAAACCCAGCAGTTCCATATGCCTTTTGGCCTCTTCCGACTTTTTGGCAAACGCCTTTGTGATCTTATATCCGATCTCTATGGGAATCTGGATTCTTCTTTTTACGCCTCCTGCGTTTAGGTTTCCTCCGTTTAGAATCAATGCCTGAACCTTTTCGGGATATTTCAAGGCAAATTTCATGGCAATATTGGCGCCGTCAGAAAATCCCAAAATAACAGCTTTCGGTATTTCCAGCTTTGCGCAAAGCTCCTTTAAATCCTTTGCAAACTGCTCCATGGTAAAGGGCGCATCTCCTCTTGGGGATTTTCCGTGTCCTCTGGTGTCCACGGCAATAACCCTGTAACTTTTTGAAAAATATTCCGTCTGATGCCGGAAATACTCTCCGTTTTCGCCGTTGCCGTGTAAAAGGATGAGGGGAGTCCCCGTGCCTTTTTCTTCATAATATAGGGATATATCCATTTCCGCCTCCGATGTTTCCCGCTAAAAGAACTTCTGTTTCCACCTATGAAAAAGTCAATCATGCCGGTGCAGTTACCTCTATATGATTGCCTTCCGAATCGATAACTTCAACAACCCAGTTTTTACCTATGTTTTCATTCATTTTTTCATAAGCAAACAAACCGAAACGAAACCCTTCAATATCAAAAACACTATATATATCGTCTTTTTTTGTAACAGGCTGCTCAAAAAACGCTTCGTAAAAAGCAACTGCCCTATCCATATCCTTTACACATATATATAATGACTTAATGTTACAATTCATATTTTCCTTCCTTTATCATACTATCTTATTGCAGCCGGAACACCATGATGTATTCTTCCTCATTTTCATCTATCACTTCAAAGCCTGCTTTCTGATACATTTTAACAGCATAATTGGCTTTTTGTACAGCCAGCGATGTCCTTTCATATCCTTTTTGTTTCAATGCTGAAAGCATCTTATCTAACATGGCGCTTCCCATTCCCAATCCACGGTACTCTTTATACAGGGAAATTGCCAGGGACGGCGTATGGTCATCAATGTGTCCGTAGTCATCCATGATCCTTGCCCAGACAGCCCCTGCCACTTTCCCGTCAATTTCCGCCACAAAAGCAATATCATCCTTTTCTTTCCCAAAATCAGTTATATACACCTGCAGAGGCTGCTGCCTGATAATGGATCTTTCGGGAGCAGCTACGCCCTCCGGTATAAAGATCGCCTCATACAAAAAATCCTCAAGCAGGCCGTATTCTTTCTTTAACATTTCTCTGATTATGTAGTCCATAAAAATACATCAACTCTTTCTATTCTGCTTTTCCAAACTGCCAAGCCCGATAGTTTCACTATTTCTCCATAACAAAATTTTCAAGTATCATTCCTTGTCGTTTTACCTGTTGTTTTTTGATAACCCTATAGCCTCTCTTCTCAAAAAAGGGCCTTGCCGTAATAGAAGCATGGGTAATAATTTTCCCTTGAACCGCTTCCTCCAGTCTGTCGCAAATAGCGGCGGCAACGCCTTCTCCCTGATGATCTTTATGGACATATAACCGGTCAAGATACCCTGTTTTGCTGATATTGCCAAAGCCTATTATCACATCATCTTTTACGGCAACCAGACTATAGGATTCCAGAAATGACCTGTTCCATTCTTCTAAATCTACATTACCTGCTGCCCACGCATTTAATTGTTCTTCTGTATAATCTGCCGCATTAACTGTATGGACTGTATCATAAAATAACTCGGTCAGCGTTTTGCAGTCTGCGGGCTGGTATTTCCGTATTATCATCTTTCCCCTATCGTAAATGTCACTTACAGGCTCCTCTAAGAATTATCCCTGTGTCAGTTTCACATATTCTGCCACCAGAACATAGTTTTTCAGATCATCCTCATCCAGACCGCGATACACAAATAAATCGTCATAAACCGGTATTACTTTTTCAATATCTTCACATTCGACGCAGAATTCCCCGCTTACAGTATCAATGCCCACAAGGACATCTCCTACCCGGTAAGTGTGAATGTCCGGTTTCATTCTTTTCGGCAATTTTCTCCGTGAATGCTCATTTTCCACAATATTGTGCTCAACCACATTTTTAAATCGGGGAGAGTCAAATCTTTGATATGTGTACTTGTTCCGGAAATAATCATCTACCTCAATGCCCTTTTTTCTGTTAGGCGACAACTTGAAACGATGCAGACCAGATATCCGTTTCCATTCTTCAAGCGTTTCCGGTGTAACCTCTGATGTTATCATAAAGTTTGCCCTCCCGGCCATCTTCTCTAACTATTATCCTCTTCTTATGAAATCCCGATTTTGCACTTTCTGCAGCTTCCCGACAAATTTCGGTTTATTTTTCTGTTGTGTTACTCTCCAGCATACTGGAAGCTGTCGAACTCTTTACATAGATTAATATCAATTTAGGCATTCAAATCATCTGCTTCAATATATTCATATGAAACAGAAATTACCTTTGTCATGTAAGTGTATTCAAGTATTTTAGGCAACAACATATCCGCAAAATTCAAAGTGTCCCATTCATACGTATCCACATTAGGAATTTCAATTACTCCCTCACATGATGTTGTGATTCTTAAACAAACCTCTTCATTATCATCTTCTGCTATAATAATAGCAGGCATTTCAAATTTGGTAGTAAGTGTTCCTTTATCATTGGCATACTCGGTTATAATAAATTCATCTGATTCTTGTATTTCTGCAGATGTAAGCTTATTTATATCTTCTATCTCAACATACCCTACATTTTTAATAAGTGTATCCTTTATAGTTTCTATATCTTTACTTACATAATCACTTATTATATTCCATAGAAAATCTACGCCTAAATTCTCAATAAATTCGTCATTAACAATTACTGCCATTAGAACACTCTCCTTATCCATAAAATTCCGATTTGTCAAATTGTTCAATGTCATTATCTTACCACAAGTGCATACACAATTCCATTAAATTCTGCTTAATCTTCCTTTGCCTTATTCTTTGCAATCATCATCTGCCTTGCCCTGCTCATACCGTGAAAGTTTTATAGTACCATATTACCTTTCCCTTTGCTGTGGGTTCTGTGCTTATATATGATTTTTTCTCATTACTTGTCGGGAGTTTGAATTGCGGAATATCATTGTTTGGTATTTCTCCATTTTGGGGAATAGGAGTTTATTTCGTACGGTAATTACCGCATAAAAAAAGACTATAACCGTTACTGTCACAGCCTTTTAAGGATTGAAGAAGTCCCTTTTTTATTTGTATTTGTTCGTCGCCCCTCCGCATCGTTAAGACATCCACAACACTTTATCATTACAAAGACATACCGCATTGCCGTTCTTACCTAATTCAAATTTAATGCCTCTGGCATATCTTGGACCATAGCATATGTTCAGATATACCTGACGATTATCCATATCAATGGAAAACTCAAAAGCCGCTTCCAAATAATACATGCCGTTTCTCTGCTCTTTGTCAATCTCTCTTTTCATATCCGTTTCTTTCAGGGATCCGTTCTCATAGAGCCATTTTTTCTGAATATCGGTAATCCGGCATCCTGCTTTTCCCATCTTACCCTTTGCATCTCCCATGTGCCGGAATCTACGACTAAGTATAACACATTATGAACAGGGCAGGAAGAACCGATTAAAATGCTTTTTCAGACTTTACAAAAATTCAACCGTTCAAAGATTTCCATGGTCTTTTCTTATAAAGCCAGCCGTTCCGCATCCAATAATCTTTTTCCGTTTTGCCGGAACCCAAATCTTTAAGCTGCATCATACGCATGATACCAAATATGAATTTCGTTTTCATTCCGACATGGACTTCTGCCTTTTGAATCATGTCCGCCAATTTCAAAATATCCTTATTTATTTTTGCCTTTTTCTCGGGAGAAACCTGTTCCCAGTTCATGGCTTGAACGGCTGTTCCATACCCTTTGATATATGGAACGCCCCAATAAAACAGTGTATTTGTTATATCTTTAACGGCTGATTTTGCTCCGGCCCCCGCTGCCGTTGATATGACCACCGCCTTTTTAGAAAACATGCACGCTCTTGGTCTATGGGACATCCAATATGTAAATGTGAAATCAATAAACGCTTTCATGGGTGCTGAAGCATGCATACAATAGGTAGGCGTAGTAAAAATTAAGAGATCCGCTCCCTCGACAGCCTGCATGATCCGATACTTCTCCTTGTAAAAAGGACAGTCTTCATCATTTTCAATGCACTTATAACATCCCAGGCAGAAATGTTCCAAATCTTTCGGCAGAAAAAACTCCTGTATGTCACTGTTTGGAAATCGTTCCGCCAGCAGCCTTCCGATATGATAAGTGCTTCCCTTATGATTTTGGCCGTGAATTAATGTGATTCTCATTGTTTGTCCTCCGAATAATTGATGTTAAATTGTCTTATGTGTTCTTCGATCATATAAAGCGCCTCCTGCTCCCTTTCCGGCTGACGGTCACATACCGTCAGTAAAGTATAGATCGGAGCATAAAACTGCAATGCCAAAACTAAAGGATCGGCCCGCTTAAACTTTCCGGTTGAAATAAATATCTTGAATAATTCCCCCTGATAAGACAAGGGGTCATTATAATATTGTTTGGAATATAAGTCTGCAAGCTCCGAATCACGGAATTGTTCAATAGTAAGTAATTTTCTGAACAATCTCATACGATCGTCATGCAGAAAATAAAGAAATAACTTTTTACCCATTTCTATAAAAGCTTCTTCTGTCACATCAGCGTAAATTCCTGCATCCACATTTGCATTATCTCCATGAATGCCTATATTAGCAGCCTGCTTTGTATAGTCCTCCCGCAATTCTTCCAATATGGCATGAAATATTTCCTGCTTATTTTTGAAATGCTTGTACAGAGACGGCGCCTTTATACCGACTGCTTTCGCAATATCATTCACATACACGTCGCTGTAACCCTTTTCTGAAAACAATATTAAAGCCTCTTCTATGATCTTCTTTTTCGTATTCATAAAAACCTCCGTTGGCTAATTTAGATTAGCTTAATAATAAGCTAATTGTAATTAGCTGTCAAGTCATAAAGTGCAACGCCCCATATCAATTTTAAAAGAGGCTGCCGCTTCACGAATCTTCATTCGTTAAAGCGACAGCCCCTTTCATTTTTGCTTAACTGTCAACTGCGCAATGGCCCCGTAGTGCAGAATATCAAATTCCTCAGGAGCGATTTCTTCCAACAGTTTCCTGTGTTCCTGTTCCCACAGCCCCACTTCTTCCTTTTCCAGGGATGCGCCGATTCCCCTGCATGCCTTCATTCTGCCGTGCCAGCTCTCACGAGTAAAATGCACCTTTAAAGGGTATTCCTCATGATAAACCAGATCAAACTTCTCCTGATAACAGTCGGGTATAAAAATGGGATGCACAGTCTCTCCCGCACCGCTCCATGAAGGATTGTATTTCAGGACAAGCTTTTCGCTCGCTTTTGCAATTTCGTCCTCAAAGGGCAGCCACGCCATATACAATACGAGAATGCTTCCGTCTGGTTTCAACATACGGAAAAACGCAGGCGCGATCCGCTCATGATGAAAATACCAGAAGCATTGGCATGCCGTAATAACATCAAATGATTCCCGGGGAAAATCCAGATCTTCCGCAGACAATGCATAGTAATCAATATCCATACCTTTCGAAAGGATTTCTGCCTGCCTGATCTGATTTTCCGAAATATCCGTGCCTGTCCATTTTGCACCCAGACGGTACATATTTCTGGGAAGCACGCCTGTTCCCGTACCTATGTCGAGAACCCTCTGACCCTCTATGCATAAGCCAAGACTTGCTATTTTGTCATAAAATTCCCAGGGATAAATATCGCGGAATCTGGCATAATCCTCTGAGGTCCTCCCCCAGTCAAAAGCCTTCCCGCCATCTATATTTCTGTCTGTTATGTTCACGGGCAACGCCCCTCCTATATCGCGGATCTAAAAGAACATCTCCCTGTACCAGATCATTGTATCCGTATATGCCTTATATACCGTATCTACCGATACATCCTTGACTACCAGCCATCGGCATACTTCCTGCCAGTCGGCGTTCTCATAGGCTGCCATAAATTCATACACTTCGGCAAAGGCGCCTTTTTGTTCCAGGAGAGCGTTTCTGATATTCTTAGAAACGTTGACCTTATTAAGAGCCTCTTCCATAGGCACATCCAGAATGATGTCCAACACCGAAAACAGGCCCATCAGGAACAACTCGGAAGCATGCAGCGCCAGCTCGAAAGACGGCGCTAAGGATTCCGCAAACTTCGCCCGAAGAAGAGAAATCCTTGTGATCTCATTGGGCTTATCAGCGCATAACTCCTTGGTAATCACTGTATTGATCCATTTCTTTAATTCCTTCTGACCGAGAATGGCCGCCGCATGGCGGATAGAGGTTATCTTGGAATTAATGGCGATACGATTAACCATATCAAGCAGGGAAACCACCAGTGCCGTATCGCGTCCGATGATGTCTGCGGCTTTCGTCAGTTCATAATCATCATCATTGACGATATTCATCAGCTGCAGATAATTGACCTTTAAGGGCTCGATCTTTGTATCCCCTTTTGTAACGGGAAGACGGTAAAACTTACCCTCGAAAAGAGGAAACGCTTCATCATCCTTCAGTTTGTCAAAAATCTCCTGATTATCCACATTCCCGACACAGATCTTAATCTGCGGATATTGATACGAAAAATATATTTTTGCCTTATCCAGATTTATTCTTTTGGAGTCAAGAATAATATAAGTCATCAGCTTAAGGATCTCTTTTTTGCTCTCAAACTCCGCTATAGGCACCTTATAGACCGCCATCTTAAATCCGCCGTTCTTCAATTCCGTAAGACGTTTCTGATAATCCTCCGTATTGGTAATGGAATTGTCAAACAAAAGAACCAGCCGGCTGCGCGTCTTTCTATCGACCAACGACTCGATATCGGCAAATACATTAATAGGCCCTATGGGAAGGAAAACATCCGTACCGGGCGTCAACGTATCAAGACCGATATTCTCTATGACTTCCAACCCGTCTATCCTTCCTGCGCCGTTTAACATGGCCCCGCCCTGTAAATCCGGGTTCAGCAGATAATTCTCCTTTTGCGAAAACAAAGAATAGGCGGAGACTTTCATATCCTTGTCAAAAAACGGGATCAATGTTGCTAGCATATCTTTTTACCTCCTTAAAGATCATCCGTAAAGTATTACCCTGTCATCCACAAATTTTATACTTTTCTCCCATTATATCAAATTTTGTATAGAATAACTATACTCTATTTAGCAGGAAAATTAAAATACTGTTCAAGCTTATTGCAGACAGCCGCCGCACCGGCTATTTGAAAATAATGTTGGCATTGCATATCATCAAAGACGAGAGGAGCACGAGTGCCGCTCCTGCCGTAAACAAACAGGAATACCATTCCGGAAGATATTCCCGGAACAGGGAAGCGACACCCAGACCGATACCGAAAACATTTTATCCTCCTAAAAAAACGGCGGGGAGTCTCCCCGCCTGATCAAGTTGAACCCGGGTCTATGGACCACCCGGATATCAACGTATTCTACGCAACAGATTATTTCCGTGCCATTATTATATGCCAGATTTAAAACAATTACAATATCCTATTCCTCAAATTCTCCCCTTATATCCGTAACCGGCGGCTCCATGGGATACTGCCCCGTAAAGCATCCTCTGCAGATCTCTTTTCCGTTCACGATTTCCGAAAGCCTCTCCAGCCTTAAATAGCCAAGACTGTCCGCCCCGATCACTTCACGGATCTGTTCTGTGGTGCGGTTATAGGCGATCAGCTGCTCTCTGGCGGGCACATCCGTGCCGAAATAGCAGGGCCACAGGAAAGGCGGGGACGAGATCCGGACATGTACTTCCTTTGCCCCTGCATCGCGGAGCATTTTCACGATCCTGTCCGAAGTAGTGCCCCTGACAATGGAATCATCGATCATGATAACTCTTTTGCCCTTTACCACTTCCCGTATGGGATTTAATTTTACCTGCACGCTGCTTTCCCTGTTTTTCTGCTTGGGTTTTATAAATGTACGGCCTACATAAGTGTTTTTTACAAAGGCGGTGGCATAAGGGATCCCCGACTCCATGGCATAACCCATGGCGGCGCAGTTGCCGGATTCCGGCACGCCCGTTACAATATCCGCCTCCACAGGAGAATCCATAGCCAGAAATTTCCCCGCCATGATCCTTGAATGATAAACGCTGGTACCGTCAAAAATGCTGTCCGGCCTTGCAAAATAAATATACTCAAACACGCATCTTGCATGCTTTTCTTTTGAAATACAAAGGCTCTTATCCGATTCGATCCCCTTATCCGGGCTGATGGTTACCACCTCTCCCGGCTCCACATCCCTGATAAACTCTGCGCCGATGGTATCAAGGGCACAGGTCTCGCTTGCCAATATGTAACAATTATCCCTCTTTCCGATGCACAAAGGGCGGAAACCGAAAGGATCCCTTGCCCCGATCAGCTTTCTCGGACTCATGACGATAAGGGAATAGGCTCCCTTTATTTTTTTCATGGCGCGTCCTACTGCCTCTTCCACGGTTTTGGAATTCAGACGCTCCCTGGCGATATGATAGGCAATGACCTCGGAATCAATGGTCGTCTGAAAGATTGCTCCCGTGTATTCCAGTTCCTTCCTAAGCTCGGGAGCATTGATCAGATTGCCGTTGTGGGCAAGTCCCAAAGTTCCTTTTACATAATTTAAAACAAGGGGCTGGGCGTTTTCCCTTGTGGAACTTCCCGCTGTGGAATACCGAACGTGTCCTACTCCGATATCCCCCTTTAATGCGGAAAGAGTATCCGGCGTAAAGGCCTCATTTAAAAGTCCCATATCCTTATAGGCAGAAACCTTTCCTTTTGGCCCCATAGTATCGCTAACGGCAATGCCGCAGCTTTCCTGTCCTCTGTGCTGTAAGGCGAACAGGCCGTAATAAATACTGGTAGCTACGTCATTGCCGTCAAAATCATACATGCCGAAAACGCCACATTCCTCTTTTAAATGTTCATCCATACTCTGTCTGCTGTGACTGTTTTTCATCTTTTTATAGTCCTAATCTTTTAAATACTTCGTTATATGCTTCTTCCACATTTCCCAAATCCCTGCGGAAACGGTCCTTATCCAGCTTTTCATTGGTGTTCACATCCCAAAGCCTGCAGGTGTCCGGGCTTGTCTCATCCGCTAAGATGATCTGTCCGTGATAACGTCCGAACTCGATCTTAAAGTCGATGAGCTTGATATCCGCCTGTAAAAAGTAAGCCTTTAATACCTCGTTTACCTTGAAGGCATATTTCTTGATGACTTCGATCTCTTCCCATGTGGCAAGTCCCAAAGCAACTGCAAAATAGCTGTTGATCAAAGGATCGCCCAATTCGTCGTTTTTATAGGAAAATTCAATGGTGGGCTCTTTAAAAGGAGTTCCCTCTTCCACGCCGAGCCTCTTGGAAAAGCTGCCGGCAGCCACATTTCTGATAATGACCTCCAAAGGCACGATCTCCACGCGCTTAACAGCCGTCTCCCTGTCGGAAAGTTCTTCCACATAGTGGGTGGGAACGCCTTCCTTTTCCAAAAGCTGAAACACCCGGTTCGTCATTCTGTTGTTGATCACGCCTTTCCCTACGATGGTGCCTTTCTTTTCTCCGTTAAATGCGGTAGCGTCATCCTTATAATCCACGATCAACACATCGGGATCGTCCGTTTCAAATACCTTTTTTGCTTTTCCTTCATAAAGCTGGTTTAATTTTTTCATCTCTGTTACCCTGTACCTTTCGTTCCATTCATTTATAACATGCTTTGTCCGATATACCGCCAACAAGATACACCAGACCTTACGCACACAATTATAATCAATCGATTATGAGAAAGCAATAACTGAATACACCAAAATTTAGCGCCTAACTTTTAAATTTTCCGATAAAATCACGAATCCTCGGATTTTCGGACGCAAAAATCTCCTCCGGCGTACCCTGCTCCTGTATGATGCCCTCTTCCATAAAAATGATCCTGTCGGAAAGCTCCTTTGCAAACTCCATCTCATGGGTCACGATGATCATTGTCATTTTCTGCTCCGCTAACTCCTTGATTACCTTTAATACCTCCGATGTGAGGATGGGATCGAGAGCGGACGTCGGTTCGTCAAAGAAAAGGATCTTGGGCTGTAACGCCAGCGCCCTTGCAATGGATACCCTCTGCTGCTGCCCGCCGGAAAGCTGATAGGGATAGGCGTCTCTTTTATCGGAAAGCCCCAGCTGCTTTAATAGCCTGTCCGCGCGCTCATAAGCCTCTTTCTTACTTATCTTATCTACGCTAACGGGTGCATCCGTGATATTTTTCAACACGCTGTAATGGGGGAACAACTGGAAATTCTGAAATACCAGCCCGAAATAATGATGAAATTTCTTAAGCTCCGGCTTTTCCGCATAAACGCTTTTTCCGCCCTCATCCTTAGCGGCATACTCTCCCATATAGATCAGATCCCCGCCGTCCATTTTTTCCAGCATGGTGGCACAGCGCAAAAGAGTGGATTTGCCCGAACCGGAAGGTCCGATGATGGATACCACTTCCCCTTCCTTTACCGTCAGGGAGATATCTTTTAAAACTTCCAACCCGTGAAAAGCCTTTTTCATGTGGTTGATCTCCAATATATTCATGATTTCTCCCTCCTATTTGTAATAATCAAGACTTTTCTCAATACGTTCCATGACAACAGCCACCAGCAGATTGAATATGTAATAGAAGACCGCCGCCACCACAAAAGGCATCATGGTCGTCTGGGCTGCCGCGATCTGTTTGGCAATGGTAAACATTTCCATGTAAGCAAGGGAAAATGCAAGGGACGTATCCTTGACCAGTGTAATGACCTCATTGGTAACGGAAGGCAGGATCCTTTTAATGACCTGGGGCAGGATGATCTTTATAAAGGTCTGCGTCCTGGAATAGCCCAAGATCTTCGCCGCCTCATACTGTCCTATAGGCATGGACTCAATGCCGGAACGGTAAATTTCCGCAAAATAAGCGGCATAATTTAATACGAATCCAATGATGATGGCGACAAACCGGTAACTGCCGGAAATATTGATCCCAAAGAGGTAATACGGCCCGAAATATACCACCAAAAGCTGCAGCATCAGAGGCGTTCCCCTCATAATGGATATGTAAAATTTGAAAATGACCGCCACCAGCCTGTTTTTGGACATTCTTCCAAAGGAAATCAGCAATCCCAAAGGCAGGGACAATACAAGGGTCCATAGAAAGATCCCCACCGTCTTTAGCATGCCGCTTCCAAGCTGCTGTAAAATTGTTGCAAAATCCATAATTACCTCCACATGTATCTTAACTTATTCCCGGCGCTTTAGAAATCCTGTTTTCCAAAAACAAAAAGCCCTTGCAGCCAGCCTACCGCGGCCACAGGGGCTTTCCACTCTTACTCTAAGCAGATCTGATCGGAAATACCATACTTTTCTGCCAGCTCAGCTACAGTGCCGTCTTCTGCCAGTTTCTTAACATCCGCATTCACAATATCGCGAAGCTCTTCGTTTCCTAATTTAAAACCGATCGCATACTGCTCGGAATTTAAGGATTCTTCTAAAACCAAATAGCCTTCGCCCCTGGATTCGATCTGGTAATTAGCCACACCGATATCAATTGCAATGGCGTCTAAGCTTCCCGCCATAAGCTCGGTAAAGGCGGAATTGTAATCGGGGAACTGCTGTAAAGCGCCAAAGGTATCCGCAAGGGCTTTCTGCTGCTCCTCATCGGATAAAACATCCAGCGCCGCGCTTGCAGCCTGAACGCCTACAGTCTTTCCTGCAAGGTCCGATAAAGACGTAATGCCGCTGTCCTTTGCCACAACAATGACCTGACTGTTGTCACAGTAAGGATCGGACCATGTATAATCATCCTCACGGCCGTTCATGGTAAAGCCGTTCCAGATACAGTCAATGGACCCGGAATTTAATTCCATATCCTTAGAATCCCAGTCGATAGGGGTCTTAACAAGCTCCCAGCCCTCCATATCGCAGACAGCCTGTGCCAGCTCCAAGTCAAAGCCTGTGTACTCGCCGTTGTCATCCATATAGCCGTAAGGGGGATACTCCGCATCAAAACCTACGGTAAAAGTAGTCCTTTCTCCTGAAGCCTGGTCCTCTGCCTCTTTGTCATCGGAAGCTTCTTTGGCATCCTCTGCCGTTTCATTTGTTCCATCTGTGTTTGCCGTCTCTGCGCCGTCATTTCCACAGCCGGTTAAAAGGGCCATGGACATAACACCGCACAACAGCAATGCCAATGTCTTTTTCATCATAATCTCCTCCTGTAAATCCTCGCCCGTTTTCTTTTGCTCCCGGCTTGTCCGTTTAAGACCTCAGCCGCCGGATTTTTACAAAAAGCGGGAACCCATAAATTACTTTGTCATAGTATCATGCTAAAGCGTTTCTGTCAATAAAAACCCTACAACCCGAACCGCTTTTCATAAACCGAAACCATATCGAGGATCTCCTCTCCGTACCGGGGATACTCTTTTACCAGGTTCATGATCTCCTCTTTTGCGCTCTTTGCATTTTCTGTATTATAATCTATCTGCTTTCTCAAATTCTGCCTTCTTAAGATCATATTATGGCGTATTTCCACCATTTCCTTGGGGTCTATGAGAGCCTTTGTCTGATGCACCCAGATGACCGGATCAAAAAGCTGATAATTTTTCAGCTGCTTAACGAGCTGTCCGCTGAAAAAGTCCAGATCCTCTTCGGTCCTTTTTATTTTCTGGCGTTCCTCTTTTTCCACCTGATATTTTGCCCACAGCTCCTTAAGTCTTTCCGCGCTTCCGGTTCCGTATTTCACATACAGATAGTCCAAAAGATTGGTATTGTTTACCAAGCGTATCTTAACCTTATTCTGTAAAAGGATTACCTTATTTAAACTGGAAGAGGCCACATGAAGCTCTCTGTCCGCCTCTTTGTATTTCACGAACAGAGCGGTCATTACCAGCGCCGCAACAATGGCCATGATCAGGTAGCCGATTTTTGCATCCATGGATAATAAAAGCTCCAGACAGAGCAGCATGACCACACAGGCTGCTGCCGCGATCACGCAGATGACCGTCATCCCCCTTGTATTTATAAGGGAAACCCTCGCTTCGTTCATCCTGTATCTGCAGGCGTGCTTCTCGCCCTCTAAACGCTGCAGATCCTTTTTGATCTTCTCCTGGTATTCTTCCGCTTCCTTTAATTTCCGGATGCCTTCTTCCGCTTCCTCCTCCATACGCTCCATCCGCCTGTAATCGGATTCCGCCATATGGCTGCTCCTGCTCTCAAACTGCTCTCTGTCCCCGTCTAAGGTATAGATAGCCTTGGCATGTTCCTCTACAAGGCTTTTTTCATATTCCGGCAGCGCGTCGATCTCCTCCATATCCTTTAAATAGGCATTTACCAGCCGGTATTCATCCTGGAGCCTTTCAATTTCCGCCGCCGATTCCCGCATCTGTTCCAGACAGTTTTCCACATATTTCTTTCTCTGTCTTTCGTCGGTAACATCCAGCATCTCCCTGCCGTTATACTTTCCCCCGGCTTCCTCCTGCTGTGCCTCCTCCAAAGGCTGGTATTCGGTTCTTTTTCGAAATAATTTTTTAAAAATATTCATGAACTCCTCTTTTCCATTCCTCCATAAGTTCCTTAAGGCGCACGTAATATTCCTTCTCCCTGCCCCCGGGTCTTCTCTCAAAGCCTGCAAGCTCCTTTGCCAGAGGCTCTTTTTCCCATTGCTCCAAAAGCCCTGCGCATTCGTTTTTCATAGGAGCTGCAAAAGTCAAAAACTCCTCATGTTCCGCAAGAAAGCTTTCCCATTCCCGCTCGTTTAAGACCATGTATTTGCAAAACAGCGCCGCCATCAGATCGCCGCCCCTGTCGATATTCATTGCCGCCGCTTTCATAAACCATTCATAGGCGATATCGTAGTAAAACATATTGCCATAACAGCAGCCCACGTTATAAAGAAGGCTGTGCTGCATTTTTTCATCGTCAAAGGCTTCCTTTGAGAGCAGATCCCGATAGATGCCGATCGCTTCCCCGTATCTTTCTCCCAGATAAAGCAGATCGCCCCGGCTTTTTCTTCTTTCGTTGATGCCTAACGCCGCAGACTTCTTTATTTTTTCACAGACCGCTTCCCGCTCCTGTTTGGAAAGATAGTCCATATAGGCAAAGATCTGTCCGGCAACCCGTTCCGCTCTGGGATCCTTGTGAAGCACCACGTCAATGCTGGCGTATAAATCCGGCAGGCCGCATTCATCCCTTATCCAAAGGGCCAGCTTCGGTTTCAGTAATTCGCCGTCGCACAGCAGCGCGTTGCTGTAGATATAATAACAGAGTTCTTCCATGGAATAAAGATAAAGTTTTAAATCTTCGATCCAATAAGGTTTATCTGCAGTTTTTCCTTTGCAAAATACTACATAACTCATAGATTTCCCCCGAGAGAAATGATTTCCTCATATTTTTTTCCGTCGGCTTTGTAAAACATGCCAAGCCCTATATCCTCTACCGCAACGGACAGTTCGTCTTCCGTTTTCATGGACAGACGGCATTTAAACCGTAAGCTCTTTGGTTCTCTTCCTTTTATTTCCGGCAGAATTACCGGAACGATCCGCTCCCTTCTTCCGTCCAAAGGGGCCAGGACGATGGGCAGATGCATATCCTCCCCCGGCATAAAGGTAAACTCCGCGTCCGCCTCAAACCAGTTGGTGCCCCCGTCCAAAAGGATCTTTCGTACTGTCTTTCCCTGCTCCATGCGTAAGACGCCGATATTGACCTTTAATTTTTCCCTGCCCAGATACAGGTACGCCCTGGCGTTTTCCCCGGGAGCTATCCGCTCCATGCCGCTTAGACAAGCGCCTTTGCTGTATAGATTGCTGCCGGAAAACACTCTTCTGTTCCTGCAGATAAGCTTTAAGGTTTTTTTACACCATTCTTTTTCAAATATCTTTCCGGTCAGGTAAATACTGGTAACGATATGCCCTTCCAAAAAGCCTTCCATAACTTCACAGACCGTCTCGTCCAACACTTCCAGATAGCGGTCCTTCTCCATGATCGATGAGAATTCCTCCGGAATCCCTATCTCTTTATATTCCTTTAAATCTATCGTCGTGACGATGGGCCTGGATTTGTGGTTCATCTCCACGCGATAGGTTTTTAAGTACATTTCCGAAAAATCTATGACGCCTACCTCATAGCTCCAAAGCTCTTTGGGCTGGTTGATGGTATAATAAAACAGGCTTTCCACCTTCTGTTCAAAAAAGAACTCTTCAATTTCCTTAAAAGCGGATTTTACCTTTTCCAAAAGTCTTACCATCTCCGGCGTCAGGTAATTTACCGATATCACAAGGACCCTGATCTTTCCATGCTCTTTATACACGCCCAGCTGCGACAGACAATCCCTTATAAACAGGATCAGCAGGTCCAAAGCGTCTGTTTCCTGTCCGTCTATTTCCAATACTTCCTCTTTTAGGGCTGCATAAAGAAGCCCTTCTACAAGGCTTCCTTTCCCCGATGCGGCAAATTTCTGTGCCTCTTTCCCGTAAAACCACTGATTTGCGCCATTCCTTTTACAGATACAGACAGGAATGTCGTAAACATCGCCTTCCTCTTTGTCAAAGGTCACAAAGCTTAGCTGCGCATATTCATTTCCCAGATCAAGACCGATCACATACTCTCCGGTTTCGCTCATATTTTTTTGTCCCTTCTATTGTATATGCAGCATTTTTGCGGTCAGATACCCGTTCCGGGCATATTCCCCGACTAAAACGTCTGCCGTAGCATAATCGTGCACTTCCATGGATAATAAAATATCATTTAAAAGCCTGAACCTCCCGTGTCCGCCCTCTCCCATAACGCCGCTTTGTTCCAGGCTTCCGCTCATCACAAACTGTTCCTGTTCCCCGCTGCCTTCCGTTACATAATACTGCAGTTGCTCTCCGAAAAACAAGCGGAATTCTTTTTGATAGATCCCCTGATAGATTTCCACCATTTCCTCAGTGCAGTAGCCGCCGTCCTCCCCGTTATCCTTATCCAGGATATAGTGTATGGCCACTCCGGCTCCCGGCCTTGTATGATATTCTATATAGCTTTTTTCCCCATAAATTTCAAGCCGGGGACACAGCGCCTCATAGGCGCCGAAAAATGAAAAATAAATCCCTTTTTCCAGGCTTTCTTCCAAAAGCCTTTTGCACAGCGCTTTTTCTTCCTCGGACAACACCTGAATGCGGGTACTGTTATATTTTAAAACCGCCGCCCCTGCTTCCGGCAGGAATTCTCCGCCGTCCATCATATATTCCTCCAGCTTAAAAAACAGTTCTTCCTCTACCGCTTCCTCCCTCACAAGATACTCCCTCGCCCTCATGGAGAGAAAAAGCCTTGAAAGCTCGCCTCCGCCCCCATGCCCGCAGTAATAGGAAAATATTTTCCCCCTGTCGGAGGTATAGGCATCCGTAAACAGGATCTGTTCCAGTATCCGTTGTGCCAAAGGCAGGGCGTTTACTTCCATTGCAACAGCCGCCTTCCAGACGTCGCGCATCTGTTTAACGGTTCCCCGGAACCAGTCCGCAAGATAGCATATCATGGTTTCCGTATATTTTCCGTTCTCAAATACCCGGTAAGTCAGGTTTACCAGCTTTTTGTCATAGCCGCCCTCCCTGTCCTCTATAGCGACCTGGCACAATCTTGCCATGATCTTGCTTTCTATTTTTTCGCAGCCGTAGGAAAGGGCATGGGAAAACGCCTTTTCATAAAAGCCTCTCTCACAGAGGATCGTGACAAATTCCGTCCTGTCTTTTCCTTCAAAATCCCATATGTCAAGGCTTTGCAGATAATCGTCCAATTCCTCCAAAAGGCCGAACCGGACATATGCATGAAGAAGCTTTCCTGCCGTTTCCCTCTTAAACTGCTCCGTCAGCTCCTCTCTGTTTAAAAGCCACCGGTAAACCTTTTCCACCGCCGCTAAATCTTCTTTTCCCTTTATCCTTTCCAAAGGCTCTGTGGCACACTTGTGAAAACACACGCCGAAATTAGTCATTTCACAGTTTTTGAGAAGACGTTTCATCCTTTCGAATCCAAGCAGGGGATGGACCTCATAGCCTGATTCAAGATAACGGCACAACCCCTTTTCATCCTCAAAAAGCAGTACGTAATCCTCTGAATAGATCATGACAACGGCGCGGCCGTTTTTGACAGGAAATCTCTCCTGCTTTTTTACTCCTGCATGTCTGACTATGCAATATTTAAAATCCTTCCGCTCCACGATTACTTCCCCTGCAAAAACAAGCCCTAAAAGCTGTTCCTGCATTTTGGGGTCCATGTCCTCAGGCAGCAATATGTTTCTGTAGAGATAAGAAAGGCTTTCGTCGATCCTCCCTGCTGCCAGCTGCTTTAAAACAAAGCTCCTGATCTTCTCCTCATATTCCGGCTTTAACTCTTCCCGCTGCCTGATGATCTTTGCATATACATAAGCAAGATGCCCTTCATCCAGTGAAGTGTCAAAGGCAAAATACCTGACCGCCTCCTTTGGTAAAACGGCCAGATTGTCAAATTCCAGGGACCGCACATAGGCCTCATAGAGTCCTGTGATCCTGCAGTCGTACAAAATGCCCTTTTCAAACCATTTTGCCGCTTCCTTTCCCTTACAGCCGCCCCTCATATATTGAAGGCACATGGCTTTGACCATTTTTTCCTCATCCTTTGCCGGATACTTTTCCAAAAGAGCTACCAGCTGCGGATAGTAATCCTTTGCCGATTCCGCCGCCATATAGATCCGGTCTGCAAATTCTTCCGTTATAAGATTATAGCGCTCCATAAAAAGAAGCAGTTGTATTTCAAAAACATCCATTATGGTAAAAAGTGCGGGATTTTCCAATACTACCATGGCGGCTTCCAGATAGAGCACAGGACTGAAACATCCCTTTTCCCACAGTTCCTTCAGCTTCCGGTATACATTTCCCGGACTTGTTACCCTGAGATTTTCTTTGTGCATATATCCCCAATATAGAATAAACCGGTCAGGATACTGTCTGGCGTACCGATTTAACGCCTCCTTTGCTTCCTCTCTGTCCTCTCCCTTGGCCATGGAAGCCAGATACAGATAGTAGCCGTAAACAGACAGCGGGACCTGCACTCCCTCCATCATTCTTTTTGCATGCCGTAACAGCCATGTGGCAACATTTTCCTGTCCCCGCAGAAGTTTCAGATGGATATCATACAGCGCAGGCATCAAAGCCTCCGTCCCTCTCACATGGTCCAATACGTCGGCTGCGATCTTTTCACATTCTTCCCCGCTCTTTGCGCCTGTGCGGTAATCCAGATAAAGCCGCATCAAAAGATCCGTTACCTGCTTGTCCCGCCGCCCTGCGATCTGTTTCCCGGAAAGGCCTTCCCAATGATCTACAAGGATCTCGCAGGTAATCTCGGATATTTCGCTTCTCAGTTGTATTCTGGCGGTATTTTTCCCCCTGTGCAGTTTCTTCCTGTCCACATTTATTTTTATAACTGCCGTATTATTGGTAAAGTCCGCCTGTGTAAGCGTCTGCTCATCTTTTGTGACAAAGGAACCTTGTACGGAAACAGAAAGCCTTGTATTTCCCCAGCCGTTTCTATGGATCTCTATTTCCACCACATCGGGAACGTCTTCTTTTGAATAAGTAAACTTTGTAACCGGACATTCATAGGTTACCGGCTGCTTCTTTTTGATCAGGACCAAAAACTGCTCCATGGCAAAATCTCTGTTCCCCTCTTTTTTCCCGGCCTGGGCCAATGCCTGATAAACCTCCAGATACTGCCTTCCGCTCCCGTTTAAGATATCCACAAATTTTTCATCATAAAAGCAGTTTAAAGCCTCTTCCCAGTTTACCTTTGCCAGATTGGCAAAATGAAACAAATTCCTGATCTCTCCCAACTCACTGTTTAGAAAGGAACTTCCGATCCGTACTTCATAAGGAAGATAGTACTCGCCCAGATTGGAAATAATATAGAATTCTCCCTTTGCCAAATCGCCCTGCTCCATTCCGGAAGCATCAAAAATAAAGGGGACCTCCAGGCTTTTTCCTTTAAATCCTCCTTCAGGGCACTCCATCCTGTAATCGGTGGTATAAACATTTCCCCATGCCTCATGCTCTGCGCAGGAAAAGATCTGAAACTTCCCCTTGTATTCCTTCCCCGCCTCTGTGGTAATCTCCAGCATGGGAACATTAAATTCCAGTGTGCCGCTGCCATATTCAAATCCATTATTCTGAAAATACTCCATTCTGGAATCCATCAGATTCATCTCCCCGCCGGATTGTAATTTCAATAAAAATAGTTATAATAATTATAGCATAAGTCAAATATGATTCCAACAAAGTCGTAAAAAGAGGTTTATGCAAAAAAAGACGGATTTTTTGTATTACTTATGCCGCTTCAAAGAAGGCGGCGGAATGGAGATTAAGATGAAAAAACAAGGTACGGCATTTCATGGCAGCGATCTGGAAAAGATTGAAGAGGAATACGGCATTCCCAAAGAGCATATCGTAAGTTTTTCTGCAAATGTGAACCCCGTGGGATTTTCCGAAAAAGCCGGAGAAGCCCTTAAAAACAACATCTCTGTCATTTCCCGCTATCCGGACAGGGATTATAAAGAGTTAAAAGAGGCCATCGCTTCCTACACAGGCGCAGCCTCCAAAAATATAATCCTGGGAAACGGCGTAACAGAACTTCTGACACTGTTTATCAGTCTCATTTCTCCCAAACATGCAGTCATTGCGGGACCGACCTATTCCGAATATGAGAAGGATCTGAAAAGATACGGCAGCAAGATCGGTTATATCATGGCCCAGGAATCTTCTGATTTCATCCTTACGGCGGAGAATATCATAGAAAACACCCCGGACGAAACAGATCTTCTCTTTTTGTGCAATCCCAATAATCCCACCTCCGGAGCGCTTTATAAAAAGGATCTGGAAAAATTATGTGATAATTTTCAAAAAAGAAACATTTGGCTTCTGATCGATGAAACTTATGTGGAATTTTCCCTGCGTTCCCACGAAATAACCGCCGCTGATCTGACCGGCACCTACAAAAATCTCTTTGTTTTAAGAGGCACATCCAAATTTTTTGCCACTCCCGGGCTGCGCCTCGGCTATGCCCTGACCGGCAACGAAGACCTTCTTGACAGGGCAGCCAAAGCCCAGGACCCCTGGAATATAAATTCCGCAGCTGATCTGATGGGAACCGTTATGTTCCGGGATATCGGTTTCATCGATCATATAAAAGAAACCATGGAACGGGAAAAACAATATGTTTGTCAAAGCCTGTCAGAAATTGAGGGCATCCGCATTTTTCCCGTCAACGGAAATTTCGTTCTGGTAAAGCTTCCCGAAAACAGCCTGACTTCCGGAGAACTCTTCGATATCCTGATCCGTCAGGGTATGATGATACGTGACTGTTCCACTTTTTCTGTTTTAGGAGACCGTTTTATCCGCATATGTTTCATGGAACACAAGGATAACGAGAGACTGATCCTCGCCATAAAGAAAGCCCTTTCTCAGCCCGTCTCCGCAATGCGGGATACCCCTACGTAGATGTCGGAGATTTCATACCAGGTAGGATAATCCACGATTCCCGTTACCGGCAGCAGAAATACCCTCTGAAAAGTCTCCACTGCTTCCTTTGTACGCTCTCCGTAAATACCGTCCGCCACGATCCTGGGAATCGCCGGGTAGTTCTGGCTGATGCGGTTTAACTGTTCCTGGATCTGCATAACCTTTCCGCCCTGTGCCCCTACAGACAGATTATAACCGGGAAAAGAGGAGGGAACGCCTGAAACATATTCCGTTGAATTGATGTACATGTCATTTCCATAATAATACCTTATGATCTCTATAGCCGAGTATCCTTCCTCCGCCAGATATTTGGAGCCCCACTGCTTTAAGCCGTCACAGCTTACCCTGACGCCGTCGCAGTAAGAAGTAAATATAGGCTGGCGTACGCCCGGTCTCGACAGGAAATTGTTGAAAATGGAGTCCACCAGATAGGAAATATTTTCATAGATATTTCTTCCGTATATCCATTTCTGGTCATATGCGGTAGAACTTGTAATGGTAAAGTTCTTCCCCTGATTCCTGTACCATTCCGTATAGACACGGTTCAGCGTAAAAGACATAATACATAAAATATTGGCGTAGATGGCCGCCTCCGGCCACGTTGCATAGATCTCGCAGCTTGCCACGTTTTTAATATAGTCCTTGTATTTCACATAATAATTGGGAGCGGAATTATCGTTGGGATTTCCGTCATGGACGATCACATACTCCGGAATTACCACGCGGCTCAAAACAATTTCCCCGCTTTCATCCATAGGCTTGATCTCATCCTCCGGGATTTTGGGAGGATATTCATAATATAACGTATGAGGTTCAATGGTTACGTCGTCGCTTACAAGATCAGGCTCTTCCACCGGATTCATCGTTATCCTCTGTATGGAAAGCTCATCCGCCAGCAGTTCGCTGGCAATTACCTGCACAGACTCATATCCCGCAGCGGATACGGATATATTATATTCCGCATACGGCCTTAAATCCTGGGGCTCCAGGCTCAGCTCCACAGGCGGCGCCGGAAGCGTCAGCCTTTCCGTCTGTCCGCTTTCGTTTGTAGTGATCTCCTCCAATGTATCTTCCGGATCTGCAGTATAGGAGATCCGTACCGTGGCGTTTTGTACAGGAATCAGCCCGATGGCACTGGTTACCTCTATGATCAATTGTCCCCTTGCAGTATTGTCATTTTCAGGCATAAAAAACCTCTGCACTTTTTTATTACTATATGCAGAGGTCTTTTAATTTCACACTATTTTACAGGGAAATTATTCCAGATTCAGTTTTTTCTCCAGGAAATATTTGTTTGCAAAGTAAAGGCCTATGATCATTCCGATAGTAATGACAAGCCACAGGGCAGCAAAAATATTTATGGTAAACTGGGACGGAAGTTGATCCGACACCAGCATAAAGGGAACGGATATGATATTTGTTACCAGGCTTTTAGCCATATTGAAACCGATCAGGATGAAAACTGACACTAAAAATTTCCGCTTTTTGCTGAGCTGGCCGATCCCTACTGCCGCATACATCAACAAAAGCTCTGCAATAGGCCACAAGATCGCTGCCAGTATGGAACATATCAAAGCCGGAGACACTTCCATAAAATCTTCATCCCGGAAGATATAGCGCAATGCTTCAAAAAATTCCTTTATCGCCTCCCAGAAATCTGAGATCCTGATCTCTCCCACCTGGGCGACCATAACCAATATCATCCCCAGTATGCTGGCAGCGACAACGATCCAGATCAAATACTGCCAGATCACTCCTACGATCAGTTTTGAAAAGATCAGTTCAGTGCTTTTAACAGGCAGTGTGTTCATCAGATAGCCATGATCCGTAAACAGATTTTTATAATATCTGTAAAAGAAAAAGTATTTTACGACAAAAACCACACCTATAATGCCCCATACAAGCATCATAAAATAGAACATGACCATGGTTGCAGTAAAACCTTCCATAGCGTCGTTCATCCGGGAATTTCCTCTCCAGATATCCAGACTGAAAATTATCATGCCTATGATGGCCAATCCTACGACGATCAGGCTGCAGACCGTTCCTACGGACCATGTATCCTTCCATTCATGCTTAATTAATTTCTTTAACATGCAAACACCTCCCTGAAATAAGAATCCACCGTTTTACCAAATTGCGCGCGGATGTTATCTACCGTACTCTGTACTACCAGCTGCCCGTTTTTAATAAAAATCACATCGTCCAAAATATTCTCTATGTCCGAGATCAGGTGTGTACAGATCAAAAGAGATGCTTCCGGATTATAATTAGTCAGAATCGTACGCAGAATATAATCCCTTGCCGCGGGATCCACACCTGCAATAGGCTCATCCAGAATATAAAGCTGTGCGGACCGGCTCATGACTAAGATCAGCTGAACCTTTTCCTTTGTGCCCTTTGAAAGGGTTTTTAACCTGGCATCGGAAGGGATTCCCAGCGCCTGCAGCATGGCATACGCCCTGTCCGCATGAAAATCCGCATAAAATTCTGCAAAAAAGGAAACCAGGCTTTTCACATCCCTCTGCGCTTCTAAATAGGTTCTCTCCGGCAGATAGGACACAACGGATTTTGTGTAGGGTCCCGGCTCGCTTCCGTTAATCAGAACCTGACCGCTTGTAGGCGTCAAAAGGCCGTTTACCAATTTGATCAAAGTAGTTTTTCCGCTTCCGTTAGGTCCTAAAAGTCCTACGATATGACCTTTTTCAATTCTTAAATTCATCTGGTTCAAAGCAGGAACTCCTGTATTGTAACACTTCGTTAAATTTATGCATTCCAGCAGGGAAGGTCCTTCTCCGCTTTTTTCCATAGGCTCCATAATGAATTTTACCGGCGGTCTGTTCATCTGATAGCCATAAGGCGGCAAAGCGTTCATCGGCATTCCGTTTGCTCCGTACGGCGGCATGCCATTCATGGGCATTCCGTTCACTGGCGCTCCATTTACAGGCATTCCGTTCATCGGCGCTCCGTTCATGGGCATCCCGTTCACTGGCGCTCCATTTACAGGCATCCCGTTCATCGGGCCTCCATTCATGGGCATTCCGTTCATCGGCGCCCCGTTTACTGGTGTTTCATTCATCGGCATTCCGTAGTTATTCTGGTCACTCATTTTTCGTCCCCTCCATCTAATTTTGCACTGGCCAAAGCAAGGGCTTCCCTTCTTTCATATCCAATCTCTTCCATCTTTACAAAAAACTGTTCCACACATATATCCGCCAGTTCTTTTTCTTTTTGACTGATGATCCCCGGATTATCAGCGACTGTTCTTCCGTTTGTCCTCATAGTAACGATCAATCCCATCTGTTCCAAATTAGCAAAGGCTCTCTGCATCGTATTGGGATTTACTCCGGCTTCCGCCGCCAGATCCCTGACGCTTGGCAGCTTTTCTCCCGGTTTATATTCTCCGGCAATGATTTTACTTTGCAGAATTTCCACAAGCTGAACATAGATCGGCCGATCTCCGTCCAGATTCCAAGCCATACAATACCTCCTCTCTGTTCCCTGACAGTTTCCCGTTACGGGCATTGTCTTATTGTATTGTTGTATTACTTGCTTAATACATTATACCAGTTTGAAGTAAAAGTCAATACCAAAATTCACATTTTTTATTTTTTCATATAAAAAACAGCCCGGCATTGTCCTCGAAGCGGCCGGCATACATATTTTTACCAATTTTCTTCTTAATATTGCCGTCCCAAAAGGATTCTTATCTCCATAACCGGACTGTTTTTTAGAATATCATACCCGCTATTTAAATATAATAAATCTCTACCGCACCAAAGTTCACATTTCCTCTCAAATATAATACTTTTCCCTCTTCCGTCCACTGGGTGCTGCCATGCTCATTCACGCCGGCAAAGTTACTGGTAATGGTGTTTTCGACCTTCCACGCCTTAGGAATAAACAATTTTATTTCCCCAAAAGAAACATCCACATAAACCTCAGCAGAAGCGTTTTGAATGACTGCGTTGTCAAAGTATACCGTAAGTGCTCCAAAAGAAGCGCTCAGATCTCCGCTTACAAAGTTATCGCTTTCCACATATTTAACGATGGAACCGAATTTCAGCCTTACTTCAATATGGTCGCAAGTCTCATTATCCACCACCTGTTCATACCCTTCTATTCCCCTATAACTCTCCCTTCTGTTCTTCCTTATCTTCCTTAATTGATTGCCAAAGATCAGATTCAATCCCAAAGACAAAAGCAAGGCCGCAAGCAGTATCCTGAAGGGGCTTACAGGGGGCATTCCTATTTCCTCTGAAAATACAATAATAAGAAATGCCGCCGAAAAACAAATGCCTTCTATAGAAACGGAAATAATGCTTTTTATCATTACCGCTGCCAGAAGAATGCCGATGAGCAGCCTGAACGCCCCGATACCCGGGTCAACTCCGAAAATGTTCAGAAGCATCAGCCCCGCCACCATAATCAAAACAAATCCCCAGAAAATATTATTCCTTTTCATATTATCCTCTCCTTTTCTCCGCCATATAATCTCTTAACATTTTATAATACTGCCTTGACACATAAACCTGCTTATGGGAATCCCTGAATTCCACCACGCTCGAAGCCGTCAGATTCCTCGTTATGGAAAAAATGTGATTGCAGTTTACAATGGTTGATTTGGAAATTCTCATAAAATACCCCGGAAGCATATGTACTTTTTTCTTTAATT
>DEUB01000003.1 GCA_002362385.1 Lachnospiraceae bacterium UBA3273
AAATGATGCAGAAATGATGCATTGTTTTTCTATAATGTAATTTAGAAAGTGTTGGCGGATGTTCTTGGCAGGGAGGAAGTGCAGGCGATGATTGTAACAATCTCAGATGCAATGAGACATAGCAAGAGTAAATTTAAAAGAATAATAATGGTTTTGATGTTGGTTATCCTTTGTACTGCCTGTGGAACGGAGCGTCCTGAACATCAGCCTTTCGATACCGGAGATGAGCCTAAAGAGCAGTCGGAGAATTTGACAGAGGATGATGCGAAAATAGCAAAGGCAGCCGAGAAGAGCATAGAGGCTGATTTTGAGGAAAACTATCGAATCCTGAACAGGAGTATTTTCGATAACAGCATGATTCCCTGGTATAATGAAGAGACCAAACAGGAAATTGAGAACTATGCCGAATCGGTCAAGGGCGATCTGGTACCGGTCTGGGAAGAAGACAGTATATTTCCGCAGGGGCTGGTCATGGAGATGGAAGAAGTTATCTACCGTTCTCTTAACAATGATATGAATAAGATTCAATGGGAAGAAATAGAGCAAAGTGTCTACTATGAGACCATGCGGGAACTTGGCATGGAGAAGTGGAATCCGGACTTGGAAGAGATGAAGATATTATTCCCGGAACTCAACTATGCCGGTTTGGAGAGAGATTCTGTCTATAAAGCCTACCGGGAAGCCTGTGGGAATGAGTATTGTTATGACCTGTTCCATATTCCCACGCCAGAAAGGGATCAATATGTCCTGGCGATAGACTCAGGAGGTACGGCAGGAATCTGTTATATCTATCTGATGGAGCTGATAGACGGAGAGTTTGTGCCGATCAGTGAATTTGAGACACAAAATGCCGGATATGGTGTGGTGATTCAATATGAGGGTGAATTTTATTATATTTATCTGCCGAATAATTACCAATTGAAGATTTATGATGGCATCCGGATCTATAAGATAGGAGAAGATATGGAATATGAGAATCTTCTCATCAAGTATCTTCCGTATGAGTATGTCTGGAAGAATCTGTATAATACTTCCGAGGGCGCGAAATGGGAGGAATATCTTGAGAGCATACGGGAAGAGATAACATCGGATAAATATCTGGAAAATGGGACGGATGAAAGTGGATGCTCTGTGTATTTTGGGGATGAAGAGAAAGTAGAGAATTTTATAGTACCTGAGAATGAGAGAAGATATTACAGTAACGAGTATCATAAAATAGACTTTGCAAACATCGGAATCCCAGTATATGTGAGAAAGTCTAATTTTTATTCTTCAAATACTTATACCACATGGTTTTTAAAATGCCTTTTTTATCTGCGTGATGAGGATTCCATTGTGGAATTGGAGAATATGGAAATATATCCATCCGCACCACCCTGTGATAAGGTGAAATTGGTACAAATGTGGTTTAAAGAAATGGAAGGGAAAGTCTATACATTTTGCCTGTACCATGTGTCGGATTATAATTACATGCTGAATGTAGTCCGGCTGGAAGGAAATGAGGTAAACCGGATACGGACAGATATTTTATCACCGAGAAGACATTTTGTACTGACGGAGGGAGAAAAGTCTATTTATTCTTAACATTAGATTAACAGGACAGTTAAGCTTCTGAGGCGGATGGGTTTTATGCAAAATTTTGTGTTCAAAGTTTAAGAAACACCTTCCTTTGGAAGAAGAAAAATAACGGGGAAATGGGGGAGGCGATGAGGAGATGAGAGAGTAGAAAGTAGATGAAACAAATTTTAATAAGAAGAATAAGCGGTGTTATGTTGATTGGTATATTGTTAGTCGGTATATTCCGGACAGCATATGGCGGTAATGAAGTAAAAATAAGGGAAATTCCGGAATTGGGGTATGATGTGAATGGAAATAGCAGATATGTCTGTTATAAGAATCTGCTTATTTCAGATTTGGATTATGGTAAGAATGTTGTGTACCAAAAACAGGATGGGTTTTATCAGGTAACTGACCTGACATTGCATGATATATTACAAACAGAAGAAGACCCGGAAGAGTATATGCAGCATGGGAATCTGATCGTTGCGCTGTCAGAAGAGAAAACCTCATTTCTGATATATGATATGGATAGCGGTGAAACATATAGTTATCCGTGTGAAAAAGGAAAACAGATTGATTGTTGGTATATTTATCAAGATGAAATCTATTATATGGAACGGACGATGAATGATGATGGAACTTATGTCACTGATAAAACGATCAAGGGAATTAATTTGGATAAAGGGGATAAACGGATAATTTATCAGAGTGAGAAACCAAAGATGGATTATTTTTGGTTTTTTATAAGAGAGGATGGAATGATTTTTTGCGAATGGGGAGAGAAAGGGAACAGCAGGCGGGAATATTGGAAAATACAATGCGATAAAGACGGGAAATGGACAGAAACAAAGCTATGGGAAACGGATCAATGGGAATATCGGGAATGGTTGGCATTTAACAAATTGGGGTTAATTATAGTCGGAGAGCTTTATGAGCCAAAGCAGTTGTCTTTTTGTGAAGCGATTGTGATCAAGGACAATGGGAAGATAGAAGAGCTGGTAATAGGGACAGGAAAAGGGATAAAGTTATTGTTAGAGAATGGATATTTTGTCAATGATTTACCGGACAGAGCGGAAAGCGTGACATTTTATGATTATCATGGGAACGAAATAGAAACCTATCAGTTAATAGATGAGGAGTACATTGAGAAGGGGTATCATCTGGCAAGATTATTTTATTATGATGATAGAATAACCGGTTTATATGTACAAAAGGATACCAATGAGTTGTATATTGCTCAGGTAAGAGCGGACAGAATAATTATTTCGTCCGAAGAGAAAAAGATATGTTCTGGTTAAAAAGTATTATTATCACGATTCAGGCGGCCAGGTTGGTGGGACTTTTGGGAATCAGCGATGATGTGGAAGACATCATAGAGAACTTTAATCTTGGGGAGTTATGTGATTACGATACGGTATCGGATTTCCTGTCCATGGATACAGAGGAATTTGAGGAAAGATACGATAAAAATGAACTATATGAGAGTGGCTGTCGGGGAAGAATGTATAGTGTGTGGTGGCAGAAGTGGGAAAACGATTATGAAAACGAGGACGAACGACAACAAAATAAGGCTTTTGATTTATACTATGGCATCTGCCTTGCTTTTGTCCGGTTGTAGTCAAGACCGGAAAATATATGAACAGACAAGCGGAGCAATCAATGAAGAGACAGAGGAAGAGATAAACAGAGAGATCAGCGAAGCAGCAGATGAAGAAATAAATGTTGACAAAGTTACAGTCCAGGAAGAACCTGACACGGCAAATCATTCGGAAATATCGCAGGAACAAAGTGATTCCATGGATATGTATGCTGCACTGCCTGATGATGATTTCCGGGAAATCGTCATACAGGAGGGAATCGTATATACAGATGATGTCGTCTATGAGCGGGAAGGCAGAGGGCTTCTGTCAACAGGTGACGCCGCACTGGATGCAGAAGCCCTGGGAGAGATTGTGTTGCCTGTTTTGGAATCCGGAGATGTACAGGCATATGCATACTTATTCAGCAGTGATACATCTTTCCGGGAATTTCAGGGACAGGACTGGGATGGCCTGGACACCGGGTGGACGGCAGACCGTTATTATGACTGCTATTATACCTATATCACAGAAGCAGAAGAGTACATTGGCTATACCTATTATATCTATCCGGATTACGAAACGATGAAAGTGCAGGATGCCAAAGCAATTAAGTTAGAGTTCCATATTACTGTTGGGGATGGGAAAATATGTGACACCAAACTGCAACTATATGACATGACCAGAGAAGAATACCAGGCTTTCAGGGAATGGCAGGGAGGCAGGATAGCTGTTATGGAAGACGGGGAGATCGTGGGAGGCGGGAATATCCCGATACCCGGGCAGGACAGGCTGTATTTATATACCGGCGACATCGTGCATGGCGGGAAAATCCAGATCGATGAAGATGATGAGAGGTATTTCTATTCCCCTGAGGATGGGACAGAGCGGTTGGCAGATGTGCTGATGGAGGATTTCAGAGAAGGTACGATTGAGAACGGAGAGACAAGCAGCTATATATTGGAGAAAGGTGATACAGGATTGGCAGAGATGGCCGGCGGGATTCATGAGAATACTGGGGATGGATGGCAGTTGCGGGACGGTTATGATCTTTACTATCTGATACAGGATGAAAGACCGGGAGCGATTCATTACAGGTATTATTTCTACTGGAACAAGCCGGGGCAGGCGTATGAAAAAGTGTTGGTGACCGATGCCTGGGTATCTGAGAGGGGAATAGAGGAATTGCAGTCGCACTGGTTTTGTACCTGCAGGCACAGGGAGGATGCCAGGTCTGTGACAGAGTATGAAGCGTCTGATGTACAGGCATATCTGTCAGTTGACTGGTCGGATGAAGAGGTATTGATGATGGGGCATACCATCTTGCCTCATGATAGTGCACAGGGGTGGGAGTTTACGATTGCAGATGTGGATTTTGACGGGAAGCAGGAGTTCTTCGTCAACTTTATCGCCAACCACGGTGGCTCCAATGCGCTCTATATTTATAAGCAGAAGGAGGGAAAAGTCTTTTCCTATGCAGATATGATAGCGGTACCGCAGCGGCATATATTAGGATCCCGAAATTATATAAAAATACTGCCCTATATGGACATAGACTTCATGGATGCCTATGTGAACAACTTACAGGAGTACAGGTATCTTACCATGGACTGGACTAGCTTTGGCGGGGATATCCATGGAGGAATCAATACCTATATCTTGTATGAGACGTTGCTGCCGGAGGGAGAACCCAGAGAAATCGCTCGGATCGAGTACAGCGGCCCGGAGGAAAGCAGGAAACTGTATTTTTCAGGGGAAAAGGTATATGAAGCCGGCAGGTTAAGGGACATGATTGATTCCTATATGGCAGGATATACGAAGGTGGAGATTCCCTATAGGACGGTAGAAAAGACTTTTGAGAGGGATATCGTAGGATACAGTGAAGGGGAGCGGGAGCAGGAAAACCGCGAACTGTGGGAAGCTATTTTGCAATCGGCTTATTAGGGCGGATAGCGAGATACTATATTCTTAGATGTACTATTTGAATAAAGAGGTCTTATATGAAAAGATGGTATATAATTTTGTTATTAATATACACTTTATAAAGGGTAGTCTGGTGGGATTTATTGCTTGACATTTTAGACAGAAACACTATACTTAAATTAAAAGAGCAACCGCCCACAAGGTGGGTTGACCATTGACGAAATAGAAAATCCACCCCGCTACTGGCCAAAGTTTAGGGGTGGTTTTTCTATGTATGGTTACTTACAAAACGTAAAAACGAATGTAAGCAATGCCAAAAGGAAAAGACCAAAGGTCAGCCCACCCTGCAACACGGTTGTCCTTGTGAAGTATTTTACCACGTGGCAGGGAGGTAAGCCAACGATAATTTAGACAGGGAAAGAGATAACGGATAAAGATGTTGGATATTTTAATTGCTGAAGACGACAAAGAAATAGGCTCTCTGCTTTGTGAATTCCTGCGAAAAGAAAACTATACCGTAAGCGTTGCACAGACAGGGGAAAAAGCGCTTAAGCTGTATGAGAAATATGGCGCAAAGCTGATCATACTGGATATCATGCTGCCCGGAATGGACGGCTTTGCAGTCTGCTCTAAGATCAGGGAAAATTCCAACACCCATATCCTAATCGCCAGCGCAAGGACACAAAAAGACGATAAACTAAAAGGACTGAACCTGGGAGCAGATGATTATATTGAAAAGCCTTATGATATCGATATTCTGCTCGCCAAGATTAGAGGTATTTTTAAGCGGAAGTATGCCAGAGAGGAGATCATAGAAGGAACTATCAAATTGAATACCATAACAAATTCTTTATGGGTAAAGGGCGTAGAAACAGATATTACCGTAAAAGAGTTTGAACTGTTGAAGCTTTTGATGGAAAACAAAAACGTAACGTTAAAGAAGGAATACCTTTTTAACGCCATCTGGGGAAGCGACAGCGATTCGGAGTTTCAAACCCTGACGGTACATATTAAGCGGCTTCGGGAAAAGGTGGAAGAAGATCCCAAAAAGCCAAGGCATATCATTACGGAATGGGGAGTGGGATATAGGTTTGAGCAGGTATAAAAGATTTGCAGTTCTGATCATCCTAATAGAGCTGGCGCTTTTGCTTTTGTGCAACGGTTTATATATTTTGAAGGATTGGGGAAATCCGGAAAGGCTCTATAGAGTGGAGGCGGCGAGGGTGGCCTTGCAGCTTGAGGAAAAAGGTATTTCCGGTATCGACCTTTCCGCATATAAGACCATCGTAGGGGTCAGTGAATTTGATCCCGAAAAGACCTGCGGTCATGATTATATTGTGGCTAAGGCCGGCGGCAGGCTTTATCGGATCGAATATGAGGCGGAAACAGGGAGAAATATGTTCTGGTATTTTAACGGCGCGCTTCTTGGCATGATGCTTCTGACAGGCGCGGTCCTGTTTTATATACAAAAAAGGGTGTTAAAACCCTTTTGGGATATGAGCGCCCTTCCTTATGAGCTTGCAAAGGGAAATCTTTCCATGCCCCTAAAGGAAGAAAGGAGTAAATTGTTCGGCCGTTTTCTCTGGGGCATGGACATGCTGCGTGAAAAGCTGGAGGAGAACAGGGAAAGGGAACTGGAACTACAAAAAGACAGGAAGCTTTTGCTCCTTTCCCTATCCCATGATATCAAAACGCCTCTTTCTTCCATTGACCTGTATGCCAGGGCGCTTTCGCAGGAGCTGTATGACACAAAGGAAAAACGGCAGGAGGCGCTTTCGGGGATAGACCGGAATGTGAAGGAGATCAAGAAATATGTGGATGAGATCGCTGCGGCTTCCAGGGAGGATTTCTTAAATCTTGAAGTTGTGCCGGGCGAATTTTATTTGTCGGAAGCGCTGAAAAAAACGGAAGCCTATTATAAGGATAAATTATCGGTGGTGCATACGGAGTTTCTGCTAAAGGAATATGGCGAATGTCTGCTGAAGGGAGATAAAGACCGCTTTATGGAGGTGCTTCAGAATGTGATGGAGAATGCCATGAAATACGGGGACGGACGACGCATTACCATAGGCAGTGAAGATGAGGAGGACTGCAAGCTGATCTGTATCGAAAATACGGGCTGCAGCGTAAAGGAGGAGGAACTGCCCAATCTCTTTGATTCTTTCTACCGGGGGAGCAACAGCCACGGCGTCAAAGGAAACGGCCTGGGTCTTTATATCTGCAAATGCCTGATGCATAAAATGGACGGGGAGATCTTTGCGGGGATCCATGGGAAAAACTTCCGTATAACGATAGTTGCGCGAAATGCATGATCCGGGAGAGGTTGAATGGTTTTAAAATAAAATATGCCGGTTTGGGCCGGTCTGAAAAAGTGTATTTGAAGATCTGACGGATAAAGGATTTTCAAATACACTTTTTTATGAATCCGGCCCGGGCGGCTGTTTGCAGAAGGCTCCTTAATTTAAGGATTATTTAATAATTATCCCCGTACAATATGTGTATTAACTGATTTTTATCAGCCGTAAAAAGGAGTATGGATATGTTTTTCCGAATCTTAAAAAATGATTTAAAAAGAAAAAAGACGATGAATATCATTTTGTTTTTATTCATTGTACTGGCGGCCATGTTTGTGGCGGGCGGCGTCAACAACGTGGTTACCGTTATGAACGGCACTGATTATTATCTGGATAAGGCGGGGGTCGGGGATTTTGTTATCGTTACCAGCGGAGAGCATGCGGTAGGCGCCTTAGACCATATGCTGAAGGCCGAAGAAGCGATACAGGATTACCGCTTAGAGCAGGTAGTCTTTGGCTCACAGGATGATATTACAGGGGAAGACGGGAAGGAAAAGGAAAGTAAGAATGTTCTCGTGTATCAGTCCATAGAAAATTCGGCGATCACTTTTTTCGACATGGATAACGAACCCGTTACACGTATTGAGCCGGGTCATATTTACGCAACCGGCAGTTTTATGGAAATAAACAAATTAAAACCGGGAGATGTGATCTGCCTTGAACATAGCGGAGTGGAACTGAAGTTTATTCTTGACGGAACGGTAAAGGATGCGCTGCTGGGGTCGGACTTTATGGGAAATACCCGGTTCATCATGAGCGAAGAGGATATGAATAAGCTCCTTGAGAATCAAACCATTTATGAATCTTACAGGGGGGAGATCTGTTATATCGACACGAAAAATTTTGCGGCGGTTGCAAGCGCTGCCGCAAAATCCCCCAATGTGATTTTTTCAGGAACCCGTTCCACTATCAAGACGGCATATATGATGGAGATGATCATTGCCTTTATCATGCTTGTATTGAGCGTTTGTCTGATCGTCGTATCCCTTGTAGTGTTGAAATTTTCCATTACGTTTACCATTACAAAGGAATTTCGGCAGATCGGCGTCATGAAAGCCATCGGCCTGTCAAACGGAAGGGTCAGAAGCCTCTATATCGTAAAATATTTTATGATGGCTCTTGCAGGGGCCGTCCTCGGTTTCTTTGGAAGCATTCCTTTTAGCAGAATGTTACTGGATTCCGTCAGCAAAAAAATGATGCTTGGAAATGACGGCGGGATCTTAGTGAACGTCTTTGGATCTTTTCTGGTGGTCTGTGTGATCGTTTTGTTCGCATATATCTGTACCGGAAAAGTGAAAAGATTTACTCCGGTGGACGCCATCCGCAGCGGGCAGACCGGGGAACGTTATAAAAATAAGACGATTCTGAGAATAGAAAAATTTCCTGGAGGAAATGCGCTTTTTATGGCGTTAAATGATGTGTTGAGCAGCCCCGGACGATTCCTTTCCGTTATCATCTCCTTCGGCTTCTGTACCTTATTTGTTCTGATGCTTGTGAATACTACGGCAACCTTAAACAGTCCGAATCTGTTAGATACCCTGGTAACGGAAAGTCATCTCTATGCCATCCTTGATCAGGGTCTTTTGGGGATAATGGAAGGAACAAGAGAGGATATGGAGGAGCGCCTGGATGAAATGGGGGAAGAACTTACCAGAAAAGGAATGCCAGCAAGGGTCTGTATCGAGCTGCTTTACAAATACCAGGTAACCTTTGACGGAAGGGATTATGTACTGAACTGCCAACAGGGACTCCATACGGATCATGACCAATATGTGTATCTGGAAGGGACCGCCCCGCAAAACAAATATGAGATCGCCGTCACGCCGCAGATATCGGAAATGACCGGCGCAGGGATTGGCGATACCGTTACAATACACTATGACGGAGAGGATATGGATTGTATGGTAACGGCATATTATCAGTCTATGAACAATATGGGAAATACGATCCGCCTATATGAGGATGCGCCTGCAGACATCAGCCACCTTGCAGCGGCCATGGATTATCAGATCGATTTTACGGATGATCCGTCGGAGGAAGAGGTGGAACTCCGCAAAGAGCGTGTCAGGGAATTGTTCGGTCTTCAAGAGGTTATGAACGCCACAGAATACTGCATTGAATGTATGGGGGTGGCGGATACCCTTGAAAGCGTACAGTTTTTGTTTCTTGCCATTACCATTGTAGTGGTCATACTGGTAACCGTTTTAATGGAGAAAAGCTTTATTGCGGATGAAAAAAGCCAGATCGCCATTTTGAAAGCCATGGGTTTTCAGGATACAGCCGTGGTCGGGTGGCATATTTATCGCCTGGGGCTGGCAGCTTTAGCGGCGACGGTATTAGCGGCAGCGGTTTCCATACCCATGACAAAGCTTTGCATTACGCCGATCTTCGGAATCATGGGCGCTTTGGATGTGGACTATCGCATAGACCCCCTTCAGATCTTTCTGCTGTACCCCTGTATCATACTGGGGACCACCGTGATCGTTACGTGGGCAACGGCTCTAAATACGAAGAGTATTGCCGCCGCGGATACGGCAAATATTGAATAAAGACGGGGAGGATCAGAAAAGGCAGTTAAAGGATGGAGAGGATAAGGAATGGCAGTGAAGGATGGAGAGAACAAGAAAGTGACGCCGAAAGATGGAGAGAACAAGAAAGTGACAGCGAAAGACAGAGAGAACAAGAAAATGACAGTGAAGGATGGAGAGGATAAAAAAATGACAGTTTTGGAAGTAAAAGATCTATGCAAGACTTATGTGGTAAATAAGAGACAGAACAATGTATTGAGAAACGTGAGCTTTTCTGTGGATGAGGGGGAAATGGTAGCGGTCATGGGTCCCTCCGGTTCCGGCAAATCCACCCTTTTATATGCGGTGTCGGGAATGGACGGCGCCACAGGCGGAAACGTATTGTTTGACGGAAAGGACCTTATGGGATTGAGCGCTAAAGAGCTGGCACGGTTACGCCTGAATGAAATGGGGTTTATCTTCCAGCAGATGTATATGATGAATAACCTGACCATTCTTGATAATATCGTGCTGCCTGCGATGGAGAGTAAAAAGACTTCCGAAAGCAGGAAGGAGAAGATCATGCGCGGAGAAGATCTGATGCGCAAGCTTGATATTATCCAGGTGGCGGACAATGATATCAATGAAGTGTCCGGCGGCCAGCTGCAGAGGGCCTGTATCTGCAGGAGCATGATCAACAGGCCCAGGGTTTTGTTTGCCGATGAGCCTACAGGTTCATTGAACAGGAACGCATCCGACGAAGTAATGGATGAACTGGTAAAATTAAATAAGGAAGGAACTACCGTTATGATGGTAACCCACGACGCCAGAGTGGCGGCCAGATGCTCCAGGGTGCTTTATCTTGTGGACGGGAATATCAAGGGCGAGTACAAAAGCCCCGCAGGCGGCGACGTAAAGGAAAAGGACAGGGAAAGAATGTTAAACAATTGGCTGATGGAGCTTGGGTGGTAAACAGAAACGCCCCGCCTTACCGCGTCAGATTCCGATTTCTGTATTCCCGCGGCGTGCAGTTATAGAAACGTTTAAAGGTTTTCGCAAAATTGCTCGGGCTGTCAAAGCCGCAGAAGACGGCTGTTTCGGAAATGCTGTCTGCGGGATTTTTCAACAGCATTTCCGCTCCCTGCATGATCCGGTACTTTAACAGATATTGGATGGGAGAAAGCTGGATCGTTTTTTGAAAACAGCGCAGACATTCCCTTTCACTGATTCCGGCTGAACTTGAGATATCTGACAAAAATATGTCCTCTGCAAAGTTTTTGTGTATATATGCAAGCATTTTCCTGATGCGCAGATCGTCCTGATTTAACGGAATATTGCGGGTATCAGCCTGCAGGTCAAATTCTTTGTACAAAAAAAGGCAGATGCGGGACAGATTTTCCCGTACGATAAATTCAAACCCGTAATGATCCCGGGCAAGAGCTTCAAAGGCCCGGTTAAACCAACAAGGGACGTTCTCATTATTTCCCGCCTTTATGCAATAGCCGGAAAAAGAGCTGCAGGACAAAAGCGGCTGAATATACTTTTTTGCAAAAACCAAATCATCATTTCCAAAAATCAGCAAGGGACTGAAGACAAGAAAGCGCAGCCTGCATTCCGGGGCTGCAGTACAGTCGTGAAGAATATTTGAATTGATGATGAAACAGTCTCCTTTTTCCAGAAAAAAAGATTTTGACGGTATTTTTATTTTCATTTTTCCGCTTTCCACATATACCATTTCCATTTCCTCATGCCAGTGCCACGGGATGACGTCTTCCGGCCGGTCCCTGTGGGAAGACAAATATCCGGCACAGGGAAAGTCCGGACTACCGTGAGGCTGAAGCTCTTTCGACACCCGGTTTAAGTTTAATCCGCATTCTTGTAATGCCATAGATTTCCTCCTTTGATTTGGCGGTTTTTTTATATTATACGGCTATAAATGTATTGTATCAAGCGTTATTTGACGGTATTCTTTTAATAAAGAAAGGCGTGGCCTGAACTGCCGGCAATAAGGCCCTTGCAGCACTATAGAAATGTAATTAGGAAAACTGTTAAAAATAAAAAGGAGGAATCATTATGACATTTAAAATTTATTTAAAACCCGATATTGAAAGACTCAGTCGTTTGGTGGAAGAAAGCCGCGGAAACGTATTGCTTCGCTTGGCCGACAAGTCGCTGCGCAATCTTAAAAATAATGAATCGGCGGCAGCATTATTACAACGGGAAGCGGATAACTGCAACGGCGTAGAGCTAAAGCTTTCGGACATAGAAGATTATCCCAGGTTTGTCAGCTTTATGATGGGAGGCTGCGTATAAAAATTCCGTGTCTCTTCCCTGATCCTTCAAAAACATGTTATACTTTGACATATAGTACTGACGCATGGTTAAAAAAGGGAGGAGACCGCTATGGATATATTCGTTAATTTCAGCATCTTTATATTGATCCTGCTGGTGCCTCTTGTATTCTTTTCCTTGCTTACAAAGAGAGTTCCTAAACTGAAGATTCGGGATGCGTCGCCGTACCTTTACGAAATAGAACGGATAAGGGACTGCGCGAATGTCAGCGCCGTTGACGGAAAGGATATGGAAAACATAAAAAGAAGTATCTCTCACAGCATAGGGATCCTTACGTGCACCGTATTGATAAATATTCTCGCCGTTTCCGGGCTTGCCGGCATTGTCAGGACAGAAGAGATCCCGGCAGCAGGTATTGCGGTTTATCTGGCGGTTTTGGGATTTTTCAGCGCAATCTGCCTGTATAAAGGAATCACGGACAGAACAGTGTTTCATGATACGGATGATTTCAATAAAAGAAAAGGCGTCCTGTTAAGATCAAAGGCAGTTTATTACAGACACAGAAAGCCCATAACCTATGAGGTGCTGATCGGCACTTATGATGATGATAGGAAGCCTGTGGTCTTTGCGGAGAAAATACCCGATTTCATTTTCTGGGCCATTGAAAAAAATGATAAATGGTCCGTGGTCATGTACAAGGGCAGACCGGCGGCCATAATAAAAGGATAGGTCTTTCGGGCGGAAACGGGATGGAAACATATAAAAACAGCGAAGAAGGGAAAAATATATGGAAGGCGGAAAAACAAAAACCTACAGATTTTACGGCTGGGAGCATGCGGACGCTTTAGCTGTAACGGACACGTACAAAGGAATAAAAACCCCGAGGGACCTGTATGACGCCCTTTCACAGATCTGGTGTGCAGATACATGCGCGCCCAGAATGCGCCATGACTGGTCGCCGGAAAACAAGACCCTCGGGCAATGTTCCATTACGGCATTTCTGGCGCAGGACATATTTGGCGGCAAGGTGTACGGGATCTTAAGGCCCGGCGGGAATTACCACTGCTACAATGTGGTCGGAGACTGTTGCTTTGATTTGACCAGCGAGCAGTTTTCAGATGAAGTCCTGGTATATGAGGATAATCCCGAACAGTTTCGGGAGGTTCATTTTGCAAAAGAGGAGAAACGTTTAAGGTACGAGTATTTAAAGAAGGAACTTGCGCGGAAAATGAAATAATTCCTTTCTCTGCTAAAGAATTTGTAAAAACTGCCGATACTAATAATAAGACATAGCACGATCCATGGAAGGAGGAGAGTCTTATGCGTATTGGAGCATACACACAGATACAGCAGGTTTACAACACCACTAAGCCGGCAAAAGTATCTAAAACACAGAAGAAAGGATTCTCGGATGCGTTATCTATTTCGGGCGCCGGAAAAGATATGCAGACTGCAAAGGCTGCTTTATCGGAGACCCCGGATATCAGGACAGAGATTGTAAATGATATTAAAGCACAGATAGATGCAGGAACTTACGGAGTAAGCGGGGACAGCTTCGCCGATAAGCTTTTAGAGAAATTCAATCAGGGCAGTCTGGCTCTGTAGGAAATGAGGTAATTCCAATGGCTAGTTTAATGGAGAATCTGATCAGTCTTCTGGAGCAGGAAAATGGTGAATATGAAAAGCTGTTGGAATTATCCATGCAGAAAACCCCGGTCATTATCGAAGGGGATATTTCAAAACTGGAAAAAATCACGGATGAGGAACAAATTATTGTAGGCAAGGTAAACCGTCTTGATAAAGAACGGGAACAGGTAATGCAGGATATTGCCACAGTATTGAACAAGGATGTTCAAACGCTGAAGCTTGGTAAGTTAACAGCGCTTCTGTCGGGAAGACCGGCCGAACAGCAGAAGTTGTCAGAGATTCATGCCAAATTGAAGGTTACCATGAACCAGATGGTGCGGGTAAACAACCAGAACCGGGAACTGATCCAGAGTTCCCTGGAAATGGTACAGTACAACATGAATGTATTGAAAAGCATGAAGGCAGCTCCTGAAACCGCTAATTATACGCGGGAGGCATTCAATTCAGGAAGCACGATGGGATATGAACAAAAAGGATTTGATGCCAAACAGTAGCTGGTAAAGAGGTGATATCTAATGGGATTATTTGGAAGTTTATATGTCGGTGCATCCGGATTACAAACAAGTCAAAATGCGCTTAATACTGTAGCACACAACCTGTCCAATGTAGACACACAGGGGTATACGAGGCAGCAGGTTGCACAGGCTGACAGGAGTTACACCACCATATCTAAAGACGCAAATATCAAATCCTATAAACAAACAGGACTGGGTGTTTATTACGCCAGGGTAAGACAGGTAAGGGACTATTTTCTGGATCAGACATACAGAAGAGAGGCCGGACGTATGTCTTTTTACCAGGTTTCCTATTCCACCTTTACCCAGGTCGAGGATCTGCTGGGAGAATTTACCGGAAAGTCCTTCAGCGATTCTTTGGGGAATTTAAAAGAAGCTGTGGATGAACTGGCAAAAGAGCCTGCAAGTACTGTAAGGCAGGGACTTTTAGTACAGCGTGCGTCCCAGTTTTTGCAGCGTGCCAAAACCGTTTATAAGGATTTAAGCGATTTGCAGGACAATCTTAATGTCGAAGTGAGAAAAGGGATTGACCGGGTCAATACGATTTCGAGCAGGATCTATCAACTGAATAAGCAGATCTGCAGCATAGAGCTGGCGGGTTATGAGCATGCAAACGATTTAAGGGATGAAAGGAATGCACTCCTGGATGAACTGGGAGGGCTTATCAATATAGAATATAAAGAGGATTATGACGGCGCCATTATCGTAAAGGCTGAGGGACATCAGCTGATTTCGAGAAGCGCGGTTTATGAGCTGGCGGTTACTGCCGATCCCGACAGCGGTTTTTATACGCCGTACTGGAAGGCGGACGCTAAGACCATCACACTTGACAACGGAACGGAGGTTCCGGATTTAAGTAACAGCCGTGTCTATGATCTTACCCAGGTCATGTCCACGGAAAAGAATACGGATATCGGGTCTATCAAGGCAAAGCTTCTTGCCAGAGGGGATCACAGGGCGAATTATACGGATCTGGAAACAGACGGGGAAACTTATAATACCAATATTGCACAGTCCATCATTATGAATGTTCAGGCGGAATTCGACAAGCTGGTACATATCGTTGCCACAAAAATGAACGAAGTGCTCGCTTCGGCTGCAGATGCGGATAACGGTTATCTTGTAGACAAAGACGGAAATCCCATGCAGCTGTTCCAAAAGATCACGACTCCGGGATATGATGAAAACGGCGACTACATACCGGAAGATCCTTCGCCGGGCCAGGCCAGCACATTATATACTACGGCAAATATGATCATCAATCCCGACCTGGTAAAAAGTCCCTCTCTCCTTAAATTCATAAACGGGGACAAAAAAGAGGATTTTGAGACGGCAAAGCTTTTACAGGATGTTTTCTCCGACGAAGCATATGTTTTAAATCCCAATAACACCAACCGGTGCAATGTAGTGGATTTTTATTCCAATATCGTGGATCAGATCGCTATCGGCGGTTCTGTATTTAAGAGCTACTACGATAATCAGACCACAACGGTAGACAGTACCGAATATAAGAGACAGCAGGTGGTGGGAGTGTCTGATGACGAGGAACTTGGCAATATGATCAAATTCCAGAATGCCTATAACGCTTCCAGCCGCTACATTAATGTCATTGATGAAATGATCGAACATATCATAAATACACTGGGAGCATCATAAGGAAGGAAGTGGAGAAATGCCATCTACATTTTTTGGATTGAATATCGCATATACAGGGCTTACGGCGGCAAATGCAGGATTAAATACCACCGGCAACAATATTTCCAACGTTAATACGGAGGGCTATTCCAGGCAGCTTGTGACCCAGCAGGCAAATAATGCATTAAGGACCTATACTACATACGGATGTGCCGGAAGCGGCGTTGATACCATTGGCATCGAGCGGCAGAGGGATGCTTTTTATGATTTCAAATACTGGAATAATAATGCCCAGCTGGGGGAATTTGAAGAACTTAAATACTATATGAAACAGATCGAGGATTACTTCAAAGACGACACTACCATGAAGGGCTTTACCACAATTTTCGGAGAAATGTATGATGCCCTGGCGGAATTGAAAAAGGATTCGGGCGGTTCCACAGCCAAAGAACAGTTTATCGGATATGCGGGCAATCTGACCTATTATTTCAATACCATGGCAGCCAATTTGGAGCGTATGCAGGACGACGTGAATTTGGAGCTTAAGAATCAGGTTGAGCAGATCAATTCCTATGCGTCGGAAATTGCTTCCTTAAACAAACAGATCAACGTTATTGAAATTAACGGCGGAAGGGCAAATGAATTGAGGGACCGCAGGGATCTGATCATTGATAAGCTTTCCAAAATTGTAGATACTACGGTAGAGGAACAGGTGGTCTACGATACCAAAGATCCCAAACGTACTACGGGGGCAACCCGTTATATTGTCAAAATAGCAGGAGGCCAGACCCTGGTAGATTCTTCCAGATACAGCCAGTTGGTCTGCGAGGCAAAACCCAGTTATGCCAACAACAACCAGTCCGATGCGGAAGGTCTTTACAATGTATACTGGGATGACGGAAGGGACTTCTCCATATATGGTGGCACTATCGGCGGATCGCTTCGCGGGCTGATCGAGATGAGGGACGGTAACAACGGGGAAAATTTCCAGGGCACCGTTGCAGACGTTACCAGATCCCAGGGCAAGACCCAGGTAAAGGTAGATATCACAGCCGATTATTTAAAGAACCTTTCCAGCTGTACCCTTCCCGGCCAGGGCGTTATCAGACTTGGAAGCTATGAATATTATTATGACAGTTTCAATGTAACCTATAATGCTGATGGGGAAATTGAAAGCTATACATTTACTTTAAGCGATGATGTGACTAAAAACAAACAACTCCCGGATGCGGGGCGTGTGGGAAAGGAAGCTTCTGTGGGCCATACGGTAGAGTATCAAGGCATTCCTTATTATCAGGAGCAGCTGAATGAATGGGCCAGAATTTTTTCGGAAGTCTTCAATCGGATCCTGACTCAGGACGGCAGTGTTGACGGTTATGGACAGCCGGCGGATGTGTTCTTTGTAGCCAATGACGCCATAGACATCAATCAGCACAAATTTTTGGATTCCAGAAGGGATATAACTGCAGGAACGGTCATTTCCAGTACGGATGACAGCTACTACTATCTGACGGCAAAGAATTTTACGGTAAGCATGGATATGGTGGATGATCCCCAGAAACTGGCGACCCGTACCACCCAGACGGATGGAGAGAGCAAGTATGATATTGTGGATCAACTGATAAGCCTGAGAACGGATACTTCCATGATGAGCTTCAGGGGATGCAATGCCGGAGACTTTTTGCAGTGCGTCCTGGCTGATGTGGCATTAAATGCCCAGAGTGCAAATACATTGACGGACAGCTATACCAGCATAGCGGGAACCATTGATAACCAGAGATTGTCGGTCAGCGGTGTGGATTCCGATGAAGAGGCGCTCAGCCTTGTTCAATTCCAGCACGCCTATAACCTGGCATCCCAGATGATTTCTGTATTGTCGGAAGTATATGACAGGCTGATTCTGCAGACAGGGGTATAGATCATGAAACAAAGGTTTCTAATTGGAGGGACAACATGAGAATTACGAACAAGATCATTCAGAACAACGCCATTACCAATATTAACGGAAATAAGATCCTGGAGGATAAGTTGAACAATCAGCTGTCTTCAGGGAGTAAGATCAACAGACCCAGCGACGATCCGGTTGTCGCGATCAGGGCTTTAAGACTGCGTACCAATTTAAGCGAGGTAAACCAGTTTTACAAGAAAAACGTGCCTGACGCCCAGATCTGGCTGAAGATCACAGAAAGCGCCATAGATACGGCTGTCGGCGTTATTACCGATATGTATAACGACTGCACTACCGGTTCCGTGGGCTTTAAAACAGCCGAAGACAGACAGAAGATCCTGGAAAACATGAAAGGCTGCAGGGATGAGATCTATGCCATCGGCAATGCCGAAACGGCGGGACGTTATGTCTTTACCGGATACAGGACCAGCGTTCCTTTGGCTTTTGAAAGGGACACCAAGTTAAACTATACCATTACGGAACAGTTGACCTCTGACAGCGTATCCGATTATACCTATATCGACACAAAGGATTTGGGCGATATTACGGCATCTAATGCGTTGGGCAATGCGACCACGGATCAGGATGTTACCCAAAATACGGTGCACAGGCTTCGCCTTGCGTACAATAACTGTACGACAACCGCTCCCACCATCCAGTATTATGACAGCACGGGCGCCCTTCAGACCGTTACGGCGACTACGATGTCCATTAACGGCGGAACGGATCCTTATCTTGCCATGCAGGGAGCAGCAGGCAATGCGGCCGTATTTATCCCTGAGACGGGAGAATTGATCTTAAGCGACGGCTTATACTCCGATCTGCAGAATGTGAAAGATATACCGGGAACGACCGATGCGTTGGGAAATGAGATAGACGAGGGAGAGATCCGCGTTACCTATGAAAAGGAAGAATTTAAGAAGAACGATCTCCGCCCTGAGCACTTTTTCTATTGTGAAACGCCTGCAGATAATGTATCGGGCAGGCTGGTATATAACGAGAATTACCTGACGAATCAGAAAGATGACGATACCAGACAGATCATAGCCTACGATGTGGGATTTGGCCAGGAGGTGCGTGTCAATACTCTTGCCAATGAGGTGTTTAACCATGATATTGCAAGAGATCTGGAAGGTATGATAGCCAATGTGGAAGCGGTCATCGAAATGGAAGGGATCGTTTCAACGCTGGAAGGGCTGATAGAGAAGGAGACGGATCCTGCCAATACCGACAGTCTCAATGACAGGCTGAAGGCTGCGAATAAGGCTCTTACCTATCTGAAAGATAAGATGGAGAAGGATTTCGAAGGCGGCATTACACGCAGCCAGGAATATTTAAGCCATGCAAATACCGCACTGACCGGCGTCGGAAACCGCGGTGCAAGACTTGATCTGGTATCCAACCGTTTGTCTTCCCAGCAAAGCAATTTCAAGACTCTTGCTGAGGAAAACGAAGGCATAGATCCGGCGGAAGTCGCAGTGGAGCTGAGCAGCGTAGAACTCTCATACAATGCGGCTTTGATGGCTACAGGCAAGATCACACAGACAACATTGCTCAATTATCTGTAATAAGTGGTTGGGGGAGAGGTAAAGGGAGGCAGAAAGATGGAAATAAGAACAAGATTATTTGGCGATATTAATATCGAGGATGAAAAAATCATCCGTTTTGTCAATGGACTGGTGGGTTTTCCGACACTTAAGGATTTTGCCCTGATCCATGACAGTGAAAGCGAAGGCGGGCAGGGCATTCAGTGGCTCCAGTCCATGCAGGATGGCGATTTTGCCATTCCGGTAGTCAATCCTTTGCAGATTCTGGACAACTACGATCCGGTTGTGGAGGATGAACTTTTAACTCCCTTAGGCGAACTGGTTGCAGAGGATATGCTGGTGCTGGTAACGATAACGGTTCCGGCGGATATTACGAAGATGACGGTCAATTTAAAAGGACCTATCGTGATCAATGTAAGGAACTGCCTGGCATGTCAGGTCATAGCGGAAAACGAAGGCCTTGAGGTAAAGTTTCCCGTCTATGATATTTTGAAGGCAAAAAAGGAGGGCAAGTAATATGTTAGCATTATCCCGAAAAAAGGGCGAGGCCCTTGTCATCAATAATGATATTGAAATTACTGTCCTCGAGGTAAAGGGAGAACAGGTCAAGTTAGGAATCAGCGCACCGAAGGAAGTGCCGGTATACCGCAAGGAAGTATACGTACAGATTCAGGAGTCCACGAAGGAGGCGGCGGCGTCCGAATCCTTTGAGGCATTGAAAAAATTGTTTTAAATCCGTTGCAAATTCATGGAAAAATGTTTATGATATTTATAAACATTTTTCTTTTTTTGCCGATATACATTACAAGATAACAGAAATTGCGTAAGTATCGCAAAAAGTAACAAATAACATTTTTTCACATGGAGGTGGAGAATATGGCAATTGAACCATTAGGAAGTATTATGACAGTCCAGACGCAGGCAGCTGCAAAAGTAGAGCCTGTACAGCCTGTTTCGGGAAGCACGGAAGCGAATCCCCAGGTTGAAAAGATTGCCCCGGATCCCACAACGGTCGTTGTGACAAAGGCGGACGGCAAGAAAGACGGGTCCTCCAACGAGGCCCAGTATCAAAATCAGCAGCCTACTAACGAACAGATCAAGCAGGCGGTTGAAAAGCTCAATAAGAGCATGACTAATTCGGAAGCAGTATTTGGCATTCACGAAGCCACACAGAGAGTGACCATTAAGATTGTCGATAAAGAGTCCAAAGAAGTTATTAAGGAACTGCCCCCGGAAAAGACCCTTGATATGATTGCAAAGGTATGGGAGATGGCAGGCATTTTAGTAGATGAAAGAAGATAGGAGGAGTTTCCATGGCAATTAGAATAACGGGATTGAATTCCGGACTGGATACTGAGAGTATTATCAGTGAGCTTGTCAGCGCCAAAAAGGTATCCGTTAATAATTTAAAAAAGGAAAAGACCAAACTGAGCTGGAAGGTGGATGCGTGGAAATCGCTTAATACCAAGATCCTCAGCATGTACAGCACCATTGACAAGCTGCGTTTTGACAGCGCATATGTAAAGAAAAAATCGACGGTTTCCCAGAGCGGTATCCTGTCAGTTGTTGCCGGCGAGACTTCTGTTAACGGCGTACAGACTGCCAGCGTGGAGAGCCTTGCAAAGGCGGGTTATCTGACCGGCGGCAAGTTAAAGACCGCAGACGGCGGAAAGGTAACTGCTGATACCAAAGTGACGGATCTGGGCATTGCCGCAGGATCTTCCTTTAAGATCAACGGACAGGAAGTTACCATTGATGCAGACACCACTATGTCAGGTCTTGTGACCCAGTTAAAGGCAGGCGGAGTCGATGTAAATTTTGATGAAAACCAGCAGAGATTGTATGTCAGCGCAAAGGAGACCGGCAAGGATAACGACTTCAGCTTTACCGGAGACGATGCGTTATTAAAGACCCTGGGTCTTATAGAGGACAGTTCCAATCCGGATGGCGCAGTCAAGATCAAAGGCGAAAATGCGGTTATGTACTTAAATAGTGCGAGGTATGAATCCACGACCAATACCTTTCAGGTTAACGGGACTACATATACCGCAACCGGTGTGTCCGACAAAAATGCAGATGGTTCTCTCAAGGAAGTCAGCATTACCACTATGGACGACTATGACGGCATTTATGATACCATCAGGGACTTCTTCAAACAGTACAACGGTCTGATCAATGAGATGGATAAGCTGTATAATGCGGAATCTTCAAAAGGTTATGAACCGTTGCTTTCCGAAGAGAAGGAAGCTTTGACGGATACAGAGGTTGAAGAATGGGAGAAGAAGATCAAGGATTCTCTTCTCAGAAAGGATTCTTCCCTGAGCTCGGTTATTTCTTCCATGACGACTACGATGATGGGAAGCATTTCGGTAAACGGCAAGGATATGTATCTTTCCAGTTTTGGTATTGCGACATTGGGATATTTCAATGCCGAGGATAATGAAAAGCATGCATATCATATTGCGGGCGATCCCAATGATACAAGCGTTGCGGAGGGGAAGGACATATTAAAATCTATGATCGCAAGCGATCCTGAAACGGTTAAATCTTTCTTCTCACAGATGGCTAATAATCTTTATAAGTCAATGGGTACGACGTTAGAAAGAATACCGGATTTCAAGAGCTACAGGAAGGTATACAACGATCAGCAGTTAAATAAAGAACTGGAAGAATATGAGAGCAAGATTAAAAAGGCGGATGAGGCTCTGACCGCTTATGAAGATAAGTGGTATAAGAAGTTTGGCGAGATGGAGACAGCACTTTCCAAGCTTTCCTCCAAGCAAAATGCAATCAGTTCACTGTTTTCATCATAAGATTGCATCAAAAGCAGAAACGGCTTCTACATGGCTGTAATTCATAAGGAGTAACGGAAATGGCAATGATTGGAAACCCATATGCAAAATATCAGGACAGCAAGATTTTAACGGCATCGCCGGCGGAATTGACATTGATGCTGTATGAGGGGATTATCAAGTTTACGAATATAGGCATTACGGCTATTGAGAACAGGGAATTTCAAAAAGCAAACACCAATATAATGAAAGCGGAGCGGATAGTGGATCATCTATCCGCTACGCTTAATGATAAATATCCCGTGGCAAATGATTTTCGTAATGTATATGACTGCATTATGCAGGCGCTGATCCAGGGCAACATGAAAAAGGATGTTGCAGAATTGGAGCGGGCTTTGGAATACAGCCGGATGATCCGGGACACTTGGAAGGACGTTATGAAGACTGTTGAAAAGGGGCGTGGAACGTGACAAACGAATTACAGTTATTGATCGAGTCACTGGAAAAGAAAAAAGGGATATTAGCGGAAATTCTTGCAAAGAGCAAATTGCAGGGAGAAATTGCATCGGCAGACGATTTTGAGGCGGAGCAGTTTGATCTGCTGGCAGATGAAAAAGCAGAGCTGATCATTCAGATGGATGAGGTAGATCAGGGATTTGACGCAACCTTTAACAGGATCAGGGAAGAATTGCTTTCGAATAAGGATAAATACAAAAAGGAAATTGCATGGATGCAGAAGCTGATCAGGGAAACTGTTGACCTGGGGGCACAGATCCATGCTACAGAAGCTAGGACTAAAGACAGCGTAAGCCGTGTTTTGAAGAATAATAGGCAGGAATTATTAAAAAGAAAAAATTCATCCAAATCAGTGAGAGATTATTATAAAGCAAACAGTCAGTTGAATTTTGTTGGGTCTTACTTTATAGACCAGAAAAAGTAATATAAAATAGAAAAGGCGCTCTTGTAAATGAGTGCTTTTTTTATCATAATTCAAATATTCTGGAGCAGGGCATTAATCTGGGGTAACTTTAGAACATTGCCTTCGGAAATAAAGGATGAGGAACGGAGAAAACATCATGCAGTACCCTAAAGGGCATAAATTTCCAAAGAATTATTTTGAAGATGAGATAAGGGACGGCTTTTATGTTCCCGGTATGGTAAAAAGGTCATGGGCGGTCCAACTGGAAGTTTTGGAAGTGGTGGACAGAATATGCAGAAATCATAATCTTCAATATTTTGCCGATGGAGGCACTTTATTGGGAGCAGTGCGGCACGGGGGATTTATACCATGGGATGACGACTTGGATATTTGCATGAAGCGTAAGGATTACGAAACCTTTGCCAAGGTTGCATTAGAAGAACTGCCGGAAGGCTGGGTCATGCTCAATTTTGAACAATCCCTGAAAGAAAGCTATATCTATACCAATTTTATAATTCGTATTTGCAACGGCAGAATGATTCGTTTGAGTAAAGAATCGCTGAACAGGTCTTATGGCTTTCCATATATAGCAGGAATAGATATTTTTTCCCTGGACTGTGTGGCGCCTACAGAGAAAGAAGATAAAAGGCTGCAGAAGGAAATAGAAACTGTTTCCACTATGGCGGATGTCATAGATGCTATGGAGCCTGAGGAAAAACGGAATTATCTTTTACAGACAGAGAAGACCTTTGGGGTAAAGTTTGACCGGAATAAAACTTTAGGCCCCCAGTTTTATATGCTGGCGGATAAGCTGTGCGGAACCTATGAGGAAAAGGGCGCAAAGTATCTGACCAATATGGCGTTTCGGACGTTACATGATTTTAAAGTGCCGAAAGAATATTATGCGGATGTGGTCATGCTTCCCTTTGAATATATACAGATTCCGGCCCCGGTGGGATATGATGCGTTTTTGAGGACTAAGTATGGGGATTATATGAAGCCGGTGCATTCGGGAGGAGGGCATGATTATCCTTTTTATCTGAAACAGCAGGAGATCGTAGAGGAAAAAAGAAGAAGGGAAAACGGATATGCAGTTTCCAAAGAGTTATTTTGAAGATGAAGTCAGGGATGGCTTTTATGTTCCGGCAATGATGAAAAGGGCATGGGCAGCACAGTTAGAAGTGCTTTCGGATATTGAGCGGGTATGTGAAAAATATCATCTTCATTATCAGGCAGACTGGGGCACTTTAATGGGCGCTATACGTCACGGAGGATTTATACCGTGGGATGATGATATGGACATCAGTATGCTGCGGAAAGACTACGATATATTTAATCAAGTAGTTTCAGATGAATTGCCTGAATATAAAGTGTTAAATTTTGATCATTCCCAGGATGGCAATTATGACAGCCAGTTGACCCATATTTATAATGAAAGAAGGGCCAGGGTAGATAAAGGATTTTTAGACAAATTTCATGGATTTCCTTTTACTGCAGGGATAGACATTTTTCCAATGGATTATATTCCGCCCGCTAAAGAAGAAAGAGAAAGGTTATTCCAGCAGATAAAAACTCTATTTGCCGCAGCGGCAATGCCCGAGGGTAAGAAAAGGGATGAACTTTTACGGTACATAGAAAAAAATTATAATATCAAACCGGATATAAAGAGACCCTTAAAGCGGCAGCTTTATCAAAATGTAGAGAAAATATGCCGGGAATATACCGGAGAGGGTGCAAAATTCGTTACCAATATAGCAAGTCATATAATATGGGGATATATGGAACCGGCAGAATACTATAAAGACACGATCCGTATTCCGTTCGAAGAGGGGAGAATAGAAGTGCCTATGGCATATGATGGAGCAATGGAACATAAGGTTAATCAATATATGCAGCCTGTGCGGGATAACAAAGGACATGATTATCCTTTTTATCAGAGGCAGGCGGACAAATTGAATACGGCGCACCCGCTGTTTCAAAAGTATGTATTTTCCCAGTCGGATTTATATCGGGAAGAGTCTGATAAAGAAAATCAAGGACAGCTGGGGTTGAAAGTCCATACAAAAGAAATGCTGAAACTGTTTGGAGCTGTACGGGATGGCGTTGTTGGGATGATTCGACAGGGAACGCCTGAATATGCCGTGGATCTGTTGGCGGATTGTCAGGACGGTGTGATTGCTCTGGGGAACAGGATTGAAGAGGCCAAGGGTAACGGATGTACGACGGTAACGGTTTTGGAACAGTTCTGCGAGGTGCTCTATACGATCTATGAAAGTATTTTGAATGGAGACAGTCTGAATGCAGATGCTGTGGACAGACAGTTTGAAGAAATTCTTGTACTGATCACAGAAAGGATGCAAAAGGATATTATAGAGCGTAAAGTGGCGGTTTTTCTGCCGTATAAAGCCTCGTTGTGGGATTCTTTGGAAAGCGTCTGGAAAGCGGCGGATGAGGATCCTGACTGTGACGCCTATGTGATTCCCATTCCCTATTGTGAAAAAGAATTTGATGGCACCATGGGAGAGATCCATTATGAAGGAAATCAGTTCCCTGATGATGTGCCAATAACCAACTATGAAACTTTTGACTTTGCCCTGCAGCATCCGGATATGATATTTTTTCATAATCCTTATGACGAATACAACCTTGCCGCAACTGTTCCGCCCATGTTTTATGCAAAGGAACTGAGAAAATACACGGATAATCTGATTTATATACCATGGTTTGTGCTGGATGAGATAGAAGAGGGGGATATGCGGGGAAATGTGAGCATGGATTACTTCTGCACTATGCCGGGGGTTGTATGTGCCGATAAGGTCATTGTACAGTCTGAGAAGATGCGGCAGGCATATATCAGGAAATTGACGGAGTTTGCAGGGGAGGATACCAGACCTGTCTGGGAAGAAAAAATATTGGGACTTGGCTCTCCCGTCTATGACAAGGAACGGGAAAGAAGAAATTCTCTTCAAATGCCGGAAGACTGGAAAAAAGTATGTCTGAAGGATGACGGAAACTTAAAGAAATTCGTTTTATATAATACTGTTCCGGAAGCAATGCTGGAGCATGGCAGCGCTATGCTTGATAAAATCAGAAGTGTGCTGGAGATATTTGAAGGACAAAAAGAAGAGGTAGCATTAGCGTGGTGCGCTAACATATCAAAATCCGAATATGTAAAAAGAATGAAGCCGGCGCTCTGGGAAGAGTACCAGCAGCTCGTAAAGGAATATTGTAATACAGGATGGGGAGTCTATTGCGATTTGTCAAAGGATGATGAAAGAGAAGCCCTGATGAAGTATGGCAGTGCATATTATGGGGATTCCGACAGTACTGCAACATTATGCCGCCGGAATGACATGGCGGTAATGATTCAAAATGTTGGGAAAAAAGGAAAATGAGTGATACTTTGAAGTCGATTGCGCGTAATATGACAGAACTTTTGGAGCAGGCCCATGAGAGTATTGTTTCAATGCTTCTGGCAGGCAATGTAGAGGCGGCACTTGGTTTGTTGGAGGATTGTCAGGACGGTGCGGTTGCTCTGGGAACAAGAATAGAAGAGCTAAAGAAAACGTCGGATGTGATAAATGTGTTGGAGCAGTATTGCGAAACGCTTTATGTCCTTCATGAAAAAATCTTAAAAACCGGAACGGCTGATATAAAGTCATTTAAGGAAGCGCTTTCCCAAAATCTTTTCGCCATAAAGGAAAGTGTACGTAAAAACATATTGGAGAGAAAAACGGCGGTGTTTCTGCCATACAAAGTTTCTATGTGGGATTCTCTGGAAAGTGTGTGGAAAGCGGCTGATGAGGATTCTGCCTGTGATGCTTATGTGATTCCTATTCCATATTATGATAAGACTGCTGATGGAACATTAGGAGAGATGCATTACGAAGGACATCTGTATCCGACATATGTACCCATAACAGATTATCAAAGTTTTGACTTTGCCGCACACCGCCCTGATATGATCTTTATTCATAATCCCTATGATGAATATAATTATGCCACAAGTGTTCATCCCCTTTTTTATTCTAAAAATTTAAAAAGATTTACGGATAATCTGATTTATATTCCTTATTTTGTGTTGGAGGAGATAGACCCATTTGATGAAAGGGCGGTAAAGAATATGGGGCATTTCTGTACAGCGCCGGGAGTGATTCATGCAGATACGGTTATCGTGCAGTCGGAAAAAATGAGGCAGGTATATATCCGGGCCCTGGTGGAGTTTGCAGGAGAAAAGTCAAGAGGAATCTGGGAAAAGAAGATATTGGGATTGGGTTCGCCAAAATATGATAAAGTACTGGAGGATGCCGTTAACATTACGGTGCCAGAGGAATGGGAAAAGATTATTTATAAAACAGATGGCGGCAGGAAAAAGGTTGTTTTTTATAATACGGGTCTGGGGGCAATGTTAGAGTACAACGAGGCGATGCTCGATAAAATCGAGAATGTACTGAAGGACTTTTTTCTTATCAGAGAAGAGATTGTTTTGCTGTGGAGGCCGCATCCTCTGATGAAAGCTGCTATGCAGTCTATGAAACCGCAACTCTTGAAAAAATATGAAAGGCTTGTTGTTGCTTATCAGAGCGAGGGATGGGGAATTTATGATGATACAACAGATTTAGACCGGGCGATTAAGATAAGTGACGCTTATTACGGAGATCCCAGCAGCGTAATACAGTTGTTTAGGAAAGTGGGTAAGCCGGTTATGGTGCAGAATGTGAATGTATTGGAATGAATATAATAATGGCAGGTAATTAGGAAAGGATAAGGTTATGGACAAGGTTACAATTCTGTTTGGAGCAGGGGAAAATGGAAAACGTGTATTAGAACAAATGCAAACGAATTTTAGTATTCGGGGGGGGGTATTGTTTTGTGATAATTATGTCACAAGCATAATAAATGGAATTAGAACAATTGATTTTAATGAACTGATGCAATTATATGAAGTTAATAAAATAGAGAAAATCATACTAACTCTATTTGATGATAGGGAAGTATTACATCAATGTTTGTCAGCTGGAATTAATATAAGTGATTTATATTATTGCGACGAAGAGTCTCATATGTTGCGATCTATTAAAGAAAAATATGCTTTAACGATTCATTCTTGTGATGGGGAAGAAGTATTTTTGCGACAACTATTTGGAAAGAAAGATAAAGGCGTCTATATTGATATTGGAGCTAACCATCCATTTCGGTTCTCGAATACCTGGTGGGCATATTCAAGAGGATGGAGAGGAATTAATATTGAACCAGATGTTATAAATTATGAATTATTACAAAATATCAGAGAGGATGATATTAATATAAATTGCGGGATATCTAATGAAGAGGGGAAATTAACATATTATATGTTTAAGGAAAGTGCTGCAAATACATTTTGTGCTGAGGAAATAGAAACAGGGAGAAAAACAGGGGTAATAAATAGTTGCAACGTGCCGGTAAGACGTTTGGATACTATTTTGCAGGAGTACGATGTTTGGAAAATTGATTTTGTGGATATAGATGTGGAGGGAATGGAATTAGAGGTATTGGAGTCTATTTCATGGAATAAGGTCAATATTACTTGTATACTGGTTGAACAAAGGAATATGAATTTACAAGAAGTTTTAGAAAGTAAGGTATATGAATTTCTGAAGGATAAAGGATATATGCCTGTAAGTAAATATAACAGAACGGTAATTTATCTGAAGGATAGGGATATGTAAAGCGGGTACATCAAAAAATAGCATATAGTATGATTGTAGAGTGTTATAAGGTTTGAATGCACTTTTGATATATGTAAATATAATTGGTATGACTGGAGAGATTTGCTGGTTAATATATGTTTTGAAGAAGAAAGGAGAATCTTTATGGATAAATGTCCTATAGGATTTAGCGGATATACAATTTTAGGTAATGACTTGTGGTTTTTTGCGAAAAATTTTAATGGACTGTATGTTTTGGATATTTTAACAGGACAGTTTCAATTGAAAGGCCAGGTACCCTTTGAACCGTCAGAGGGTAATGAATTATATAGTAATGTGATATATTGGGAAGAAAAACTTTTTCTTATTCCCCTTTGGGCCCATAAAATGGCGGTTTATGATATCGCAGAAGGAAGATTTGAGGCAATAGATCTGCCGGGAACAAAACAGGGGGGGGGCTTATTGTTTAATACTGCCTGCCTATATTGTGATGAAATATTTCTATTTCCCATGTATGATACAAATATTATAAAAATTAATTTAAGATCCTTCAAAACACAAATTATAAATCAATGGGCATCAGAGATACAGCCATATCTTTTAAATAAAATAGAGCCTGTTTATTTTGCCGCCCATCGTGTAGCAATTCAAGAAGGAAAGATTTTTCTTCCTTTTTATCATGCACATGGAGTTTTAGAGTTGGATTGTGAAACTATGGATACACATATCCATATTATTGAGGGAACAAAACAAAAAGATGATTATGGATATAGGGAAATTTGTGAAGATAAAGAATGTTTTTGGCTGTCACCGGTTATGACTAATGGTATGGCAGTTAGATGGAATCGGCAAAATGGTCATAAAGACTTTTTTCCTTGCAATCCTAATGTGGGAAAAGACTCTCGGATTTATGGAATTATAAAGATAAATGATGACATATATTTTAAGATTTTTGACAAAGAGGAACATAATTCTGAAGGAGTGAGCCAAGAAATTATTATTTGTACCCCTGATAAGTATTTTGGAATCAGCGAAACAGAACGATACCTTTCAATTTATATTGATAATTCAGTCGGCATAAGGGTATACAATAAGGAAACTGGTCAGAAGAAGGATTATCTTCCCACGGTCGAATATGCGAATACGCCATTGGGAAAGGCCTTTAAGGAAAATATAGTACAAGAGTCAGAATTTCAGACTGTATATAGATTGATAGATGCCATTGATACTGTAGAAAAAGTACAGGCAGAGGAAACGCTGATAGGAGAAAAAATTTATCAAACTATTAAGATGTCTGAAGGGAACGGTGTTTCGTGAAAAGCTTTTAAATCTGAATTCGGGATTTTCAAGTATAGTTGCAAAATTGACAGGTAAATTGCCGTTTGCTATTATGATGTTGAATTGCATTGAAGTTTGTTTGATGACTGAAAAATATTAATAGGAAGACTGGTGTGAAGGATGAAAAGAGTAATGACTATTCAAGAACTTGAAACGATTATCAATGATAAAAGAGTTACATTATATGGAGCAGGTAAAGTGGCAAGAACGATGATCAAGTATTTGAACAAACGGAATTGCGTTATTGACAGGATATTAGTATCAACTATGTATAATAATCCTAGAGAAATTATGGGGATAAAAGTAGAAGAATTAAGCAATGAAATTGATACAAAAATGATTAATCTGCTTGTTTGTTCCGCTGAAAGATTACATGGCGAGATCGCAGAAGAGATCAATAATTATGAATTTGCGTCTGTAAATTTTATGACTGATGAATTATTTCAGGCTGTTACTGGTTTTTTAGGAGATTATGAAATAGATAATTATTATGAAATCAAACAGATACAGCTGAGACAGGAAAGATTTAAAAAAATTGTACCAAGGCCGTGTCTGGAGTATATGATCGTGAACATATTGGACCACTGTAATTTGAGATGTAAAGGATGTGATCACTTTGCATGTATTGCGGATCCGTATTTTGTACCCTATGAAACGATACATAGGGATTTAGAGCGCTTGGCTGAGATTATGGATCACGATTACATTGTAAAAATAGCAGTTATGGGAGGAGAACCGCTTTTACACCCTGATCTGTTAAAAATATTACAGGATGTAAGAAGATGTTTTCCATATACAACAATCAGGCTGACTACAAATGGATTATTATTGTTGCAGCAGGGAAAGGAATTCTGGCGTGTATGTAGAGAAAATGAGGTAACAATTGTCAATACAAAATATCCAATTAATTTAGATTTTGAAAAAATGCAGGAAAGAGCAAAATCGGAAGGCGTTACATATAAATTTTTTGAGGGAACGGGTAATCATTTAGTAAAAAAGAGTTTTAAAAAAATAATAAATTTGAGGGGGGATAGCGACCCTGTTGAAAGTTTTATGAATTGTTCTATATCTAATTATGGGAATTTTCTGATGGAAGGGAAATTATATGGATGTCCTTTTTCGTGTCAGTCAAGCAGAATATTTAACAAAAAGTTTAATGAGAATTTAAGAATAACAGAAAAGGATTATCTGGTTTTGAAAGATATAAAGGATAAAAACGATATTTTTGAATTTGCAGCAAGACCTAAGTTTTATTGCAGATATTGCGAGGGATTATCGGCTGAGTTTGAATGGGAAAGGTCAAAGCAAGAAAAATCAGAATGGGTATGATGTTGTTGGATATAAGTATAGATAATTGAAAATTTAAATAAGGATCTGGGTATATAAATATGGAAAAGAAGCTCATCACAAAGAAAAAAGAATTAATGGATATCATAAAGGTATATGATAGAATTTATCTTTATGGTGCAGGTAAAATAGGAACATTTCTATACTATATGTTACAAGATCTTGGATGCAGTATTGAAGGATTCATAACAAGTGATTGTATCAGGCGAGAATATTATAATTTGAAGAAATTAGTATTTAATTATGAAGATATAAGTTTTTGCGACGATGACTTAATCATTATTTCTGCTTTGGGAAAGAACAGTGAGGAGATAGCTGAAGTATGTGCCTCAAATAATTATATTAAAATTTCAAATGAATTTTTAGAAAAGTATATGCCCTGTTACCATATGCAGATAGAAAATACGTTGGGATGTGAGAAAATCATTACTTGCTGGATGAATGAAAGAAAAGCATACAGCGTCTTTTTTGAAAATATAAATTTTGAGGATAAGGATTTCTTAAATAGACTTCACGTGTTGCTTTCTGGTATGGACCGAGAATCCAAAGCTGCCATAATAAGATGCATAAATGATACTAAGAAATTAAATGGACTTTCAAATGAATATTTGAGTATCTTTACGGAAGAAGAAAAACGGCAACTAATGCAAGTGGCAGAAATCACAAAGGAAATTATGCAGGTAAGTGATAATGTTTGGGCCTTTCATGGATATTTGTTACCCAGAAATGACTTCAGGGTAGATATTTTTGTAGATAAGCTGGGTCTGGCTAAGGTAAAAAACTTAGACCATGTTAGAGATAAGAATGTAATAGATGTTGGGGGATATATTGGAGATTCGGCATTGGTTTTGTCTGACTATACTGATGAAACAGTTTATGTATTTGAACCTGTTGAAAATAATATCAGGATGATTGAACAGACAAAAATGCTGAATAATGCTAAAATCAGCGCAGTTAAAGCTGCTGTTTCCGATTATAATGGTAAAGAGAGTTTATCAATGACAGAAAATGACTATACAGGTGGATTAGAAAAACTTGGCAATAGGGAATATGAAGAGGAATTTGTTACCGATGTAACTACATTAGATCAGTTTGTTGGCGATAGGAAAATACAGGTTGGATTGTTAAAGATTCATGCTGAGGGACTTGAGCAAAAGGTAATTAAAGGTGCAGCAAAACTTTTGAAAGAACAATCGCCGGTAATTGTTGTTGAAATGTATCATACGGAGAGCGATTTTTTTAATCTTAAGCCATTGATTGAATCTATTAATGACAACTATACGTTCAGCGTTTATAAGCCTGCAAACGGATACATCTGTATGGGGATGAAGCTGATATGTGAAGTTGTAAATGACGGGTAATGTACTTAAGCTTTGCAGGAAAAAAAGAGTAAGTTATACTTGAAAATTTGATGATATGAAATGATTGTTTCCTGCCTTCATAATAATAGAACATGGTTTTCGGGCATTAGAACTAAAGGAAATGCAGTGACAGCGAAGGAGAGAGGAATGGATATCGGGATAGCGGTATTTGCATATTGGAGATCTGAACACTTAAAGCAGGTATTGGATGCCTTGAAGGCAAGCAAACCGGAAAGACCAAAAAAACTGTATATTTTCCAGGATGGACTAAAGGGTAAGGAGCATAGAGAGGAATGGCTGCAAACCACAAACCTGATTGAAAGCATTGACTGGTGTCAGGTAGAATTTGTGCAGGCTTTGGTTAATCAGGGGCTGGCAAATTCTATTGTAAAAGGAGTAACACATGTTTTGGAACAGAATGACGGGGTTGTCGTTTTGGAGGATGACTGTGTTCCTATGCCTGGTTTTCTGAGTTATATGCGGAAGGGGTTGGAAAAGTACCGTACTTGTGAAAGAGTCTTTCATATTGGGGGTTATGGAAATCCTGCTTTTATGAACTTAATTCACAGGGATATCTATTTCAGGAGAGGTGTGGATTCATGGGGGTGGGCCACATGGAAAGATCGGTGGAGCACATTTGATTATAAAAAAGATTATTTTACCTTATTACAGACAGACAGACAGTTGGCATTAGAGGCGGCATTGTGGTCGGGACTGGATATTCAAAACTGGATAATAGGCAGTATGAACGGGAAAACAGATACCTGGGCTACTCAGTGGGCACTGAACATTATGGAACATAATGGGATGTGTATGCTTCCTCGTCAATCATTGGTAATGAACGTGGGATTTGATGGGACCGGAACAAATTGTGCCGTTACAAATGAATTTGAAACAGAGTATTATAAAGATGAAGTGGTGTCATGGGAGTTTCCTGAAGAGATAGAAATTACGGATGAAGTGATCTATTCATATGTGAAAAGCGGAAGGGGAAGCGATACTGCCTTGAAGGAGTTGTATCGTAAAGGATTATTTACAAAGGATTCCTTACTTGATGATACGTGGAAAAAGGAACAGAAAAAGGCTTTGGTTTACGGCGTAGGGGAAGGGTTCATAAAGAGGGAAGCAGTAATTAATAAGAAGTATCAAATAGAAGCGTTTATTGATAAGAACCGTGTGGGGACGTATGCGGGCATTGATATTATCAAGCCTTCTGAATTATTGAGATTTACAGGTAAAGAGAATGATATTATCATTACCTTACAAGATCAAAGGGAGTGCCAAAAAATAGCGGATAGTCTGATTGAATTATATGGGGTTGATCGGGAAAGGATAATATTTAGCTATGAAGAATATAAAAATATTTGTGTCTTATCATAAGGCTACAGAAATGCTGCAAGCCACTGATATCATCATACCTATCCAGGTTGGAAGGAAAGGAAGCGATATCAGACTGGATATGCAGGGAGATGATGAGGGAGATAATATTTCGGGGAAAAATGATAAGTATTGTGAATTGACGGCACAGTATTGGGCGTGGAAGAATGTGGATGCGGATTATTATGGATTCATGCATTATCGCAGGCATTTTGCATTTAAAAATATTACTGCCCATACGAAACAGTATGGCTTAATTCCTTTTGAACGCATTGACAAAGAGTATATAGAGGCGATCGGGTTATCCGATAAAGATATACAATGTTCTTTGGAAGGCTATGATATTATATTACCGTTTGCTTCGGATGTGAAAGAGTGGGGAGCCGTATCAACAGAAGTACAATACGATACTTCTGATGGCTGTCATGCTGCAGATTTTGATGAGGCCTGCCGTATTGTAACTGAGTTATATCCGGAATATGAAAAGTATGTTTTAGATTTTAGAATGGGTCATCGCGCGGTTTTTTATAACATGTTTATTATGAGGAGAGAATTATTTGAAGCTTATTGCCAGTGGATTTTCTCTGTTTTAGAAAAAGTAGAGGAGCGGATAGATTTTTCAGGATATGATTCGCAAGAGAGAAGAGCGCCGGCCATTCTTGCCGAGCGCTTGTTTGATATATGGCTTATGAAGCTCGTTAATGACAAAACAGAGCTGAAAATAAAAAATCTTCAAGTTACTTTTATTTCTGATAGTGCCGGAAACATGACAAGAGAGGAGAACATCCATAAAAAGATTATATCAGAGAACAAAACGTATTTGTTTTTTTTGGAACAGGCTTACAGGGAACTAAAGGAATTGGCGCTTCCTTATAATATGGAAGAACTGTTTGTTATTAAGCGGAATGATTGGGAGGAATTATTTCGCAACAGACAGATAGTATTCTATGGTGGAGGGGGATGGTGCCGCCGGCTCCTTATTGCTCTGAAACGTCTTAAACTGAATATGCCGTTTCAAATCTGGGACAGGAATGCGGACGCTATAGAATGTGTGGAGGGTGTATCTGTTGTTTATCCCACGGAGGAAGTAATATCCGGAAATTCTGAAATGTGTGTTGTCATCACAATAGAAGATAAAGGGATAAGGGATACAGTAAGAGGGTATCTTTGGGAAAATGGTGTTTCGGATATCGTATTTAAGGACGAACTGTCAGAGTGGCTCTCCTATAAGTTATGGAGGGATATTACAATATGAAGCATATAAAGATAAGCGTTATAACAGTTTCACTTAATGCGGATGCCGCCATTGAACAGGCAATAAAAAGTGTTTGCTCCCAAAGCTACGATAATATTGAGTATATCATTATTGATGGAGGCTCAACGGATAAAACAGTTGAAATTATCCAAAGATATGAAGACAAAATCGCATATTGGGTCAGCGAACCCGATAATGGTCTTTATGATGCAATGAATAAAGGTCTGGATCACTGTACAGGAGATGTTGTAGCATTTCTGGGCAGTGACGATTATTATCCGGCTGGGGCATTGGAATATGTTGCAGGCTATTTTGAAAATACGGAGGAACTGGATGTTCTTTGTGGCGAAGTTCTCGTTGATAAGTGCGGAGAATTGTGTGAGCACTATAATCCATGGGAGGAAAACCCGAAGAGACTTAGAGAAGGCTTTATGTGGTATTGCCATCAAGGAGTGTTCAGCAGAAGAACTTGTTTTGAACAATGTGGTGTATTTAATACAGAGTATGAAATCGTAGCGGATTATGACTGGCTGCTGCGGGTTTACAATAGTGGGAAAACGATTCGGTATTCGCATGAAAAACTATGTATTTTCGGATGGGGCGGAATTTCCGCAAATTCCATGAGGGTCATACCAGAATGCCGCAGGATTGCGGAAAAAAGTGCCTTGGAGTTATATGATAGAAAAGAACTCCAGTATTCGGAATATGAAAGGCTGCTTAAAAATATTAAATATGCGATAAGCAAGCAATATATTAATGTGTATCTGGATAACAGGGACAGCATTATGATCAAAAAAAAGTCCGGCAACCATAATTTGAATCCGCATAAAATGTATTCCATCTTTGGAGCGGGGAAAATGGGAACAGGCTGTTTGAGGATATTTGAAGTATTAGGAATACAGGCTGGATGCTTTTGGGATAACGGAGAAGCAAAATGGGGAAGGCGGATAGAAGGAATTCCCGTCAGAAACCCAGAGGAGATTTCCAAGGAAAATACATTTATCATTGTAGCGTCACAATATTACGAGGATGATATAGTGAATCAGTTAAAGGGAATGGGTCTGTGTGAGGGAAGGGATTTCATAAGATTATGCGAATTATGCGATCAAATTGAAGTGGTAGAAATATAATATAATTTTCATATGCCGGTAAAGGCCCATATGCGGCATGAAATTGATGAGGAAAGGATAAGGTCTGGCTATGTATGATATTAAGATTTTTGCAGCTTACCATAGAGATACAAAGATGCTGCAGGCAACCGACATTATAACGCCCATTCAGGTGGGACGGGCAGTAAGTGATATCCGGCTGGATATGCAGGGCGATGATGAAGGGGATAATATTTCCTATAAGAATGACAGGTATCGTGAATTGACGGCACAGTATTGGGCCTGGAAGAATGTGGAAACCGATTATTATGGATTTATGCAGTACAGAAGGCATTTTGCATTTAGAGAAATTTCGGATCCTGTAGAATCTGACGGAGCGGTTGTTTGTCCAAGGCTTGATGAAGAATATATACAAAAGACTGGATTAAATGATAACGAAATTTCTGACTGTATTAATGGATATGATGTGATTCTCCCCGTTGCAGTTGATGTTAATACCTTAAGCGGTATATCAAATGAGGTACAGTTTTGCACCCTTGACGGCCTTCATGCCAAAGACTTTGATTTAGCCTGTAAAACAATTCTTAAATTATATCCTGAATATGAAAAAGCCGTGTTTGAATTCAGAACCGGTCAATCTGCATATCGGCATAATATGTTTATTATGAAAAAAGAAATCTTTTTTGACTATTGTGAGTGGTTGTTTACCATTTTAAAAAACGTGGAAGAAAATATTGATTTTACTTATTTCACAGAGCAGGAAATGAGGACAATAAAATCGATATCCGAGTGTTTATTGGGCATATATATGATCAGGCTTATGGAGGACAAGCCCGACTTAAAAGTAAAGCATTTGAAACTTACATTTATAGAAGACACGGAAAAGCAGCCAGATATATGGCCTGCGTTTGAGAAAAATAATATAGCAGTTGCCGTTTCCTGTAACGAATACTATATGCCGATACTTGGGGTCATGCTGAGTACGATGCTTGAAAATGGCTCATCTCAGAACAATTATGATATTCTGGTATTGTGTGACAAGACGTCATTTAAAGGAGAAGGGATTGCCAGAAATATTAAAATGCTTGAGAGAATGGTCGCTGAATATTCAAATGCCAATATTCGTTTTGTGAATGTTTCCGGACTGATTGACGGCAGAAAGTTTTTTGTGTGGGGGAATTTTACCCCGGAAGCATACTTCAGACTCCTTTTGCCGCAAATACTTGAAAATTATGAAAAGGTTTTATATCTGGATGCAGATATGGTCATCTGTCATGATGTGGCAGAGCTTTATAAGACAGAGCTGGAAGGCGCATTATTGGGAGTCGTCCGTGATTCTGTCATTTCCGGTTTCAATAAATCCCCTATAGACCGACATGGTTACATAGCTAAATTGGGAATGAAGAATATTTATGATTATTTTCAATCGGGGGTTTTGTTGATTAATCTGAAAAAAATAGCTGAAAATGGCTTATGCGATAGGATGATCGAATATGCAGCAACCCATGAATGCGATTTGGTTGATCAGGATGTTTTGAATATTTTTTGCGAGGGAAAAGTGAAGTATGTTGACGGTAGATGGAATGTTGATGTGAACAGAATTGCTATGCAGACAGTTTTGTATGCACCAGTTGCAATTTGGAAGCAGTATTTGAAAAACCGTGAAAATGCCTATATCTATCACTTTGCAGGAACAGATAAACCATGGAAAAATCCATTTTTGGATAAAGCGGATATTTTTTGGAATGCGGTGCGAAAAACGCCGTGGTATGAGATCGTTCTGAAAGAATTGATAAATTCTCCTGCAGTTTCCTGTCGTAGTATGGAGTTGGAAAGCGCTTTGGAGACGGATGCGCTTCCGCTCAAAAGGGCATATATGGAAATCTTTTCTCTTGGCCGGTCAAAAATAGTGCTTGAAAAGGTTAAGAGCAGTGAGCATGCTTACCAATCATTGATAAAGGGTAAAAAAGTAATTTTCTATGGGGCAGGCAATCAATGTAAAAGGATACTATTGTATTTTGATGAATTGGGACTGAATTATCCTATGGAAATCTGGGACAGAGAGGCAAAACCGGGAAAACAGTTATTTGGTATTCCTGTGTGCAGACCGGATTTTAAAACGGTAAAGGATCGTGACGATATTTTTTGCATTATTACGATTCAGAATAAAACGATTTATGAAAATGTAAAGACTTCTTTTGCTGAGCAGGGATTTACCAATGTGATGGAAAATAGTGAAATAATGAAGATTCTGTCAGAAGAGCTTTGGATAAAGCTGGAAGAAGAACATAATGGGATGAATACGGGAAAAGGGGACTTTAGGAATGTCTAATACTATTAAAATATTTATATCCTATCATAAAGAAAGTGAAAAAGTGGAGAGTGAAATTATGACTCCTATTCATGCAGGAGCAAAAACAAGTAGTCTCCATCTGGATATGGTCAGGGACGATGAAGGGGATAATATTTCCTATAAGAATGACAGATATCGTGAATTGACGGCGCAGTATTGGGCATGGAAGAATACGGAAGCGGATTACTATGGATTTATGCAGTACAGGAGACATTTTGTGTTCCGGGAGATTTCGGATGTTGTGGAGGCTGACGGTGTAACCATCATGCCGTCCCTTGATGAAGAATATAAACAGAAAATCGGATTGAATGATAGTGAAATACATAAGTGTATAAATGGATATGATGTGATCCTGCCTATGGCTGTTGACGTTACTTTGCTGGGAGGAATATCAAATGAAGTACAATTTAGTATGTCTGATTATCTCCATGCAAAGGATTTTGAACTGATGTGCCAAACGGTTCTTGAGCTGTATCCCGATTATGAAAAAGCAGTATTTGAGTTTAGAAATGGGAAATATGCATATTGGCACAATATGTTCATAATGAAACGGGAAATATTTCATGATTATTGTTCCTGGCTGTTCCCTATTCTGGAAAACCTGGAAGAAAAGATGGATTTCACCTATTTTACGGAGCGGGAAATGCAGACGCTTAAGTTTATATCCCAACGCCTGCTCAGTATATATATGATCCGGCTTCTGGAAGAAAAGCCTGATTTGAAAATAAAGCATTTGAAGGTTGCATTGGTCCGGGATACGGATAAACAGCAGGAAATACGGCCTGCGTTTGAAAAAAACAATATAGCGGTTGCGGTTTCCTGTAATGAGTATTACATGCCCATACTGGGGGTCATGTTAAGCACTATGCTTGCATGCGGTTCTTCACAGAACAATTATGATATTCTTGTTTTGTATGATAAGTCAGGACTTAAGGGAGAAGGAGTGGACAGAAATGCCGGACTTTTGGAGAAGCTGGCAGGGGAATATGAAAATGCCAGCCTTCGTTTTGTGGATATTTCCAGACTGATAGACGGCAGAGGTTTTTTTGTGCGGGGAAATTTTACCCCGGAAACATATTTTAGGCTTTTTTTGCCACAAATACTTAGTCATTATGAAAAGGTCTTATATCTGGATGCGGATATGATCGTCTGTCATGATGTAGCAGAGCTTTATAAGATTGATCTGGAAGGAATGCTCTTGGGGGCGGTGCGAGATCCGATCATGTCCGGGTCCGGTAAGGTGCCGCTTTCCGTATATAATCACTGTGATTACATGGCTGAACTGGGAGTGAAAAATATTTATGACTATTTTCAGGCGGGCGTTTTGCTGATAGACCTAAAAAAAATGTCAGAAGACGGCTTGTGCGATAAGATGGTGGAGTATGCCTTTACCCATGACTGCAAACTGGTGGATCAGGATGTATTGAATGTTTTTTGCCAGGGAAGAGTAAAGTTTATTGACAACAGATGGAATGTTGATGTAAATGCTGCGGCCTTGAAGATCGTTCCTTATGCGCCGGCGGCCATGTGGAAACAATATGTGGAAAACCGTAAAAATGCTTATATTTATCATTTTGCAGGGGGGGATAAACCGTGGAAGAACCCTTCATTGGATAAAGCGGAAATTTTTTGGGATGCGGCGAGAAAAACGTCCTGGTATGAGATCATACTGAAAGGGTTAATAGAATCAACGGCTTTCTTACAATGCAGTACGGCAGTAAAAAGCGGATGCGGCGGCGAAACACTTCCAATTGTAAAGGCTCATAAAGAGCTTTCAAACCCCATATCTGCTAAAACGACATCCAAAATAACAAAAAGTAAAGGAAATTCCTATGAATCTCTGACAGAGGGGAAGCGGGTTATTTTCTACGGAGCAGGTTACGGATGCAGACAAATATTATTGCATTTTGACGAACTGGGATTACCCTATCCTGTGGAAATCTGGGACAAGGGTGCAAAACAGAGCAAAAGATTGTTTGGTGTTCCTGTATGTAAGCCGGATTTTAAATCGGTTAGGGATCGTGATGATATCTTTTGCATTGTTACCATTGAAAGCAAAGCGGTTTATGAAAATGTAAAGCGCTCTTTTGCCGAACAGGGATTTACCAATGTTGTTGGGAATAGCGACATAATGGAAATCCTGGCGGAAGAAATATGGTTAAAGCTGGAAGAAGAGAAGAACCTATAAGATGAATATGGAAAAAGGGGACCATAGGATGTGTGACAATATAAAATTATTGATATCCTACCATAAGGAAAGTGAAATATTAAAAAGCGGGATCATGATCCCTATTCATGTCGGCGCTAAGAACAGCAGTCTCCATCTGGATATGGTAAGAGACGATGAAGGAGATAATATCTCCGAAAAAAATGACAGATATTGTGAATTAACGGCTCAATACTGGGCGTGGAAAAATTTGGAAGCGGATTATTACGGTTTTATGCATTACCGCAGACAGTTTGTTTTCCGGAAGATTTTGCCGGAGGCCTGGACAAGTACGGCAGTGGAATATGACAAAATTGATGAAGATTATAAAAAAGCAGCAGGGTTATACGATGAAGAAATACGAAACTGTTTAAAGAATTATGACCTCGTTTTACCGTATCCAGCAGATTCAATGTCTCAGGGAGCTTTGTCCAATGAAATTTTTTTTAGTAGTTTTGAAGCGCAGCATGCCAAAGATTTTCATGCTGTTTGTGAGACCGTGTCAGAATTATATCCGGAATATGAGCCTTATGTACTAAAATTCAGAACAGGACATCTGGTATACTGGTGCAATATGTTTATTATGAGAAAAGAGCTGTTTATGGAATACAGCAGCTGGCTTTTTTTCGTTCTGGAAAGCGCTGAAAGAAGAATTGAATTTACAGGATATAACAGTCAGGAAACAAGAGTACTGGCTTTTATGGCAGAGCGTTTGTTCAGTATTTATGTAATGAAACTTTTGGACGACAGACCCTGGCTAAAAGTAAAACATTTAAAGGTAACGAAGATTCTCTATACGGATGCGGGAGAAGCAAAAGCGCCTGCAGGATATGAAAGCATGGTAAGAGAGGGCAGGAAAAAGGCTGGTCTTTTAGAAAAGTCATACAGGGAATTAAAGCAGATTGCACTTCCCTATGATATGGAGGAGGTATTTACCATAAAGGAAAGCAAGTGGGAAAAACTGTTGCATACGAAAAAAATCGTGTTTTACGGCGGCGGCTTTTTATGCGGCACATACCTTGGCCTTTTTGAAAGGCTGGGATTTCCCGCACCTGTTGAGATCTGGGATAAAAAAGCGGAGGAGATAAAAAATATCGGAGGGATTCCGGTTTTTTGCCCTGTGGAAGAATTGTTTGACCAAAGAAAAGACGTTTATGTAATTGTTACCATAGGGGACGAACGCATATCCGAAGGGGTTAAAGACTGGCTTTTGTCAAAGGGGATTGTCAATGTCTCCTGCGATAAGGAAGTGTTAAAGTGGCTGGCGTATCAGTTGTGGATGAAGTGATTGACCAAATGCTCAAAATGTGATAATTTTATACAAAAGCATATGTTTCAAGTTTTATTTCTGATAGAATTCTAAAATTTTTCTAAGCCCTTTTGGGCGTCGAAACAACTCGTGCTTTTATTCCAAAAAGACAATTGAATAAGGCAGGAGGTTT
>DEUB01000021.1 GCA_002362385.1 Lachnospiraceae bacterium UBA3273
GTGCAGATCTCTTCTATGTCGGGTTTCTGGAATATGCGGTCCATGGGTTCGTCCTCCTGTTCTTTTACTGGTTCATCCTGCTTACCATTACGTCATCAACGTTCTGGAAGGATTGTGCTGCTGTGTCTATGCTGCCTACAAGCTGCAGGCATACCTGTGACATGGCTGTTACTACTTCTTTTTCTGCGGTAATCTGATCTTTTATGGCTTCCAACATATCGCCTGCCGATTTGGTCATATTACCGGTAAGCTTTTCATAATCCGATACAATGTCATCAAAACCTCCTCCATTGGCTTTGCTGATATCGGCAGACAGCTGCCTGACTTTTCCATAATCTATTGTAATATTTTCTTTTCCCATTTTAATCTCTCCCCCTTAACAGCAGGTATCGATATTATCGATTGCCTGTACAAAACTGTCTATGGTTTCATTTTCAGAATTTTGCAATTGCTCAATAGAACCCTTGATCGTATCAATTGTATTTAAAAGCTTTTCTACATTTGGCGTCAGATCATCAGTATAAAATCCCCCATCCCTGCAATTTACCTGTTCTATTTTACTTTTTACCGTTTCAATCTGTTTTACAAAACTGTCCTGTGCGCTTTTAAATTCCGAACAAAATGTATTATATTCGTCTTCTCCCACGCCAACCTTTATTGCTGCCATAGCGATACCCCTCCTTTACTATAACTGGCTTACCAGCCCTGCTCTTTTAGCAGAAAGCCTGCCTTCATAAGCAGTCAATGCGCTTATCTGGGCCTCTAATTCGCTCAATAGATTAGAACTGTCCGAAATACCTGTATTGATATCAGATACCACGGTGCTCATATAAGTCTTAAGCCGGTCTGCCATTTCTCCTTCAAAAATGTCTGTTGTCACAATCTGCGTATACCTCACGTCACTGTTTAAGACATTCTTAACATTTTTCCAACTTTCTATTTCTGAATCCAGTGAAGATTTACAGCTTGAAAGGGTCCCCTTTACCTTATTGCTTTCCCTGATTTTCCGGTCAATTTCATTTATCTGTGCCATAATTGCGGCAACTCTCCGCCGTTCAGCCTCAGCTGCAGCCGCTGCCTGTTTTTCTGCATCTGTCATTTGCTACACCTCCATATACTTTGCCAACATGATCTTTTTATTTAAACCGTTTGTATGTTGATAACCGAATTCTATTTTCCGATTTTCTTCCCTAAGGCCTGTATATCCAAAGACCTTCTGCTCCTTAATATTTCCCAGTATGATGCCTGTTTTACTCTGGCCGATCATTTCCATAAGCTTCCCTGAGCGGAGGGGAATTTGCGGTTCTGAAGAAACAATGACATAAATTCCCCATTTCGTCGCTTCTTCTAAAATATCCAGTTCGCTTTCTGCCCCTTCCTTACGGAACAGACCGTGTAATTCCTGAATGATATCGATCACAACGTATACCGGTTCTTTTGTCTTCAGGAAGTCATATAATGTAAGGGTAAGATTGTCCAGCCTCTCTTCTTCATAGTCTTCTTTTCTGTTTTCACATTCCCTTTTAATTTCCTGTAAAATGCTGCGGATAGAATCATAATCTGCTCCATATGTATATTTTTCTTTATTCATGAAGTCAGCCGATGAACGCTTTTCCTGATCCAGGATCCATACCTTTTTCCCTTTTAAATGATTTAAAACCTGATGAAGCACATTTGTCCGGCCGCTGCCTGCTCCTCCGATTACCAGGCCCGTACCTTTACTAATATCCAGATATTGAACATCCAAGTCATTTACTTCAATTCCTACCGGAATTCTGACAGGGCTTTCTTCATATCCCGGATATTGTGGCAGCATTTCGTGGTACAACTCTTCCGGCAATACCGGAATGCCCTTTGCCGCCTCCTCTGTACTGGCCTGTGCCACATTGCTTATTAATTTCTTTAAATTTTCATTATAAGAAAGCTCTGACTCACATGCCACGGGAGTGTACACCTGCATAATGTTCACATTATCCCGCTTTACCAGCACTCTCCCCTTTTTGTCCTCCGGCAGATTATAATCGCTCCGCCCGATCAGATTCCGGCTTTCGCCTTCTTCAAAGTTATATCCGGCGATTCTTTCCTTGATATTATTTAGAACAGCTCCTTTCATGGCATTGATCCTGTTCATGGTAATCAGCAGATAAATGCCCAGACCCGCTCCATCCCGGCACACCTTCTGTATAAACTGGTCTGCCTTATCTCCCAGCTCTTTAAAAGAATCAAAATTGTCTATTAAAAGAACCAATACCTTTAAAGGCTCTGCCTGACTGGAGTTGTAAACAGAAATACTCTGCGCCATGGCTTTTGCAAACTTCCGTTTACGCTCTGCTATCTCATCCAGTATCATTTTCTGGAACTTTTCGATTTTCTCTCCGTCATCCAGTCCCATATAATCCGCCACATGAGGCAGCCCCATTAACGGAATCAGTCCGCTGTTTCCCAGATCCAGAATATAGAAGTTCAAATTCCTGACTGAGTTTTTCATGGAAAGCCCTACTGCGATATTTGTTAACAGCATTGTTTTTCCATAGCCGCCGGACGCCATATACAAAAGATGACCGTTTTTCATTAAATTCAGCTGGTATTCTTCCTGCAGCTGCTCCTCCGGCACATCGATCAAACCGATTCCTAAGGTATAATCGCCTTCCTTAAACTGAGCGCTGTCTACAACCTTCTTTGTATAGGGAGATTCCATAAAATCCGGCAAAGAGGGCAGCCATGGCTTTTTTACTTCTACTGCCTGTTCTTTTTCATAAATATCATGAAGATGTTCCACAACGGCATCCAGCTGGGTAGCTTTTATCTGATTGCTCTCTACCGTACCGCTTAAATCCTGATTGATCAGCCTGCCCTGTCCCAAAGGACTGATCAGATACACCCTGTCATCTTCTTTTTCCTCTTCCGTCTGATCGCTGCTGTAAGAAGCCCCGCTCCATGCAGATTGGAATAATTCATATATTTCGTTATTTCCTACCTGAAGATAGGCTCTTCCCGCCTGGGTTATATTGGCGGCGTCAGGCGTCTTTAACATCTCCTTACTGTCCCCTGCATTTTGTACCTTTAAGCAAAGACGGAATTTACTGTTTGTCCATATCTGGTCATCCACCACGCCGCTGGGCTTTTGCGTTGCAAGGATCAGATGTATTCCAAGGCTTCGTCCGATACGGGCCGCCGAAACCAGCTCGCTCATAAACTCCGGCTGCTCTTTTTTTAGTTCTGCAAACTCATCACTGATCAAAAACAGATGTGGTAAAGGCTCGTCTACCTTTCCCAGCTTAAACAATTGATTATAACCGTTAATATGATTTACGTTGTTTTCCCCGAAAATCCGCTGTCTCCGTGACAATTCACTTTTAATGGACGCCATTGCCCTCATGCTCTCCGCTTTATCCAGGTTTGTAATGGTTCCTAAAAGATGGGGCAGCTTTGCAAAGAGATTCGCCATGCCGCCTCCTTTATAATCGATCAGCAAAAATCCCACTTCATGAGGATGAAAATTTACTGCGAGAGACAAAATATAAGACTGCACAATCTCAGACTTTCCGGAACCTGTTGTTCCCGCCACCAGACCGTGGGGCCCGTGAGCCTTTTCGTGAAGGTTTAACTCAACATAATCGTTTTCAGCCCTTACCCCCAGAGGCACAGCCAGGGATTTATGGGATTCATTTTTTCTCCAGCGTTCCTTGACCTGTAACTCTTCCGGATGTTCGATCCCATACATATCAAAAAATGTTATGGACTCCGGAATCTTACTGCTGACACCCTGTTCATGGATCAAGGCGCTTAAATTTCGTGCCATCTTTTCCAGATCCACTTCATCTGTATGCTGGACCTCAAATTTTCTATCCTTCTTTTCTCCTTCCTCCATAAGCAGCGTCCCGCTCTGGGAGTCATGGAGCATACAGACCGTTTTGATATTCTCCGGCAGATTCGCTTTCTGGTCGGTAGTATAAATAATACTGAATCCTAATGCCAGATTTTTATTTTGTAAATATTCCATAATGGCATGATTCAGGATCAGCTTCGGTTCATCAATGATGAACAGGTAATAGGGCGAAAATACCGTCTCCTGTTTCTCCTCATCCAGCTTCATTTTACGTTCCTTTAATATTTGCTGAATGCTTCCCAAAATCTGGTCTCTTGCCTGTTCTGAACTGATTTTTCCGTATACGTTTATTGCACGGATCCTCAAATGCGGATACCAGTCAGCATATTCAAACTCTTCATCATAGATCTTGTTATGTATCAGGATGATCTGCAGATCCCTGTAGCTTTGAAAAAAAGTCATCTGAGCCAGCAGATACTTAATCTGTTCATGTACGTTTGCCTTGGAACCTACAATGCCCAAATGGGATCTTTTCAAATCGATCTGAACCGGAATATGGTCTATTTTTCGAAAATCTTTGGGGATCGCTTTTGCCTCTTCCGTCAGTTCGTCCTTTTTCATTTCCAGCTCATTGATCTGTGTTGTTACCTCAATTTTGGATTTTCCCCTGTAATATCCCAAATTTACACTCAAAAAATCATCATCCAGCAGACTCCTTTCATAAATACGGCTGCTGTATCTGCTGATCATATGCTCCAATTCAGGAAGCGTGGGATTCTGATATTCCAGAGCCTTTTTCTCTTCTTTTCTTGCCTTTATAATGCGTTTTCGTACGTCTAAAAGATAATTTCCATACATAAGTTCCCGTTCTTTGTTTTCCCGCTTGATATCTTTTGTATCCGAAATAAACTTCTGTACTGAAAAAATAGTGGTTATGATCGTCATTCCGATACTCATGAAAATATATGCGCCGCGTTTCAGTATAACGCCCATGGCAATGGTAAATGCCAGCATACAGACCGGCGGAATGATCATCTGCGCCAGGCCGCCCTTTGACAGTTCTTTTTTCTGCGGCGGATTCTGCACCTCGATCTTTTCTTTACTTACTTTATAAATGACCCTGGGGGAACGTTTATAAAACGGAAAACCTTCAAAATAATTTTCTTTTTCCCTGCATGGTATCAGATGTGTACGAACTTTTTCTTCTTCTCCGGCGATCTCAATATAGGTATTAAAAAAAGTAATTGCAGTCTTCCCAAAGGATAAAGTATCTCCTTCTTCAATTTTAAAAATATCTGCTGATACAGCTTTGCCATTTAAAAAGATTCCTTCTATTAAACCGCCTTTTATCATAATTTCTGTCCGGCTTATTAAAATCTGTGTCGGCAGATCATAAATACAGATATCTGTTTGAAAGGATTCGTTTTGGTTCCCGATCCATATATTTTCTTTTCTTTCGTAGCAGCGCATTTACCTTCTACTCCTTCGTGCCATTTTATTCTTCTGTCTTATATTTTTCCCCCAGCGCCTTAATTTCACTATTTAACGTATCAAGCCTGGATTTTTTCTCTTCTCCGTCCATGTTGCTTTCGTTTTCCAGAATATCGATTTCCTTCATATATGCATAAATCAGCAATTTATCATCGGATAACGCCAGTGCCAGATTTTCCGCCTCCCTTACATCAAGCCGCCCCAGACTGATCCAGTATTCCAGCTCCTTTTCATTGCTGTTAACGGATAATCTGGAGACAATGTTGCTGATTTCCTCCTGCTTAAAGCTTTCCGTGCTGGCATAGGCTGTCGCAAGGATATATTTTGTATGAATATCCATCTCTTCCGTTTCTATTTGTTTTATGCTGTCAATACATCCTACATAATCCCTGGCAATGAACCTTTCATTGGCCATAACCAGAGCCTTCTCTCTGGGAATGATAAACCCTCCGTAATAAATGGACAGAGCGCCTGTTGTAATTCCGGTTACCAGCATCACAATGGCTGTGATCTTCCAGAATGAGTACTTCTTCTTAGAAACCTCTTTCATTTTTTCTTTTTTATTTTTCAAAAAATGATCCCGTACGTTTTTAAGTACTTCTACAAGTTCCTGTACATTTTCCGCTTGGACGATCCGGTTCAGGCTTTTTTCTCTGTGAAGGATTTCAAGTCCGCTTTCTAAGACCTGATTTATTTGATATTTCCTGCTTAAAAGCCCTCCAGCAACACATTTGTATGCATACAGAAATTCTTTTTCATCTGCCTTTTTTTCTCTTCCATACAAGTCTCTTGCTTTTACAAAGGGAATCATATTATCATCATAAAAAATATTTTCTTCATTGATTTCAATACGATACTGCATGAAAACATCATACAACTTTACAAAATTGACCAAAAACTGTCTTTGCTTTTCTTGTATCTCCCGCTCAATTTCTTTTAAAGGTGTCAAATCCGTCAGATCATATATAAATGTCACTTCCTCTAACGATTCCTTAAATGAGCACGGTATCAATCCCTGTACATTTGCCGTTATTTTCTGATAATCAAAACTATCCTCTGCCGCTAATGATGATTTCTTAATTACTTCCTCTGCCTGACAGCTGTTTACTTTTGTACTTTCCACTTTCCGCACTCCTTATCTTTTGTTATTCGTTATAAAGCATAATAATATCGCCGTTAAAAATCATTTCCTGTTCATAGTTCTTATAAAGGTTTAAACGCCTCTTGCTCCTCTGGGATTTGACAGCAAAGGGTTCTTTAAGTTCCCACATAATATCGGGCATATTTTCCTCTAAAACCCGGAAAGTTGTTGCAATTCTCTGTTTATTATCAACTTGTATATTTATTTTCCTGTTATCTACACAATTCTGGATCGTGATCGTAATTTTCATTTCTTTTTTCTCCTATGTCCTATCAGCCAAAATAAGATCCCCGCCGCAGCTATTCCTCCAAAAATATAAATAAAAGGCCAAAGATCAAAGTAATTGGTTTCAGAGACCTTATAGTCAGCCTTTATGACCGTTTCCATTTCTGCTTCCATCAGAGTTTCAAAAATATGTTCATTTTCATAATTGCCATTTTCTTCTCCGGATAGTACATCCTCAAAAACAGCTGTTCTGTTTTCCTGTTCTCTTTTTGCAACTTCCTGCTCTGCCTGTTCAAATCTTTTGTCAAACATATGTATTTGAAAGCGGTCGCAAAGGGATGTCGATTGTTTCTCCTGCCAGTTTAAATCCTCTACCCTTAAATCTAACGCTGTATCAGGATCTATATCATTCTGGCTGACAGAACCTGCTCCGATTGTTAAATTCATTTCATTGCCCTCTTATGCTGTTTCCCATGTCAGTATCTGCACGGGATAAATTTACCGCTACTTTTACGATTCTTTCCGCATCTCTGTTTGTGATTCTGTGATAAGAATTTAAAATGCTTATCACATCGCCGTAGATCTTACAACAATTCTCATTTGTATTATGATTGGTATCTCCCGCCCCTATGGAAGAAATGCCTGCAAGTTCTTCAGCCGATAAATTCAGTTCCCTTGCGCACGATACCGCTGTCTCATAATCACTTACCAGTGCTCTGCGTTCCATTTCCTAAATCCCCCTTTTCCATTGCCATTGTACCGTCATGACCAACTCCTGCCGCCGGTCTCTTTGCCGCTTCAATCATGATAAATACGAAAAACGATATCCCGTCTGCTATAAGATTTATCTTGAAAAATCTCCATTCAAAAGTATAAAAACGGGGGACAAGGACAATCCCAAGCTGGACTATGATAAGCGTTACTATACAGCCTAACAGGAACTGAAAAGCACTTTTTAACAGCTTATTTCCCGGATCTGTTCTATCTGATTTTTGACCAGCAGGGCTTTGCCAAAGCAATCCGAATATAACGGCGATTATAACGGCTGAGATGCCATATGCCGCATATTCTTTTACATCTCCTTCCAGTGGAAGCAGAATATATTCCGAAACAACGGATTTTAGGATATAGACCCAGAAAGCCATTCCGCAGCCTGAGAGAAGATATCGTCTTTTAAAGAGTTTCTCCTTTTCTTTTGCTATCGTTTCTTCCAGGATCTCTTCAGGGTACTTATCTTCTAGGTCCGCCCTTCTATTGATTATTATCCATTTAATATACAAACAGGCTAAAATGAAGGCTAAAAATACAATAAATCCAAAATTAGTAAATTTCTTCCGCCTTTCTTTTGCCCTGCCGATTTGGTACTGATGCATTTTCTCCATTTCTTCCTCAAAGGCAGTTCGCATTTTATCCACCTGTTCTACAATCTCTTCCATGGTAAAACCGGTCTCCTGTTCCATCTGGGGATTGGGGATATAACTGCCGTTTTGGTATTCGATATAGTAGCTTGTATTATTACCTCTATAACTGCTATCAACATCAATATACAGATCCTCTCCATAATAACTTCCTACTGATATTCTATTATCATTTTTTCTTATACCCCTCTGTCCGATATAACAATCATCTATTCCAGCAGAAACAACATACAACATTCCCATATCTGATGACAGACCAAGAAAGTAGAATCCGGATAAATATCCATCCGGATAATCAAGATCACTTCCCCTAATTTCCCAGTCTTCTATATATTTTCTTTTTGTATACTCATTTGCAAATTCTATCGTTGTCTGAAGTCCCGGAATATTCCTTTTTTCTTCTATTTCTTTTACCACAATGGATATTTGGACCATGAAATAACTGATAAATATCAGTAAAATAAATTTTACGATAAATGAAAACTGTCTTTTATTTCCCGAATTATTACATACCGTTTGTTTACTCACTGTGCTACTCCTTTATAAAATCCAAAGCTTCTTTATTAATCCCTGTTGATATGTTTCAATATTTCGTTTCTCCTGTTTCAGCAAAATCTATATTGACCTCTTCATATTCTACATATTCATTGCTTCCTTCCATTAGACTTCTGTAAAAGTTTCTCTGTACTTTCTGCTTCTCTGCATAAACATCCTGTATTAGAGATATTCCGCCTCCGCTTATAACATTTAAAGAAGCTCTAACTCCCATATTGCTTAAGGCAGCTCCGGCTCCAAACGACAGATGCCCTTGATTCTGGTCCACTTGACTTTGGAGATATTCCACCCCTTTTTTATAATCTCCTTTACCCAGGTTAGTAACAAACTCCCTTGCACGATTAGCATCTCCATCCGATATTTCCTGATAATAGGTTCCCATTGTCCTAATAAGGTTGGCATTTTCCCCTAAACGATTGAAAATGTTTACCGCATCCAGATCCGCCTTATAGTCATCCTGGGTTAATTTAGTCCCGTTACCTAAAGTTCCGTATACATCTCCTACATAACCTGCATTAGCTTCTAAATTAAATATTCCGTTAAAGATCCATCCGGCGGCGCCGCCTGCAAGTTCCCATATTGCTTCATTATCTTTTAACATAGTGGCACAGATCGCTGACATATGGCACAGATCGCTTTTTCCATAGTAATAGTTTTCAATGGAATTATCTTTTATTTGAGAATATTCGTGATTCCACTTTAAATCATTGCGCAACTTTTCCAATTCCGTTTTTGTCAATCCATATCCTTCCAAAACCCGCTCCAATGACTCTTCATCATAAATCCCAGCTATTTTTTTCCATGCTACAGTTTTAATCCCCTCTTCTTCTCCATAAACAGGCGACGCAAGAATCGCAAAATACTTCTGGTTGATATCCGTTACCCCCTCATTCCACATCCGATAATACAAATCATATAATATCTGTGATGTCTCATCATCAAATCCATAGCATTCCTTCATTGCATTGATATATAATTCCTTTTCCCGTATCTCCTTTTCTATCCACTGGCTTTTAATTTTATCTGCCCACTCCCTGTCTATCTGTCTTACCCGGTAATTTATCATATTGTTATCAAAAGTTGAACTGTCAATACACGATACCGCTCTTCCCAGGCTTTCCTTAGATGCCTCTGCCCCTTGATATATTCCCCCCGTTGCACTGACAAATCCTTCTATCTGATCCAGCTTTTTATTTACCAGACGAAGCGCGTCATATAAACTGTCCAGCATTGCAGAATATGATACCTTTGACCTGCCCATCAGTTCATATACCTGATCGATCTGCTCCTCTATGCATTTTGCATCCCTCTTCAATGCATCTTCATCCACATAACCGATTCCCCCCAGTTGTCCGGATATACAGCCTTTATAAGCATTATTTGCCTGTATCATTTCCTCTGCAAATAATATCGTCCCCTGTAGGGCCACAACATGGAACAGATTAAAATATTCCCGTATATTGTCATAAGATTTCCCGCATAAAGCATCTGTTGTATTTTCCAATCCAACGATATTGTGCAATACCCGGTACGCATTATCTATTACCCGGTTCATTTCCCCGTTCATGGCGTCCAGTTGTGATACGACTGAACCCGGACTCATTCTCAATCCCATGCTTTTCCCCCGATCAGACACTGTTTCGCTCTTTGAAACTCATCTCTGAGTTCTTCCTCTTTTCTATAGGAATTTCGTTTTTCCGTTTCCAGTAATTCTTTCTCTTCTTCCAGTTCGTTTTCAATTTTTCTGCGGCAGTCATAGAAATCATCTTCACGCCATTCCATTTCCCTAAGAAATCCTTCTTCATCGCAATGCTCCGCCGCTTCTTTAAACAACCATCTCATTTTAATATAAATATCATCCAGTATACTTTGCTCTGTATCTATTTCCCTGATTTCACGGGTTATATTGTCTCTTCTTTCCTCTAATGCATTCATTTCCCTTTGAAATTCTTTATATAATTCATCCATGTCTTCTTTTTGAAACTCTCTGTCCATCTCGTACTCAACAATTTCCTTCCGCATTTTGTACACGGCCTGCTGACCACAGGCCGTGTACTCCTTTACATACATCTTTCTTTACATCTGTCCCGCCATGTCTGCATCTGCCCGTGCAAAGTTATCGGAAATCTTCTGCATCTGTGCTGACATATCCTCAATCAGCTGTCTCACTTTTTCCAATGTGGGCTTTGCTTCATCAAACTGCTCCACATATCTGTCGCAGGTTTCCGCTTCCCAGATATCCGGCAGCTCGCTGATCACCTGTGACATTGTGTTGATGCAATCTTCAAAAATATCCCCCTGCTGGCTTAAGGTCTTTGAAGATGCAGCCAATGCTTCGTAATCAAGTCTTAACATTTCTTTTCCTCCTTTTCTTTTTTCTTTATAACTACATAAGATTTATCTTATGAAAAGTTATCTTCTCCCTCTGCATCCGCTTTTTCCCTGCTTTTAAAGGCTATGGAAAGCATAAATGAAAATACTGCTAATATTCCCAGAACTGCCATTGCAATTAAAACATAATTCTGATAGTTGCTTTGTATCTCCAGAATTGTCTGCTCCACCCGGTTTTCATTAAATTCAACCGGCGATACAATGAAATCATAGGCCTCTATTTTCCCCAAAGACCCCAGTCTTGTATATGCAAGCTTTTTGGTAAAAGCCTCTAACAATTCTTTATTCTCTTTTATAGTTGCAGATTTATTTTCTTTAAGTAAAGCAATGGTGCTTTCCACATTTGTCCGGGTCATTTCCTGGGATTCTTTTAGATTCTCATCAAATGCCTCCTGATTGCTTCCCGTTACCTCATAGATCTCTTTCATCAGTTCCCAGTAATCTTCATCATGTTCTCCCTGCTCTGTTTCAATTCTGTCTAAATTCTCCTTAAACTTTTCCAGTCTCTCTTCTATCCGATCCTCATCGATATATTCATAAGGGTCAAACTCTGCGACAGCCTCATCATACAGCCGGATCTTCTTTTCCAATTCCTTCTTTTGGTCTCCGATCAGACGATTTGCATTTTTCTGCTGCTTTACTAATTCCCCTATCACTTCTTCATCTATGATTTCCATGATATCGTTGGAACTTACAGTAGCCGCCTCATCTACGGCAGTGCAGAATTCTTTTGACAGATCCTGGTCTTCCGTCAGCCGTCTTATATCGTTTTGGCTTATGCTGCCTGCATATTTCCTTATATTTATTTCCACACTGTCCGGTTCGGGAATGGCGTTCATACTGATGCTTAAAACTCCATAATCCGGCAGATCATTATCGCTTACTCCTAAAGTTTTTAATCTTGCATTTATGTATATAAAATATTTTTCTATTTCATTATTTACCGCATCCCGATATTCCCATAAGGCTTCCTTTTCCATATAATTTCCACTTACGGAGTTCTGGATTTTTGTTATTTCCCTGTCTACCGCTACTGCGCCTATCCTGTCCGCTTCATTTCTTGCCAGCCTTTTTATCTCCCGGGCGCTCTCGCTGCGTTCCTGATCATATCTGGCAAAATTTTCACTGATGGAACTGATTCCATCCTGATATACTAATTGACCGTGCTCATCATATCCCGGCAAATAATTTTCGATTACCAATAAAACATCATCCGTTGCCCCGAATACTTCCGTACTCTGATTCTGTATCTCCTGATATGCCAGTCTGCTTTCCTCCAGATCTTTATCAAGTCCCTCTTTGATATCACTGCCTAAAGAACGGTTTGTTTCAAATATTTCCTGAAAATCCAGATCTTCGATCTCTTTTTCCACCTGCAGCAGTTCAGGATAGCTGAATACCTCAATAAGCTGCTCTGCATCCACGGCAAGCAGTTCTTCTTCATCGGACAGATCGTTGGACAAAACTACCTTTGAAGAATCCTGAACATCATGGAACTCATTTAGAACCGCACTTACATACATATAGGAAATATCATAATTAATATCCGCATTAAAGCTCTCCAGATCTTTCATGACTCTTTCCTTTGCACTGCTGTTTAAGTAGGGATTGACGGCATAGGTCAGGGCTGCCTTTTCCGGGTCATAATTGACGCTTTCGATTTTCTCCGAAAAATCGGCGGGAAGAATGACATAGGCTCCGAAGCGGCCTTCCAGAATCCCGTTCCTGGCGCTTTCCAGGGAGACCACTTCAAAATCTGTATGATTATATTTCAACAATTCGTTAGAATAGTAAATAATTTCATCTGGTCTGCTCTGTTTATAAACGCCTTCATCCAGGTTAACAACCGCTATTGTCTCTGTCTCCTCATTTGATACGGCCAGCAATTTTTCTTCCACGTTTGTACCTGCATAAAAGCAGGAAAGCATCAGTATAATTCCTATCATTCCAACTGAAATTTTTCTGAGTATGGATGTATTCATCGGTTTAGTCCTTATCTTTTGATTTTTGGATGATTATAACAGAATTTAAAGGCAACTCTATATTTTCTTACACGAAGGGCTGAAAATAGGGACTGAAAGTTTTATTTGCACGATTTTTCCCTCTTTTGGGGCCCAAAATTGGCAAAAAAAGATTTTCAGTCCCTATTTTTAACCCTTCGTGTAAGATTTTATGGATTTATACCAAATTTATGATATAATATATGTTTAAGCATACTCTATTTATATTATCATACAGTTAACATTCTCTACATATGGTTTTAGAATATATACATTAAGTTCTTTTGTAAATCCCTTTTTTACCAGTTACGTCCGAAGATTCTTAATCCTATTAACAATCAAAACTTCCAATTGTCGACGGGTTATTCTTTACAATCACATTATAAGATGCTACTTTAATATCATAGCCGCGCATAAAACACAATATCTTGTATAAGAAGAAATGAGGAAATACAAATTATGATGAGGGAAATAAGTAAATGCGTGGAGTTGGAAAAATATGTGACTAAGATCCTGCTGGGTTTAGGGGTCCCGGCTCATCTTAGCGGATATCGTTATATCAGGGAAGCAGTTTTGATTTCCATTACAGATATGGAGGCACTCAACCGCATGACAAAATATCTGTATCCGGAGATTGCGGAAATATATAATACAACACCAACAAAAGTAGAAAGGGCTGTAAGAACGGCTATTGAAGCGTCATGGGCGCGTGGGAGCTACGGGCTCATGGAGGATATTTTCGGATATTCCTCTGATTCGGGACGGAAAAGACCTACCAATAGCGAATACATTGCCTGTATTGCGGACAAAGTCCGTCTGGATTACGAAGGCAGCATCCTCGTATCCTAATATAAGTTAAAATCACAAAAACACCTTCAAGGCTTAGCGCGGTTTACCTTGAAGGTGTTTTATTACCCATTATTTATTTACAGATTTACCTTCGGCAGTGCGGCAATAGATTTTGCCAGCTCTTCATCCGTAGGGATATAATCGCTCATTTCTCCGTCATTGTATTTCTGGTAAGCGACCATATCAAAATAACCGGTACCGGTCAGACCGAATACAATATTCTTTTCTTCGCCGGTCTCTTTACACTTCATGGCCTCATCGATGGCAACCTTAATGGCATGGCTGCTTTCGGGAGCGGGAAGGATACCCTCCACTCTTGCAAAGGTTTCCGCTGCCTTGAATACTTCCGTCTGCTCCACGCTCCTGGCCTCAATAAGCCCCTGGTCATAGAGTTCCGAAACCGTCGAACTCATGCCGTGATAACGAAGGCCTCCCGCATGGTTGGAGGAAGGAATGAAGCCGCTTCCCAGGGTATACATTTTAGCAAGAGGACATACCTTTCCCGTATCGCAGAAATCGTAAGCATAGATGCCTCTTGTTAAGCTGGGACAGGACGCCGGCTCTACTGCAATGATCTTATAATCAGCTTCGCCTCTCAAAATCTCCCCTGCAAAAGGAGAGATCAGTCCGCCTAAGTTGGAACCGCCGCCTGCGCATCCGATAATGGTATCCGCTTTAATGCCGTATTTATCCAGAGCCGCTTTTGCCTCCAGACCGATAATGGACTGATGCAGCAATACCTGGGAAAGCACGGATCCTAATACATAGCGGTAGCCTTCCTGGCTGGTAGCTGCTTCAACCGCCTCGGAAATGGCGCAGCCAAGACTTCCTGTCGTTCCCGGAAATTCCTCATTGATCTTACGTCCCACATTGGTATCCATGGAAGGAGAAGGGGTTACTTTCGCGCCGTAGGTACGCATGACCTCGCGGCGGAAGGGTTTTTGTTCGTAAGAGCATTTAACCATATATACCTGACAGTCCAGATCCAGATAAGAACATGCCATGGAAAGGGCCGTTCCCCACTGTCCTGCTCCGGTTTCGGTAGTTACGCCTTTCAATCCCTGTTCCTTTGCGTAGTACGCCTGGGCAATGGCAGAGTTTAATTTATGACTGCCTGATGTGTTGTTTCCCTCAAATTTGTAATAAATATGAGCGGGCGTGCCCAGCTTTTCCTCCAAACAGTAAGCTCTGACTAACGGCGAAGGACGGTACATTTTGTAGAAATCCCTGATCTCTTTGGGAATATCAAAATAAGGCGTTGTATCATCCAGCTCCTGTTTTGCCAGCTCCCTGCAGAAAATACCTGAAAGTTCGTCTTCGGTAACCGGCTGTAATGTGCCGGGATTTAAAATAGGCGCAGGTTTTTTCTTCATATCGGCGCGGACGTTATACCATTGCTTCGGCATTTCCCGCTCTTCAAGATAAATTTTGTAAGGTATCGTTTTGTCCATTCTGTTTCCTCTCTTTCTTTTTTCGGCCAGGCGTCTGCAAAGCCTGAAAACAGCTTTTAGCATGCAGCTGCCTGACAAATTTAGTTTTGGGGACGGGAATTTTCTGCCATGATAAGCCTACATCTTTAAAATTACCACCGGGCTTATCATAAAAAAATCCCGTCCTATCAGCTCAATCGATAGGACAGGAGTATTATATACTTCTGCGGTGCCACCTAACTTCATTCTAAATGAATGCTCTCTGCCGTGTACTGACATACACGCTCTGCTGTAACGTGCAGCTACGTCTCCCCTACTCCCTCATCCAATCGCAAACGGTTTCGGTTCGCCCTCACGGGTCCATTCTCCAGACTTCCCATTACCGCAATCCCACCGCCTGCGGCTCTCTGAAATGTTCCAATAAGGATACTTCTCCCGATCAAAGGTTTTTACAATTGTAAATAATGTATACGATTTTTTTGATTCTGTCAAGTGCTTTGACATTCTTTTTCCAATAAAGCACGCTTCGGTACGCTTCCTTAACAAATTCACGCCCTCTGTTACTTTAAGATCAGCCCTTCAATCCCTTCGACTGTCTCTCCATGTCCTCAATGACAATATCATAGATCTCTCCCAGAGAGGCGCAGTACTCCAGAACCTTCCATGGTTCGTTGGTATGGTAGTGGATTTTTATCAACTCTTCATCTCCTACGGCAAGAAGGCAGTCCCCTTGAAAATGCTCTGTAATATATTCCCCGATCTCGTCCTCGTCAAGGTCTTCTCCTTCAATCAACATCTGCGTATCATATCTGTATTCTAACATAGCTCCCATCCTCTCTTATTTATCACAATTTTCACTTTTTTGCACGGCATACATTGACATATTAATCAAGCACATCATTGCCTGTTATAATACTCAATACCATCTTCCGGCTTAAAATATGTCCGTATGTATCCATCCGTAGATATAATAACAAATTCATTGGTGCGTTCTAAATAATATACCCCGTCTCCGTCTTCCGCCTCCGTTTTGTACAATACATCTTCCGCACAGATTACTTTATTTGCGCCCTCTAAATACTCTTCCGGAGAAGTATAACCAAACTCTGCACCATGTTTATCATAATGTTCCTGTAAATATTCGGCATTACGGAATTCATAAGAAACAGCATTTTCATTTCCTGCTTCCCATCCTGTTTCCTTTGAAACATTATCTTCATTCTGAATCCCCGGATCGGTTTCCTTTGAAACAGCATTTTCGTTACGAATCTCCGGGGCAGTCTCCTTTGAAACAGGATATCCGTTATCCGGATTTAGTGAACCCAAATAAAAAACCAGCCATATTATCAGACAAATACCGATAAATCCAAAGCGCAGCTTATTTTTCCCTGATATACCGTTTATAATACCGCTTTTTTGCTTATTATAAACGCTGCCTGTCGATCCGTTATTTAATTTCCGGCACTCCCTGCACCTTTTAGGCAGCGACAGATTTTTATCCCTGAAAAATTTAATCTCTCCGTCTTCTATTTCAAATTGTTTCCCGCACTGTTTACAGGTTCTGGTTATCATTGCCTTACTCCTTTAGTACCTATTGCAGCAGCGATAATATTCCCTCGTTCCTCTTATTTGCCTGAGACATCATAGCCTGTCCTGCCTGCTCCAAAATATTATGATTGGCAAACTGTACCATCTCCGTTGCCATGTCCGTATCCCTGATCCGGGATTCTGCAGCTATGGTGTTTTCTATAATATTTTCCTCATTGGCAATGGTATGTTCAAGCCTGTTCTGCTGTGCGCCTATTTTACTGCGGTTGGTCACTACTTTGCTGAGCGCATGTTTAACGCTTCTTAAAGCATTTTTAGCCCCCTGTACGGTAGTAACGTCCAGCCTGCGGATCCCAAGTATTTCTGCATCCATTTCATCTATCTCAAGCCACATGCCGGAATCTTCTTCACACCCCGACTGTATCCACAAAGTCAACTGGTCTTCATGATTTGTAACAGATTCCGTACTTTTATTGACCGGAATGCCTGCAAGGTTCGCATCCTGTTCTACCGCCACGATACCATAATCAAATCCCACATCCTGCGACTGGTTTGCTCCCAGCTCAAAATTCCACATTAAACTGAATCCCAGATCCTGCTGGTAAGCATTTGTGCCCAAATGTGACGGAAGATTATCATAATATTCCCAATCGTCTATTGCATGATAATAACCGATAGAAACGCTGTCCGGCTTATTATTTCCCGTCAGAGTTATTTTTTCGGAAAAGGCCAGGGCTTTTTCCGTATCCACAATCGAAAAGCTGCCCGGCACTCCCGTATCATATATATAAGAAGAGTTTACGCCATCCGTAAAAACGGAACCCGGCTGGGAGTAAACGCAAAAATTATTCACTCTCTGGCCATTCACAAAATATCCTTCACACCTGTCGTTATTATTATACGCCGTGTCCACATGAAACATAAAATCCGTCTTTACGTCCGTACTGCCGTTGTTGATCAGAGAATATTTAACTTTATACTTTTTCTCGTCAGCTCCGCTGTCATCTATGGTAATTTCCTGTCTTACCACAATATCGATTCCCGCATCATCCTTTTTGTAATTAAAGTCCCTGCTCCAGACCGGTGTCCCCGTAGCATCGGAGACAGTGTAATTCTGTGACTGCAGGGAGCTTAAAAGTACCTGTTCGCATACTTCCGCTCCGCCGTTTTGATATTTTACCCTGATGGAAGAACTGGATGTATTTCCGTTTCCATAGATCATATTATAGGCTTTTCCGTTTGCCGCCAGATCAGGATTATCTACAATGGCCTGTAACGCCAGCGTATTGGCAGAAGAGTTTTCGCTAAAAGGGTGCTGTCCCAACGTAAGATCCGGCAGTCTGAAATCGCTAAAATCAATATTTCCTTCGATCATGGGCGAACCGTCTGCATTCCGGACCACTTCATCCGTTCCTCGAAATATCTTTCTTTGGTTAAATGTGGTCTCGTCGCCAATACGGTCGATCTCTGTGATCAATTCATTGATCTCATCCTGAATATACTGTCTTTGCTTTAACGAGTTTGTGCCGTTAGCCGCCTGTACGGAAAGCTCCGTAATGCGATGGAGCATATCGTTCACTTCCGCAAGAGCCCCGTCCGCCACCTGACACAAAGATATGCCGTCCTTGGTATTCCTGACGCCCTGGGTAAGTCCCCTGATCTGCCTGCGCATACTTTCAGAAATAGATAAACCGGCAGCGTCATCCGCCGCCCGGTTGATCCTGTATCCGGAAGATAATTTTTCCGACATTTTTGCTTTCCGGTTGGATGTAATCTGATATTGACGCTGTGCATTAACAGCAGATAAATTATGAGCTGCAATGTTCATTTTACTTTTTCCCTTTCACTTCCACAAAATTAGGAAATTTATCCTATATGGTATATCGGTTAAAATATTCACAGAATAAAGTGTTTGATCCGGTTTTTATAAAACGCCTACCAGATCGATATCTCATGTCCAACCAGATACCTGCCGCCCTTAAGCTGTTCCACCTGAAGGCTCATGCTACAGGATACTGCGTTTAATTCTGTCATGGCAGCTTCCAGATATCCCTGTTTATAAGCCTCCGCCTGGTAACACTGATACCATTCATTCAATAACTGCTCTCCATCCAGCACATTATAAAAAGTGTAGTTACCCATTCCCTTCTGGACGATCTGTCTGTAGCAGTCGTCATAATATGCCTGCATGCCGGCAATAATCTGTCCTTCTTCAATACCTGTATCCGCCAGATCCCTCAGACTGCTTTCCCCGGAATCCGGCTCCAGATTACGATATGCCTGGCCGTTGCAGGCGGGAAGATTGACAGACATATCCTGCCTTAAATGGCTGTCCGCATAATCGGCGTCAGTTTTGTTAAAAAAATCATAACTGCCGTTTGCCGCATCATCCCATGTAACATCCACATGATAATATCCGTCATCCAGCGCTACAATATTCCATGCATGTCTTTCTTCCGCATAGCCGGTACAATAATAGCAGGGAATCCCCAGCTTTTGCAAAAGATATTGAAAAGCCCTTGCATATCCGGCGCATACCGTTTCCCCGTTGACTAAGGCACTGTAGGCGCTCTGGTTCATTTCCGCAGATACACTATAAAAAATTTTGTCTACCAGGGCGTCATGTACATATTTCTCTTTTTCATAATCGGTGGACAGCTTTTGGGCCTCCGCCAAAATATATCCGGCATTTTCATCAAAAGCCGCCTTTGCGCTGTCCAAATCATCCATGGTGCGGTTAAACTGCAGCTCTATTTCCACACAGGTCCCCGCCCCTGTATATTTGCAGCTATACGCCGTATCCATCCAGAAAAGTTCGGGATGGTCGTTATATACTGCCGAAAAGATATTTTTTAGTTGCCCCGGGCTAACTGATTCTACAGGTCCAAAGACCTTATTTCCCCCATTCGCATTGGCGTAAATCTGACGATATAAGCGCTGCTCCCTGTCGCTTAACATGGCGTAATACGGATAGTAGACCGCGTCAAAAGTAAGGCCATCTCCGCTGCTTCCTTCTCCCAGACGGTCCCGAAGCTGTCTGGCCGTCTCCTCATCGATCTGCTCTTCTTCATTCTGTATTTCCTGGTAGCCGTTCCTTCCGGAAATTCTTTCCGGTACGGCTTCGGAATCCTGCTGCGGCATGGAAATATCTGAAACTCCGTCTTCCGCGGTTTTCTCATTTTCCAGGACATCCGCCGTATCTTTATTTTCTTTGCCGGCTGCAGGCAGATCTGCAGCGATTTCTGTTTCCGGACCGTCTTCTGTTTCTACCATGACAGGCCGGTTCCATTCGTCATATAAAAGTGCGGCGATGTTTTGCGCCACTTCGGGCCTGAAAGCGCAGACTATGATCAATGCGCAAAAAACGATCAGCATACCTGCCAGAAAATATAATAATTTTTTTAAAATCTTCATATTTCCCTTTCCATCTGTTTCCACCGGCAATACTATGAAAAATACGGGCAGCCCATACAGACCGGGCTGCACAGGGCAGTGTACATTGCAGAATTACCGGTTTACCGTGTAAAGTTAGTCAGAACCTTTTCGTTTTCGGGGTGCTCTAAACCATTGGCCTTACCCAGTTCAATGCATTTCAACATCCAGGCCATATTTTTCCCGATATTATACATGGTCATCAGCCCTTCTTTGTCCTCAGCCACCTCTCCCGGCTGAGTTCCGTAAACATGATTCCAGTAGGTGGAAGACACAACGGGCATGGAACAGATGGTAAAATATTTGTTGATAACGTCAAAAGATGCCGTTGTTCCTGCTCTTCTGGCGCTTAGAACCGCTGCCGCCGGTTTGAAAGCAAAATGCTTTCCGCCGGAATAAAACGCGCGGTCCATAAATGTCAGCAGCCTTCCGCTGGGATGGGCATAATAGACCGGGGAACCAAAAACAAAACCGTCGGCGCTCTTTGCTTTTTCCACAAATTCATTCACGGCATCATTGAATACACAACGGCCCGTCTCCCTGCATTTACGGCAGGCAATGCAGTCAGGCAGCGCTTCGTTTCCGATAAAAACCATTTCCGTTTCGATCCCTTCTTCCGAAAGCGCCCGCGCTACCTCCTTAAGGGCCTCATTTGTACAGCCGTTATTCCTGGAACTTCCATTGACTAACAATACCTTCATGATAAAAATACCTCCTGTGCTTTTGCCTTATAAAATTTTATTGTCCCGTTTTTCTTCCATGATATCTGCCCCTTTCCCGGTCGGAAAGAGCCTTAATACAACTTATTTCAATCATAGCACATATCCGGCTCATTTGCACTATGCAGACTCCGATTCAACAATAAATCGTATAAACCGTTCTTACTTAATCCAAATATCCGCCGCCTTGGGGAATATGTCCTTTACTCCCATATTTTTTATAATTTAAGAATTATGTATTGACAGCAGTATATTCATGTACTATACTGTACTTGTATATATAATACAGTATGATACAAAGGATGGTATTAAAGTGGAAATTTTTATAAACAATCACGCCAGCATACCAATTTACGAGCAAATTTCATCTCAGATCAAATCCATGGTTATCAGCGGAGAATTAGCGGCAGGAGAAGCCCTTCCGTCTATAAGAGGGCTTGCAAGATCTCTGCATATCAGTGTTTTGACTGTACAAAAGGCTTATGACGAACTTCAGGCGGACGGTTTTATTGAAACGACAGCGGGAAAAGGCTGTTTTGTATCTGCTCAAAATCAGGACTTTTATTTGGAAGAACAGCAAAAAAAGATTGAAAACCATTTTACAGAGGCAATTGAAATAGCAAAAGTCAGCGGGATAAAGCTTGATAAGCTGCAATCCCTGTTAGCATTATTATACGAGGAGGAATGACAGCATGGAGAAAATCGCATTAGAATTGAACAACGTGTCAAAACAATATAAAGACTTTAATTTAGACAACGTTTCTTTTAAAGTGCCGCAGGGAAGTATCGTAGGTCTGATTGGCGAAAACGGAGCCGGGAAAAGCACGACGATCAACACCATTTTAGGTCTTATAAAAAAAGACGGTGGGACTATCACTATGTTGGGAAAAAAAGATATTGACGCCGCGTGCCGGGAAAATATAGGGGTGGTGTTCGACGGTAATAATTATCCTGATATGCTTACTCCAAAGCAGCTTGGAAAAGTCTTTAAAAATATATACAGTTCCTGGAACAGGAAAAAATACGAGGAATTATTAAAAAAATTCAATCTTCCAACAGATAAGAAGATCAAACAATTTTCCAAGGGCATGAAAATGAAATACGCGGTGTCAGTTGCTTTTTCCCATAATTCAAAACTGCTGATACTCGATGAGGCCACAAGCGGTCTGGATCCGATCATGAGGGATGAAATACTGGATATGTTCTTAGATTTTATTCAGGATGAGGAAAACTCCATACTGGTGTCTTCCCATATTACAAGCGATTTAGAAAAAGTAGCCGATTATATTGTATTTATTCATGACGGAAAGATCGTATTTTCAAAACCGAAAGATGAATTGCTGGAAAACTACGGTATTATAAAATGCGGTTCTGACCTTTTTGATAAAATAGACAAAGAAAAAATGATAGCTTACAGGAAACAGGATTACGAATGGCAGATCTTAATAGACGACAGACAGTCGGCTCAAAAAAAATATCCAAAGGCTTTAATCGTTCCTGCAGGTATTGATGAAATTATGCTTATGTATGTAAAGGGGGAAATAAAATGAAGGGATTATTACTGAAAGATTTTTACATTATACGTTCCGGACTGTTAATACTACTGCTTACTTTTATTTTTGTGGGAGCAGGCATGTCGTTTGTGATTTCCCCATGGGTGCTGCTCGTTATTTTTACCGTGACCTTGAGCTTTCAATCGGCAGTAACCGTTCAAACTGATAAATCGTCCCAATGGGACAGGTTTTCTGCTACGCTTCCCATATCAAGAAAGCAGACTATATCCAGCAAGTACATCATGTATTTGCTGCTTTCCCTCGCAGGACTGGGAATAGGTGCTGCCATCAGTATTATATGCGCATTGTTCCAAAGCAGCTTTGATACGGACTCTTTGCTTATATATTCCAGCCTGGCGGTTACCGTTTCCATACTTCCGGGAAGTATCAGCATACCCTGCTCATTCTGGCTGGACGAAGAAAAAAGCATGATAGGAACGATACTGGCCTATATGGCTACATCAGGTATTATTGTTGCCGTGGCTTTGACATTCAATAAATATATGAATCTTAAAGAAAATATTGGTATGGTAATCGGCATACTTGCAATAATCAGCATAATTTTTTACGCCATATCATGGCTGGTGTGCCCTGCCTATATATGTAAAAAAGATATATAACACGAAGATAGGAGTGCCTTCATATTTTATTTATATAACAAATAAGGAGAACGGTACACTCTTATGGCTATCGGTTATTTAATCATACAGGCACGGACTGCCCATGATGCAGTTCCTTTAAAAGGCGTGCAGATCCGGATTCTAAATGATGAAGGACGAAGCGTTTATGAACTTACCACCGATGAAAGCGGCGAAACACAGGCAATCCCTCTGGAAACCTTGAGCCGGGATTTTTCACAAAATCAATATTATATTGGAACGCCTTACTTAAGCTATGATGTATACGCCCGGGCAGCAGGCTTTCATTCCCTGCATGTGTCAGACATTCCCATTTTTGAGGAGGAAACAGCGGTTCTGCCCCTGACGCTTTTGCCCATGGAGGAAACCCAACGGAGCCCTATGCAGGCGGAAATCTCCGTCGGCAAACCCGCTGTGGCAATGAAACAGGCGAGAAATCAGGAGGGAACCACGGCGGAAAGCCCTTATATATTGCGGCAGGTAGTAATACCCAATCCTATCACAGTGCATCTGGGAGCTCCTGCCTCTTATGCCTCCAACGTCCAGGTGTCTTTTCCCGACTATGTAAAAAATGTAGCCAGCAGTGAAATTTATCCCACCTGGCCTGATGCGGCGTTAAGAGCGAATATTTATGCGATCATAACCTTTGCTTTAAACAGGGTTTTTACGGAATGGTACAGAAGCCGCGGCTACAATTACGATATTACAAACAGCACGGCATATGACCAGTATTTTATATACGGCCGCCCGATCTATGAATCTATCAGCAGGATCGTAGATGAGATATTTAATGAGTATGTCCGCAGAAGGGGACAGGATTCTCCCTATTTTACCTCTTTCTGCAACGGAACGACCGCTACCTGTCAGGGATTGTCCCAATGGGGAACCGTTACGCTGGCAGATCAGGGGCAGTCCCCCATACAGATCCTTCGCTCTTATTATCCCAAAGATATAGAAATCGCAGAAACAAATATTATTACCGGCGTTTTATCCTCTTATCCCGGCACGCCTTTACAGACAGGCAGCAGAGGCCTCAACGTCCAGACCATACAGACTTATTTAAACAGGATACGGCAAAATTATCCCGCCATTCCGGTCATAACCGATGAAGCAGGCGTTTTTGGCGCCAGCACAAAAGCCGCGGTAACCAAGTTTCAAAGCATTTTTAACCTGGCTGCAGACGGCATTGTGGGAAAATCCACCTGGTACAAAATATCAAGCCTTTACGCCGGCATAACCAGGCTGGCGGAATTGGACAGCGAAGGCACTTCTTTGGGAATCGGAACCGTTCCTCCCGACAGTGTGCTCCGCCAAGGCTCCTTAGGGCCGGATGTCATTACCCTCCAGTATCTTTTAAATGTGATTTCCGAATATTATCCCGGCATTCCCGCCCCTTCCCAGAACGGCAGCTTTGATGCAGGCACCAGGGAGTCGGTCATCGCCTTCCAGCAGATGATGGGGCTTGACCCCGACGGCATCGTAGGCGCCCTTACATGGAGGGCATTATACGACATTTATCTGGGTATAGAGCAGAACGTCCCTTTACCCGGTCCCGGGACCGATACCATCGAATATGTCGTCCGTCAGGGAGATACCCTGTGGCTGCTATCCAGGAGATACGGCACTACAGTAGACGCCATTAAACGGCTCAACGGACTTACCGGCGATCTTTTAAATATCGGTCAGGTATTGAGGATCCCTTCTTCCCAGGTAAATCCTTATTTTGAATATACTGTCCGGCAGGGAGATACTCTCTGGCTGCTTTCCAGAAGATACGGTACTACAGTAGATGCGATCAAAGCTTTGAACGGATTATCGAGCGATATGTTAAACATAGGTCAGGTATTGAAAATACCCGCACAATGATCTTTTCCTTAATAAATGACTACGCCGTCCTGAGGCGTAAATGCCAGTCAGGACGGCAATTGGAGGTATCCGGAAAAGGGAGGGAAAGCCCTTTCCGGTCGATAAAATCTTTTATTCGACCAAAATCAGATTCCCTGATAATAAGCCCTTTTTTCTTCATACATCCGGTCGTCGGCCTTTGCAAGAAGTTTATCTATATTTTCCTTACTATCAGGCCGCCAGATACAGCCAAGGGCCATAACGGCTTTATCTTTTTTCATCTGCTCTCTTAATGCACCGACCCTGCCGAGAAGTTCTTTCTCTTCTATACCTGTACACAGGGCAAGAAATTCATCTCCGCCTATGCGGAAAAGTCTGTAATCTCCAAATTCCTTTTTTAAGCATCCGCTGGCACGGATCAAAAGATTGTCTCCCGCCTGATGCCCTTCTGCGTCATTTGCTTTTTTCAGTCCCATAACATCGCAATACAGAATGCCGATGCTCTGCTTTGGATCCATGCCTTCTATATAGGCGTGCATGGCCCTGCGGTTTCCCAGCTCCGTCAGCTGGTCATGGAAACTTAAATTCTCCAAATGTCTGACCAGATTTCTTCTTTTTAAAAGGGAGCCGATAAAATGCCCCATAATCTGAAACATGGTCGAAATATGACCCATAAACTCCTTGGGCGGATTATCCACTCCGTAAAAACCAATAATCTTTTTATCGTCCATAAGAGGGCTGACCACAAGAGTATGAATTTCCTGGGGTTTCAATACTTCATACATGACCGGGTCGTTTTCCTTGATGCTTTCCAGATTTTTTATGATAACATTTTCCTGATTACGGAACTTCTGATACCATATTTCCACCACCCCAAAAGGAAGTTTCTGTAAATTTTCCTTTTGGGGCATGACACCCTTTGCGCACCATTCATAGGTATTGGAAAATACGCCCTTTTCCTCTTCCTCAAAAATATATACTCTGTCACTGTATAACGACCGCCCCAGATATTCCAGTAAAATTTCAATGGATTTTTCCGGAAGCGGCGCCGCTAAGGACAGCCGCAAACCTTCATTTATCATGGCTTCATTGTTTGCATATTCTTCACTATGTATATTTGAAACGCCCATATCGATAGCAAGCTCCAGACGATAGCGTCTGCCATCCTCTTCCACCACCGTATCCTTTATGGCAAGCGTCTTTCCGATCAAAGGATTATAATGCTTCCACTCCAAAAAATAACCGGGCTTTAATTCTTGATTATTGCAAATGGCACAGGGAGAAGAGCAGCCTCCCAGAATCTCATAACATTTTCGTCCTTCCAGTTCTTTTAAAGATTTGATTCCGTATACTTCCCGTGCACGCTTGTTCATATAAACCGTTTCATAGCTCTCCATATCCACAGCGTATACGATTTCATTCAAGTGTTCATAAAAATCCCATATTTTTTTCATGCTTATCTCCACACTGTATTTTTTTATTTAATATATAGCCATAACTAACTAGCGTAATTATAGCATGAAAAATACTGATTAGGCTTTTTGAAGGGATATATCGCATTTTTTTCGGTATGATTTGCTATTCCGGTATTCCCTGGGGCTCCAAAAGGAATCCCGCTGTTATCATTTCTTTGCAAAAGGCGTCAATTTTATACAAAAGTTAATTTCTTCATCATCCAGCCGGTATTGCTCCATAAGCTTCGGCCCGCAGCTGTTGGACCCTACGCCGCTTTGGGCATAGTCAAGACAAAGCACCGTACTGCCCGAAGGCTCCAACTCATAATTATGGGCTTTTTCTTCAAGCTCCTCCTGCGTATAAACGGAAGCGTTAAAGGAAAAGGGCTTAGAGGAAGCCGCTGCTAACCCATGCCTGCCGCCTGCCGCCACAACATAATCGCAGTCCGTGTGGCTTCCGTTTTCCTGGGGCCGGATATAATCTTCATGAAGCTCTAAAACATTTCCCCCGTATAAGCCATGAAGGGAGGCCCTGTGCTTATCTTTATAGCTTTCGTAAGGCCCCATGCCATAATAAGCGATTTCATCAAGCTCCTTATTCAAAAACAAACGCATCCCGAATCTGGGCAGCATAGGAAATTCCTGACCGCGCTTTACGGAAATATTTCCGGTAATTCCGCCTTCACAGTCAACGGTCCAGACGAGCTTTCCTGTCAATACGGGCTGTACGGCATCAGCCGCCACTGATATATGGGCAAAGATCGTCACATCCGATCCCTTTCGCTGTACTTTTATATCATAAGTCCTGGTATATGTGCCATCGTACCTGGCTCTTTTCCATTCCTTTTTTATATACATATCATTATCCGCAGGCGCGCGCCAGATATTCAATTCCACGGGACGGTCCAAATATTCCCTGTCTTTATAAGTTATCCGCCCAAACAGCCCTGTCTGCTTACATAAGGAATATTCGAAATCTTTTCCCCGGCAGAGGATTTCCCTGACCGTTTCAAAAATTTCTATCTCCCCATCCGTACCTTCGTTTTGTTTCAGATATTTTAAAGCCCTTTTGTTTCTGTTATCCTCCGTCTCTAACAACACTTCTTCATACCCCAGCAGATGACCGGCCGGAACCAGGGCCGTTTTTTTCCTTAAATGATAATACAGCCTTAAATAAGAACGCCCTTCCCGGGGGATCTTTATATGCAGAAACGTTTTTCCGGTTTTTTGGGGCTTTATGCTAAAGGGCGGGATCGTTCCCTGCTCCGTACATTCTCCGTCGCAGTTGACTTCATACCGTATCTCCACATAATCCTGTAGATCCGTAAAATCCATATAGTTTTTAATCAACAGCTCCTGGGTTTCCTGATCGAAAGAAACCACTCTTGCGGGGCGGTATACGTTTTTATATTCCAAAAGACCCGTATGGGGCCTGCGGTCGGGGTATACCAGTCCGTCCATACAAAAATTCCCGTCGTGGACCGCTTCCCCATGATCGCCTCCATAAAAATAAATGGTTATACCCTCCTTTGTTTTTCCATGGGCGATTCCATGGTCGCACCATTCCCAAACAAAGCCGCCGCACATCAGGTCGTTTTGATAAATCAGGTCAAAATAATCTTCAAAATCTCCCGGGCCGTTTCCCATGGAATGGCAGTATTCGCACAATATAAAGGGCTTGTCGGGCGCATTGTCTAAATATTCATGAATCTCTTCTAAAGCCGGATACATCCTGCTGTACAGATCCAGAAAAGAATAATCATATCTTTTACTGCTGTTTCTATATCTTGCGCTTTCATAATGGGTCAGCCTGCTTTTATCAAATTCCTTGGTCCACTTCAGGGCTTTTTCAAAATTGCATCCATATGCGCTTTCATTTCCCATAGACCAGATGACCACACAGGGACGGTTTTTATCCCTTTCCACACAGAGACGGACCCGTTCTAAAATGGCCTCTTCCCAATCAGGATTATCGGCAATAGGCCCGTTCCATCTGTTAAATTTATTTTCATCCCTGTTATCGCTGTAATATATTTCAGCCGGACCATGGCTTTCAATATCCGCTTCATCGATTACCATAAACCCGTATTTGTCGCACAACTGGTAAAAAACCGGGGCATTAGGGTAATGGCTGGTACGGATTGCATTAAAATTATGCTGCTTCATCAGGGAAAGATCCTGTTTCATCTGCTCTATACTGACGGCGGGTCCCGTAACCGGATCGGAATCGTGGCGGTTCACGCCCCGGAACTTTATCTTTTCCCCGTTGAAATATACGACCTTATCCTTAATACGAATCTCCCTGATTCCTACATGATCCGTAATGGTTTCCCCTTCCGTTTCCAAAACAAGGGTGTATAAATAAGGATCTTCCGTATTCCATAAAACAGGATCGAAAATCTCCATCACAATATTTTCAGTCTTAGCCGGCGTTTTTCCAAATGCCGATTCCGCGGCCTTTTTATTATCCCTGTCATAAAGAGCAGCCACTCCCGGCACTCCTTCATCAAAATATTGAATGCTGACGGAAACCTGTGCCTTTCCTTCATTCAGGGCGGTTTTAACAAAATAATCCCTGACTGCCTGCTGCGGACGTTTTAACAGATAAACATCCCTGAATATCCCGCTCATACGGAATTTATCCTGATCCTCAAGATAACTGCCGTCGCACCATTTCAATACAAGAACGGCCAGTTTATTTTTTCCCTCCAAAAGCATGCGGCTCACATCAAATTCACTTGTGCAGTGGGAAACCTGGCTGTAGCCGATATAGTTCCCGTTAAGCCATACATAAAAGCAGGAATCCACGCCTTCAAAATTGAGGAAGGCTTTCGGCGCCGCTTCATCCTTTTTATAATCAAATTCGTGGATATAAGCTCCGCAGGGATTATCCGCAGGTACATACGGAGGATCGAAAGGAAAGGGATAGCGGATATTCGTATACTGATGACGATCATAGCCTGCCGTCTGCCACACGCCGGGCACGGATATTTCGTCATAGCCCGAAGCATTAAAAGTCTTATCATAAAATGCTTCCTCCAGATCGTAAATACTCTTAAAGTAACAGAATTTCCACTTCCCCGTGAGCATCTGTATCCGGTCGGATGATTCCCTGTTTTCCACAAGACCCTCCATACGCTTTGAGGCCGGAATAAAATAGGCTCTCGGCGGCATAGCGCCTTCACGGAGCACCTTCAGGTTTTCATAATGCTTTGGTATGATCATTTCGTATCCTCCTGCCGATTTTTTTGTTTTTTAAATCTATTATTTCCGCTAATTATTTTCTTATGTTTTCTATGGGTTTGATAACTTTATTATATTTCCCCACATTCCTTCCGTCCATAAACTACATTAGACAGAACATGCACAAAATGATACAATTTAGAAAAACTTCAGAAAGGGAGGCGTTGAAGGATGTATACAAACTCCGGATATTTAAACAACTCGCTGGTAGATTTTAAAGATAAAAGCAGGCCCCTCATTGTGGGAAGCTGCGGAACCTGCCGTTTATATACGCATCCTAAGCTGCCCACCTTCCGGCCCAGAGGACGGCTGGATTTTCAGCTGTTATATGTTGCATCCGGCAAAACCCATTTTTATTTTGAAGAAGGAAAAGATACCGTCGTATCCGCAGGGAATATGGTACTTTACCGCCCCAAGGAACCCCAGAAATACGTTTACTACGGCAGCGAGCAGGCGGAAGTTTACTGGGTCCATTTTACCGGGAGCAATGTGAGAAATATCTTGAAAAGCTATGGCATCACAAATGATATGAGGGTAATTCCCGCCGGAACCCTTTTGGAGTACTCCAGAATTTTCAAGCAGATGATACAGGAATTACAACAATGCCGGGCCGGCTACGAAGAATTGCTGGCAATGCTTTTGCGGCAGATATTTATTATCATAAACAGGCAGATGACGAAGGAACGCACCTTAAAAAGCGATTACCTGGATACGGAAATGGAACTGGCGCTGGAATATTTCAACACAAACTACAACAAAGATCTGAATATAGAGGACTATGCCGCTTCAAGAGGGATGAGCGTCAGCTGGTTCATCCGCACCTTTAAGCAATACGCAGGCACAACACCCATGCAGTATATTGTTGCTTTGCGCATAACCAATGCACAGATGCTTCTGGAAACAACGAATTATAATGTGACGGAAATCGGAAATTTTGTAGGATATGACAACCCGCTGTATTTCAGCAGGATCTTTAAAAAGCAAAAGGGATTTTCCCCGTCGGAATACAGAAAACAACTGAAAAAATAAGAAACCGCGTCGTCCGGATAACTTTTTTCAATTCAAAAGGGCGTACGGGCGGGACGGTAAGTTGTCCCTGCCCGCAGCCCTTTAATAATTGCATACATTGCAGACAAACCATTTGCTTTATGACATGATAAGCCGGATCTCAGATCGTTCTTTTAACAAATCTGCAGGAATATAATCTCCTTCCATTTCCCTGCCGTCTACTATAAGCTTTCTGCATCCCGCTTCCGCATGCCCCTGGTTATCGACCACGATATGCAGATGGCTTCCCCTGAAATCTTTCTCGATTTCAAAGGACTCCCATTCCTTTGGAATGGAGGGGGAAATCCTAAGACCGCCAAAATCAGGACGCATACCCAGTATTCCTTCCACACATCCTACCATGATCGTGGAGGCAGTCCCCGTGAGCCAATGTACATGAGAACGCCCAAAATGGGGACTGTGTTTTCCCTCCGTAAACTGGCCGTAGCAATAAGGCTCCAGCCTGCGGATCTCCGCCCTGTCGTTTTGTGCCGCCGGGGCATTTTCCATAAAATATGTAAAAGCACGCTCTCCATGTCCGCGCAATGCTTCCGCAAGAATGATCCAGCCCTGGGATTGTGAAAAAATACCTGCATTTTCCTTTGTCCCCGCATTATAGATCACGGCAAGGGCGCCGTCAAAAGCATGGGCATGATAAGGAGGATCCATTAAAATCGCTCCGTATTCCGTATTCAGCCGTTCATATACCGTATCCAAAACCAGATCCGCCTGTTCATCCGTAGCAAGCCCGCTGATAACGGCCCAGCTCTGAGGATTTAACCATATATTGGCTTCCGCATCCGTACGCTGCCCGATAACCTCTCCTTTTTCCGTAAATCCGCGGATAAACCGGTCTTCATTCCAGCACAATTCCTGCACCGCCGCCCTGAATTTTTTCCGGCTCTCGTCCAGATAGCTGATATAGGCTTTGTCTTTTTTATATGCGGCAAATTTTTTCATAATGGACATGGCATAATAGAACTGCAGCGCCACAAAAGTGGATTCCCCGTTTTCGCCAAGCCTTAGGCAGTCGTTCCAGTCCGCGTACAATCCGGCGGGCATACCGTGGGGTCCCAAATGCTTTTCAGAAAAATCAATGGCGCGTTTTAAATGCTCATACACCGTACCTTCGCCCTGATTGGCAAAAGGAATAACTTCATCGATAAAAGAAAGATTTCCCGATTCGGAGACATACTTATAGACGGTAGGGAACAGCCATAAAGCATCATCCGCCCGATATGCGGGATGCCCCGTTTCCTGTACGTAGGAAGGATCATCGGGCGTATCCTCATGTCCTGCATGATGGGTAAACTTTACAAGGGGCAGACCGCCTCCGTTGTCCACCTGGGCAGAAAGCATAAACCGAATCTTTTCTAATGCCATTTCCGGCGCCAGATGAATAACCCCCTGAATATCCTGCACCGTATCGCGGTATCCGTATCCGTTTCTCAAACCGCAGTAAATGAAAGACGCCGCACGGGACCAGATAAAGGTCATAAAACAATTATAAGCATTCCATGTATTGATCATGGAATTAAATTCCGGACTGGGCGTTTTTACCTGAAAGTGAGAAAGTTTCCCGTGCCAATATGCTGTCAGCTCTTCCAAATCCTCCCGGCAGCTTTTTCCCGGATCACTATATTGTTCCAATATACTTTCCGCTTCCCTATCGTCTTTCATGCCCAGAATAAACGCTATGTTTTTTGTTTCTCCCGGCGCCAGTGAGATCAGAGCGGAAAGAGCCCCGCATCCGTTTTCATTATAGTTAAGTTCCCCGCCCAGGTCTCCCCGGATCACACCGGCCGGGTTTCCATAGCCGTGATAACGCCCGAGGAATTTCTCTTTATCTCCGCAATAGGAAGAAACCTTCTCTCCTGCCAGTCCAAAAAACCGTTCTATGAGATTTTTTTCATCGACCTTTTCCCCTTCCTTTAAACAATCCAGATTTCCATGGATCATCTGACGGATGCGGTTGCCGGCAAATGCCGTTCTGGTAATAAATTGTGAATACTGCAGATTGACCTGGTCATGTTCATAATTATTGACATTGGTAAATTCTGCGTACCCCGTAACCGTCAGCTTTCTTTCTGTCCCGGAAAGATTTGTCAGCTTCAGGTTCCAGACCTCATACGCTTTATCAAGAGGAACATAATATAAGGCTTCCGAATGAATGCCGCTGTAGTCGGCAAGCATTCTGGTGTATGCCGTCCCGTGACGGCATACACTCTTATAACTTTCAAGATCTTTTCCTACAGGCTGCCACGAAGCAGACCAGTAATCTTTGCTTTCATTATCGCGGATATATATGTAGCGCCCCGGCTCATCAAAGTGATTGAAAATGTAGCGAAGTATCCTGCCGTTAGCACCCGATTTTGCAAAGCTGTATCCGCCTGCATTGTTGGAAATAACGGCTCCATATTCCGGAGAGCCAAGATAATTTGCCCAAGGCGCCGGCGTATCCGGCCTTTCAATTACATATTCCCGTTTTATATCATCAAAATATCCAAATTTCATTTTTTCCTCCAACTACAAAAATGTTGAAAATCAGTTAATTTGTTACCTTCTACTTCTCGATCCTCTCAAGATTGATATTATCAATACATATCCTGTGTTTCTGACTGATCTGCGTTCCGTCAACGGCTCCCATGGAAATGCTCAGCACGGACTTTAAGTCGGTTTCCCCTTCCATCTGGAACACGATTTCATAAGTCTGGTAATCTCTGCCAAGTTCAACGATTTCTTCTCCCGAATAGGGCGTCCAGTCGTCATCCTCCGTTCCGTCTCTTTGAATTGCAAACATAAGCTTTCTGTCAATATCCGATTTTGCATCCAAAGAAAGTCTGTACCACTGTCCCTTTTCCAATTCGATATTATTCTGCTTTAACTGGATCTTCCATGCCGCATCTCCCGTATTGCTGATGGTAAAGTCCGCCGCATTTTCCTCATTCAGGCTGTCAACCACATATTCGATATCGGAAGCGGTATAGGCATAGACCTCATAGCCGGCAAAGCCTCCGTTAAAGCTTCCATTCTTGATCAGACTGTCCTCTTCAAGGTGGACGTCATCCAGATAATACACTCCCGGTTCACTGAATTTGAACACAATGGCTGCGTCATCGACTGATTCCGCCGACACCGGAATGCTGAACTTCTGTTCAAAGGTCTGCTCTTCTCCTGTCAGTTCTACCTCAGTTTCCCCGCCTCCCGGCAGACATACGCCTATATTCTTTTCGGATTCTCCTTCTACCAGAAAGCTTAAAGCGTAATCGCCCTGCGACATCATAATCCCTTTCTGGGAAACAACCACGGGATTTTCCCCTGTTGTTCCTTCCGGAACCGATACCTTCAGTTTCCTTATGTTATCTTCGTTGGTTACAGATACCTCTGCGCCGTCCGGAGTTTCTACATCCCAGAATCCCAGACGTCCTTTGCCTTCCTGGAATCCTCCGTTACGGATATAATTCCCATCTGCCAGAGCGCTGCTTTTCGTACCGCCAAGGTCTGTCTCGCCGGTCTTGACAACCGATACATTGCTTATATGAATGCCGGCGGTGGAGCCGTCTTTACCCATATTGTATTCCAGGCGGCCCTTGGCGTCATCATCGCCTGTCATGGTAAATTCATAAGTATATGTCTGTTTTGCAGTTGACAGCTCTACTTCCGTATCTTCCAGATAACGGACCCAGTCACGGGTCGGCGCCGTTACCGCCACCTTCATGATCCGGTCCTCATCCGCATAGGCGTCAAAGGTAACAAGGTATGTGGATCCTTTCAGCATGGGAACATCGGGCTGTACAAGCTGTACACTGTACTCCTCCGTCCCTTCCGCGGTTGAATCTATAAATATCTCATTGTCCTTGATCTCTGCAGCCGCCGCACCTCCCTGGGCCGTAAGGAATATCCAGTCCTTTTCATCCGTCAAGTCTTCCGCATCGGCAAAATCGCCGTTAACAATATAATTTCCGTTCTCATCCGGCTCCCGAAAGACAACTTCTTCCTCCTGTTTTTCCACATTTTCATCATAGCTGTCCCTCTGGTATACCCTCACATAATCGATCCTGTATTCCGCATTTTCAATATCCGTGGTTTCATCCGGATTCCCCACCCAGTTTCCGCCAACGGCCAGGTTCAGGATTATATAAAAAGGCTGGTCGAAAGGCGCCGGATATGTAATCTCGCCCTGCCCTTCCGTTGCGGAATACCAGTTGGTCTCACTATGGATCAGACTGCCGTCTACATACCAGTCAATCTTTCCCGGTTCCCAATCCACGCTAAATACATGGTATTCATCGGAAAAACTGCCTTCCTCCAGCACACAGGTGCCCTGGCTCTCGCTATGAGGATTCCCGAAATGGACGGTTGCATAGGAAGTGTCCGTTGCCTGTCCCATGACCTCCATAATATCGATCTCTCCGCATCTTGGCCACTGTCCATGTAAATTTTCACTGGTGGGCATCATCCAGAATGCCGGCAGAAATCCCTGTCCCTCCGGAACCTTTACCCTGGCCTCAAACCTTCCGTATTTAAAATCATGCTTGTTCTGGGTGTTTACCCTTCCTGACGTATAGCTGCCGTTTCCTGTCTCTATGGGTTTGAGGACCAGTTCTCCGTCCTCGATATAGATATTGTCAGGCGAATCCACATATTCCTGCAATTCATTATTTACCCATCCCGGTTCATGTATTTCAACATTCCAGTCTTCCAGGTTCAGGGAGTCTCCGTCAAACTGCTCCTCCCAGACCAGGGTATAGCCTTCATAAACTGCCGGCTGATCGTCAGGTTCGGAATTATCTTCTTCCTCTACCACATTTTCCGGATTCTGCACATTTGCCTCTTCCGGATTTTCCTTTTTGCCGCAGGATACAACAAGCGGAAGAACCGCACCCGCTACAAGAAGTGCTGTTATACTTTTCAATAAACTTTTTTTCATACCGACTCTCCTTATCCCTTTTTATTTTTTGATGATTTCAAATTATATACTCTTATCCGTTTCTGTTATACAAGCTTATGTACAAAAATATCAAATTCATGATATAATGAGTGTAAGTGAGAAGAGCATACTTGTATGTTCGGCGAACGACGAATGTCAATCATGAATCATAGATTCATGATATAATGTGCGCATAAACAGCGGAAAGCCACAACCGCATTTTAACCGAAAGACTCAGGGGAAAAATATGAATCTGCGAAACGAATGGTTCCAGACAGAATTGCAAAAAAGCGAAGAATCTCTTTCCCACCGTCCGTTGGAAGAAGAATATTCCTTTTACCAGGCAGTCAGCTCCGGCGATATGGATTATGTACAAAAGAACTGCCAGGATAATATTTTTACAAACTCGGAAGGAATGGGTATGCTGTCTGCAAATCCCCTGACCAATATAAAATATCACTTTGTGGTTACAACCGCCATGATTACAAGACGCTGCATAGAAGCAGGTATGGAACTGGAACAGGCATTTCGTTTAAGCGACTTCTATATTTTAAAGATGGATTCCTGCACTTCCATTGAAGCCATTTCAAAGCTCCACAACCAGATGGCGCTGGATTATACCCAGAAAATGATACTGGTCAAAAAAAGCGCCGTCCTTTCCAAACCAATAGTCCTTTGCATGGATTATATTTACAGCCATATCAACCATCGGATTACCGTAAATGACCTCGCCGAATATGCGGGCCTTTCCCCCAGCTACCTTTCCAGGCTTTTTAAAAAGGAGCTTAATATTTCCATCAGCGATTATATCTGTGAAATGAAGATTGAAAAAGCACAGCATCTGCTGAAATATTCCAATTACAGCCTGATTGAAATTGCAAATTATCTTGCATTCTCTTCCCAGAGCCATTTTATCCAGTCCTTTAAAAAGCTGGTTGGCATAACGCCCAAAAAATACCGCAACCACTATTACCGGACTTCATGGTAACCGTGACTGCGGCATTTTATCCGCCGTTTTTCTCTTTCAGACTATAGAACAAGCTCTATTTCAATTTTGTGGCGCTTCTCATCAAGGGACTCCAAAACCTCCCGTTTGATATGGATTTGCGACTTGTCTGTAATTTCCAATGCTTTTCCGTCACAGTCCGCCCTTCCGATCCGGTATTTTCCAAATTCCAGACCGTCCGCATTTTTAAATATGATTTCAAATTCCTTTTCTGCAAAACGGCAAGTGATGGAAGCGGTTCCGTTTTTATCAAACTGCTTTTTTAAAAGTTTCGGTCTGACTGCCAGATCCCCTGCCTCCCCGTGAACTCCGAATACTTCCGTTATCATGGTCATCATATACCAGCTCGCAGCGCCTGTCAGATAATGGTACATTCCGCGCCCTTCACTGTTGAAGTATTCAGGAATGCCGGGATAAATTTTACTGGTATCAAAATCAAGGGCTGTTTCAGCCAGCGTCTGAAGAGCTTTATACCCTTCTTTGACAAAGCCTCTTTTATAAAGCGCATTTGCATACATGACTGCCATATGGGAAAATACTGCTCCGTTTTCTTTTTCTCCGTAAGCAAATCCAAACATTCTTCCCATATCGAATTTCAATTCCTTAAAATCCGTATTCAGCCGGTATCCGCCAATGGCTGCATTATACAAATAGCGGTCTGCGCTTTTACAGATCCGGCTTACCTGGTCGTCCGTGGCAGTTCCGCTCATAATGGCAAAAACCTGCCCTGTAAGCATCATTCGTACATTTTTGTCAAAAATACCTTCCACTGCGTTCTTATTATTATCATAATAGCTGTTAAACCAGCCTTCTCCATCTTCTCCAAGGATCCATTCGGTCTTTCGGATATGTTCCATGATCCAGTCCGCTTTATGCATCAGATTATCGATCAGGCTGCAAACGGGTACCCGTATCTTTTTCCCCGTGATGTGGTGCCTGCAAAGACCGGTATATTCTTTCAAAATTTCCCGCTTTGCTTCTGCATCCTCATAAATTCCCCTGTCATCTTTTAACAGAACTTCCATTTCCTCTATGAGCTCAATTTCCCTACAGGACAATCTTTCCTGCAGAAGAAGAAGACAATCGGCAAGCTGCTTTAAGTTTCCCGCATATGCGCAGGTAAAAGCCACGCTTTCTCCATTTTCCGCCGCCATGTCCAGCGCATCGTTCCAGTCTGCGCCCCGCAGCCTCATTTCATTGTGTTCTCCCACTTCATAGAAAGCGCACAAATGCTCTACCAAAAGATGTTCCAGAATTGTTCCGGCATATATGCTGCCATCTGCCGTTTTCTGCCGCATACCCAAGCTGTCGTTCCAGTCCTCATCTATGGCTGTTCCACGTTCCGTCTGAGCGTCTTTGAAATAATCTACTTGCTCCAGCAAAACTCCAATGTCCCCCGTCTGGTCCAGATACAGCCTGGTTGTCATAAAAGGCCAGACAGCATGATCCATCCATACGCGGCTTATGCCGTTCCTGTCAGCAATAAACTCGCCCTGCTTATTGCCGATGATCGTGGCATTGGTTCCGTCGATCCTTACCCCTCCATAATTGCTGACTACCATACTGCGTACATCTTTAGGATCCATCAGCAAAAGCGAAAGGCAATCCTGCCACAGATCCCGCCAGCCTCTGCCTCCTCTCCCATAGTCATGATGGGGCAGGAAGGAACAGCCGTAAATCCGCCGCAAAAGCGGCTGAAAGCTTACCCACCGCATGAAGAGGTCAAAACGGGCGTCTCCGGTGTGATATCTGACATTTACACTCTCCTGCCAGTATTCCTTTACCTTTTTAAACGCCTGTCCTACTTTATAAGACGAATCAAATTCTAAAACAATTTTATCTATTTCTTCTTCCCGTTCCGTAATTCCCATTACTATCACATAATCAGCCGTTTCATCCGGCTTCAACGTTATCTGCCCAAAGCGGATGCCGCCTGCCGCTTCTTTTCCTCCGATTTCCGTTCCCGCCGGCATACCCTCTTTATTTCCATATACCGCTGCAGGGTGTGTAAAGGAACCTCCCTCCCCGATAAAGGCGTCTGTCGTAGGATAGAAAGAATGGGGCTTTTCGCCATTTCCCGTGACTCCTGCCACAAAATACGTGAGATGATTTCTCCGATGGCCTTTTTCATCAAAAGACATAGTGGGTTTGACCGTTATGCCATACTGCTGCGTCCGGATCCTGTGCAGCATAGACGTAACATTTCTATGATCCCTGATATTATCGGCGCTCCTTCCGTAAATGGGAACAGCGGCAATCGGCGTGATCCTCAGCTCTGCCTGTGTCCTGTTCCGAATACACACCTGCATGATCTCCACATTTTTATCCACCGATACAAAAGAAGTAATCTCCGCTTCCAGTCCGTATTTTTCTGAAGTCCTTTTAACCTTCTGCCACATAAGGCCCGCAGTCAATATGCTTTCATCCTGCTCTTTAGAGAATTTTTTATCTTCCGCTTCTGCCGACGCTCCCGTTGCGGACCAGCACCCTGCCCCGTCCACAGCACACCAGAAATTTCTTGTAGACCTGTTATTGTGTAAATTTTCCGCGCTTACAGGTTCCAATAAAAAGCTCTCCTGATCGATCTTGCTGTCGCCGCCCAGATTTGGCGTTACGGAACTTTTCAATCCCTTTTCCCCCGCAATGGGAAAATAGAGATAACTGTAATTTTCCGGCTGTTTTATGGAAAAGGTCCCTTCATCGTCTAAAAAACATATCGTTTTCATTTTCATTCTCTCCTATCAAAACCTGTTTTTGTTGTTTATCTTGATCTTACCAATGCTTCCGTAATATATATATCAAAATCAGGAAAAAAATATTAGATCTATGACATCCTTTCATTCCAAAAGAACGGGATAACGCACATGAGGTAATACGAAAAACTCCTGCGGGTACGTCTGCACCCGCAGGAGTTTTTAATCATCACAATATTTTTTAACGATCACTTCAAATTCTTTTCTTACTTCGGTAAAAGCTTGTAACAGTTTCAAAGAAAAGGTACCGCTCTGCCCGTTTATGATCATCTGATAAACCTTCTCCATGTTGTAGGCCGCTTTGTAAACCCTTTGCCCTTTAAAGGTTTTTTCTCAATTCCTTTATTTGCATGGAGGACTTCGCCAAAAATGTTCTGGCCGTCGATCCCTTTCTGGGCAGGATGATAACAGCGAGCTTTTCCCCTTCATCTGCCAATGGCTGAAAAGATAATTTGTGTAAAGGGACACATCCAGCCTTTTTTCAAGTCCAAGGCGGATTTCTTTCATCTGCATCCAATTATACTGGGAATTCGCATAAATAGATACATCCATATCCTCATATAAGCCCATCTTTATTTCATAAATCTGCTGCGCATACATATCATCCGTCAGCTATGTGTCAATGGGAAGTCCATTCTCTAAAGCAAGCCGGATCTGCTCCATTTGGAGCCAGTTAAACTCCGGATTCGCATAAAGGGAAACATCCAGACCTTCTTCCTTTCCGAGAAGAATCTCCTGGTGCTGTTCTTTTATGTATGAACTTTCCATCATAGTATACTCTGTATTTTGAGGTGGAGTCTGATCTTCGTACATATTAAGCACCAGCCTTTCAAAATTGTGATGTAGTCCATAATATTATACTATGATTTTTTTTAAAAGAAAAGTACAAATAGCCTGCTTAATTTTGCCAATATCTCTTTATCCGATATCTTGGAGATGATATTGCGTTTCCGCCTCTTCCCAGTTAACGGTATAGGTAACGCCTGCTGCCTCCCCGACCTGGGTAATATAATTTTCAATCAATTCCCTTGCCTGAAGCTTTGCCGTATTTAATAAAGAGGAATTATTTCTGATATTTTCTTCCATGGCCGTCTGCGCTTCATTGACAGCCCGGGTCTGGTCATCTGCGGTAATGGGATTTTTCTGGATCCATTGGTCGTCCGATATCACATAGGAATCAGGGGTCCACGAATCGGAATCAACCCTGCAGGTTACCTGGGGTTCTGGCAGGGTAATGGTAATATTGGTACCGTCCTGTTCCATTTTCAGCTCTTCTATCCTAAAACTGATTTCCGCAATACCTGTATATTCTATCCAGAAGATCCTTTCCTTTTCCCCGATATGCGACAACCCTGTGCCTGCTTCTTTTACGGATTTTGCAACATTATGATACCTGCATTCTAATGTGGCAAGCTCGCAGATCATTTTAACCTTATCAAGCTGCGGCGCCGTCGTTTCGTCAATCATTTCTCCCGTCCCTGCCAAAGCTTCCGTTGTTTCTCCTTCGTCCGCTTTATCTGCCGGGGATCCATCAGATGAAGCGCCCTGACAGCCCCATAAGGAAATCATCAACAACATAAAGAGGAGTAAAAATAATCTTATCTTTTTCATATCATTCTTCCTCCCCGTATCCTAATACCCTGACTGTATAAGTCCTACCGGCCTCGATCTGGTTGACCCACGGCTCGATCAGGGCTCTTTCGGCAGCTTTAGCCGATTCCAGTGCACAAGCCCTTATATCCGTATCTTCCTCTACCCGGTCTGCCAGATCCTGTTCCGCATAACGATAAGCTTCTGCCGCCACCGTTTCCGTATTATATTTATCCTTTTTAAAAATAAATTCCATGGTCCCGGCATTGACAACCGGATCCTCTACTGAAACCTCCGGAAGCCGTACCGTGATTGTATCCGTATCTTCATCTATTTCTACTGTTATCCGCGTTACATCTATTCCCGCCTTTACCGTTCCCTCATATGCCACATAATATTTTATACTGCCGTCTTCATCATACACCGTAACATATCCGTTATATGGATATTCCGCCGTATATAACTGGCTTTTCTTTATAACCTCTTCCAGTGTGGATTGCGTTACGGTTGTAACTTTGCCTTCCTGTCCGATCACATTTTCTTCCACGAAATTACCTGCGTCTGAGAAGAAATGCTTCTTTATCCACACGGCTGCCATGCAGATAAGCAGTATCAGGACAACTGCCAATATGATTTGTATGACCTGCTTTGGTTTCAACTTTTTTCTATCCATGGGGATCCTCCCATTTTTATCTCTATGCCTTTAAAACCATACTATCATATATTGGAATATTTTAGAATCTTATTTTTATGTGCTATAATGATATGTATACGATACACAACAAACTATTTTTCGGAAAACGGTAGGGGAATTTGCCATGAAGTATGTGAATGATCTATCTAATAGACAAAAAGCGCGGGTCATAACTTTGTTTATCATCTCTATATTGTTGTTTTTTAACGCAACAGGATACGTAAGCGGAATAGAGGATGCCGGTCATCAAATAGACTATATGGAAGATATGAATGTAGATGGTTCCGATTTTTCGCCCATCGCCAATTTATTCATTTTTGGAACTAACAGCATGCTGCAATTTTTAACAGGTTTATTAGCAGCCGCTGCCATGATAATACTCTCTCTTATACTCCTTGTTCCATGGCGGCTGGCTGCTATACGAAAAAACTCAGAAATTTCCAAAAAGGAACTGAGTATCGCTAAAGCAACCCTCATTTTATTTGTAACGATCACACTGATAACAAGCTGTATCCTGACACGGTTCACATATATTTCTTTCATTGTGTTGCTTGTTTTAATACCGGCAGTATTTCTTCTGACATTGGGCGTGCTTCCCCTGAAGAATGCTTATAAACGGGCTAATGAAAATCAGACCGGGAAATGAATTTTTTATTTTTCCCGCGCACCAGCCTGATCAGCCTCTTATCAAGCATATGCAGAACCACTGCCAAAAGGATCGATGCCCCATAGCATGAAAGGATATATACCATTCTGTTGTTTCCGGGCATATATAAGAGAAACAGGTTGTGGATCAGATACAATTCCAACGCGATCTCTCCCAGAAAGTCTAATATTTTATTACTGAACCTGATCTTCTGGGTCAGAATTACCACTGTAAGCACTGCCGCAAAAACAAAGAAAAACTGCACGCCCAGGGTCTGCCATTTTTCCTTATAGCCGGGGTAACCGTCCCATTCAAACCAATAGCCTTTATTCTGCAGCATATACAATGTCCTGTTATACAAAAACGCCGTAAGCAGTAAAAAGACCACAAGGAAAAGTCCGTAAAGTTTCCGGATAACCCCAAGAATCTGTTTTTCCCAGCGGGCAAACAAGATCCCCACCCAGATCATCATCGTGGTATTGTACCACCACTCTCCATGGAGCCATAATCCCTGGGTAGGCGTAGTCGTATCATGCCCCAGCCATAAACTGAATGCGACCAGAAGCATCAGACAGACACCATACACCATGCAGGCTGCGTCCCTGTTTTTTATCAGCCGGAACACAAAGAAGAATAACAGATATAAGATCAGGATCTCTACTATGTACCACATCTGGGAATTCATCAAAATTGCCCCCGTCAGATACGGCAGCAATTCTCCCTTTGCAAACCGATAGCCCCAAAGGTACGAACCGAGGATAAAAACAAAATTACAAATATAAAAAGGCACCAGAACCGCCGGAAGCCTGCCTCGCAGAAATCCCTTCAGATAATCCGGCTTATCGCGCAGACTGCTATACAGTCCGTAGCCGGAGAAAAAGAAAAACATCCCGACGAAACACACTCCGATATCCACCATAAATGACAGTACCCCGGGATCTTCGCCGGCAAAAGAAATCGTCTGGGACATATGATGCAGCATAATACCCACCGCACAAAAACCGAGCAGTCCCTTGGATATGCGAAGGGACAATGTATCCCTGCACCAGTCCCCCTTAGCCGCCGGTTTTACTCCGATCAACAAAATTATTGCAAATATGACATAAAAAAGAAAATAGAATCCTTTAACCATAATTCCCCCTTGTTCCTTCTCCTGAATATCAGCACATTGCCGCTGCCTGAATGCCTGCGATCGCACCATCGGCAACCGCCGTAGCCACCTGTCTCACTTTCTTTACACGGATATCCCCTGCCGCAAATACTCCCGGAATTTCCGTCTGCATGGAATCATCAACCGGAATATAACCGCCGTCTAACTTCAATTCCTTATATATCTGCGTATTCGGAACGATCCCCGCATATATAAATACTCCACACTCCAAATCTTTTACGATCTGCTTTTTTCCCGTTTTGTTATCTGTAAATTCAAGTTCTTCCACCGCTTCGCCGCCATATACTGCAGTAAGGCTTGTATGCGGCATGACCTCGATATTATCATGGGCAGCAGCCTTATCTTTGAATTCCTGTATACATGCAAGTTCATCTTCCACACATACGATCGTTACCTTTCCCGCTATTTCAGCCAGATAAAGAGCTTCCTTTACTGCTCCGTCCGCTCCGCCGATCACATAAACATTTTTTCCTTTATAATCCAAACCATCTTTTGGGGCATTTAACCTGACGCCTTTCAGACCTTCTCCGGGAATGCCTAACATACGGCCCGAACCGCCGTTCGCCAAAATCATGGTTTTAGATTCATAGCTTTCTTTATCCGTAACGACTTTCTTTATTTCGCCTGTAAGTTTTACTTCTGTCACATTTTCATAACGGATCTCCACACCGGCGCCAAGCGCCTGCTCTTTCATCCGTTCGGCAAATGTCCTGCCGGATTCTTCCTGCACGATTGCTGTATAGTGTGTAACCGTGGATACCGTTCCGATCAGACCCCCCACCTGTTTCTTTTCCAGCACCAAAACTTTTTTTCCTCTGCTTTTTCCATAAACAGCTGCACTGATACCTGCCGGCCCTGCGCCGATAATGATCATATCATACATTTCCGTATCCCTCCTGATAAACATAAAATATCAGACAATTATTAAATTGTCAAAACCAGTAGATTATGACGCTTTAACTGCCTGCACATGGATTATACCATTATTTTAACTTAGTTACGGTTATATTTTACCTTTTTTGATATCTTATTCATTATATTTTATTGCATCACAAGCCGCTTTTTTCTGCGAAACAAGAGCTTTGGTAACATTTGTCCGCCATTTTACGTTATAACATTCCTATTACTCCGATTCTGCATTTATGTGGGGCTCGTATCTGAATTTTTGCGAAAAAGCTGTACTACCGTCTCCACATGCACCGTCTGCCCAAACTGGTCCACCCCCCTCACTCTCCGAAGCTCATACCCGTTCTCCCGCAGATACTTCAGATCCCGCGCCAAAGTAGCCGGGTCGCAGCTCACATAGACGATCTGCTTTGGCTGCATCCTGACTATGGTATTTAAACACTTTTCATCACAGCCTTTTCTGGGCGGGTCAACCACGATGACATCCGCCCTGATCTGTTCCCTTTCATATTTTTCCGGCAGAACCTCTTCCGCTTTTCCCACAAAAAATTCCACATTTTCTATTCTGTTGATAATCGCATTTTCCCTTGCGTTCTCAATGGCCTGGGGAATAATCTCCACACCGTATACTTTCCCTGCCTTCTTCGCCAGGAAAAGAGAGATCGTGCCGATGCCGCAGTATAAATCCCAGACCGTTTCACTTCCGGATAAGTCAGCATAATCTAATGCGATCTCATACAGCTTTTTCGTCTGTACAGGGTTTACCTGATAAAAGGACAGGGGCGAGATCCGGAAGGCCACATCCCCGATATGATCGGTAATATACCCCTTGCCGTACAGCACTTCAAATCCATTTCCCATAATCACATTGGTGTCTTTGGTGTTGGAACTGATGCAAATACTGGTAATTTTCCAGGCCTCGCCCTTTTCCTTCAGATCAAGACTTAAAAGACAGTCGATAAATTCCTCTGCCTTGGGAAAATCTTTCCCGTTAATTACCGGACAGACCATGATCTCTTTTGTGGCAAAGCCGCACCGGATCAGCACGTGGCGCATCAGCCCCTTATGCAGGATTTCATCATAGGCGGTAATATGATTCTGCTCCATAAAGGTTAAGACCGCTTCCAAAATTGCGCCATTAATAGTTAGCCCAAGCTTACAGTCTGTATTTGCAATAATAGAATGGGTCCTCCCCGCATAGAACCCCGCAACAGGCTTTCCTTCCTTATCAGTCCCTATGGGATATTGCGCCTTGTTCCGGTAATAAAAAGGCGTCTCCATTCCCACAACAGGCTCCATTACCTTTTCTATCTCCTCTTCCGAAAACCCTCCGATATGTACAAGGTCACGAAATATCTTCCTCTCCTTAAAACGCAGCTGCTCCTCATAAGACACTGCCTGGAGCTGACAGCCGCCGCATACTCTTGCATAATCGCAAAGAGGCTTTACACGAAAAGGAGAAGGCTTTAACACCTTCTCTAGTCTCGCATAGGCATAATTTTTCTTTGCCTTCATAATTTTGGCTTCCACCAAATCTCCTATGACTGCATCTTTAATAAACAGCGTATATCCATCCGCTTTGCCGATGCCTTCTCCGTCCATTCCCATATCTTCGATAGTCAAGGTTACCCTGTCATTCTTTTTATAAGCGGCCTTTTCTTTCATATTGTCTTATAATCACTTTCTCTATTCAGATCGATGTTTTTAAACAGTCCATTACCTTTAAATGTTCAGTCACAAACTCTGCCGTAAGCAATTGCCCGGCTTGTATTCCTATTTCATCCTGGTAGCCCGCACATTGCTTTCCAGCATCCGGTTATAGCCAAGCCATCCCGGCTCATTGGTTCCTTCCAAAAGCTCTGTAAAGGTCTCCATCTTAGCGTCCGTATTATCTGCAAAATTCAACGCCTCCGCTTCTACTAAAGCGGGCTTTTTGGGGGAGCCGTATTCCAGTTCCCCGTGATGGGCCAGGATACAATGCTTCAATTCGCTCAAAATAACCGGCGGAAAATCCGGGATTTCCTTTGCCGCATCGGAAACCATTTCACTTCCCATTACGATATGCCCTAACAGGTTTCCCTCATCCGTATAATCATTTTCGGGAAAGGGGGAAATCTCTTTTGTCTTTCCAATGTCATGGCACATTGCCGCCGTTAACAGCAGATCCCTGTTTAAAACGGGATACTGGGTACAATAATAATCACATAGCTTCGTTACGCTCAGGGTATGTTCCAACAGTCCTCCCACAAAACCATGGTGAACGGTTTTTGCCGCAGAAGACTTGCAAAATCTTGCGGCAAATTCATTATCCTCGATAAAGAGCTTTTTCAAAAGCTGCTTACAATAAGAATTTCCTATGGATTCTATCAGTTTTTTAAGCTCTTCATACATCTGCCCGATATCCTTTTTGGAAACAGGCAGGTATTCTCCCGGATCATACTCTCCCTCTTCGGCACGGCGGATCCTCTTTACATTGACCTGGTATGCTCCCTGAAAAGAAACGATCTCTCCTGAAACCTGAATAAAATCCAAAGCTTCAAATTCATCGATCCCTGCGTCGTTCGGATTCCAGACCTTTGCATCCAGCGTTCCTGTTTTGTCCTGTAAAATAACAGTCTCATAAGGTTTTCCGTTTTTGGTCATGGCAGACTGTTTAAATTTGCATAAATAGATGGCGTCAACTCTGTCGCCTTCCCTGTAATCCTTTAAGTATTTCATTATCTTAACTCCTCCGGTTTTATCTCGCCTTCTATATCTACATATTTTTCTCCGTCAAAGCGTTTCAGTCTGATGGCGACTGTCAGCTCCGCCCTCATGGAATTTAAAGCATTTTCATAATCCCCGCTGTCGTGAATTTCCACATTCCCCAGCTGTGTGATCACATCCCCGTTGGTTACCCCGCCGGTCATGGCAGGAGACCCGGAATCCACTTCCGTTACATAAACGCCGTAAGGAATTCCCTGATAGGTATGAATATCATCGGTTACCTCCGCACCGTGTATCCCCAAATACAGCCTTTTATCCTTGTTGGAAAGCTGCTCTATCAGATCCCTGATATCTGAGATCCCGAAGCACGCCAAAAGCGCTCCGCTGGTGCTTTTCGTCGACTCTCTCGTAATGATCCCCAAAAGCTGTCCTGACGTATTGATTATGATTCCGCTTGCGTTGGTCTCGCTTCCGGCAATGTCAGTAGTCAGCACATGATAACTATAATCGGCATAGACAATGGACTTTTGGTTGGAGGTTACGATTCCATAACAGACGGAGCCGCTCTGTCCCAAGGGGCTTCCCACCGCCACCACCGGCCTTCCCACAATCGCTGCAGAATTGGAATTCCCCAACCGCACAACGGCAAGAGCTTCCCATTCTTCCCGGGACATTGCACTGCTTGCGACCGTAAAAACAGCCAACCCCGTATTGGGATCGGAATGCCACAGGGAAGCTTCCGCCCTGTGTTTATTGTGAAACGTTACCGTATAGGTTTCCGCATGGGGCAGACCATTCAGATCCGCCAGAATATAGAGCTGTGTATCTGTCTTTGCTATAATAACGCCGGAGGTTTCATTGATGTTCTCCACTTCATTCTGAAACCAGTCCGTCTCCTGTGAAACGCCCGTTACCGTCACTATGGAACCGGCGGCATCCGTTGCGATCAGATAAAGTTCTTCGTAAATAGCCTGATAGGTCTTTAAAGCCAGTTGTCCGTCACTTACTTCCTGCTTGATCTGCTGGTTTATCTGTTCATTGATCTGTGCCTGTGTTTCCATGGCTGTTTCCTGTGAAACATTTTCCTCAGTCAACAGCTCCTCCGGTACGATCCCATCCTCCTCTTCAGGAAATTCTATTTTAGTAATTTCCTCAGGAGAGATCCAATTGCTGATGACCGGCTCTAATAGAAAGAAGGTCACGCAGGCGATCACGCCGAATATTACCGCCCCGCAGATAGTCGTCATCGTTTTGCGGAATAGTTTATTTTTATTGATCGGCCTTTTTTTAATTGTCTCGTTCATAAAAGAATAAGGTTCTTTTTCTTCCATTTTAATCTCCGTTCCGCCGCTTTATAACCTGTAATTCTGCATGAATCTCTGTATTTTCCATGAAAATCATACAGCTTTAGTATATCGGATGGCTCATTTATTGTAAAGGTTCGTTGGATTTTTTTCTGATGTATGCTATACTTTTCACATGAATAAGAAAGCTTTTAAAATATTAGAATTTGATAAAATTGTAGAACAGTTATCCGGTCACGCAGATTCGGAGCCGGGGAGGCAGCTCTGCCAAAAGATCACTCCTCAAACGTCCCTTGATAAGATCCGCCTCTATCAGAGACAGACCAAAGACGCTTTAGGCCGTCTATTGAAAAACGGTTCCACATCCTTTGGAAACAACAAGGATGTAAGCTATATTACCAAGCATCTTTCCATCGGCGGCAGCCTTAATGCGGATGAGCTTCTGCTCTTGGCAGGACTTTTGGAAAATACCGCCCGGGTAAAACAATACGGCAGGAGCGGAAATCCCGAAGACGGCGTTCAGACTCCCGATGCAGGAAAGGACAGCCTGACGGATTTTTTTGATGAATTAGAACCCCTTACCCCTCTGTCCGCAGAAGTAAGGCGCTGTATTCTGTCTTCCGACGAATTTGCCGACGACGCTTCTCCTGTTTTGAAGGACATCCGCCGCAAGATCGGGAATACCGGCGAAAAAATCCATTCCCAGTTGAATTCCATGGTAAACGGCTCTCTGCGAAGCTATCTGATGGATGCCGTGATCACTATGCGCAATAACCGTTATTGTCTGCCTGTAAAAGCCGAACTTAAGGGACAGGTTCCCGGTATGGTCCATGACCAGTCCTCTACCGGATCCACCCTGTTTATAGAACCGGCTTCCATCGTGGAGCTGAATAACCGCTTAAAAGAACTGGCCATAGCAGAAAAAGAAGAAATCGAAGCGATCCTCTCCTCCCTGTCGGCCTCATTCATGCCTTATGCAGAAACCATTGCACAAAACGGCAGACTGATGACAAGGCTTGACTTTATCTTTGCCAAGGGCCGTCTTGCTCTGGCGCAGAATGCCACAGAACCGGTTTTTTCCGAGGAAGGCGATATTAATATCCGCAAGGGCAGACATCCTTTACTGGATCCAAAGACCGTTGTTCCAATCGATATCCGTCTGGGAGAAGATTATGACCAGCTGATCATCACAGGCCCTAATACCGGCGGTAAGACAGTCTCCTTAAAAACGGTGGGGCTTTTTACCCTTATGGGACAGGCGGGGCTTCATATTCCCGCTTTGGACAGAAGCAGGTTGAAGGTATTTCACAATGTCTTTGCCGACATCGGAGACGAACAGAGCATTGAACAATCTTTGTCCACCTTTTCGTCCCATATGAAAAATATTGTATTTATGTTAAAGGAAGCGGATGCAAAAAGCCTTTGTCTTTTTGATGAGCTTTGTGCCGGAACGGACCCTGCGGAAGGGGCTGCATTGGCGATCTCCATATTGTCGCAGCTTCATAAACGGGGCGTATATACCATGGCGACGACCCATTACAGCGAATTAAAGCTTTATGCCCTGTCAGAAAAAGGGGTGGAAAATGCAAGCTGTGAATTTGATGTGGAAACCCTCTCTCCCACTTACCGCCTTTTGATCGGCATTCCCGGCAAAAGCAACGCCTTTGCCATTTCCGGTAAGCTGGGGCTTCCTTCCCATATTATTGAAGATGCCAGTTCCCGGCTATCCAATGAAGACAGCAGCCTTGAAGACGTTCTGGCAGATCTGGAAAAAAGCCGTCTTACTGCCAGGAAGGAGCAGTTAGAGATCGCTTCCTACAAGGAAGAGATAAAAACCTTAAAAGAACAGCTTTTGCAAAAGCAGGAAAAGGTGGATCTGGCAAGAGACCGCATTATCCGCCAGGCTACAGAGGAAGCAAGGGATATCTTACAGGAAGCCAAGGACGTTGCCGATGAGACCATCCGGAATTTCCACAAATACGGCACAGCCACACCTATGCAGGAAATGGAAAAACAGCGGCAGAAGGTTGGCGCAAAAATTGCAGAGAAAAATGAGAAACTGACTATAAAAACAAAGGCTCCCAAAGGACCGGGGCTTACTGCAGAATCCGTTAAACCGGGAGAAAAGGTTAAGGTCCTTTCCATGGGAGTAGAAGGAATCGTTGTTTCCAAACCGGATAATAAGGGCAATCTTTTTGTTCAGTGCGGCATTATCAGGTCCAAAGTAAACATGAAGGACCTGGCTTTCGCTCCTGATGAGGAGATCAAGGTTCCCAGGCTTTCCCGTTCCCATTCCTCCGGGATCAAAATGTCAAAAACGGCATCCATTTCCCCGGAGATCAATCTTTTGGGAATGACCTGTGATGAAGCAGTTTCGGTTTTGGATAAATATTTGGACGACGCTTATATCGCCCATCTTAAAAGCGTACGTATCGTTCACGGAAAGGGAACCGGTGCGCTTCGCAAGGCTGTATCCGACCATTTGCGGCGCCAGTCCTATATCGCATCCTACCGTCTGGGGGAATTTGGAGAAGGAGATGCAGGCGTTACCATAGCTGAATTTAAATAAAAACCAGTCCACGGCGCCTTGGTTAGCAATAGCTAATTCCCGTAAGAAGAAAAGGATGGCTGTGGCAGCATAGCAGGAGGTATTTATGGTTAACAAGCAAAAAATATTAATTGTAGACGATGACGAAAATATTGCGGAATTGATCTCCCTTTATCTGACAAAGGAATGCTTTGAGACTTCTATTGTATATGACGGGGAATCCGCCTTAGAGGCTGTCAAGACCTTTAAGCCCAATTTGATCTTACTGGACCTGATGCTTCCCGGTATCGACGGCTATCAGGTCTGCCGGGAAGTCCGCAGCTCTTCCTCCGTTCCCATTATCATGCTTTCCGCCAAAGGAGAAATTTTTGATAAGGTATTGGGATTGGAGCTGGGAGCGGACGATTATATGGAGAAGCCCTTTGATACCAAAGAACTGGTAGCAAGGGTAAAGGCTGTCCTCCGCCGCTATAAACCCGTTTCCACCCCTGCGGCAGAGCCTTCTGTGCCTGCAGCCAAGATAAAAATGGTGGAATATCCCGATCTGACCATCAACCTTACCAATTATTCCGTTGTATACAAAGGCAGGACCTTGGAAATGCCTCCCAAGGAACTGGAGCTTTTATATTTCCTTGCCAGCTCCCCCAACCAGGTATTTACGAGGGAGCAGCTTTTAGACCAGATCTGGGGTTATGAATACATCGGGGATACACGTACCGTAGACGTCCATATCAAAAGGCTCCGCGAAAAGATCCGCGACCATGAATCCTGGAGATTATCCACCGTATGGGGGATCGGTTATAAATTTGAGGTACATTCATGAAAAAAAGGTTATATTTAAAATTTCTCTTGGCATATATCATCTTCGGATGCTTCGGTTTCCTTGCGGTCGCTACCTTTTCCTCTTCCCTGACATTGGAACATGAGATCCGGGAAACCGCCGAGACCCTTTATGAAGAAGCGTCCCTGATCGCCAAGACCTATGTCAATGATCTGTATAATAATCAGATTACCATTGAAAGCGCTTACAGCCAGTTAAATGCTTTATCAACCTATTTATCCGCTTCTATCTGGATCGTCAACCCTTCGGGTACGGTCGTTTTAAATACGCTGGAAATGCCGGACTTATCCAATCCGAAGGTCATTGAAAATTTTAATCCTTCCATTACTGCCGATTCTTATTATATCCGGGATGATTTCTTTGGGGAATTTGATGAAGAAATGCTCAGCGTTTATACGCCCATTACCTCCAATTATAAAATCAAAGGATATGTGATAATACATCAGCCTATGAGTGAATTGAGAAAACGCAGCGATGACTATTTGAGCATTACTTACATTACCCTTACCGTTTTGCTCTTTCTTTCCCTCATTATTCTTTTATTTTTTACGGAAATTTTTTATATTCCCCTGCGGAAGATCATCCGCGCCACGGAACAGTACGGGGCAGGCAATATGCACTATGAATTCAGCGTTGACAGCAATGACGAACTGGGTTATCTGGCCGCCTCGCTCAACTATATGGCAAGCGAAATCGCCCGTTCGGAAGATAACCAGAAAAAATTTGTAGCAAATGTTTCCCATGACTTCCGTTCTCCCCTCACTTCTATCAGAGGTTATCTGGAAGCCATGATCGACGGGACCATTCCGCCGGAAATGCATGAAAAATATTTGAATATCGTGTTAAATGAAACGGACCGTCTTACGAAGCTGACCAACTCCCTTTTAACGTTAAATAATCTAAATACCAAGGGTATGGTCCTGGAAATGTCGGATTTTGACATCAATCAGGTCATCCGCAGAACTGTGGCAACCTTTGAAGGAACCTGCGAACAGAAGTCCATCAGCATTTCCCTGATCTTAACCGGAGAGGAAATGATGGTTCATGCAGATATGACCAAGATTCAGCAGGTCCTGTACAATCTGTTAGATAATGCCATTAAATTTTCCCACAACAATTCCACCATTACCATCGAGACAAGAGAAAAGCACAATAAGCTCTTTGTTTCCGTAAAGGACTCGGGGATCGGCATTCCAAAGGACAGTCTGAAAATGATCTTTGACCGTTTTTATAAAACGGATCTTTCCCGCGGGAAGGATAAAAAAGGAACCGGCTTAGGACTTTCCATTACCAAGGAGATCATCCATTCCCACGGGGAAAATATCAATGTTATCAGTACCGAAGGAGTTGGCTCTGAGTTTATCTTTACGCTTGCCCAGGCAGATGAAGAGGAGGATTAGCCGGATCGTTTTACTATAGATCCGGATGCTCTCCGGACCATCCCATCTGGGGCAGGCATTCCAGAAAATATTTATCCTCTTCTGAAAGCGCAAAATCAAAGATCTGCTGATTGCTTATCATGCGCTCTTTGGCGGAAGCCTTGGGAATGACCGAGAATCCTTCCTGATGGAGGAAGCCCAGTAAAAACTGTGCCGGCGTTACCTGATATTTCTTTGCAAGGGACACTACAACAGGCTCTTCCAAAACCCTTCTCCTACCTAAAGGGCTCCATGCCTGCACTAATATATCATGCTCCCTGCAATAGTTGACCGCCGCTAACTGTAAATACCCCACATGAAGCTCCAGCTGGTCTACCATGGGCTTTACTTTGGCGTCCTCAAGGATCACTTCCAGATGATGGGGCAGGCAGTTGCTGACGCCGATTGCCCGGATGCGCCCTGCTTCATACAGCTCCTCCATGGCGCGCCAGGTATCCTTTAAGCATATTTTCCAGTCCTTATCCTCCTGTGTCCTTTTGGGCCAGTGGACCAGATACAAATCAAGATAATCCGTCTGCAGCCTTTCACAGCTTTTTTCAAAGGCTTCTTTTGTTTCCTCATATCCCATTTCATCCTTCCAGACCTTGCTGGCGAGAAACAGCTCTCCCCTGGGAATCCCGCTTTCCTTTACAGCTTCGCCGATTTCAGTTTCATTCCCGTAAAAAGACGCCGTGTCAAGATAACGGTAACCCGTTTCCAAAGCATCCGCTATGCTCTGCTTTCCGTTTCCGTCCGTAGCCTTGTAAGTGCCAAATCCGATGGCAGGCAATAAAACTCCGTTTTGCAGTTGAAATGTTTTTTGCTCCATTTTTATCATGCCCCTTTCCTTATCCGCAGATCCTTTCGTCTTTTAATACCTCAACCAGATCACTGCTTAAAATTTTTCTTCCACCAATATAATAAGTCAGGCAGACAACAAAAACAATCCCAAAGGAAAAAAGAAAAATAAGGTAAAAAGGCATATTCTGCAAATAGGCTTCCACAGTAACGCCGCTTTGTTTCAAAATCCATATCACAAAAGGAATGTTAAAAAGAATGCTTATCAGTATGGGCTTTAAACTGATCTCCAAAGCTTCTATATATAGAATCTTTTTCATTCCCTTCGGGGAAAGCCCGATGGATAAATATCTGGCAAACTCCCGCTTCCTCTGGACGATCTGCCCCAGGGCAACAGAAAAAACATTGCTTAGACCCACACACGATAAGACGACCGCCACAATTCCTACGATCAGACGCAAACCGCTTCTCATGGATTCATCAGAACGCTCTGCATCGACGCGCCCTTCCATCTCATCCCCTTCCGAAAGAAGCGTCTGCAAAACACTTTCTACTTCCTGATCTTCCTCTCTGGAATCCGTCATGACCGTTAAAAAGCTTTCCCTATCCAAAAAAGACATGTGCAGACCTTTATAACAGCTGATACTCATAACGATTGTGGGCCGGTCCCATGAAAGCTCCTCCCGCAATGCGGGACCTTCATCCGTATATCCCATGATCTTTACTGCTTCCTTTTCCGCTATACTGTCTTCCTTCTTTTCAACCTCCTTTTCTTCTGTCCGTACAATCGCGGAAAGTTCTAAAGTGCCTTCTTCACTCTGTTCCAAAAAGGGAAGGACTTCCCTTTCAAAGCGGCTGCTGTGCAGACTGTCCCAAATCCGGTTTACTAATATAACGCCCTGTCCCAAAACGGGATTATTTCCCATATTATGGTTTCCGGCATCATCATTTTTGCCGTTATATTTACCGGCATTTCCGTTCTCGCCCATGTAATTCCCGGCATATTTCTTAAAACTGTCATCATCCAGCACGATAACCGGAATTTCCAGCAGATAATCCTCCCCCTCCTGTTTTATTATGCTTCCTGAAATGCTTTCCGGACCTCCCAGTTCCAAAAGTTCTTTACTAAAATCTTCTTTTACCGCGGAGACATAAATATTTCCTCTTCCGTACAGGATGCAGCTGCTGATTCCTTCCGTTTCTTTTGCTCTCTCCAGCGCAGAAAGTTTTTCCGTCACTCCTCCCTGAAAAGTAACCATATAATCCCATACATCCTTATACCTGTTAAAATAGGTTTCCTGAACGCTTAAGGCGGAAACCTTCTCTGTATTCATAAATACATAGAATCCCATTACGGCCAAAAACAGAGCTGCACCGGCAGTATGGAGACTTTTCCGCCTCGTATATAAAGATTTTCTGGCAAGCTCGCCCTCTATCCCGAACAATGCGGAAAAAAGCCGGAATTTCTTTATTTTGCAGGGCATATCATTCTCCCTGTTAAAGATGGCGTCCATGACGGAGATCCTGCTGATCTTTCTTGCGGGAATCCATGCGGACACCCCGATGGTAAAAAAGGATATGGCAGCGGAAAGCAATAAGACCCCCGGCCCAAATACAAAATTTACCTTATAGGTCCTGGCCGTCTCTGTGGAATCTATGATAATAGATACGATCAGATACGCCATTCCCACGCCCAGGAAATTCCCAAGCAGTACGGGCAGACAGCATATGCCCATGGTTTCCTGTATCAAAACGCTCTTTAACTGCCCAGACGTTGCGCCAATACTTTTGAGCACTCCCAGATGATGGATCCTGCCGCTCATGGATACGGCAAAGGTATGATAGATCATAAGAACAAGGGAAATAACCGTCAGGATCATGATAACCGTATAAATAACAAAAGCCGTGCTGACCGTGACCTCATATGTGCCGGTCTTTAGATAACTTCTGTATACATAGTCCTCAAAAAGGTTGTAGAAATAATGGCTGATAAAAGAGATCAGCGTCCCTGCAAAAAAGGCAACGGTCATGATAAAGGCCATCATTGCCCTGTTGTTTTTAAAATATCCTGCAGAATAATTTTTCCACATAGCTTACACCTCCTTTGCCGGTGCAAGCATTTCATCGGATACGATCTTCCCGTCCTCCAGCCTGATCAAACGATCCGCCTGAAGAGCAATATTTTCATCATGAGTAATCAACAAAAGAGTCTGCTTGTATTTTCTGTTGGAATATTTTAACAGCTCCATAACCTCCCTGCTGTTCTGGTTGTCCAGATTGCCTGTAGGCTCATCCGCCAAAACAATGGCAGGCGCATGGATCAATGCCCTTCCGATGGAGACCCTTTGCTGCTGGCCTCCTGATAACTGTCCGGGCAGATGCTTCCTCCGTTCCTTTAGATCCAGTATCTCCAACAGTTCCTCCAAATGCTCTTTATTGACCTTGCGGCCGTCAAGCTTTAAAGGCATGACCATATTTTCCTCTACATTCAATACAGGGATCAAATTGTAAAACTGATATACAAGCCCCACCTGCCTGCGCCTGAAAATTGCCAGCTGTTCCTGATTCTTTTGAAATATTTCTGCACCATCCACATAAATTTCCCCCGAGGTAGGAAGATCCACACCACCTAATATATGCAAAAGGGTGGATTTTCCCGAACCGGACTTTCCTACAATGGCCACAAACTCCCCCTTATTTACCGTAAAGGATACTCCCTTTAATGCCCACACTTCATTTTCTCCGCTTCCGAACTTCTTACACAAATTATCAACCTTTAAAATCTCCATATAATATCCTCTCCTTCGCGTGTTGTCTTAACAACATCCAAAACCAAGATCCCGCCTTTAGCGGGAACAGATTTCTTTTGTTTCTAACAATATACACTTTTCATAATGACAGATTCATGACTTTAAAATGACAAATTTGTAAGAATGGAACCTTAAACTGCGCCTTTATAAAACCGGATCAGAAAATACACCCCTTCTCCCTTCTCCTCATTATAAACAGCCAGCTTTCCGTTCTGTTTCTGAATGATCATATTAGCTAACGCTAACCCAATTCCATAGCCTTCCTTTCCCGTCTTTTTTCCTTTGTAAAATCTTTCCAGAATATGGGGCAGTTCCTTCTCCGGTATTGCTTCCCCGTTATCCGCAATTTTCAATTCCACAAAAAGGGGATTATCTTCTGCGCTTATCCTGATGGTCCCTTTCATACCCGTATGCTCTACACAATTTTTCAAAATATTGGAAAACGCCTCCACGGACCATCCAAAATCCCCCGGATAGCCTGCGCTTTCATCTATGGCTTTTAAAAAACGGATCTCCTTTAGCTCCATGGGGATCAGCAGAGGCTCTGCCGCCTTTTCGAGCACCTCTTTCAGAGAAACATTCTCTTTTTTCAAAGCAGTTGTTCCCGACTCAATGGATGCGAGCTTTAACAGGGAAGTGACCAGCCAGTCCGTGCGCTCTAAGAGGCTTTTTATCTTCCTCATAAGATCTTCTTTTTCTTCCGGTCTGATGTCTTCATCCTCCAGCCGCTGTAAAAGCAGCCGGAAGGCCGTCATGGGTGTCTTCATCTGATGGGAGATATCCGCAATAAAATTTTCCAGATAAGTCTTATCTTTTTCCAAAAGCTCCGCCTGTTCCTTTAAGCGCAATGTGGCCTTATAGATCTCGCTGCTTAAAACGGAAAGCTCTCCTTCCTCGTCTGAAAGCATATTCAAGTTCTCATTTCCATGGAGTATTCCGTCAAGGTTTTCACTCAGCTCTCCGATCCTTTTGTAGCGGTATGCGGTAAAGCAAAAGAACATGATCCCCATGCCCACACACGCCGCCGCCACACAAAAACCTGCTGCCATGTCAACAAAAAAAGCCCCTGTGATAAAGATCAAGGCGCATATCATATAAATTCCAAATTGCTTTTTAATTTCAGGATTGCGAAAAAACATTTTAATTACCTGCCTTGCACCCTAAAGGGCATAAATACTCTAAAGAGTATAAATACCCTGAAGGGCATAAACACTCTAAAGAAAATAAACACCCTTCAGGGCATAAATTTCCTAAGAACATAAATACCCCAAGCCCCTTATGGTTTTAATAATCTGCGGCTCTCCGGGGTTATCCTCAATTTTCTCCCGCAGACGCTTGATATAAACCGTCAGGGTATTATCATTCACGTAATCCCCGGCTATATCCCAGATTTCATCCAACAGCCTCTTTCTGGACAAAACTTCTCCCTGATGGCCTAAAAAAATCAATAAAAGCCTGTATTCAAGGGCAGACAAAATGATCTCCTGCCCGTTCTTCGACACAACAGCCTTTAAAGTATCCACTCTCAAATCCTCCATCTGGAAAACAGCCTGGGTTTTTCCGCATCTTCTCAAAACATTTTTAATGCGGGAAACCAATTCCAGAGGCTTAAAGGGTTTTACCACATAATCGTCCGCCCCTAACTCAAAGCCGGTCACGATACTGGGTTCATCCCCCATTGCAGTCAGCATGATAACGGGAATATCCCGCTCTTTTTTTATTGTACTGCAAAACGAATAGCCGTTTCCGTCGGGAAGATTTAAATCAAGTAAGATCAGATCAAAGGTTTCCTTTTCCGTCAGCAAAAAGGCCTCTTCTCTGGAATATGCACATGCCACGGAAAAACCTTCTTCCTTCAACAAAATCTCAAGATTTGCTACGATCTCTTTATCGTCTTCCACAATTAAAATCCGATTCATTTTTAATCCCGTCTCTCGCCTTCATTATCAAAACACTCGCAAAACCTTGCCGCAAACGCCGGTTCTTCATCCTTTGCATACAAGTGGGAAATATCTCCGTAAGCGCTCATACGAAAATAAGCGATCCCTTTTCTGCGCTCTTCGGTTACGATCGTCGCCACGGAAGTAGGCGCCGCACAAAGCCCATGCCACAAAACCATTGGAGAGATTCCCAAAAGATGTCCTAACAATACGCACCCTACTCCAAAATGGCAAAACAAAACGATCGTGTCATTATTAGGCTTTTTTGCCTCATACAAATGCCCTTTCCTCACATATCCGTGGGTTTCAAGCAGTTTATCAAAGCTTTCAACGACCCGGTCGTATTCCTCTTTGACTTTTCCCTCTGCTAAAATATCTGATTCAAACCACTTATCATACCGGTAAAAATTCTCCTGTGCAGTCCAGTCCTGGGGCAGCCAGTCCCATGTAATGGATTCCTCTTTCTTATCCGGACGCATGATCCTTGGGGCAAACTCCTGAAGCCATGGACATTCTATTGCCGTCCGATTCATTTTTTTAAGCGTTAAAGACGCCGTATCCTTTGCCCTTCCCAAAGGCGATACATAAAACTCCTTTACATCCAGCTTTTCAAGCCGCTCCGATAAGTACTCCGCTTCCTTCCATCCCTTCCTGGTCAGGGAATCAATGGTATAGTCCGGATCTCCGTGTCTTATTAATAAAATCTTCATTCGTTCTCATTCCTTTTTCGTATCATAATAGATTTTAACGTTATTACTTCCTTTATCAACTGATCCCCGCCGCTTCTTCTGTTTCCCAATTTTACTCCGCTAGCCGGCTCTCGCCCGTAGCATAATTGATTTCCACTCCCGGCTGGCAGTTATAAACGTATACACAAAAGCAGATTCCTCTTCCCTTATCCTCTACAGACCAACCCTCCATCAATACGCCGCCTGCCACAAGATTATCCCCTTCATAAACAGGTGTGACCCGGTAAAGCACATGGTGATTGGTTGCCTCCACAAAATCATCCACTGCATTTTCAAAGGGGAGCATTCCTTCCACATTCATATACCGGGTGCCCGTTATAAGATTCTTTTCGTTGGCGTTTTCCCCCGTGAGCTGATAGCCGATCAGATGGCATCGGTTATACAAATACTTACCGTCAACACAGTCATATTTTACCGTATGCCAGCCCGAAGGCTTTACAGAGCCGATTTCTCCGCGTTCCTCTATAGGCATGATATCTATTCCCACGTTGGCATAGGCCGTACCGCATCTGCCCAAACCATCCAGTTCGCTGTAGTTTTCAAAAGAGTCCGTGGTATAATCTGATTCCTCGAAATAGGGCATATTTCCGTTAATTTCCACATAAGGCGTTCCGCTAAAGGGCGGAATTTCTTCCAGGGAAACCGCCGTCTGTACAAAAGTGTTATTTGGGACTTCTCCCGGTAGATCTCCGGATGATCCCCCGTCCATAACGCCTTCTGCCTTGTTCTCTATCCAGTTTACCAGTTCCGTCTGCACTCCCGGAAATCTTTCCAGCCCCCACGCTCCCGCAAAAAGCGCCAGGATGAAAAGCGCATATACAGCCCAGACTTTCCCTTTTCTGAATCTATGTCTCTTTCTTCTTTGCAATGTTATCCCTGATTCTTTCTTATACTATCATCTAAAACTCCACCCTATAAAATACATATCTGTATCTCAAAAGGTATTTTTATCCATTCGGTTTATTTTATGGAATTAATTAAATTTCTTAAAATACTCTTCTCTTATACTCTCACTGGAAAATGGCAGCTTCTCAAAATCGCAGAGAGCTTTTTCCTGCATTCCCATCCGCTTTTCAATAAACGCCTGTGAAATCAGACAGTCGGAATTAATAAAACGATAATAGCTGTTTTTCATATTCTGGTCAATCTTTTTCAATATACCTTCATAGGAAGCCGTCGCATGATAATATTCCGTCATAAGCGGCAGCAAATGACAGAATACCTTTTGATGCTGTTCTATTTTTTCAGCCAGTCCCTTTTCAGGATTTTTTATATTAATATTATGTCTTGATACGATGGTTTTATCTCTTGCTTTTTTCTTTTTTCCGGCGGAATCATCTTCCGTATCATAAAAATCCGGAGAAAGTTCAAAAATATGAATATAAACCGTCTTGTCCGTTCTTGCAAAGACTGCTTTACCCCCGGAAATCCTGGGAACAAAGTCAAAATTCCAGCCCCACTGAAAAGTTGCATAGGCATCATTGATTTTAAAAAAAGAAAGCACTCTCCGCTTTCCGTCTTCATAATCATCTGCCCAGATGTAATCTCCAATCTGCCTCATCTGTAGCTTTTCTTCTATCATGGGGGTAAGATTTTCCCCAACCAGCTGCTTCCAGCCTTCCGCATTAAGGTCAAGATGAGCGGGGGCAATACCCGGTTTAAAATTATTTACAAGAAACTTATCATATTTTTCTAATAATGCCTTCTTGGCCGGTTTTTTTGCAAACATTTCCTTTATCCCTACTCCTCAATATGCTCCCTGCCCTGGGCTATGATCGTCCGCACATGTCCGTCCGCCAAAGAATAAAAGACAGATTTCCCGTCCCGGCGGCTTTTGACTAACTTATTTTGCTTCAAAATCTTCAACTGGTGGGAAATGGCGGACTGGGTCATATTCAACGCCTGTGCCAGATCGCAGACACAGACCTCCGCCTCAAACAGCACAAACAAGATCCTGATGCGGGTAGAATCCCCAAACACCTTGAACAACTCAGCCAGATTATATAGTTCCACTTCATCCGGCAGGGTTTCTTCTACAATTTTTAAAAGCTCCTGATGAACCTCTGTTGTATCGCAGCATTCTAATTCTTCATCTATCAAAATTTTTCCACTCCTTCTAAATCGTCGCTATAAATATATCTTAACAGGATTTTCCCGGCTTTTCATCACAATTTTTTAACAAACAGCGCCCGGATCGCATTTAATACGGCAATAACCATTACCCCTACATCGGCAAAAATGGCCAGCCACATATTGGCAATACCCAAAGCTCCCAAAACCAGGCAGATCAGTTTAATGCCAATGGCAAAAACGATATTTTCATATACGATCCTCAGGCATTTTCTGGAAATCTTAATGGCCTTGGCAATTTTTAAAGGATCGTCATCCATCAGAATTATGTCCGCCGCTTCAATGGCTGCATCGGAACCCAAAGCTCCCATGGCGATCCCGATATCCGCTCTTGATAAAACCGGAGCGTCGTTAATACCGTCTCCCACAAATGCCAGCTTTTCTTTTCCGTTTTTCTGCTCCAGCAGTCTTTCCACAAGGCTTACCTTATCCGCCGGCAGAAGTTCCGTATAGACCTCTCCGATCCCGAGTTCCTTTGCTACCTGCTCGCCTACATTCTTAGCGTCCCCCGTAAGCATGACCGTTTTGGAAACGCCAGCCCTTTTTAATTCCTTAATGGCCTCCTTTGCATGGGGCTTTATTATATCTGAAATAAGAATGTGTCCTGCGTATACGCCGTCTACCGCCATATGGACTACGGTTCCCACGCTATGGCAGTCCGCGTATTCCACACCGATGCGTTTCATCAGCTTTGTATTTCCCGCCGCCACGGATACGCCGTCTACTTTTGCCGTCACGCCGTTTCCGCTGATCTCCTCTACATCGCTGACCCTGCTTTTATCTATGGCTTTACCATATGCCTTTTGCAGGCTCTTACTGATGGGGTGGGAGGAATAGCTCTCCGCCAAAGCGGCATATTCTAACAATTTATCTTCTTCTATGGAATTATGGTGCACCCCCGCAACCTCAAACACGCCCTGGGTCATGGTTCCCGTTTTATCAAATACCACATACTTTGTCTGTGAAAGGGTCTCAAGATAATTGGAGCCTTTCACTAAAACTCCCGCATTGCTGGCTCCGCCGATTCCTGCAAAAAAGCTTAAAGGAATACTGATTACCAGAGCGCAGGGACAGCTGATTACCAAGAATGTCAACGCCCTGTATATCCAATCCCCCCACTCCGGGGAAATTCCCATAATAAGCCGCACTATAGGCGGAAGCAGCGCCAGCGCCAGCGCACTATAGCATACAGCCGGCGTATAATACCGGGCAAATTTGGAAATAAAATTTTCAGACCTGGATTTTTTGGAACTGGAATTTTCCACCAAATCCAAGATCTTGGATACTGTGGATTCCCCGAATTCCTTTGTTGTGCGGATCCTTAAGAGTCCTGTCATATTGATGCAGCCGCTGATGACCTCATCTCCCGTCCCCGCATCCCTCGGCAGACTTTCGCCGGTCAGCGCACTGGTATTTAAAGTAGAATTTCCTTCCACGATCACGCCGTCAATAGGAATCTTTTCTCCCGGTTTTACTACAATAACGCTTCCTATCTCAACTTCATCCGGATCGACCTTTTCCAGTTCTCCGTCCTTTTCTATATTGGCATAATCAGGCCGGATATCCATAAGCTCACTGATATTGCGCCTGCTCTTTCCTACCGCATAGCTTTGGAACCACTCGCCGATCTGGTAGAACAGCATAACCGCAACGGCTTCCGTATAACCGCCCTCGCCATGGCCTGCTGCCGCTTCTGCAAAACTGAGCCTTTCATAGATTGCAATGGCAAGCGCACCCACCGTTGCAACTGCCATAAGAAAATTTTCATCAAATACCTGTTTATTTAAAATGCCCTTCCAGGCCTTTAGCAAAATATCATATCCTATAATAAGATAAGCTGCCATATATAATGCAAATTCCAGGTAGCTATTGCTAACCGGAAACAGCATCAATGCAGCTACAAGCAAAGCGGAAATGATGATCCGTATTAACATCTTTCTTTGCTTTTTATTCATGAAACTCACCTGCTCCCGTATTTGCTTCTAAAGGTAGATCTCACAATCGTCCTCTACCTTTTTGCAATTTTTCAAAACATCCTGCATAACTGCTTTCGGATCCTGGCCGTCTTCAAATTCTACGATCATTTTTAATGTCATGAAGTTAACGGTCGCATCCTTGACTCCCGCGGTCTTTTTTGCCGCTTCCTCCATTTTGTTAGCGCAGTTTGCACAATCTACATCAATTTTATAAGTCTTTTTCATAGTCTTACCAACCTTTCATTTTATATTATTCAAACATATGAACAATCATTCATATGTTTGAATTAATTATAGCACCTGACCCGGTAATGTCAAGTGCTGTCTGCATTTCTTTTATAAAATTTTTAATTCTCTTCTGCAGATCTTATTCTAAGATACAACCTTTACATCAAATATCTCTTTAAAAAACCGATGGTATGCCTGACTCAATATAAGCCCCGGCGGCTTACTGTCCGGCGACCAGAATTTGATATCCCTTTTTTCAAAGGACAGCTCCATTAAAACATCATTTCCCTGCTGTGTACACTTGATCCGGTATGCCGCACCGATATCCATATCACTTTCCGAGCCCCTCATATTTAAGTTATAAGCAACTCCTCCGAAAGTCAGGATTCCCTCATTTTCACTTATTTTCTCAAAAGATGTTTCTTTAATATTTTTACTGATAATAGTCGATCCCAGCTTGTACATAATATAATTTACGTCTGTATTGTTTACCAGATATTTGATTCCGTCTATGGTCTCCACCCCGTCGATCTTTTCCCTGATCTTTCTGTGATTGATTATGTAATAGACCAAAAACAAAATAAGAAATGCTCCGACAATGACATTCCAAAACATACCTTTTCTCCTTAAGCGTTATCCGTCATGAAATCCCTTTATATATGATAATTCACAATACCGCTCCGGGCGGCAGAGCATATCATATATTCAGCCGATAATTATAAAACCACTATATAAGACACAGATCAAAAAAGCAAGCAATTACTTTTATAATATATTTAAACCTTTATTTTTTGACAAATACATAAAATACATTTATTATTTTATTTAATAAACCAAGGAGGACTATTCTTATGAGGAAAAAAATTTTATTAAGCGCAGCTGCCATGGTCCTGGGCCTTGCCACATTGACCGGCTGCGGAACAAAACTTACCGCTAACTCTCTTACACTGGAGCTTGGGGATTCTGTTCCCGACGATATTCTTGAATATGTCACGGTTTCCAGCGGCGATTCCGAAGATGTCTTAGCAAATGCCACTTTATCTACGGAAGATATTAACAATATGTCAGTAGGGCAGTATACCGCCACCGTTACCTATGGGAAACAGACCGTCGAAGTAAATGTTGAAGTAACGGATACTGTTGCGCCCGTTCTGGAAGCGAAGGACGAATCCTTTGCCGTGGGTGACGTGATCACGGTGGAAGATCTTGTAGATATCGACGATTACAACGATGTGACCGGCGTATTTATTGATGAAGACGGCAATGAACAGGATACGATCACGGCAGAAGAAGGTATGACGGTTACAGTCAGGGTAACAGACGCTTCCGACAATTCTTCAGAATTGGAGGTATCTCCCGAAGTAAATGATATTGCGCAGTTATACGGAACGTGGGAAAGCACCTTTGACCTTTCCGGCATGATCGAAGAGGAACTGGGAAGCGAGTTTGCCGGATTCCATGAAGAATTTGATATTACATTGCTGATGGATTTCAATGAGGACGGCACCTTTAAAATGTATGCAGACGAAGACACCTTGACAGACTCATTCAATAACTATATTGAAAGTCTGGCGGTATTCGGCACTGAATTAATATATACACAATTTACGGCCGAAGGTTATTCCCGCAAAGAGATCAATTCCGTATTTAAACAGGAATATGGTATGGGAATTGAAGAGTATATGCTAAGCGAGCTTCAAAAAAGCGTAGATATTAAAGAACTGGTAGAAAGTATTGAAACGACAGGGGTTTATGAAGTAGAAGGAAACAAACTTTATATGGATGAATTTGCAATATCCTCCTATTCATATGATCTATTTACCATTGAAGGGGATGTACTGACCATCGACGCTTCAGAAGAGGTGGATTCCGTAGATATTCTTGAAGAATTCAGTTATCCTTATGTGTTCAACAGAGTACAGTAATTTTTGTAACATATGCCCCCGGCAGACTTAATATTGCCGGGGGCTTTTTTTCCGTTTATAAAAAATATGCTTTACTGTCCGCTGACCGTCTTTTCCTCCTCGATCAGTCCCTCCTTCGGATAGCGGTTAGCCGCATTCCACAAGATCCACTCATCATAGCCCGCATCATAAACCGCCTGTATCTGTTTTTTGATCTCTTCTCCTCCGTAAGTGATATGGCCCGGAACCCACGTGGCGGTAAAGCTTTGAAGCCAGGGCCTTACGATCGCCCTTTCCTCTTCCTTCACAGGCTGCAATTCCTCAGACGACGCTTCCAGCGCACATAAAATCGTTTCATAAGGCTGGGCGTCCGGCACCCTTAAGCCGTACACGCCGTTCCTGTAATGGGAAGGATAGATCATGGGGCTTAACACATCCACCACGCTTCCTAAGGCGCGGTAATCCTGTCCCGTATATTCCTGGTCTATTTTATTGTCAATGACTGTTCCGAATACATCGGCGCCCACCACTACATTTTTTTCATGGAGCTTTTCTACGGCATAAGAGAGAAAACCTTCAATCGCCTGTTCCTTTCTGTATGTATTCACATCCACTCCGTAATCCGCCGCTTCCGCATTTTTTCCCACAGGAAATCTTACATAATCAAACTGTATTTCATCAAATCCCATATCTGCAGCGGCCAGGGCAATATCCGTTAAATACTTCCATACGTCCTCTTCATAAGGATTTACCCACGGAATATTATCCGTATCCGTTACAAAGCTTCCATCCACTTTTTTTAATGCCAGTTCCGGACGTTTCGTGGCAAGATAAGGGTCCTTGAAACAGGAGATCCTGGCTATGGTGTAGATATCGTGCTCTTTCAGCCTTTCCATTAATCCCTCCATATCGGAAATGCAGCCCCTAGCCGCCCCTATATCGTTTTCGCTTAAACTCATGGCATAAGTAATACTGCCCTGATCATCTTTTATATCTATGACCATTGTATTTAAGCAGGTTTCATCCACCAGTTGGATCAGATCATCCATATGAGGGTTTCCCGCCATGGGCCCTGTCACATAAATACCCCTTACTTTTTCCCTCTTAATAAGGTTTTCCGACACGGATACCGCTTCATCGTTTTGGGATACGGTCAGATCCGCCGCATCCATTCCGGAAAGAGTTTCTTCCACATACCGGTCGTTAGAAGAACCCCCCGGCTCGCCGCTGACAGTCATGCCGACTTCTGCGGCATTCTTATCTGTCAGCATATAACTTCCTGCTCCGATGCCCAAAACGGCAATTATAATTGCAACAATGATCAAAGTTTTTTTATCCTCTATCATTAGAGCCTGCCACTCCTTTAATAATTGGAATTTAACTAATTTAGAAGAGCCAATACCGTAACTTCCCCGCCGGTTTTACTTCTTCAGAAAGATATAATCTCTTTCTTTCGAGATGTCTTTTTGGTATTGATAACCCAATCCCGTAAATTCTTTCAGCCCTTCCAAATCGGTAACATTGTTTTCAGCCATGTACCGGACCATTTCCCCTCTGGCCATTTTTGCCAGCGTTCCTTTTTGAATGATCTTTCCTTCCTTTAATTCCCCAAACACACAGGTAACAAAAATATCATCGGGCTTCAGATAATACTCTATGCATCTAGAATATTCTTTGGATGCCAGATTAATGACTGTTCTGTCTCCATCCAAAACATTCCCGTAGATCTTGCCGCCCCAGAAATCATACAGATTGGCGCTGCCCTCCACTTTGGCGCCGGCCTGCATTTCCAACCTGTAAGGCACAATCCCATCTAAGGGTCTAAGGACGCCGTAAAACCCTGATAGGATGCGCAAATGCTCCTGTATATATGACAATGCGCCCTCTGTAAATACCGCAGGCGCCATATATTGATATTGAATGCCCTCATAGGACAGAATTGCCGGGGTCAGATTCTTTTTAAGATCCATTTCCCGGAACCGGGCAAAATTCAATTCCGCAATTTTATCATTGCAGGCCCACAGTCTCTTTGCCTCTTCATAGGACAGAGCCTGCATATATTTTTTTATCTTTTCCGCATCCCTCAAAAAAACCGGTTCTGACTGCACCGGCAGGCTGTCCGTATCAATGTTCATTTTCTTTGCCGGAGAAATAATGATCTTCATTCTGCCATTAAAGCTCCTTCAACATTTGTTCCGGATTTTCTGCCGCCTTTACCTTATCCAACGCTTTGACGATCATTCCGCTTTCATCGATCAGATAGGTAGTCCTCACTACGCCCATGGTCTTTTTCCCGTACATGTTTTTCTCTTTCCACACGTCATAGTCCTGAATAGCCTTTAATTCCGTATCTGAAAGCAGCATAAACGGCAGACCGTATTTCTCTTCAAATTTTTTATGGGAAGCTGTACTGTCTTTACTTATACCGATCACTACAGCGTCTTTTTCCATAAATTGCGGATAAAGCTCTGCAAAACCGCATGCCTGCTTTGTACATCCCGGCGTGTTATCCTTGGGATAAAAATAAAGAATGACCTTCTTTCCTTGAAATTCTTTTAATGTGCGTATTTTTCCATTCTGGTCCGGAAGTGAAATTTCCGGCGCTTTTGTTCCGATTTCCAACATGATATTATCCTCTCTTTTCCTTTAAACTTTTTATTAATATTTATCAGTCTTTCCCATATGGATATATAATACTATTTTCATCTAGTATTATATATAATTCGACTGTGAATATCAATTTTTTCATTTAAAGGGTTTGTGTCAACACTTTATTG
>DEUB01000061.1:0-11776 GCA_002362385.1 Lachnospiraceae bacterium UBA3273
GGCTCTCATTTCAACCCGTTTCCGGCGTCTTTCTCAGGGGAAGGTGGGAGAGATACTGTCGCTGTCATCAATAATCAAGCGCTAAACAGGGATTCTAAATCTTTGTAAAATGCGGGGTAGGAGATGTTGACGCATTCCCCGCCTTCTATGGTTGTCATGCCTTCTGCCTGAAGGGAAGCTACGGCAAAGCTCATGGCGATCCGGTGGTCGTCCATGGAGTGGATCAATGCGCCGTGAAGAGGCCTCCCGCCATTTATGATCATGCCGTCTTCCGTGCCGGTAATGTCCGCACCCATGGCGCTTAAATTGTTGACCATCACGTCAATGCGGTTGGATTCCTTTACCTTAAGCTCCGCGGCATCGGCAATGACTGTGGTGCCTTCTGCATAGGCCGCCATAATGGCGATGACGGGAAGTTCGTCGATCAGGGTAGGAATAATGGAACCCTTTATCTCGGTGCCGTGAAGAGAGCTGTGGGAGACGAGAATGTCTGCAACGGGTTCTCCGCTGTCACGGTTTTCATTTAATAACCGGATGTTTCCGCCCATCTGTTTTGCGACACGGAGTATGCCGTCACGGGTTTCGTTGATCCCTACATTTTTAATCAGTATTTCAGAGCCGGGAACGATCAGGCCTGCCGCAATAAAGTAGGCGGCGGAGGAAATATCTCCGGGGACTGTGATCTTGCGGCCTTCCAATACCGGTTCGGGCCGGATGGATGCGGTAGTGCCTTCGGTGGCGATTTCTGCGCCGAAGTGGCTTAACATGATCTCTGTATGGTTTCTGCTGATAACGGGTTCTGTTACGCTGGTTTCGCCGGATGCGTACAATCCTGCCAGTAAAACCGCGGATTTGACCTGGGCGGATGCCACTTTAGAGGTATAGTGGATGCCTGTTAAAGGGCTGCCCTGTATTTCTAAAGGGGCACAGTCGTTTCCCTTTAAGCTTTTGATATTTGCCCCCATCATAGACAGCGGTTCCATGATCCTTTTCATGGGACGTTTCTGAATGGAAGCGTCTCCGGTCAAAGTGGTGGTAAAGCTCTGGGGAGCCAGAATGCCGGAGATCAGCCGGGTGGTAGTGCCGCTGTTGCCTGCATCCAGAACGCAGTCAGGCGCAGTCAGGCCGTGAAGCCCCTTGCCGTGTACCAAAATTCTGTCAGGCCCGTTTTCAATTTCAATGCCCAGCTTTCCAAAGCAGGAAATAGTGGACAGACAGTCTGCGCCCTGTAAAAAGTTGGTAATTTCCGTAAGACCCTTTGCAATGGAGCCGAACATAACGGCCCTGTGGGAAATGGATTTGTCGCCGGGGACGGTTATTTCCCCTTTTAAAGTTTTTACTTTGTGAAAGTTCATGTGTTTTCTCCTGTTTTTTCCTGATACGGTATGAACGGCCATTCTTCGGAAGCAATAAGACATATAAAACTGTCATAGTGCCGGAAATATGGGCGTGTATTTGTTCTTTTGGGGATCAAAAAATGATATAGCCTCCGTCTGTCAGGGCTGTTTTGGCCAGGTTCATGGAAGGCTCGTCATAAAATTCAACCCGCAGGGCGCCGTCCTGTACTTCCCTGTTGTGCATGATGCCGATGTTTTTGATGCTGATCTTTGCGTCGGCAAGGACGGCTGCGGTCCTCGCTATGGCGCCCACCTTATCCTTTAAGTCCACATATAAAACATATTCTTTTTTGATAGGGCCGCTTCCCACGTTGTTGAAGGAATCCCTGTATGCCTTGGCATTGTCAAAAAAGTTATAAAGCATTCCGGCATCCCGGCGCTCCAACCTGCCGCGGACTATTTGCAGGGAACGGATATAATCATCCAGAAGCCGTATAATATTATCTGTATTGGTCAGGCAGATGGACTGCCACATAACGGGCGAAGAGGAAGCGATACGGGTAATATCTTTAAAACCTCCTGCCGCGATCATTTTCATAAGTCCGTTTTCATCCCCGTCATGGATCAGATTTACAAGGCTGGCGGCAATGATATGGGGAAGATGGGAAATGGCCGCAGTGATATAGTCGTGCTTTGCCGCTTCCAAAACAAGGGGAATGGCGCGCATTTCAAGCACAAGATCCTTTAAAGCGTCAATTTTTTCCTGCACTACGCCCTGTCCCGGGGTCAGGATATAATAGGCGTTTTCCAGTATTTTTTCATCGGCGTTTTCATAGCCGCTTTTCTCGCTGCCTGCCATAGGATGGCCGCCGATGAAGCGGTGGGACAGCCCTATGGCGTCGATGGCGTCGTGGATGGTATTTTTTACGCTTCCCACGTCGGTAAGAATTGAACTTTCCGATAAATGGGGAATGATCAGTTTAAGATTTTGATCGTTGGCTGAAACCGGAGCGCATAAAAAAATGAATTCACAATTTCCCAGAGCAGAAAAAGCTTTTGCATCCGGTTCTGAATAAATAGCATCGGCAATCTTTTCTTTTTTTGCAAGGGAAAGGGAATCTAAATTAGCGTCAAAAGCGATAATAAAAGCGTCCGGGCGGGCTGCTTTGAGTGCCTTTGCGATAGAGCCGCCGATGAGTCCAAGGCCGATAAAGCCGTAAGTATTTGGTGTCATTGATAAATCTCCGTAAATTAACAGGTTAAAATCCGCAAAGCTGCCGTATGCGGATTTCGGAACAATTTCATTTTATAGGGTCTTAAAAGGAATGTCAATTGCCATAAAGCTTTGAAAAAGCAAATATTATTGGCTTGACACGATATGGGATTGTGTTAAAATTTGAGAAAACAAAGAATCGTTTTTCCGGCGCTATGTATTCCTGGCAAAGTGCAGGGAAGGATTTATGAGGAAAATTATTTAGAATAAAAGAGGAGCAGAACATGAAAAAATCAACGATCTGGAAGATCATAGGCGTTATCGCGGCATTATTGATCGCCTTCATTTATTATTACATTACACTGCCGGCTTTTAACCTGCATTCTACGGGAACATGGTGGTTCTTAATTGTGCTGATTGCAGCTTTAGGCGTTTATCTGTCCATAAGGACGGGAAGCGCTTCGGGAAAAAGGGGACCGGGAGGCCTATTTACGGAATTCAGGCCGGGAACAGGCCTGCCTGTTAAAATTTCATTCGGGATCATTGGCGCGATGCTCGTTATCCTGGCAATCGGCGCCTTTTTGTCTTCGCCTGTCATCAATGCGGCAAAATACAGGGATTTAATGACTGTGGAAGAGGGAAATTTTGCAGAGGATATCAAACAGGTGGACTACAATACCATTCCCCTTTTGGACAGGGATTCCGCCAGCCTGTTAGGAGACCGGAAGATGGGCAGTATGGTGGAAATGGTTTCCCAGTTTGAGGTGGGGACGGATTATACCCAGATCAATTACAACGGAAAACCGGTAAGGGTAACGCCCCTTGAGTATGCCAGCGCCATTAAGTGGTTTACCAATATGAAGAACGGCATTCCCGCCTATATGATGATCGATATGGCGACCCAGGATACGGAATGCATTAAGCTTGCGGAAGGCATTAAATATTCCAAGTCGGAATATTTTAACAGAAATATATACAGGCATCTGCGTTTCCATTTTCCCACTTATATTTTCGGAGATCAGATATTTTTCGAGATCGGGGATGACGGAACGCCTTACTGGATCTGTCCCGTTAAGAAATTCAACATCGGATTATTCGGCGGGGAGACCGTGGGACGGGTAGTCATCTGTAATGCGGTAACGGGAGAATGCGAGGATTACCATGTGGATGATGTGCCCCAGTGGGTGGATAAGGTTTACCAGGCGGAGCTTTTGATGAAACTTTATGATTACCACGGCACGCTGCAGCACGGCTTCTTTAACAGCGTTTTAAGCCAGAAGGACTGTCTGAAGACCACAAACGGCTATAACTATATCGCTTTGGATGATGATGTGTGGGTATACTCCGGCGTTACCAGCGTCAACGGAGACCAGTCCAATGTAGGGTTTGTGCTGATGAACCAGAGAACGATGGAAACCAGGTTTTATAAGGTGGAAGGGGCGATTGAGGATTCCGCCATGTCCTCGGCTGAAGGCCAGGTGCAGAATCTGGGATATCGCGCTACCTTCCCGTTACTTTTAAATATAGCGGGAGAGCCTACCTATTTCATTGCATTAAAAGATGCGGCAGGCCTGGTTAAAATGTATGCCATGGTCAATATCCAGAAATATCAGTGGGTGGCTATCGGCGATACGGTAAAGGAATGTGAGAAGGCTTACAGCAGCCTGTTAAGCACCAACGGCATATCGGCGGAAGCGGCAGGCCTTTCGGAAACGGTAACAGGAAGGATAGAAGCCATAGGCGATGTGGTAATAGAGGGCAATACCCATTATTATGTGTCTATATCGGGCTATGACCAGATCTTTGATGTGAATATGAGCGACGGGGAATTTCCGGAGTTTATAAAATATAAGGCAGGCGATACGGTTACCTTTGAAACGATTCCCGGAGCCGGATTGGTCAGCGTTACAAAAATAAGGTAAATGAAAACATGAATGAGACCATTTTAATTGCAGACGATGACAGAGAACTTTTAAAAATGCTGAAAAGCTTTTTTGAGATCAGGAAATATTCGGTCATTACGGCGGAAAACGGGGCGGAGGCGTTGAAAATGGCGGAGAGAGCTCCGGATATCATGCTGCTTGACGTAAATATGCCCCATATGGACGGTATGGAGGTGTGCCGCCTTATAAGGGACAAGGTATCCTGTCCGATCCTGTTTCTGACCGCAAGAACGGAGGAACAGGACCGGGTAAACGGTCTTATGCTCGGCGGAGACGATTATATTTTAAAGCCCTTCAGTTTAAAAGAACTGGAAGCGAGGATCAGGGCGCATTTAAAGAGGGAAGAAAGGGTACGGGGGAAAACCGAATGCCGGTTTTACGGGGAACTGTCCGTTGACTATGCTGCGAAAAAAGTGCAGGTGGGAGAAGAAGCTTTGGAGCTTACAAGGCTGGAATATGCGATCATTGAGTTTTTGTCCATGAATCCGGGGCTTGTCTTTGATAAAGAGAGGATTTATGAGAGAGTCTGCGGATATGATGCAGAGGGGGAGGCACGGGTGGTTACGGAGCTTATCAGAAGGATCCGGAATAAATTAAAGATAAGGACTGACAGAGAGTATATTGAAACAGTGTGGGGGATGGGATACAGATGGAAAAAATAAAAAAACTTCCTGAAGCGGTCAAAAATCTTTCCGTCAGGAAAACCATTTTTTTATATGTGTTTATCAGCCTGGTGTTTTGCTTTCTCCTATCGGCCCGGATCGTAAGGAGGGCCGAGCTGGTCCAGAATACAGTCTGGTGGAAATATGCGGATCGGGAGGCTTATGAGAAACTGATCGGACAGGGAAGAGGAGGGATTATATTTGAACCGGCAAAAAGGCCTGACAGTCCGGATATGACGCCCGGAGATTTGAGGCTTTCCGAATTCTGCGATTTTGTGGAAACATGGACAGGCTTAATCCTATCCGCAGCCGGAAGCCTGGGAGCGGTTTTTCTTTTTTACAGGCATAAACTAAAGATTCCCATAGCAAAGCTGGAAGCGGCATCCGAAAGAATTGCCGGAAATGACCTGGATTTTGAGATAACTTATGAAAACCGGGATGAAATGGGGCGGCTTTGCCAGGAATTTGAAAAAATGCGGAAACAGCTGTCAAAAAACAACCGGGAATTGTGGCATGCCCTGGAGGAGGAGAGGATCCTGCGGGCGGCAATTGCCCATGACATCCGTTCTCCTTTATCGGTTTTAAAGGGGTATCAGGAAATGCTCATGGATTTTCTGCCTGACGGGACCATTGACGGGAAAGAAGCCATGGAAATGCTTTCGGAAAGTAAAAAACAGATCGGGCGCATGGAGTCTTTTGTGGATACCATGCAGAAATTAAGCAGCCTGGAACACCGGGAAATGCAGTTTTCGGAAATCTCGGGAAAGCAGCTTGAAGAGGAGCTTCGGGCGGAGCTTTCCGTTCTTTCAAAGGATAAGCAAATAGGCACCGTTTTGGAAGTGTCCGGTATGAAGGAAAGCTTTTGGGGAGATAAGGAGGTAATCTTTGAGGTTGCGGAAAATCTCCTATCCAATGCTTTTCAGCATGGGAAAGAGCAGGTGGAAATAAAGGTGTCTGTTACCGGTGCGGAATTGGAAATATGCGTAAAGGATGACGGGGGCGGATTTACCCGTGATATAGAGGAAGTCACAAAGGCGTTTTATCAACAGAATGTAAAGGACAGCTTAAAGCACGAGGGGATGGGGATGTATATAAGCAGGCTGTATTGCGAAAAGCACGGAGGAAGGCTTTTGCTGGAAAACGAAGAATCGGGAGGCGCCGTTGTAAAGGCGCTGTTTCGCCGGATTGCATCATAGGCAGTCCGGCGTTTTTTCTTTTCATGATTAACAGGTCATTGTCTTTTGGTTGTGATTTGCGGATTATCATAGGGCTATCAAAGATAAAGAGAGGTACAGATCATGATGGCGGTTATGAAAAGAGAAATTAGGAATTACCTGAAAAGACCACTGTTCTGGCTTGGAGTGGTAATTGTGATCCTGGGTGTTTTTATACACTTGGATCCTTATTTAAAAATCCATTATATCAGGTCGGAAGAAGAGCTTAGCATAAATTTTCCGGCGGATGAGTTTCCGGACCGGGTTCATGAGGGGGATGTTTATGAAGGGTATATTCCCAGCAGCGGGGAGGAACAAAGACAGCTGTGGGAAAACAGTATAAAGCAGAATTTGATTTCTGAATTTGCCATGAGCGAAAAGGAAGCGGATGCAGCCATGGAAGTTTTGCACGGGATGGAACTAAAAGAGGCCTGTGAATATCTGGAAAGAGAATATCATTATTATGGAGCAATGTTGGCCTATCGGGAATTTGCCTATCAGAAGGGAACAAAGGATGAAATCAATGCTTACATTGAGAACAAACTGCGGCAAAAAAGCTTTTCCTATTATTTTTCCAGAAAATTTGCCGATTTTGCAGGATTGTATATGGGATTTTTCGCAACGATTATGCTTTCCGCTTTATATATGCAGGATACGAGGCGGACTAATTATGAACTTTTGCATACAAAGCCCATAAGCCGTACAGGATATATTCTTGGAAAAACTGCAGGAGGTTTTCTGGTCTGTCTTATTACATTGGGCGTCTTAAATCTTTTGTTCTTTGCCGCCTGCCTTATTTATGCAAAAGACAGTGGATTTGAAGTAAATCTTTTGGATTTTATCGGCGCAACCTGCCTTTATATATTACCCTGTATGCTGATGATCGTGTGTATATACGGGCTGATTTCCGTCTTGTTTAAAAATCCCCTGCCGGGGGTTCCCCTTTTGGTTCTTTATATGGTGTATTCCAATATGGGGAGGAGGAATGCTGAGGGAGTATTTGGTTATTATGGCAGGCCATTAGCCGTTATGGTGCGCTTTCCGGGATTGTTTTTTGATACGGCGCCGCCGCCCATGGTCTTTATGAATCAGACTTTTCTCATATTTGCATCTGTTGGAATATTGCTTTTGACACAATGGCTGTGGAAGAGGAGGCGGATATGATGATAAAGGAAATGAAGATATGTCTTCCCCTATATAAAATGGTCTATGCGATATTTTTTACGGTTATACTAAGCATTATCCGGGGCGTTTTTTACAGCTATGAAGTGGGCATTGCCTTAGAAGCGCCTATGGCAATGCTGGCTGCGGTATTTTGTGCAGATACCTATACAAGGGAGATTACGGCAAAAAGGTGGGAGATCTGGAGGCTCTATTCCGAAAAGAGCAGATTGTCTGCCATATTCCGGCGGCTTAAAATTCAGGAAGGTTTTTTACTGGTTCTTTCCGCCGCAGGCTATGGCATGTTCTTTTTGTTCCAAAAGCCCTGTTCTCTTCTTGGCATAAAGGAAGGAGCGGGGAATGAAGCACAGCTGTTTTTTATGTATATGGCGGCAATGGCAGTGACCCTGCATTTCTTTGGGATATTATCCCATACGTTATCCTGTCTGTTCCGGAATATGTGGGCAGGGATTGGATGCTGTATGGTTTTGTGGATCGTGGCGGACTCCGTTCTGGGAGACCGGATTTTTGGAAAGTGGAATTTATTTTCCTACACCTTTAGAAATGTGGAAGATTGCGGGGATATGGGATGGCTTTGGGGAAAACTTCTTTGTGCGTGCCTGTGTATTCTGATGCTGGCGGCGCTGCCCCTTCTATTGAAGCGGCAGAGAGCATGAAGAGTCGGACGGGGCATGGAGAGAAAGAAAAAGATAAAGTAACTATGGAAAAAGGTTTTAATTATTTTTTAGATAAAAACGGAGGAAAAAATATGAGCATCCTGATCAATGATCTGACAGTAACCTTTAAAAATAATGTGACGGCCATCGACCACGGGAATCTGGAAATTCCCAAAGGCATATTCGGTCTTTTAGGCGAAAACGGCGCGGGAAAGACGACGCTGATGCGGGTGCTGACAACGGTACTTGCGCCTGATAGCGGAACGGTATCTTTAGACGGCATATCCTATGAAGAAAAAAATTATGGAAAGATCCAGAAAAGGATCGGCTATCTGCCCCAGGAAATAGATTTGTATCCCGGTCTGACCCTGCAGGAATGCCTGGAATATATGGGAGCTTTATCAGAAATCCCTAAAGAAAAATGCAGGGAGAGGATTGAGTATTATCTGGATAAAACAGGCCTTATGGAGCACCGCAAGAAAAAAATGAAACAGCTTTCCGGAGGAATGAAGAGAAGGGTGGGACTTATCCAGGCGCTTTTAAGCGAACCGGAGTTTCTCATTGTGGATGAACCCACTACGGGACTGGATCCGGAGGAGCGCATCCGCATCAGAAATCTTTTGGTTGATTTCTCAGAGAACAGGACAGTGCTGTTTTCCACTCATGTGGTGGAAGACCTGGCTGCGACCTGCAACAGGCTGGCAGTTATGAAAAAGGGAAGTTTTTTGTATGCGGGAAGTATGAGAGGTCTTATGGAAAAGGCAAAGGGGCATGTATGGATCTGTGAAGTAAAGGATGAGGAAGAGGCGAGGGGACTGGAAAGGAAGTATACGGTTTCTTCCAAGCAATATGTTAAGGACGGCATGAGGATAAAAGTGATCAGTGAAGAAAAGCCGGAAACGCCGTGTACGGCGACGGATGCGGCGTTGGAGGATGCGTATATTTATATAACGAATCAGGGAAATTTCGAGGAATGAACAGGCGGTGCGGGCGTTTTATCCCTGTCCGGTATCTCGTCAATATTCATTGATCCGGGCACGTCGTTTTTAAGGCCAAAGATATCGAAGGTCGTGATGTAATCCAGCCTTCCGCCTTTGGTATTGCCCATATCGTTGGAATCCTTGATCTGATCGGCTGTAATATAAAATGCCAGGGCGATCCCAAAGACGACTCCCAAAACTGCGGCAAATGCAAGCCCGTTCATAGACATAAAAAGTTCATCCATATTATGAATCCTGCCTTTCTTTTACATATTTGTTTATGTTTTTTCCGGTAGTAAAACGTCTGCCTGACTTTAAACCCAAAAGCTTGCGTATCCCGCCGATGATCAGCCCGGGAATGGACAGGGTAAGCGTAATTGAAACGGCCGGGTTCCCCCCAAGCCAGAATATGGGGAACAGAAAATAACCCAGGGTGGAGAAGAAAAGCGCAGACAGAAAAAAGAACAGAATAACTTTTCTCCTGTCCGAAGGCATGGTGGCAACCACCTTTCCGGTCTGTCCGTTTATCATGATCGTATAGGTCTCGTCTTCTCTGTGAAACTGCATGAACCATACGGGGAAAAGGGCATATGCCTCTTTTTCCAGGCGAAAGGAAGACTTACTCCTAAGGAGCGTTTGTCCCTGTCCCGGTACGGTACTTAAAATCCTTTCGTCGGTCATGGGGCCGGTACGGTTTTTCACGATCTGCTTCAGATTTGCATAATCATCGTCTTCCAGATCCGCATAAAAGCCCGAGAGATATTCCGCCCTGAATTCCACCATGGCGTTTTTGTAATAAGGCTCCAACCGCTCGGAAAATTCATTGATGATCTTTGAGGAAGCGTCTACGGGAAACTCGGAGAAAAAGGCCTCTGCATCCCGATAGCAATAGATCGTTTCAGAGGAGGAAGAGTTGAAAGGAGTTGAAACGGGAACGCTGCTTTTGATCAATTGCCTGGAGCGGCAGCGTACGTCATAGAGCATATAGGGCACATAGATGCCGCGCAAAAGATCGGGATTAAAATGTTTGATCTCCTTCGGCACAAAGCCGCCTTTCAAAAATTTTTCGCGGATATTGACGATGGCCGCATTTTTCGTAACGGAAAAGGGAATGATGTAATCGGGACGCCTGCGTTTTGCGATGCGGTCGAATATGATGGAAGGCTGTCCACAGTAGGCGCAGTAGGTAGCTGCTTCCACATTATTTATGACCAGCTCGGCGCCGCAGCCCTGGCATTTGTAGATGCTGCATTCCATTTCTTCTATATCGGCCTCAGGAAAATCCATTTTGTAAGCGGCGTTTTTTGTCCGGTCCTGCTGATCCGATTCTTTTAAAAGCAGCTTTTCTTCTTCCGTTTTTTCTACGGGAAACATAGCCAGGCAGTATTCGCACACAAGCATATGTATTTGTGCATCATATTTTAAAGCGCCGCCGCAATAGGTACATTTTGCGATCATCAGTCCACCCCTTCTTTTTGCCATCCCGTCCGTGGGCACGAACGGGATAGTTTGACATATACCCCATGATCAGTTAGTTACAGTATAACAGATATGCGGATAAACAAAAAGATAATTTGGATAATATGCAGATGATAAATTTGGAATTCATCTTGACATTTTTTCTTCAAATGGGTAGAATGAACAAAGTTAAAGGAAATTAAAAACGATAACGTAAAGACGTCGAAGAGGAGTAGTAAGAGCATATTCCGTTTCAGAGAGCTGCCGGAGGGTGCAAGGCAGTGCGGTAAAACTCCCAACTGGCCCCGGAGTTCCTTTTGTGAAATGACAGTAATGAAAGGCGGTTTATCCCGTTACAGATAATCGAGTGCACAAAGAGGCTTTTGAAAGCCTTATGTGAATTAGAGTGGTACCACGGAATATCTGCCCTTTCGTCTCTAGCGGGATGAAAGGGCGTTTATATTTTCCTGCCGGTTTACGGCAGGCGTTTAACAGGTTTCGTGAAAACAGCGCAAAGATCTGTGAGGAAAAGAAGAGAGGAGAACAAAGATGTCAGTACCTTATAATCACAAAGAAGTGGAAACAAAATGGCAGAAAATATGGGATGATGAAAAGGCGTTTAAGGTAGAAGAGGATTATTCCAAACCCAAATACTATGCCCTTGTGGAATTCCCTTACCCTTCGGGACAGGGACTTCATGTGGGACACCCGAGACCTTATACCGCCTTGGATATCGTGGCGAGAAAAAGAAGGATGCAGGGCTATAACGTATTATATCCCATGGGATTTGACGCCTTCGGACTTCCTACGGAAAACTATGCTATCCAGAATAAGATCCACCCCAAAACGGTTACGGAAAACAATATCAGACATTTTAAAGGCCAGCTTCACGCTTTGGGATATTCCTTTGACTGGGACAGGGAAGTAAACACCACCGATCCGGAATACTACAAGTGGACCCAGTGGATATTTTTAAAGCTTTTTAAAGCGGGGCTGGCATATAAGTCGGAGATGCCCATTAACTGGTGTACCTCCTGTAAAGTGGGACTTGCCAATGAGGAAGTGGTAAACGGCGTCTGCGAAAGATGCGGTTCCGAGGTAATACGTAAGGTAAAGAGCCAGTGGATGTTA
>DEUB01000061.1:12044-15420 GCA_002362385.1 Lachnospiraceae bacterium UBA3273
GGTAAAGAGCCAGTGGATGTTAAAGATAACCGAATACGCCGATAAGCTCATAGAGGGGCTTGATACGGTGGATTATATCGAACGTGTAAAGGTCTCCCAGAAAAACTGGATCGGTAAAAGCCAGGGTGCGGAGGTCGATTTTACCCTGGCGGATACAGAGGATAAATTGAAGATCTATACTACAAGACCGGATACCTTATTCGGCGTTACCTATATGGTCGTTTCCCCCGAGCATCCTGTTCTGGATAAGTATAAAGACAGGATAGGAAACTGGGAAGACATTACGGCTTACAGGGAGCAGGCTGCAAAGAAATCCGATTTTGAAAGGAGCGAGCTTGCAAAGGAAAAGACCGGCGTGCGCATCGACGGGCTGATGGCGGTCAACCCTGTAAACAATACGAAGATTCCCGTTTATGTTTCCGATTATGTATTGATGAGCTACGGGACCGGCGCAATCATGGCGGTGCCTGCCCATGATGAAAGGGACTGGGAATTTGCCAAAAAGTTCGGCCTTCCCATCATTGAAGTCGTTGCAGGCGGCGGCAATGTCCAGGAAGAAGTATTTACGGACGTTGCCACAGGGAAGCTTGTGAATTCCGATTTCTTAAACGGCTTGGAGGTCGCAGAAGCAAAGGAAAAGATCATTGCATATCTGGAAGAGAAAGGCATCGGTACGGCAAAGGTCAACTACAAATTAAGGGACTGGGTGTTCTCAAGACAGCGTTACTGGGGAGAGCCGATCCCCATTGTACACTGCGACAAGTGCGGTTATGTAGCCATTCCCGAAAGCGAGCTGCCCTTAGAGCTGCCTGAGGTGGAAAGCTATATGCCCACGGATACGGGAGAATCGCCGCTGGCGGCTATGACCGAGTGGGTCAATACCACCTGTCCCTGCTGCGGCGGACCGGCTAAGCGGGAAACGGATACCATGCCCCAGTGGGCCGGCTCTTCCTGGTATTTCTTAAGATATACCGATCCTCATAATAAAGAGGCTCTGGCAAGCAAAGAAGCCCTTGAATACTGGATGCCCGTAGACTGGTATAACGGCGGTATGGAGCATACCACGCTGCATCTGCTTTATTCCAGATTCTGGCACAGATTCCTCTATGACCAGAAGGTTGTCAATACGCCCGAGCCTTACCAGAAACGGACCTCCCACGGCATGATCTTAGGAGAAAACGGCGAGAAGATGAGCAAGTCCAGGGGAAATGTGGTAAATCCTGATGATATCGTAAGGGATTACGGGGCGGATACCCTGCGTACCTATGAAATGTTTATCGGCGCTTTTGATTTAAGTGCGGCATGGTCTGAAAACGGCGTAAAGGGCTGCCGGAGATTTTTGGAGCGTGTATGGAAATTACAGGATATTCTCACAGACGGAGAGGATTACTCCGATGATCTGATGACAAAAATGCACCAGACCATCAAAAAGGTATCGGGAGATTATGAAAATTTAAAATACAATACTGCCATTGCGGCTCTCATGACGCTGTTAAATGATGTGGCAAAGAAGGGCTCTATCAACAGGGCGGAATTTAAGACCTTCTTGATCTTATTAAATCCCGTAGCGCCCCATATCACGGAGGAGTTGTGGAATGCCTGCGGCTATGAGGGAAGGATCTACCAGACTGTATGGCCCGAATACGATGAGGCAAAAACGGTGGAGGATACGGTAGAAGTGGCTGTCCAGATAAACGGAAAGACGAGAACCGTCATTTCCGTGCCAAGGGATATCGCCAAAGAAGATGCAATCGCTTTGGGAAAGGAAGCACTTTCGGATAAGCTTTCCGGCAATGTGGTAAAGGAAATCTATGTTCCCGGAAGGATCATCAATATCGTAGTCAAATAAAAAAGAAAAACGAAAACAAAGCAGAAGGGATATGTATTTCATGGGAAAATACATGTCCCTCTGTTTTGTTTGTTTGGCAAAAATCATGTTTATTTACCGGTTCCCGACTTGAATTTCTGCAGCATCATATCCATTCTCCGGACTTCTTCCGGGGTGCTGTATTTTTTCAAAACGGCAATGATGGTTTCCATTTCTTCGCCGGAAAACGAAATATTTTCCTTACGGGCCCGGTTTGCCAGCGCAAGCAGAAAGGGCAGTTTTTCCTTATCGCTCAAGCTGTTCATTTCAAATACCAGTTTTTGAAGAAAATCCAGTTTGGACGGATCGATGTTTTTTAAGGATGCGTCCCGCATCCAGTCCTGATTTGTCATAGTGCCTCCTTAAGATTTAAGTGGGATGATTGACCTGGGAATTAAACATATCAAACATAAAAAGCTGGTCCTCGCTTAAAAAGCCTTTCAATATATCCATATAATTGTCCTCCGACTGTTCGTTCCCCGCATTTTGCGACATCATTTCCAGAATGGGCCTCATCTGCTTGAACTGTTCCATGGTCTGCACCATGTTTTTGATCTTTTGAACGTTTGCTTTGTCGTTTTCGTTTATATAAGGCATGATGCTCTGGAAATACTGGTCTAAGGATCTGGCGTCCAGGGTATAATTGCCGTCTTCGTGAAAGCCTCCGGAAAAATTCAGCTTGCCGGCGGAGTTTATGGTATATTTAAGCTCCAGAAATTTAATATAGACCGCCAGAAAGGAGCGGTAGACCGGAGGCAGAAGGGGGATTGCCAGCTTTAATATCTGGATCTGCTGGTTGGTATATAAAGTATCAAATGCGTAAATGGCGTCCTGGTCCTGTTCCATCACATACTGTCCTCCTTTGTTTTCTATTATCTTATTTTAGCCGGTCCATAAATATGCCTGCGTAAAGAAAGAAAGGGGCTGTGCGCCCCTTTCAAAGATTTCTTAGCAGCATCCGTTGCCGTTGCCGCAGCAGCATAAGATAAGTAAGATGAAGATAAGGCTTTCGCAGCCGCATCCGTTACCGTTGCCGCCAAAGAAACTGCTTCCGCAGCCGCATCCGTTACCGTTGCCGTTGCCGCAGCAGCATAATAAGAGAATCAGCCAGATCAAGCTTCCGCATCCGTTATTGTCGTTTCCGCATCCGCACTGGCTTGCTGTTAAATCACTCATAATCGAGCCTCCAAAATTGTTTTTTATGCTTTATACTATGTGCGGGGATTGTCCCAAGTTACTACAATATCATAAAAAATATTTTGGGGGCCATCCTGCTTTTGCAGGGAAAATTTGGTGTAAAAAAAAGCGCACAATATGTTGGCAGGGGCTTGCATATATTTCAAGATATAGTCCCATCTTTGACAGTTGATTAGGGTAAAACACCTCGCAATCCCAGTAATTACAATGGTTGCGAGGTGTTTTGGGTTCGTTTTGAAGTATGGTATTTTATTCTCGACCTTTACTTTTTTTCTGAATTGTTTTCATATCCTTTTTCGTGATAAATTCATA
>DEUB01000061.1:15734-16029 GCA_002362385.1 Lachnospiraceae bacterium UBA3273
TCTGTCCGAAAACTGCATATCTCGTGAAGATTGTCTGTGAGCTTATCCCGTTTGTACAGTGGTATGAAGCCTTGTCCCTGGACACTTGCAAAGTTCATGCTCTTCAAGGTAGACAGAATTGTTTCGCATGTATAAAGATTACCAAGTGCCTTTTCAAGATATCTGTATATGACTAGCGATATAAAGCAGGTTAAAAAGTGGGCTTTAATGCGTGTTTCATTCTGTAAGAATATCGGACGTGCTTCGAAATCTGTTTTCATAATCCGGAAGCATTCTTCAATTTCCCATCTGCCTT
>DEUB01000034.1 GCA_002362385.1 Lachnospiraceae bacterium UBA3273
GGACAGGCACATATTCAGTCTTCCTTTAACAATACCATTGTTACATTAACGGATACTGAAGGCAATGCGTTAAGCTGGGCAAGTGCCGGTGGTCTTGGTTTTAGAGGTTCAAGGAAATCTACTCCATATGCAGCACAGATGGCAGCAGAGACTGCAACAAAGGCAGCATTAGTACATGGATTAAAAACAGTAGATGTTTTCGTAAAGGGACCCGGTTCAGGAAGGGAAGCAGCGATCCGTGCATTACAGGCATGCGGTCTGGAGGTTACAAGTATCAGGGACGTGACCCCCGTACCCCATAACGGATGCCGTCCGCCCAAGCGCCGCCGCGTATAATTGCGGCTGTGTGTTCAGGATGCCATGGCAGATGGCAGCCGCATTGATGCGTGCTACAAGCATGGTGGAATATCCGGGGCACATATTTGTATCTGTGCAAAGATTTTATAAATAAAAGTAAAGCATGTTGGAAGAAAGTGCGCAGAAAGCGTACTGTAAACAATAGTAGGAGGAAAAGAAAAATGGCAGTAAACAGAGTTCCTGTTTTAAAGAGATGCAGATCTCTCGATTTAGACCCGACTTATTTAGGATATGACAAAAAGTCAAACCGTAAATCCTTGAGAGCCGGAAAGAAGATGAGCGAATACGGCACTCAGTTAAGAGAAAAACAGAAAGCAAAATTTATTTATGGCGTATTGGAGAAGCCTTTCAGAAATTATTATGAGAAGGCTGACAGAATGAAAGGCATGACCGGCGAGAATTTAATGATCATGCTGGAATCCAGACTGGATAACGTGGTTTTCCGTCTCGGCTTTGCAAGAACAAGAAGAGAAGCAAGACAGGTCGTAGGCCACAAGCATTTTCTGGTAAACGGTAAGCCGGTCAATATTCCGTCTTATCTGGTAAAAGCAGGAGATGTAATTGAAGTAAGAGAAAAATCCAGAAGCTTACAGAGATATAAAGATATCGTTGAAGTAACCGGCGGAAGATTGGTTCCCGAATGGTTAGACCAGGATTTAGAAGGTTTAAAAGGAACTGTAAAGGTACTTCCTACAAGAGAGCAGATCGACGTTCCGGTTAATGAGATGCTTATCGTCGAGTTGTACTCCAAATAATAACCAGTTTGTAAGGAGGGTATTGCAGTGTTTGATTTTGAGAGACCTAATATTGAAGTTACAGAAATCTCAGAAGATAAAAAGTATGGCAGATTCGTTGTAGAGCCTTTGGAAAGAGGATATGGCATTACGCTTGGTAATTCATTAAGAAGAATCATGCTTTCTTCCCTGCCCGGCGCATCAGTCAGCCAGGTAAAGATCGAAGGTGTTTTACACGAATTCAGTTCCATTCCGGGTGTAAAGGAAGACGTAACGGAAATCATTATGAATTTAAAGAGCCTTGCGATCAGGAATTCCAGTTCTTCTAATGAACCCAAAACTGCATATATTGAGTTTGAGGGAGAGGGCGTTGTAAGGGCATCCGATATTCAGGTGGATTCCGATATCGAGATCATTAACAAGGACCAGGTTATCGCAACATTGAGCGGCGGTAAGGACTGCAAGCTGTATATGGAGCTTACCATTACAAAGGGCAGAGGTTATATAAGCGCTGAAAAGAATAAGAGTGATGATCTGCCCATTGGCGTTATCGCTGTGGATTCTATTTATACACCCGTTGAAAGAGTAAATCTGACTGTAGAGAATACCCGTGTAGGACAGATTACCGATTTTGACAAACTGACATTGGATGTTTATACAAACGGAACCCTTGAGCCGGATGAAGCTGTCAGCTTAGCGGCAAAGGTATTAAGCGAGCATTTGAAACTCTTTATTGACTTGTCCGAGAATGCAAAGAGCGCAGAGGTCATGATCGAAAGAGAAGACGATGAAAAGGAAAAAGTTCTGGAAATGAGTATTGACGAGCTGGAATTGTCCGTTCGTTCCTTTAACTGCTTAAAGAGGGCAGGAATCAATACGGTTGAAGAGCTTACCAATAAAACTTCCGACGATATGATGAAGGTCCGTAACTTAGGACGTAAATCCTTAGAAGAAGTTTTGGCAAAATTGAAAGAGTTAGGGCTTGAGTTGAATTCCAGCGAGGAATAAGCTTAAGGCTCACAAAGAAATGATTGGCATAGGGAATAAGACCGAAGAGCGTCCTTATGTGCACTCATGAGTGGCAGTAAACACCGCAGGGTATATAAGACCGAAGAGCGTTGCCCGGTGGTACCATGAATGGAGGATTATAAAAATGGCAAAGTACAGAAAACTTGGCAGAACAAGCAGCCAGAGAAAAGCATTATTGAGAAATCAGGTAACAAACTTACTTTATCACGGTAAGATCGTTACAACAGAAGCAAGGGCAAAGGAAGTCAGAAAAATTGCTGAAGGCCTCATTGCAATGGCTGTGAAAGAAAGAGACAATTACGAGACTGTTAAGGTAACGGCAAAGGTTCCGAGAAAAGATGCGGAAGGCAAGAGGGTAAAAGAGGTCGTAGACGGCAAGAAAGTTACTGTTTATGACGAAGTGGAAAAAGAGATCAAGAAGGATCTTCCCAGCAGACTTCATGCAAGGAGACAGATGTTAAGGGTATTATATCCTGTGACGGAAGTTCCTGCAGAAAAGGCCGGCAGAAAGAGAAACACAAAAGAGGTTGATCTTCCCGCTAAGTTATTTGACGAAATCGCACCTAAATATGCAGACCGTAAGGGTGGTTATACGCGTATCATCAAAATCGGACAGCGTAAGGGCGATGCAGCGATGGAAGTTGTTCTGGAGCTGGTTTAATGAAGAGGTTTTGAATGTGCTTGAAGGGCTATCGGTTGACGGTAGTCCTTTTTTTCTTTTGGTGGGGGAGGCGGGCTGTAAGGCTCCGGGCAGAGGGGAGTCATGTGTTTTTTCAGGATGCCGGCTGCGAACATCGGGATTTTCTAAATGTTCCGGCAGGGGGTCCCGCTGTGGACGCAAGCGGCATATATGCGGCATCCTTGCCGCAATATGCCTTTCTCCGACGTCCTGTCGGAGAATTGCTGGAATCGGAACGGAACATTAAGAAAATCCCGATGTTCTCCGCTAGGTATCCTGAAAAAACACATGACTCCCCTCTGCCCGGAGCTTTACAGCCGCCTTGGCGGGTTTGATTGGCGGTAGTGTATATTTTTGTGTGTTATTAAGGGATGCTTGTTTGGAGTTATGTAAACTAATGGAATAAGAATCCATACTTTTCGACCGTATAGTTTTCTTTGTAATAAGGGGCTTGAAATAGGGGGTGGGGCGGGGGATAATGTTAGTGGAATATTGGAACTGGGATTTTATGAGGCGATTTGAGGGAGGATATTTATGAGAAAGCACTATCTGGATAATTTGAAGAGTTTTGTTATTTTGCTGCTTTTTCCGGTGCATACTTTTATGATATGGAATGATTTTGGATTGAAGTTTTATGTATGGGGCGGGGAGAACAGGGTTATCAGTACGCTGATCGTGCTGATCAATCCCTGGTTTATGCCGTTGATGTTTGTTATAGCGGGGATTTGTGCAAGGTTTTCCCTGGGGAAGCGGAGTATGAAGGAGTTTTGTATGGAGAGGGTCAAGAAACTGCTTGTTCCTTTTGTGGCGGGGACGGTTCTTCTGGTACCGGTACAGACTTTTTATGCAAGGAAGTTTTTCTTTGGATATGGCGGTGGGATTCTGGAAAATTTGAAGTATTTTTTTACGCATGTGACGGATTTTACGGGATATGACGGGGGTTTTACCCCGGGACAGCTGTGGTTTATCCTGTTTTTGTTTTTGATTTCGCTGGTTTCGCTTATTTTTATGAAATTGCTGCCTTATGAGAGGTGGGAGGGTTTTGTTTCCCGGATGCCGGTGTGGGCGCTGGCGGGGCTTTTTGTTCCGGTCTGGATTTTCTATTATCTGGGTAATATAGGGGGATATAGTCTGGGGAAGAATCTGGTTTTGTATTTATTGGGATATTATGTGCTGGCGGATGACAGAGTGCTGGAAAGGCTTAAGGTTCATGGAAAATGGATCGGGACTTTTTGGGGAATCTCGGAGCTTTTACTGGGAGCGGCTTATTACAAATATGCATTTTACGGGGATCTGGCGGTCAATGCCACGGGGTGGTTCGGTATTTTGTCGCTGCTTATGCTGGGAAAAGAGTATCTGAATAAGGAAACTGCTGTTACGAAATATTTGAAAGGCGCGTCTTTTCCGGTTTATGTGATACATCAGTCGGTCCTGGTGGCGCTGGGGTATTATGTGTTGAAAGGGGTGGACTCTCTGCTTTTGCAGGCAGGGATCATTATAGCGGGCAGTTTTGTGGTTACGGTTTTGTGCTATGAGATTATAAGGCGTATTCCTGTTATAAGGAAATTGATAGGGATATAGTTTCCGTGTAGTATTATATAAGCTTATTGACATTTTGAACAATGTTCATTACAATGTGAATTGAACATTGTTCAAGAAGACGGGGAGTGGAAGGGAATCATGGATAGTAAAGAAATGATCATGGGGGCTGCCATCGATCTTATCAATGAAAAGGGCGGACAGATGGACGGCATTACGGTACGGGAGATATGTAAAAAGGCGAATGTAGGATTAGGCCTTGTGAATTACCATTTTGGAAATAAAGACAATCTCATAGAACTGTGCGTTGAACGCATCGTAAATCGTATTGTTGACGAATTTAGTTCGCTTAGGGAAAAGACGGAGAAGCTTACTGCTTTTGATAAACTGGAGTATCTTGGGAATATGACCTTTACCTTTTTATTTGAGCATTATGCAGTAGCGAAAATTTCTATGCTTTCAGATATGCGTATGCCAAAGGAGGATGACAACACCCACAGAACCTGTCTTGCCTATCTTCCTCTTATGTCCGCCTGCCGCCCGGATTGGGACCGGGAAACCCTGGAACGAAAAACCTTCTGTCTGATCGCTGTCATGCAGCAGTCCTTTCTGCGGCATGAGGTTATCAGGAAGCTTTATGGAATCGATCTGACGGTGCAAAAAGAGCGGGAGGCATTTCATTCCAAAATACTACATGATATTCTGGAGGTATAGAGCATGAAGATCACAGTAATAAACGGCACGGAAAAACAGGGTGTGACCTATCGTCTGAAAGAGATATTTCTGGAGCGGTTCAGGGGAAAAGCAGAAATCCGGGAATTTTACCTGCCAAAAGATTGTCCGGCTTTTTGTTCGGGCTGTATAAGTTGTATGTTAAAAGGCGAACAGACCTGCAAGGACGCAGGATACATACAAAAGATTGCTGCATCGCTGCTGGCATCTGATCTGATCGTGATGACCTCTCCCGCTTATGTGATGCATGCCACAGGAGCCATGAAAGCCCTTCTTGACCATTTTGCCTATCTCTGGATGCCGCACCGCCCTGCTCCCGAAATGTTTACAAAGCGGGCGGTTATCATTACCCAGTGTCTTGGGGCAGGGGCGGAGTCTGCGGCAAAAGATATAAAACACAGCCTTTCCTGGTGGGGCATTTCAAAGATCTCGGTGTTTGCAGGAAAGCTTATGGAGGAGGTTGTATGGGAACGACTTGCCGATAAGAAACGCATGGAGCTTACGAAAAAAATGAATCGGCTGTCTGAAAAATTTTCAAGGATCGATTACGAAAAACCGGCAGGAATGAACGGAGTCACAAGGATGAAATTTTTAATCTGCCGCATGATACAAAAAACATCCCTTAAAAAGCGCCCCGAATCTCTGGATGGAAGGTATTGGGAAAAGCAGGGCTGGCTTGGGCAAGTCAGGCCATGGTAAATTGAATCGGCTGATTTTTCTGCGCCCTGCCAAAGGGCAATCCGTATTCCGTCAGTGTGACAGTTCGGGGTATGCCGTTTCCGCATCTGTATAGAAGTTCTCCAAAGCCTCGTCCAAATCGGCCTTGCCATCGAAATAGTCTCTCATGGCGTAAAGGAACCGCTCCGACAGATCCCAGTCATAAGCGGAGCCCCTCCTGATGCTGACAGCCTCTGCGGAAGCGCAATATTTTTCCGTCACGTTCTCTCCTCCAAGGAAAGCGTTTGTTGCTCCTGCGGCGGCTGTTTCTTCCATCAGCGGGCGGTTGTTGCAGAATTCGCCCTCCTCTTTGACAATCTCTTTCATAATGTCGGGATTGCAGGTCATATTGTAAATAATGTCGGCTGCAAGACCCTGGTTATCGGAGTCCTGTGCCGTACAGATCCATGTGCCGCCCCAGAAATAACTCTGGGGGCCTTCGATTGCCGCCCAATCGCCCCATGTTCCGTTGCCTGCCGCCTCCTCGCCGTCAAAATTGTCCAATGAGATAGAGGTCATGGTGTAATCGGTAAACCAGGTGCATCCGAAGTAACCGAATACATCTCCCGAAGAAGACGCCCCAAGCATCCATTGCTCGCTCCATGGAAGCGTCCCGTCAAGAAAGCCTTTGTCTGCAAATTCCTTTGTCTGTCTGACCCAATCCATGATATGATCATCGATCACGATCCTGTCATCAACTACCCAGGGACCTGATACATTCTGGTAAAATACGCGGTAAGCGTCGTCATAGCCGGCAACTGCCTTCCATCCCTTGTCTTTTAATTTCTGCGCAGATTTGGCAAAGGTGTCCCAATCGGAGAAATATTCCTGAATCTTCTCGGGATCGTCTGTGCCGAATACTTCTTTTGCCGCAGAGCGTCTGTAAAGGTAGACCCCGGGACAGCTCAGCCATGAAGAAGCTTTTATATTACCATCTTCGTCAGTGACGATATCTTTTGTATACTGATACTGGTCAGCCATATAGTCAGTCAGTCCCAGGTCAGCCATGGAAAGGCAAACGTCTCTGGCGCCGATATATTTGGGCGCATAATAATCTTCGATCAGAAACATATCGATCCTGTCATCATCCGATGCTTTCGCCCTGTCTGATAACGCCTTATCCAGGCTGTTTTGATAATTCATGTCATAAGTAGGCGTGAGGATCCAGTTTACCTTAACATTACCAATAGAGCCGGTTCCGTCCCCGTTATCCTGATATCCGGGATAGTGGTCCGTCATACAGTTTTTAAACTCTTCATTCCAGCAGTAAATATTAAGTACCTTACCGGTATCGCCGGAAAGATCAGATTTCCATTCCGCAGACGGCTTGCTGACCGATTCTTCCATATCTTCCGCAGCTTCTACATCTTCCGCATCATTACCGGTTATTTCCGTTTTCTCTGTTTTTACACCGGCATTCTTACTGTTTTCTGCGGGGGATAAATCAGAGGCTGCCGTTGATTTAGAGCTCCTGCTTTGGGCGTTGTCATCGTTTGCTGCGGGAGACAGACCCATGGCGGCATATTGTGCGGTAATCTTTTCCCGTATGGCTTCCTCCACCGCTATCCGGTTTTCCTCGGCAATGGCTTCGTTATGCTCCATCTGTTTTTCCTGAAGCGTTTTCTGGGCTTCTTCTACTGCCTCCAGTCCTTCCGGATCCGCTGCATAAACAACGGTTGTGTCGCCTATTATGCACAGAATACATGCCATGCAGAAAAAAAGCCTCCATCTCTTTGAATTTTTCATCCGTGTTCTCCTTTTTCGCCTTTAGTAAAATTTTCATAATATATTTGCGTTTATCCTACCATTCATCTGCATCATTTCTGCACATTTTCTGCATCATTTTTGCATCATTTCTGCACGTATTTATGAAAAAAACGGTCAAGCGAAAAGGTAATTTTTACCCGGCGGAGGTTTTGTATAAATTTATAAAATGAACATGATGCACAGCGCTCCATAGGTCAGCTTTATGTTCCGGTTCAAGAGCAGATAGACCGTTCCGAAACAGAAACCGCCGAATGCCGAGTATAGACCTGCCGCTAATGTGCCCTTTGTCAGCCAGTGTCCCATCCCCCATGTCAGAGCGACTGCGATTCCTCCGTAGGGGATATTGGCTTTTTTGACCTGTCTGAAAAATGAGATATAATAGAGCCCTGCCAACACGATATAGGGAATCGTAACGGAGAAGAACATATCCCTGTAGGCATTGGGATGCATATCTGTAAAACGGCTTTCATTTATGTGCAGGGAAGAATATCCGACAGTAATTTTGGTATTTCTCCAGTCAGTCATTCAGCTATTTTCATGGCGAATTTACAAATCCGCTATAAAATGTGATATAATTTCTTGTACGGTTCGTGGGAAACGTTTTTGAAAGGAGGATTATCATGGTTCATATCAGATGTGCGGGAACGGATGATCTGGAAAAGATAAAAGATATTGTATATCGGACCATAGAAAAGATTTATCCTCGTTATTATCCGGAAGGGGCCGTTTCTTTTTTCCTTTCCCATCATAACGAAAACAATATTATGGAAGATATCAAGCGGCAGAGGGTCTATATTCTGGAAACATCCTCTGAATGTGTGGGAACGGTAACGATAAAAGGGAATGGGATCTGCCGGCTGTTTGTGCTGCCGGGCTTTCAGAAAAAAGGGTATGGAAGGGCTTTGCTGGATTTTGCGGAGGGGGAAATTCTCGCAAAGGAAGACAGGGTGTGCATAGACGCTTCTTTTCCCGCAAAGGGAATCTATTTAAGGCGGGGATATAAGGAAACGGAGTTTTATTCCATTGAGACGGAGAACGGGGATTTTTTATGTTATGATGTAATGGAGAAGAAAAAGAGATGAGAATTGTCACTGGAATGTTGTTTAAATAGGGTACGAAAGGAAGAAAAATTATGTTAAATCCGGCGTCGCTTATGAAAATCATGAGTGCAAAAAATGTTTTTGAGGAAAATCATCCCAAATTTGTGGCATTTGTAAAGGCAGTTTTTTCCAAGGGGATTGAAGAAGGTACTGTCATGGAAATTACGGTAACAAAGCCGGGGCAGGAGCCGATGACAGCCAATATCAAAGTCAAACAGTCGGATCTGGAACTGCTCCAGGAACTGAAAGAGTTGGGGAAATAGTCTGTCACAGCCCCTTGCCTTGTGGGGGCTTATATTATGCTTACAGTTCTTTCTGGAAATGCTGGTAGTCTTTTAAAGTACGCCAGTGTCCGCCCCAGGTAAAGCCATGGGCCGTAAACAGCTGATAACAAAGGTCATCCTCGGTAATGATATGGGGAAGCCCTGAATCCCTGTCGGCATAGGGCTCGCTGCCGGGAGGGGATATGCGTTCTACGCCGTCGGGATAGGTAACATACGGGTTCTGGAAGGGATTGATATCGATGGCAAGTCCTAAGGCATGCTTGCTCAGGTTATCCGATCCGTACACCTTGCGGAAATTAAAGCAGGAGGTATTGTTTGCGGCGCAGGAGAGATCGTCATCCGCGTCGTATTCATCCACCAGCCTTATTTTGTCGATCTGATAGTGGCTGCAGTACAGTTCATAAAAAATTTCCACCAGATCCTGGGCGATCGCCTTGTTACAGATGATCTCGCCGGTCTGGGTTTCGCCGTTAAAATCTTCATACAGAACGGATACATAGCGAAGGTCTTCGTATGGAACGGTACAATCCGATTTGTAGGAAAGGCCGTTGATCCGTGCTTTGATATCGTCGGTAAGGGACTGGTAAAAAAAGCCTTCTTCATAGGTATAGCGGTCGGAAGCTGTCATAAGGGGCACCTCGTCATCCTTTGTATCAGTATATGAAGGAGCATCCTGTAAATATGAGTCATCGGCAGCGGAGTCCTGTCCGTCCGGGGGAAGGGGAGCTTCATTTATGGAAAGAACGGGCAGGGATATATTTTCCGAGAGGTCTATGGGATAATTTGCGGATAATGAAGGCGCCAAAGCCTTGTTATCGCCCTGCGGTCTTTGGGAGCCTGAAAAACAGACCAGTCCGCCTATGCCTAAAAGAGCGGCGGCCAAACAGCAGATCATCCTGTATTTCAATAATTTTATTTCTTTATCTGTGTTCATGATATAAATTTTCACTTTCTAAAAAATATACTTTATTTGTAACTGCGGCGGCAGCCGATCATTTCATACTGCAAGCATAGCATAAAATCATGGATTTCACTATAGCGGGTTTTTATATTGTCCGCACTTTTTCTTGTAATTCCCTACATTATCCTGTACAATAAAGGCGATATGGTAAAACGTAAACCGATTTCGCAATGAAGGTTGACAACTATGAATATGATAAAAACCGAGAAACTGACATTTGAATATATAAGGCGGGATGAGGAAGGCAATGTAGAGGGGATTACCCGCGCTGTGGACCAGGTGGATCTGGATGTGGAAAAAGGAGATTTTATTGCCATTCTGGGGCATAACGGTTCGGGCAAGTCTACTTTGGCCAAGCATATGAACGCTATTTTTTTCCCTACGGAGGGAACGATCTATGTTGGGGGGATGGATACGGGAGATGAATCCCATATCTGGGATATCCGCAAAACGGCGGGAATGGTGTTCCAGAATCCGGACAATCAGATCATAGGACAGGTCGTTGAAGAGGATGTGGGCTTCGGACCGGAGAATATGGGGATCCCCACAAAGGAGATCTGGGAACGGGTGGAGGAAAGCCTGAAGGCAGTGGGAATGTATGCATATAGAAAGCATTCGCCCAACAAGCTTTCCGGCGGGCAGAAGCAGCGTGTTTCCATTGCAGGAGTCCTTGCCATGCATCCGGAGTGTATTGTGTTGGATGAGCCTACCGCCATGCTGGACCCCCAGGGGCGCAAGGAGGTCATCAGGGCTGTGCGGGCCTTAAATGAAGTGGAAAATATAACGATCATTCTCATAACCCATTATATGGAAGAGGTGGTTATGGCGGATAAGGTATTCGTTATGGACAAGGGCAGCATCAAAATGCAGGGAAGCCCTAAGGAAATATTCTCCCAGGTGGATAAGCTTAAGGAACTGAGGCTGACGGTGCCCCAGGTCACACTGCTGGCGGAAGAGTGCAGAAAGGCGGGAATGCCTTTTTCCAAAGGGATTCTCACAATCGATGAGTTTATGGAGGAATTACAGTGCCTATTATCTTAAACCATGTTAATTGCATTTATGAGGCCGGTACAAATATGGAGGTGGCGGCGTTAAAGGATGTGAACCTGGTAATTCCCGACGGGCAGTTTATCGGATTGATCGGACATACGGGTTCAGGCAAGTCTTCCCTTGTGCAGCATTTGAACGGTCTGATGAAGCCCACAGGTGGAGAAGTCTACTTTGACGGACAGGATATAGCCGATGAGGATTATGATAAGAAAAAGTTGAGAAGCGATGTGGGACTGGTGTTCCAGTATCCGGAGCATCAGCTTTTTGAAGCGGACGTTTTTTCTGACGTATGCTTTGGGCCGAAGAATCTGGGCCTTTCCAAAAAGGAAATAGAACTCAGGGCTTACGAAGCGTTGAAAATGGTGGGACTCGAGGATGAATATTTTTATCAGTCGCCCTTTGATCTGTCCGGGGGACAGAAACGGCGGGCAGCCATAGCAGGCGTCATTGCCATGAAACCCAGGGTATTGATTTTAGACGAGCCTACGGCGGGGCTGGATCCTAAGGGAAGGGAAGAAATTTTAAACCTCATCAAAAAGCTTCATGAGGAAATGGGGATTACCATTATACTGGTTTCCCACAGCATGGATGATGTTGCCGATTATGTGGAGCGGATCATTGTCATGAACCACGGAGAGGTATTTCTGGATGATGAGCCGAAAGCAGTGTTTTCACACAAGGAGGAACTGGAAAAGATTGGCCTGGCAGTGCCTACGGTAACGGAAATCATGAGCAGATGCGCAGGAAAAGGTTTTCCCGTTGACGATACAGTCACGACCATAGAAGAAGCGAAAGCGGAGTTGCTGAAGCTGTATAAAAAACGGTAAATAGAAACGACAGAATTTCCGGCAATGGAAGGCGGCGGGAATAGAAAGGATAATGATATGCTCCGGGATATTACTTTAGGACAATATTATCAGGCGGATTCTCCTATACACAGAATGGATGCAAGGGTCAAGCTGATTGGTACTCTCGTATATATCATAACACTGTTTTTATATAAAAATTTAACGATTTATCTGATTGCCCTGCTTTTCTTAGGGGCGGTAGTAAAGATATCAAAGGTGCCCCTTTCTTTTATTTTAAGAGGCATTAAGACCATTATGATACTGTTAGTCATTACGGCGGTATTCAATATGTTTTTAACTCCCGGCGAGCCTATCGTTTCCTTTTGGAAATTCAAGCTGACATGGGAGGGGATCGCCAACGCTTTTTATCTGTGCATCAGATTGGTGTTTTTGATCGTAGGCTCTTCCTTAATGACGCTTACCACAACGCCTAACCAGCTTACGGACGGTCTGGAAAGCCTTTTGGGACCTTTAAAGAAAATAAAGGTTCCGGTGCATGAGATCGCCATGATGATGTCCATTGCCTTAAGGTTTATTCCTATTTTATTGGAAGAAACGGATAAGATCATGAAGGCACAGATGGCAAGGGGGGCTGAATTTGACAGCGGCAGCCTGATCAAGAAGGTAAAGGCTCTTGTGCCCTTATTGGTGCCTTTGTTTATTTCCGCCTTCCGGAGGGCCAATGACCTTGCCATGGCCATGGAAGCGAGGTGCTACCAGGGAGGAGAAGGCCGAACCAAGATGAAGCCTTTGAAGTACCGGAAACTGGATTTTGGCGCCTTTGTTGTTCTGGGCGTTTATCTGGCGGCGGCGGCAGTGCTTGGAAAGCTGTTTCCGTTGAATTTGATTCCGTTATAGGTAATCGCTTTTGAATGTCTCCGGACCCTGCCGCAGTTATTATTTCCTGATGCGCGAAGTTATCGGGGCGGGAAAAGAGGCAGGATATTCAGGAACCGGAAAATGTATTGAGACGGGAGGCATGCCATGAGGCGGATCATGCTGACGGTTGCTTATGACGGCACCGCTTATAACGGCTGGCAGGTACAGCCGAATGGGATTACCATTGAAGGAGAACTGAACAGGGCCTTAAAGGAGCTTTTAGGAGAGGATATTTCAGTGATCGGCGCCAGCAGGACCGATGCAGGCGTTCATGCATTATGCAATATGGCAGTATTTGACACGGAGAGCAGGATTCTGCCGGAAAAAATTGCTTCGGCCTTAAACGCCAGGCTGCCGGAGGATATCAGGGTGCAGAGGTCTGTGGAAGTTGCTCCGGATTTTCATCCCAGGCGTTGTCATACGAAAAAGACTTATGAGTACCGGATCTATATGGGGAAATATGAAAATCCTATCGGCAGGCAGTATGCCCACTTTGTCTATGTTCCCCTGGATGTGGAAAAGATGGAGAAAGCGGCAGGATATCTGGTGGGAGAGCATGATTTTAAAAGCTTTTGCGTGGCAAAAGCCCAGGTATTGACTACGGTCCGTACCCTTTATGGTATAGAGGTAAAAAAGGAAGGAAATTATCTGACCATCAGGGTAAGCGGGAGCGGATTTCTCTTTAATATGGTAAGGATCATTGCGGGGACCCTTTTAGAGGTAGGGAAGGGGAAGCTTGCGCCGGAACAGGTAAAGGAGATTTTGGAGGCGAAGGACAGGCAGGAGGCAGGCCCTACGGCGCCGGCAAGGGGACTGACCCTGGTTTCCTTTGAGTTTTGTGAATAAAATTGTGCAAATTGCTCAAAAAAATGAGTTGACACACCAGGGTGCGTATAATATAATATTTCACAGTGGCGACATTTGATGGAATCTGTCCAAAGCCCCGGAAAGACTGTCAATGCCGCAAAAGAATTTCCCGTTTTCCGATTAGCCCCGGAGGGAAAAACAACTAATTAATCCATTGATAAACATTTTGGAGGTAATACAATGAAAACATTTATGGCTAGTCCGGCTACAATTGATAGAAAATGGTATGTAGTAGACGCTACTGATATGACATTAGGACGTTTAGCATCTGAAGTTGCTAAAGTTTTGAGAGGAAAGAATAAACCGATTTTTACTCCTCACATCGATACAGGCGATAACGTGATCGTTATCAATGCCGAGAAGATCAAAGTGACCGGTAAGAAAATGGATCAGAAGATCTATTATCATCACTCCGATTATGTTGGCGGAATGAAAGAAGCTACATTGAGAGAGAAATTAGCGAAGAAACCTGAACAGGTTATCGAGCTTGCTGTTAAAGGCATGCTTCCCAAGGGACCTTTAGGAAGACAGATGTTCACAAAGCTTCATGTATATGCAGGACCTGAACACAAACATGCGGCACAGAAGCCTGAAGTATTAACATTTTAATGAGAGGGACTGAAAGGAGAAATTAAAATGGCTAAAACAGCAGAAAGATATCATGGAACCGGAAGAAGAAAAAAATCTATCGCAAGAGTTTATTTAACACCGGGAAAAGGTAATATTGTAATCAATAAAAGAGATATTGACGAATACTTTGGTCTTGAGACCTTAAAGGTTATCGTTCGCCAGCCCTTAGCGGCTACTGATACAGTAGATAAATTTGACATCCTTGTAAATGTAAAAGGCGGCGGATACACAGGCCAGGCAGGTGCCATCAGACACGGTATTGCAAGAGCGCTTCTTACCGTTGATGCAGATTACAGACCCACATTAAAGAAAGCAGGATACTTAACAAGGGACCCTCGTATGAAAGAAAGAAAGAAATACGGTCTCAAAGCTGCCCGTCGTGCACCACAGTTTTCAAAGAGATAAGGATTACTGCGAAGTGCAGTATATGGAAAGAGTTCCCGAACTTGTTCGAGGAACTCTTTTTATATACTGCACTTCATAGGAAGCCAAGAGATGACCGACATGGAGCGAAGCGGAATGGAGGTTATCTCTTGGCTTCGCAGTAATCCGGGGCGTGGGGATGCTATACAGAAAAAGATAGAACTTTAAATTGTGAAGGAAAAATATGTATGCTAGAATGGGTACATGAACAATCGCCTTTTTATATCTTATCAGGAACTGTGGAGAACAAAATCAGATAGGAGATGTCCCAATGAATATAGCAGTATTTGCTTCCCACGGAGGCAGTGATTTACAGGCAATTATAGATGGCTGCAAGAATAATCAAATAAATGCAAGGGTAGCTGTTGTTATTAGTAATAATGGAGATTCAATGGCTTTGCAAAGAGCCGAAGCAGAAGGAATTCCTGCATATCATCTTAGTGCAAAGAAATTCGGAAATGAGGAAGCCTTAGCAGCAAAGATTTTAGAAATATTGGTCCGGTACAATGTTGAAATGATTTTCCTGGCGGGATATATGAAAATGTTACATATATCGGTGCTTGAAAAATATAATAATAGAATCTTTAATATACATCCTGCATTATTACCTAAATTTGGCGGTAGGGGTATGTATGGAATGAATGTGCATAAAGCTGTTATTGAAGCGAAAGAAAGTGAAACAGGTGTGACAATTCATAGAGTAAATGCTGAGTATGACAGTGGAGAAATAGTGGCTCAGACCAAGGTGCCCGTGTTAGAAAATGATACGCCGGAAATATTGGCGGCGAGGGTGCTTGACAGAGAACACGAGTTTTTGGTTGAGGTTATTGTGGATATTGCAGATGGCAAAATTAAACTTGGATAATAAGTTAAATAAGAAAGGTAATTAGTATGTATAGTGCTGTTGTTTTTGATTTTGATTATACGCTGGGGGATTCCACAAATGGAATTGTACTCAGCATAAATTATGCTCTATCAAAACTTGGGTATGGGGAAAGAGAAACAGAAGCAATAAGGAAAACCGTCGGACTTTCTTTGAAAGATACATTTACGGTGTTAACAGGTAAAGAAGATGAAAATGAGGCACAGGCATTTTCTAAGTATTTTAAAGAAAAAGCGGATATGGTCATGGTTGACAATACAAGAATTTATCCGGGGATATTGGAAAGTTTACAGTCATTAAAAGCGCGTGGATATAAAACGGGAATTGTAACAACAAAATATCATTATAGAATTGAGCAGATATTGGAAAAGTATGGTGCTGCAAAGCTGATTGATTTAATAGTAGGAGCAGAAGATGTAAGAATTGAGAAGCCAAATCCGGAAGGATTACTTTGGGCTGTTGATAAACTTGGTTTAGATAAGAAACAGGTATTATATGTTGGGGATAGTATTGTAGATGCTAAGACAGCCCGGAATGCAGTTGTGGATTTTGCAGGAGTATTAACCGGCACTACTAAAAAGGATGATTTTCTTGAATATAATAATATATTAATAGGAAAAGATGTAAATGATGTATGCAGAAGTATGCTGTAAGAGAGAGAAATTATGCTTATTGTACCAGAAGTGTATGAAAAAATGCACCGGAAAAATTTAAACTCCAGCATCTAAGCCATATTCGGTCTATATGCAGCTTTCATAGAGATAAGCGTTCGCAGATAACGTCCGGAAACGCTAAAGTGCCAATTTGTATAACGCTAACTGATTAAGACATACTCATACTCCCTCTATTTCTGTTTCAATGGACAATCTTTGATGCAAAGATTTAGGGAGCCTTACAACAAACTTACCGCTGTAATTGCTTAGGGTTTCCAGAATAGGAATGGAGAGATTATTTTCCATTTTTGTTTCGATATATCCTTCCATTGCTTCATCGGGGCAATTTCATATAATCATTTATATTCATGCTTTTTTTGCTCCTCTCTGCTTGTTATGCTATGACGGGATAAGGGGATTATTGCCCTATCCTATTCAGCACATCTATTTGTTATCAAATCTCCTGTTTCTTTATTCAGATAATGTTTATGGCTTCCTTTTTGCTTTACCGGAATATAACCATATGAGGCTAAAACTTTGTCGATCTTTTCAGGCCGAATTCCGTTTATGCATGAATAAAAAGGATAGGCCAGAATGGAATAAATTGTATAAGAAAGTATTAAATTTTCTAAAATATGCAAAAAGAAGTTTATATGATAGAATAAAAAAGAAGTTGCTGATTTTACAGGATGGTTTTTCTTTATATCCTGCACCCAACCAAATTATAGCAAAGGGGCAGGGGTATTGCAATGACGAATGATCTGGAAATTTATAAAGTCCTATGCCGTCTATGAGTCTATGGAGGATTAATTGAAAATACAGAGCGGTAATCAGAAACAATGTTTAACCAAAAGAACAAACGTTCTGTTTTTGCTTGCAATTCTTCAAATAAATGAATATAATATATTTACGACACAAGCAGGACCAAAGCAATGGCAGATCATTACAAAACAGCCATGCATCATTACAACCGGAGGAACGACTATTGTCTGATACAAAGAAAAGGCGCGATGTGGAAGTTTATGAGAATTACTGGAAATTCACGGCAGCGCATCTGGATATTACGGGGACAAAATTTAATAACTGCTTAAATATCATCGTATTGTTTATAGATAAAAACAAGACCGCCTTGGAGGAAAATGCACAAAGCGCCGATGATTTTAAAGAATCAGAGCTGTACAAAGAATTACAGCAGCAGATCGTACATATTTCCGGATTCAAGGGAAATGATGCGTCCCTTTCTGCAAGGAAGGTCATCAACCAATTTGTAAAGATCGGCTTTATCTATCCCCTGTTATTGGGCTATCATCCTCTGGTAAAATCATTTATACGGGAAACCAATAAAGAAAAGAAAAAAATCATTTTTCCCAAAATATTTTATGAAAGCTCTTCCTTGGCTTCCGATGTGACGGTAGACAACAGGGATTTAAAGCATGTGAATTTCCTTTTAAAAACACTGGATAAGAACGGTTCTTTGACCAAGAATGATATCATGGCGTTAATGGTAACGGACATATCCAATTACAGCGCCGGGTATCTTACGAGGCAGGAATTGGATATGCAGTACCAGTATGCCATTGTAAGCGGATTTGACGACAGAAAGTATAATCAGATCGCACATCTGATCGGCTATTTAAAACGGTTTGTGGATTTGAAATATGATAAATACGAAGAGAGGTTCTGGTTTGCGGACGATCCGCAGATTGCAGATAAGGATTTTGAAGAAGCTTTTGTGCGTGACGGCGTAAAACACCGCATTTACAAAGACGAGCTGAAAGAGGAATCGAAATCCATTTATGGGGATGTCGTATGCTATCTGGACAAGAAGCCCTATAAGTCTCTGATCGCATCCCATATCAAGCCCTGTATAGACTGCTTAAGGGAACACAGGGAAGACGAGGCTTATGATGTGTATAACGGCTTATTGTTAAGCCCCACCGTTGATTCCTACTTTGACAAAAAAGATATTTCCTTTACGGATGAGGGGCATATATTGATCGGGAATCAGGTTGCGGAATCCATAAGGGCTGATTTTGAGAAATACAGTCTGGATGAGAGCATATTAAACGAAAGAAGAAAGGGATACCTTGCTTACCACAGGCATCTGTTTGAACAGAAAAATGGAGGAGCCTATTATGGCGTATAAATATATAGACTTGTTCTGCGGGGCCGGAGGATTATCCCTGGGATTTGCGCAGGCAGGATTTGAAAATGTTTTTTCGGTTGAATCCAATGCCGATTTTGCAAAAACCTATCAAAAGAACTTCCCCGGGCATAAGCTGATTATAGATGATATCAGGAATATCGATAATGATGAAATATCCCGGTTGACGGGCGGCAGGGAAGTGGACGTTATTATCGGTGGGCCTCCGTGCCAGGGATTTTCCATTGCCGGGAATATCGGAAGGACCTTTATGGAGGATGAACGGAACGGATTGTTCAAGGAGTTTGTCCGGTTTGTTTCATGGGTAAAGCCGCAAATGTTCGTTATGGAAAATGTTGCCACAATGGCGACACATCTTAAGGGGCGGACCATCAGGGAAGTCATTAAGGCATTTGAAGATGCAGGATGCGGCTATAAAGTAAAATATGAAGTGCTTAACAGCGTTGATTTCGGAGTGGCTCAGGAGAGAAGAAGGCTTGTGGCAGTTGGGATCAGGGAGGATGTTTCTGCAGAATTTATTTATCCGGCAAAATCCTCTGAAGTGTTTACGATCAGGGATGTGATCGAAGATTTACCCAAACTGGAAAGCGGTCAGGACAGCGATATTCCCAACCACAGGGCAATGAAGCACAGCGCCCAGATGCTTGAAAAGATGAGTTATGTTAAAGACGGGGGAGACCGGATGGATATTCCTGAGAAACTGAGGCCTAAATCGGGAGATATCAGAAAATATATCCGGTATAACAGCAAAAAGCCTTCCGTCTGTGTGACGGGAGATATGAGAAAGATCTTTCATTATGAGCAGAACAGGGCTCTAACGGCAAGGGAATTGGCGCGTATACAGTCATTTCCCGATGATTTTATATTTGAAGGCAGGTCTATTCAGATACAGCAGCAGATCGGTAATGCGGTGCCGCCCAAGCTGGCATATCAGATTGCTTTGCAGGTAGAGGAGGCACTGGATCATGGCAAAGTATCCAAAGGTAAATTACATAGGAAACAAAGAGAAGTTGGTTGATTGGCTTATAGAAGAGATGCCCGTGAAGGAAGGCAGGGTTCTTGATATATTTGCAGGCGGCTGTTCGGTTTCATATGCCCTGAAGGTACACGGATATTCCGTGATCTCTAATGATATTCTGTATGCTGACTATGTGATAGCCAAGGCTTTGATTGAAAATGAGGATAAGACCCTCACATTGTCCGTGTTTGAAAAAAAGACGGATGAAAGCAGAGTGCGGGAACTGGCTGCAAAATTTTCCTTTTTATCGGAACGCCTGTATTATCCGGAAGAGGTGGAGGAATTGGCCGGACTGGCGGCTGTGGCTGAAAAGCTTGAAGGCAGTGAGCGGTATCTGTTCCTGGCATTAATGAGGAGGGCCATGATCCGAAAACTGCCGTATTCCCGGATGAATGTTCCATGGAACCAGATACAGAAGCTTCGGGACGAGGATTACAGCTACGAGAAGTATAAGAGGAAAAGAGCCTATCACAACCAGTCCTTTGAAAGCCATATGAGAGAGAATTTTGAGGAATATAACAGAGCCGTGTTCAAAGGAAAAGAATGCAGGGCTTACTGTCTTGATGCCTTTGATATGGCGCAAAGAATCGATCATGTGGACGTTGTTTATATGGACCCCCCCTATCCTTCCACCATGAATAATTATGATTCTTTTTACGGGCTGTTTGATGAAATGTTTGACAGGAAAAGGCAGCATACGGATTATACACGGAAAGAAAGCTTTCTGGATAATATGGATCGACTGATCGGCAGGCTGGCTGATAAGACAGGGTATGTTGTTTTAAGCCAGAATACCAGAGTCAGGCCAAATCCGGAAGAGGTTGAGGCGATGCTTTCAAAATACGGGAAGGTTGAGATCAAAAGGAAGAAATATAATTATCAGGTTACCGGAAAGGAAAACAAGAATGGAAGCAAAGAATTGCTGTTTATATTAAAAATAGGAAAATAGCACTATGGACTGTTAGTGTATAATTTTTATTGGC
>DEUB01000051.1 GCA_002362385.1 Lachnospiraceae bacterium UBA3273
ATCCATAGAAAAACAGAGAAGGGGGCTGCCTGAAGAAAGCGGGGCATATGCTTATCAGTATGACGCCATGGGAAGGCTTGCAGGGGTAAGCAGGGACGGACAGACTTTAAGGACCTACGAATACGACGCCTTCGGGAACAGGAGCCTCCTTAGGGAAGGGGGCAGGGAGACGGCATATGCCTACAATGCCATGAACCAGCTCATCCGGAAAACAGATGTCATGAATGAGGAGATCTATGCATATGATAAAAGGGGGAATTTAAGCCTCATCCTGGAGAACGGGGATATCAAGAACCGCTACCTGTACGGCGCCCTGAACCGCTTAGAGCAGGCGGTAACCGGAAAAGGGGAAGCGGCAGCTTATACCTACAACGGGCTGGGACACCGGGTAGGGAAGGCATCCGGAGCCATGGAGGGAATAGCAGGGATGCAGAACGGTCCCAGTGATGCTATACTAAAGGGGACAGACGTAATGGACCCGTTAAGCAGGCTGAAGGAGCAGGCCATCCGCCCGGAGACAAGGATAGGATACACCATAGACCTGACAAGGCAGTACCATAACCTCTTACAGAAGGAAGAAGACGGGAACACCCAGAGCTATCTGTGGGACGGGAACGTGGCAGGAATACGGGAAGACAGGGGAACAGCATCCCATTACTATTTCCAGGACGAACTGGGAAGCCCCATCCGTCTGGTGGATCAGAACGGGGAGCTGGCGGAAAGCTATGGGTATGATGAGTTTGGACAGGAGCTGTATGGAAGAGGGGACGGAAACAAAAGAGAGAGCATCCAGCCCTTTGGCTATACGGGCTACCAATATGATAGAACAGCAGGGACGTACTATGCCCAGGCGAGGGAGTACCGGGCGGAGCAGGGAAGGTTTGCGGCGGTGGATACTATCAAGGGATTTGCGATGGCGCCGTATACTTTGAATGAGTATGGGTACTGCTGGGGGAATCCGATGATACTGGTGGATTGGGATGGAAGAACTCCAGATATTCCAGTGGCTATTCCGATTCCGATTACTTTATTAGATCCGAATATAATTACTAAAATCGGGGGATGGCTACAAAATTATGTGGGTGTGACAAATACAGTAGAAGCAACTGTAGCACCTTCAATACTTGGAATACTGGGAGGGCCATATTGTAAGGAAACTGTAAGTGAGAATAATGATAAGCTGATTAATATTGTAATAAAAAATGGGCTACCGTATTCAATGTCTTTAAATTTTAAAAGGCAAACAATGGGAGTAGATGAGAAGCTAAGTCTTAGCCTATCGCCTAATGGAGCACAAATAGGGGAAAATTCAAGCTGGACAGACAATAATGGCATTGCTCATAATATAAAATATGCTATTGGTATTCAAGGAATAGAAGTAGAGTGGGGAAAAGGTCAAGATAATTTTGCAAATTGATATGGATTTAAGCTAAATGTAAATCTTAATCCAACAGAAGCTTTTACTTTATATAATTATTCAAGTAGAAAGGAAGAGAATACAACAGCTAGAACTGAAATGGGGTGGTGTCTTAATTCGGGATTATTGGCACTTACAGTGGCCGCAATAATGGCAATACCGGCAGCAACATCAGCGGAAGGGGCAGCAACAATAACTAGTATCGCTCCTCAGGAGGAAATCTCTAAAAAAATAGCAGCAGTAATTGGGCTTATAATTAATAGTTTCTTAAATAAAGATTCTTGTGATTTGGAGGAAACACAATGAAGCATAAAAAATATCACAGAAATATCTCATTAGTAGTATTTATAGCAACAGCTTTAAAGTTTTTTTTATTAATAGTGCCGTTAGTTTTATTATTTTACTTAGATGGAAGTGTTTTTAGCGTAATTAATATTATTATATCGATACTGTTAGTGCGCCCTATTATGCGCCTTGTTTGGAAAAAAATTAAGGGATGGGTAGAATGGATTAAATATGAAGAGTGTGATTATGAATCCTATCGGTTATATCAGGAAAAGGCTGTAAAAAAGAAAAAATATAGAAACGATGTAGGAGCGCATCTCTTGTTATTCGACACTTACTTAGTTTTAGGTTGTTATGATGAATGTCAGAAAGAAATAAATGAACTAGACAGATTATCTTCACGAATCTCAGGTAGGCAAGCTATAATTTATGGATTTCAAAAAATTGATTATTTATTAGAGACTTCAAATAGTTATCCTGATGTAATAAAAGAAATAAATCAGATAACGGAAACATTTAATAAATTAGAGAAAATCAGCATAAATGAAAAAAATGTAATTCAAAACGGTATTATGACACGTGAGTATCTTGCAGAAGAAAAATGGGAAGAAGTTATTGCGTTATTGAAAAATAGCGATAACGAAACAATTTACGAAGAGGTAAAGACTTCATATAGATTAGGAAAGTGTTATTACCTAATAGGAGAATATAAACAGGCATTTCCTCATTTGCTTTTTGTAATTAAATGGGGTGGAAACACAAAATATGTTTCATTAGCAAATGATATTATAAAAAGTATGCCTCAGAATGAAACATATGATGAATTACAAAGGGAAAAAGCAGAAAAGATTAAGAACGGAAAATGGAAAATAGATGCTAATTTAGTGGCCATATGTCTTACCATAGTTACTACTATTTTTATAAATTACCATAGTTTATATGGAAGCGATATGAAAGAAATATATTGTAAAAGATATTTATGTAAGGAAAAAGAAGTAACAATACTTTATCAACAAAGTTATGATAATTATGAAATGGTTATTTTGAGTGATAGTAAAAATGACAAAGTGGCGTATTGTCTGTTTAAAAGAATACCAGGAATATCAACTCCCCAATATAGAAGGGCTGATTTTTTCCGTACTAATATGTATTTGGATGACCACAAAGTAGAATTAGAAAGGATAGGGAAAATTTTTTCAGAAGACGAGAAAGAACGCTCTCAAAAATTTTATCAGGAAACGGAAATAGAGCAAGAGTTATGGGCTGTTATTACCGGATTTTACAAGAAAAATAGAATTTTCCATCAAGAAGATTTGGCATATGTAGGCGTTGCCTCTTCCTCTATGGTAGAAAATATAACAATAAACGGAAAATATGCCAGCATTGAACAGATTACTAAAATAAACGATTTGCCGGTCTATCTTTGGAGTGTGGAAAACATAGATTTAAAAACAAATATTCAGGTTGATTATGCAGAACAATAAGAACCTTTAAAGATAGCCAGAAATACTGAAAAACCAAGGAGGTAAAGTCATGAACACCGAATCATTACAAGCATACTTAGAAGAGATCACTACCAATCAAAGCCACACGATCGACATCAGTTTTGCCAGAAAAAACCATGGGATCATAAACTCTCCCTCCATCAGTCGCGATCTGAAACAGCAGATCGTTGACATGCTGACAGAGGACGTAAGAAAACAAATAAGCAAAAACGAAATAGTGGACTATCAGGCTGTGGGCGTTCTTGACGGAGAGATCGAACAGATCAAAGTAAGCGATGTTATTCCCGATAAAGAGGAACAGCTCGAAAGAGTCTTTGTCATAAATATCAGCGATGAAAAGAAATTTGACTGGGGAAATGTGGATTATTATGTAATTGAAATTGAGGCACAGGGAAAAGTACTGAAGCTGTACAGACAGTTCCAGAAAATGAAAAGGCTGCGGAAAGGAATAATGTTGCAGACCTTTTCCGATGAACTGGTAAGAATGGACTCGGATTTTATCGCTATTGATGAAACGGTGGATATATTGGAATGGGAGGAAGAATTACTCATATTTAACCATATTGCGTTGGAACGGATATTCGGTTACAGGGATTTATTTGAAAAAAAGACAAAGGAAGCGATTGGGATCATAAAAAACAAGGACATCTTTGAAAATATTGAAGAGTTTCAGGAAGCATGCATGAGGGACGGAAGAATCCAAAAGCGTTTTACCAATATCATGCAGAATGAACGTTTGCCCCTGTTTTTTAAGAATCTGAACAAAGTTCCTAAACTGATAAAGGATCTGAACCTCCATTTGGAGTTTAGTGATAGCGGAAAGCTGCTCTATACAGACCGGAAACAGTTATATGAAATCACTAATTTAATGAACGATGCATATTTCCGTTCTTTGCTGGCGGACAGGATCGGCGTGGCAAAGCTTGAGGGAGTTTTGGAGGAATAATATGCTTACTAAATTTGCTAAATGGCTGCTATTTATAACTTCTTATGTACCGTTATATTTATTATTGGTATTAAATAATCTGGACTTGGGAAAATGGTCGGATTGGATCAAGCCGGGTGTTTTAAAACAGGCATTTTGTAAAAATTTGTATTTTAACGGGGCAATGATAATTTTGAGCATTTGTTCCGTTGTGATATTGATCTGTTTTTGCCTTTTAAAAAATAATTCCGATATCAAATACCGGTCAGAAACGATACGGAACAATTCCGGCGATATCTTAAACTATTTTATAACCTATTTGTTTCCATTGCTTTCCATGGAGATAAACAGCTTTGGCAGCATAATCGTCAACTGCCTGGTGTTCTGGCTGATAGGTCTTTTATATGTGGAAGGAGATATGCTGTATCTGAATCCCATGCTGATACTATTTCGCTATCATGTGATCCGGATTGGAGATAAAGTGCTTATAACCCGGAAGAACATAGTTGAATTACAGCAGTCCATCGCCCGTGAGAAAAAAATAGCGGTGCATAAAATATGTGAAGAAATTTATATAGAAGGAAAAGAAAAAAGAGAGAATAAAAGAAAATAAAAACACCCCCAAAGCAAACCGCGCAAAAGGCTTTGGAGGTGTTTTTGCGTTACCGTTTATACTAATTCATGTGTTAGGAAACAAGAATGTTTCCGGTGTAGTCCAGGCGGACTTTGTCTGCAATGCAGGCAATATATTCGCTGTTGGTGGGCCTTTTCCTTCCGGAAGCGGAGGAGTATCCGAAAATATCCTCCATGACCCCGCGGTTCCTACGTGACCACGATGCTTCAACAGCCGTCCTCACTGACCTTTCTACTTTTGTTGGCGTTGTATTATATATTTCCGCAATCTCCGGATACAGATATTTTGTCACGCGGTTGACTGCCTCCATATCTGTAACGGAGATCAAAACTGCTTCCCTGATATAACGATATCCGCTAAGATGAGCCGGGACCCCTAAACCCAGCAGGATCTTAGTCACATATTTTTCCAACTCCACGCATTTTCTTATCTCGTTTGCCATAATTTGTATTTCCTCATTTCTTTTAATACAAGATATTGTGTTATATGCGCGGTTATGATATTAAAGTAGCATCTTCTTACTTCTCTGTAAAGGAAAAGTCGTCGACAATTAGGATTTTGCACTTTTTTCTGCGGTTTAAGAGCCAAAGGTAAGATCGTCTGCTTTACAGAAGACTGGTAATATCTGGGAATGCGCAATAATTGTGTAGCCCTACTCTGCTTGTGCGTGCTATGATAATAATGTTAAATATAAGATCGTTTCTTGGAAAGACATGACAACGATAGGAAAAGGAGTCCTATGGATCAGCAAAATACCGGCCTTAAGACATTCAAACAAAAAATAGTATATTTTTGGGATTACCACAAATGGAAAGTGCTGATTCCTGCAGCCGCCCTTATTTTTATCCTTACCTTCCTTGGCAGCTATCTGGAGGAAATAAAAGAACCTGCACTGGTAATAGCAATTGTAAACGGGCGCGATACCTCGTCGGCGGAAAACCTGATATTGGAGGATTATGTTAAAGAGCGCCGGATCGATGTGGAAAAGACGCCTCTTCGTATAGAAGGAGGCTTTCTGCATCCTAAAGTTATGGATGAAAAGGCTTCGGCGGACAGTACCGTAGTGGCCGGCATCCAGAAGTACACGGCAATGCTGACAAATGGGACTATTGATGTGACCATATCTACAACCTGGGCGGTGGAAGAATATGAAAAAGCAGATTCCTACTGCGATCTTTCAGAACTGCTTCCGTCCAATTTATATGAGGAACTGGAAGAGAGGTTGTATTATTGCAAAAATCAAAGCGGTAAAAGCATACCGGTAGGAATCCGTCTGGATAGGGATTCCTGTTTTGGGGAATTTTATGAAGATGGGATTCCCGTTCTGACAGTTTCCGCATACAGTACGAGAAAGGAAGAAGCGGTTGCGTTTATTGAATGGCTTCACATTTCCGGAATATTCTGAGAAGGAAGACGGAGCAGAAATACATAACTCCCGAAAAGCCGAAAAACAGCGCCAGGCTGCCTACAATTACCAGATTGCGGGCGGAGGTGGACGCTATATACATAATACCTATGTGAAGCACTGAAATAAAAATGGTGGTAGGAAAATTAGCAAGGCTTAACAGTACTGCATTTTTTAAAAGCTGCTTTGTTGAAGATTCATAAGAGGACAGCAGGGGAAAGGCATAAATAATCAGGGATACGATCACAAAAATAAAAATCCATACAGGAATCTGAAGGAATTCATATCTTTTGTCTATTACATTATAGATAATAAACAGATCCGCACTAAAAAATATAATGGCAAATAAAAGAGGGATCCAGAGAAGGGTTGCCTGCCTGAAGTTTTCCCGAAAAGCTTTAAAGTAGCCCTTTATAATGTAAGGCTCTTCTCCATCCGCCAATTTTAACGTTATATGATAGGCGGCGCAGATGGAAGCCCCGATCGTGAAGACAGGAAGGCTTGTGATGATAAAAAAGAAATTCAAAACCATCAGGTCATAAAAATGGGATAAAAATTTTGTAATTGGGTTTTCGGGATGAAACAGGTTTTTCATGTCTTTCCTCCTTTGCCTGCGAATGTGGCAATTTTTGTAAAGCTTTAAGTTAAATCCATAGGTAAAGTATACTAAAATGCATTGTAAATTGTTAGTCTGTTTTCCGAATTTAGCAATAATTGTCAAAACAAAAGCAAGAACTGTAAAGAATAAAAAGCTATAAACAGTATAATAAAATTATGTTATTGCATAACGAGGCCTTTGTTTTGGAGATAGCAGTTCAATTTTAATCACTAATGTATGTAAGGAGGAAAAAGATGAAGAAGTTAGTAGCTAGTTTATTATGCGCCTGCATGATAAGTACTTTACTTGTAGGATGCGGCGGAAACGGCGGAGACGCGCCGGCACCGGCAGACGAAGGAACGGAAGCTCCTGCAGATGCAGGAACGGAAGCTCCTGCAGATGCAGGAACGGAAACTGAGACCGAAACACCTGCACAAACCGACAGCGGCAGCGGAGACGCTTCAAAGACGATCAATGTATGGGCATTTACGGATGAGGTACCCGGCATGATCGAGAAGTATCTGGAAGCACACCCTGATTTCGGTTATGAAATCAAGACAACCATTATTGCAACAACGGACGGAGCTTATCAGCCCGCTCTTGACCAGGCTTTGGCAGCAGGCGGAGCGGATGCGCCTGACATCTATTGTGCGGAGGCGGCATTTGTTCTGAAATATACACAGGGAGATGCAAGCCAGTATGCAGCAGCTTATGAGGATCTGGGAATTGATGTGGATGCTTCCTTAAAGGCAGCAGATATCGCACAGTATACAGTTGATATCGGAACAAATCCTGATGGTAAGCTTGTAGGTCTTGGCTATCAGGCAACAGGCGGAGCGTTTATTTATCGCCGTTCCATTGCAAAAGATGTTTGGGGAACAGATGACCCTGCTGAAATCGCAAAGAAGATCGGACCCGGCTGGGATCAGTTCTATACAGCGGCTGCAGAGCTGAAAGATAAAGGCTACGGAATCGTATCCGGCGACGGAGACATCTGGCACGCAGTTGAGAACAGCTCCGATCAGGGCTGGATCGTTGACGGAAAATTAACTATCGATCCTAAACGTGAAGAGTTCCTTGATTTATCCAAAGAGCTGAAAGACAACGGATATCACAATGATACTCAGGACTGGCAGGATGCATGGTTTGCTGATATGAAGGGCGAAGGAGAAAAGGAAATCTTCGGTTTCTTTGGTCCTGCATGGCTGATCAACTATACATTGGCTCCTAACTGCGGCGGCGAAGCTGTAGGCGAAGGAACATACGGAGACTGGGCAGTATGCGAACCTCCTATCGGTTTCTTCTGGGGCGGCACATGGGTTTTAGCAAACAAGGATTCCGCAAAGAAAGAAGCAGTAGGAGATATCATCGAGTGGATCACACTTGACTGCACAGAAGACGGACTTCAGTATAAATGGGCAAACGGAACTTTGAACGGCGAAGGCGGTACAAAAGACGCTGTAGCAAGCGGTACTGTAATGTCTATGTCTGACGGCTCCGTAGATTTCCTGGGCGGACAGAATATGTTCGATGCATTTGTACCCGCTAACCAGTATGCAAAAGGTACAAACTTAACGCAGTATGACGAGACGATCAATACATATTGGAGAGAGCAGGTTCGTGAATATACTGCAGGTAACAAGACCCGCGAGCAGGCAATTGCCGACTTTAAACAGCAGGTAGCAGATAATCTGGATGTTATTGTAGAGTAATTTACAGTCGTTCAAATTATTCATACAGCTTGGTAAAAGCAGAGCAGATCACTCCTCTTTTGTTCTGCTTTTACCTGCTGTTATAAATACTGCAGGGAAGGTAGGTGGGTTAAATGAAAAAAAAGAAATTGGGTTATGCGAAATATGGTTATATTTTCAGCATCCCTTTTGTGATTGCATTTTTATTGTTTTCACTATATCCAATTGTATATACGGCGTTAATTGGATTTACTGATTTAAAAGGTTTGGGAATGACATCCTTTCATTTCCTGACTGATGATCCTTTTAGAAATTTTAAAACAGTATTGACAAATCCGTCTTTTATTAAAGCGTTAAAAAATACAGTTATCATATGGCTTTTCAATTTTGTCCCTCAGATTCTGCTGGCACTTTTACTGACAGCATGGTTTACGGATAAAAGAAGCACCGTAAAAGGACAGGGACTGTTCAAGGTATTGTTCTATATGCCCAACATTATAACGGCGGCAACAATTGCTATTTTGTTTAATTCATTATTCGGATATCCTATGGGACCGGTAAATGATATTTTAATGAAGCTGGGCTTTACAGACTCCCCCATTAATCTGCTGATCAATAAAACAGTGGCCAAGGGCGTAGTTATTTTTATCCAGACATGGATGTGGTATGGATATACAATGGTAATTCTCATTTCCGGCGTACTTGGAGTCAGTCCGGAGATATTTGAAGCGGCGGAGGTGGATGGCGCAAATCGTGTCCAGACCTTCTTCTATGTAACGCTTCCAAATATCAAGACCATTTTGCTGTTTACCCTTGTTACCAGCTTGATCGGTGGTCTGAACATGTTTGATATTCCTAAGCTGTTCTTATTGGGAGGACCCGATAATGCTACCTTGACGACCAGTGTATTTATTTACAATCAGGCGTTCAGCGGAAGCTATATGTATAACAGGGCGGCAGCGGCAAGTATGATCATGTTTGTGATCATTGCCATCCTTTCGGCGATCATGTTCCAGATCCTGAAGGACAAAGATGAAGAAAAACTCAGGAGACAGATCAGACAGCAGCAAAAGAGTTATAAAATAAAGCAGAAGGAATTAAAGAAGGCGCAGGCTCTTTCAAGAGAAAGTCAGGAAACATTTCAGGCTGCAACTGTGGAAGAAGAAAAAGGGGAGGAGGATGTATAATGTTAAAGAATAAAGGTAATATGGCATTAAAAGTTGTTATTTACATTGTGTGCATCTTTCTGGCGATTTTAAGCATCATGCCCTTTTGGATCATGATCATGAATGCGACCCGGTCTACGACAGAGATTCAGCAGCATGCAATTTCCCTGCTTCCTTCCGGCTATACGATGAACAACTTGAAGATTTTGCTGGGGAAGAGCTTTAATCCGGCAGTGGGATTTGGAAATTCCCTGATCATTTCGTTGGGTGCGACCGGACTGGCAGTATACTTCTCTTCGTTGACAGCTTATGCGCTGGTTGCCTATGACTGGAAATTAAGACAGCCGTTCTTCAGTTTTATTATGGCTATCATGATGATTCCCGCACAGGTAACGATGATCGGTTTTTATCAGATGGTATACAAGATCCATATGACCAACAATTTGTGGATGCTGATCCTTCCGGCGATAGCGTCTCCTTCCATGGTATTTTTTATGCGGCAGTATTTACAGCCGGCTCTTTCCATGGAAATTGTACAATCGGCAAGAATTGACGGGGCGGGAGAGTTTTTGATTTTTAATAAAATTGTGCTGCCTATTATGAAACCGGCGATTGCGACCCAGGCGATTTTCAGTTTTGTATCCAGTTGGAACAATCTGTTTACACCTTTGGTTCTGCTGACAGACCAGAAGAAGTATACGATGCCCATTATGGTAAGTCTTCTTCGCGGGGATATTTATAAAACGGAATACGGTTCCGTATATCTGGGACTGACGTTGACCGTACTTCCCCTTATTGTGGTATATTTGGTATTATCCAAATATATTATTGCCGGCGTGGCATTAGGAAGTGTAAAGGGATAATCATCATAATAAAACATATTTTTCCTAAAAAAGAAACAGGGCATGGCAGGAATGCGGCCCTGTTTCTTTTTTTGATTATATAAGGTTAATGAACTTTTTCATGGCGGAATTTATTTCTGTATTCTGTAGGAGAACAATTGGTACATTTTTTAAAGCATCTGCAGAAAGTGGTCAGATTGTTAAAACCGGTCTGAAAAGCGATATCTGTAATGGGAATGTCCATGGTGAGCATGGATTGGGCGGCCTGTATCCGTTTGTGGCACAGATAGTCATAAAAGGTTGTGTTGGTATGCTGTTTAAATAAACGGGAAAAGTGATATTTGGAAAAGCCGATGTAATCCGCCGCCTGTTCTAAAGTAAGCTCTTCCGCATAATTGGCGTCAATGAAATTGAGCAGGTTGGCAAATTTTTCATAATGCTCCCTCCTCTGCTTATCGGCGGAAAAACTGTCTTCATTTTCCGAGTTCTTATAAAAGTGGTCCCGCCCTAAAGTTATCATGGTCTGCAGTAATAATGAATAAATAGAGGTTTCCCAGAAAATATTATTAGAAAAGTAGATATCTATCATTTGCATAAAGAAAGCATATACCTGTTGGTAAATATCAGGACGCAGGGATGCGTTGCACAGGTAGGGCTCCATAAAAATAGGGTCTAAGATCTTGAAATCCTGGAAATAATCCAAAAATTCCACATTGACAAGAAAAATAAACCGTACGCCATAGGAATTGCATATAAGCTTATGGAGCATGTGGGATGGAATGATCAGGATATCTCCTACATTCAGGTTGTAGGTCTTGCTATTGGCAATGACAGTATATTGGTTTTCCATGCAGATAATGATTTCCATGGCGTTATGATGATGAGTCGCATATCCTTCAGCCTGGTTGTTATACCAGATCCGTAAATGTGACTCGGGAACATAATCCACATATTCCTGGGAATCGTCTAGCGTTCTTCCTATAAAACCACGGACAGGCTGCTCGTATTGAGCGGGAATCTTTTTGTTTTGTGAATTCATATGAAATACCCCCTTATGGCGGTTGAGATGCCTACACTGTTAAATCATGGACGATAAAGTTATTATTTTCATTATATTGGTTTTTATACAAAAATAAAAGTTCTCAAGAGACAGGATAGCAATAATTGTAAAACAAACCGCAAGATTTGTGTCGTGTTTACAAAGGATATCGGATAATATAAACTCAAATATATTATAATTCATAAGATAAAAGATATGGAATCGCTAATAAATACAACATAAAGGAGACTATGCAGATGGATAGGAAAAAGGCTATTGAAAAAGCGACAGAACTGGTGGAACAGATGACGGTTGAGGAAATGGCTTCCCAGCTCCGCTTTGACGCACCGGCAATAGAACGGCTGGGAATTCCTGAATACAATTGGTGGAACGAAGGGCTTCACGGGGTGGCAAGGGCCGGCACGGCTACCATGTTTCCCCAGGCGATTGCATTGGGCGCATCGTTTGATGAGGAACTTTTAAAAGAGATCGGAGAGGTTATTGCCGTTGAAACAAGGGCAAAATATAATGAATCCATAAAAGAAGGAGACAGGGATATTTATAAAGGTCTGACGGTATGGTCCCCCAATGTCAATCTGTTCCGCGATCCCAGATGGGGCAGGGGACATGAGACCTACGGGGAGGATCCTTATCTGATCAGCCGTATGGGCGTTGCCTTTATAAAAGGGCTTCAGGGAGACGGGGAATATCTGAAAACGGCCGCCTGCGCCAAGCATTTTGCAGTCCATTCCGGGCCTGAGGATATGCGCCATTATTTTGATGCAAAGGTCAGCCTAAAGGAAATGTGGGAAACCTATCTTCCCGCTTTTGAGGCATGCGTTCTGGAAGCGGAAGTAGAATCCGTTATGGGCGCTTATAACCGTACCAACGGAGAGCCTTGCTGTGCCCACAGTTATTTAATGGATGAAGTACTCCGGGGGAAATGGGGTTTTAAAGGACATTATGTATCCGACTGCTGGGCAGTTAAGGATTTCCATGAAAACCATAAGGTAACAGGGCGTCCGGAGGAAAGTGTAAAGCTGGCTTTGGAAAAGGGCTGTGATGTAAACTGCGGCTGTACTTATCAGAAAATCTTATCCGCATACAATGAAGGCATTCTGCCTTTAGAGCATATCAAGAGGTCGGCGGTCAGATTATTTACGACCAGATTCCTTTTGGGTATGTTTGATAAGACGGAATATGACAGGATACCCTATGAGACGGTGGAATGCAAAGAACATCTGGAGCTGGCGTCGAAAGCGGCAAGGGAAAGCGTTGTTCTTTTAAAAAATGACGGTATTCTGCCCCTTCATAAGGAAAGGATCAGGACCATCGGCGTGATCGGTCCCAATGCCGACAGCAGGGAGGCTCTGATCGGCAATTACCATGGAACCTCATCCCGGTATATTACCGTTTTGGAAGGGATACAGGATTATGTGGGGGATGATGTGAGAGTTTTATATTCCAAAGGATCCCATCTCTTCCTTGACAGGGAGGAATCTCTGGCGAAGGCGGATGACAGATTGTCGGAAGCAAGGACAGTAGCAAAGCATTCGGATCTGGTCGTACTCTGTCTGGGATTGGATGAGTCCCTGGAGGGAGAAGAAGGCGATACGGGAAACAGCTATGCTTCAGGAGATAAGAAGGATTTAAAACTGCCTTTATCTCAGATAAAGCTGTTAGAGGCAGTAGCGGAGACGGGAGTGGCTTTTATTGTCTGCATGATGACAGGAAGCGCCATGGATTTGAATTTTGCAGACGAGCGTGCTTCGGCAGTCCTTCAGGTATGGTATCCCGGAGCAAGAGGCGGAAAGGATGTGGCGGATATTCTGTTCGGAGAGGTTTCCCCGTCCGGTAAGCTGCCTATAACTATATACCGGGATCTGGAAGGGATGCCTGCTTTTACCGACTATTCCATGAAAGGGAGAACCTATCGCTTTTTGGAGAAAGCGCCGTTGTATCCTTTCGGTTACGGATTGACCTATGCAGATACGGAGATCACAGACCTGAAGGCGGAGCCGGTTGATTACCACGCCCTGCCTGAAAACGGGATAAAGATAGAGGCAGTCATGACGAACCGAAGCGCTATTGCAGTGGAAGAGGTCGTACAGATTTATGTTCATATAAAGGATAGTGCAAATGAAGTTCCCAATCCCAGATTGGCTGCCTTTCAGAGGGTTACGCTCAAACCGGGTAAAGAGCAGTCTGTGGAACTGACAATTCCCAAAGCGGCGTTTGCAGTTGTTAACGAGAAGGGAGAACGATGCTTTGAGGGAAGCGGCGCAAGTATTTACGCAGGCTTCGGACAGCCGGATGAAAGAACCCGGGAATTGACGGGGAAGGAAGGAAAGACCTTAGATATTTAATATATCTGTATTTTGAGGATAGGCGGCAAGAAAAGGTTTTGCGCCATATTTCTGATAATTGACATACTGAAAAAAAGCGAGTAAAATAAAGTCATAACTTATTTTACTCGCTTTTTGATACGGAGGGAAAAATATTGTATATTCAAAGACATTTAGAAAGTCAGATACGGGAGGCGTCAAGATTTTATCCGGTAGTCATGGTGTGCGGTCAGCGACAGGTGGGGAAATCTACCATGTTGAACCATATCAAGGAAAAAGAACGCCGTTATGTGACTTTAGATGACGGCAATGCCAGAAGGCTGGCAGAAAAGGATCCGGCATTGTTTTTTGAAACCTACGGTTTCCCCCTTTTAATTGATGAATTTCAGCGCGTGCCGTCTATTCTTCTGGAAATGAAGCGGATCGTAGATAAAAAAGCTTTGGAAGGGGAAGACAATAATGGAATGTATTGGCTGACGGGATCTCAAAAATTTAAGATGATGAAGGACGTTTCTGAATCTTTAGCGGGACGTATTGCCGTCTTTGATATGTCGGGTTTATCTGCGGCTGAAATAGAAGGCAGGGAAGCTGGTGTGTTTTATCCCGTGGTAGAGGAGCTTAGGAGGAGGGTGCAGAATTATCAGCCCAAAACGGTTCATGAAATTTATGAGCAGATTTTCAGGGGCGGGATGCCTAAGCTTATAGCAACAAAGCTGGACAGGGAACGGTTTTATACGGATTATATCAATACTTATCTGGAACGCGATATTAAAGAACTGGCACTGGTAGGGAAACTTGGGGAGTTCTATGATTTTCTGGTATTTATGGCAGCCCGGACCTCTATGGAGCTGAAATATAGTGAGATCGCAAATGCCATAGGCATATCCGCGCCCACAGCGAAAGAGTGGGTTTCTATATTAGAGCGTTCCGGCATTATATTTATTCTGCGTCCTTATTACAACAATATTACAAACAGATTGGTCAAGACGCCTAAAATGTATTTTATGGATACCGGTCTGGCGGCATATCTATGCAGGTGGCCCAATGCGGAGACCTTGGAAAAAGGAGCTATGGACGGCGCTTTTTTTGAAACCTATGTGGTCAGTGAGATTGTAAAAAGCTATTATAATGCCGGGAAAAGACCAGATTTGTATTATTACCGGGATATTGACGGAAAAGAGATCGATTTGCTCTTTGCAGAAGGGGATAAGATTTATCCCGTGGAAATTAAAAAGGCAAAAGCCCCTGACCGTGCGGATAAAAATTTTTCAGTGCTCGATAAGCTGAAAAAGGATATTCAGCCGGGGGTCATTTTGTGCATGGCGGATGAAATGCTGCCATTCAGCCGTGATGTCTGGTATTTTCCGGCGGCGGGGATATAGAGAAAGAAAGTCTTGGCACCAAAATAGTGTAATAAAACCATGTGATTACGTAAGATGTAAGTATATGGTTTTTTGAAAGCGGATTATGCGCATATTTTCCCTTCTTTATAACACTCACAAATATATTCCCGCGACTGATAATAAAAATCCGTATTATAATTGGATATGGCATCATCAATCCATGAAGAATAAACGGCTATCATATGGTTTAAAATACTGTCAATATCGTCCTCGGATATGTCCTCTATTAACCGTTCGTAGACCTCTCCTATTGTCCAATAATCAGGTACTTCGTATTTGCACTTTGCGACGTTGTCAAAAGAGCCTGTCGGAATATTACATCGGGTAATAAATTCGCCGGCAGTTTTTTCAATTGGTTCACAATGAAAGACGTCTGCATAATTGTATATTCTTTTTATGGTATCTCTTCCCATGTGCTTCACTACATATGCCCTTTTCTGCTTCTGCTGTCTTCCAATATATTCAATTAAACTGCAGGTAAAAAATAATGCGCTATTATTCTTCATCTTTTATTTTACTTCCTTTCAAAAACTGCAGAGTAGTCAAAGCCCTTGCTGTATGGTATAAAATAATCTCATTTGGCATTTGATTCGACCTTCTTCCATGCATGTATGATTTTATTGTATTGTACATTGGATTTTTATTCAATATTTTTTTGTTTTATATAGTATGTTCCCCTTTACAAAAAATCTGCATATCCCGCTTTTTTCCTGCATATGATTATAGGTAGTTGTTTTTATCATTATCATAGCAGCGACAACGAGTAAAAGAAGGTAAAAAGGGGTATGATATTTTAGTATGAATGAAGAAAGCGGAACACAATGTCCGGAAGAGGAAAAAAATGTGGATAAGAATGTAATCGAGGATTTAATGGGCGATTACATATACAAGAAGAGCTTGCGGAAGGCCATTGAATTTACGGAAGAACGTTTAGGGGAAATCGGAATGTGTCTTGCCGCGGAGAAAAAACGCAAAGTGATCAACCAGGTTACCAGCAGGATAAAAAGCACGGACAGTATTTATAAAAAAATGAGAAGAAAAAGCTATTCTGCGGACAGAGCGGGGATTTTGAAATGCAATGACCTTTTAGGGGTAAGGACGGTCTGCCTGTTTATGGATGACGTATACGAAGTGGCGGAATGCTTAAAAAAGCAAAAGGACATCCGGGTTTTAAAGGAAAAGGATTATATTAAGAAGCCCAAAAGCAACGGCTATATGAGTCTGCATCTGATCATAGAGGTGCCTGTGGGAACAGGAAAAAATGCAGGAAAGGATGGGGACGGGAAGGAAAGCCAATGGCGTAAGGTAGAGGTACAGCTTCGGACCGTAGCAATGGATTTCTGGTCCGTACTGGACCATCAGCTTGTTTACAAGAAAGAATTTCCCGGCGCGGAATCCATTGGAGAGGAATTAAAGGATTATGCGGTAACCATTGCGGAGCTTGATAAAAATATGCTGGGGCTGCGGGAGAAAATTGAACATCTAAATGTTTGAATATCAAAATAAAATGCTGGATTGATTCCTCCCGGTATGCTATACTACTTCTGGAATAATATAGAACATTCAGGAGGAGCATTTATGATAGTAGAACCCAAATCCAAAGGATTTATTTGTACGACAGCCCATCCCACAGGTTGTTATAAAAATGTGGAAGAGCAGATAGCATATGCAAAAGAGACGGCGAAGTCGTTTGCTGCGGATAAGAAGAGGACGTGGAAAAAGGTGTTAGTCATCGGCGCTTCCACCGGCTACGGTCTTGCCAGCCGTATTGCTGCGGCATTTACCTGTAAGGCGGATACCATCGGGGTAATGTATGAACGCCCGGCTGCGGGCAAAAGAACGGCGACGGCAGGATGGTATAATACGGCGGCTTTTGATAAGATCGCAAATGAGGCGGGGCTGTATTCCAAATCCGTTAACGGAGACGCTTTTTCCGATGAGATCAAAAAAGAAGTCATAGGGACGATCAAAAGGGATTGGGGAAAAGCTGACCTGGTCATTTATTCCCTTGCGGCGCCCCGGAGGATCACACCTGACGGAAACAGTTATACATCGGTCTTAAAAACTGTGGATGAAGCATTTACAACAAAATCTTTGAATCTGAATAATAATGAAGTAGTTACGGCGACCCTGGAGCCTGCCACAGAAGAAGAAATAGAGGCGACTGTCAAGGTCATGGGCGGCGAAGACTGGGAGCTTTGGATCGACGCATTAAAGGAAGCGGATGCTTTGGAGAAGGATGCGTTAACCATTGCTTACTCATACATAGGGCCGGAACTGACATATCCCATTTATTACAGCGGGACTATCGGCCAGGCGAAAAAGCATGTTTTGGAAACATCAAGGAAGATCAATGAAAAGTATGCCGACGTAAAGGCATATGTATCTGTCAATAAAGCAGTGGTAACCCAGTCCAGCTCTGCCATTCCGGCGGTGCCCCTTTATCTGTCCATTATGTATAAGGTCATGAAAGAACAGAGGCTTCATGAGGGTTGTATCGAGCAGATGGTAAGATTGTTTACGGAAAAAATAGGGGCCAAAGAAATACCCTTGGATGAAGAGGGAAGGATCCGCCTGGATGACCGGGAAATGAAGCCGGAGATCCAGAAAGCCATTATGAAGATATGGGATGAGGTCTCTACGGAAAACGTAAAAGAGCTGTGCGATATAGAGGGCTATTGGGATGATTTTTTCCGCATGTTCGGCTTCAGGATGCCAGGCGTGGATTACGGAGCGGATGTGGAAGTGTAGCTTGAAGAATAAAAAGAGTCGTCATGCCGGTTTTTTCAATTTGGCATGTGGCTCTTTTTTGATATTCTGATAAAAAATCCAATTCCTATGCAACCAAACGATCAGGAAATTTATCTAATAAATGTAGATTGCAAGTACTTCAACTATTTGAGATCCCGGCCGGGTGTCAGTACGGAGGATACAAAATGAGCATATTGGTTAAAAAGGCGCAGCGAGGAGACGCAGAAGCTTTTATTGCGCTGATGGAGGAAAATAAAATGACCCTGCGGCGGGTCGCATACGGTTATCTTCAAAACGAAGAGGATGTGGCGGATGCCATACAGGACACGATCTTAGACGCCTTTGAGCACATGGAGGATCTCAAGAAGGCGGAATATTTCAGGACTTGGCTGGTGCGCATCCTGATCAATAACTGTACGCGGATATACAGGCAGAAGCAGAAGATCGTCAGCATAAACGAGGATTTATATACGGGGGTTTATGAAAATTCTGACAGCGATCTGGAGTTTAAAGAAATGATAAAAAGCCTGCCGGAGGACAGCCGGGTAATTTTCCAGCTGTATTTTGGAGAGCAGTTTACTATCAGGGAAATTTCCGAGATTCTCCATATCAAGGAAAATACCGTAAAAAGCCGCATCCATCGGGGCAAAGAACAGCTTCGTATAGAGATGCAGATCGTTTAGGAGGAGGATACTATGAACCAGGATATTTTTGAACAGGATCTTATTAATATTTTAGGCGGGGACCTGGAAGAAAGCAGGATGATAGATGATAAAATGGAAGAGGCATATATTAAGATCAGGCAGATGAAGGGAAGCTCCAAAAAAGGCAGAAAAAAGGGAAAAACAAAGATTTTAAGAAGGGTAATGACAGGGATCTCTACAGTGGCGGCAGCGGTTATAGTGGCATTTACCTTCTGCGCCGTCAATCCGGCTCTGGCAGAGAAGCTTCCTTTCATAGGAGATCTGTTTACCAGGGTACAGGATGTATTTCCTTTCGGACAGGTGCCTAAAGAAGAGGCAACGCCCTTGTATTCCGGTGCGTCGTTAGAGAACGGCGGTCAGGATACGGGCGATGATACGGGAAATGCTTCCGGCGCGGAAGAAGAATCCCCTTACAGGCAGAAGGTAGGAGGTCTGACCATTACACTGACGGATATTTATGCATCAAATCAGGCAATTTTTGTAGGAGTGTGTGTGGAAAATGAGCAGGAGTTTCCGGAGATGGCCACATTCGGCGAGAATGAGCAGCAGACACTGCAGGTAGAAACGGCAGAAAGCTATTCCTTCCGTGATGATAAAAAAGAGGGGTGTCTTAGAAATATAGAAGGAAAATTTGAGGATTCCCATACTTTTATCGGTATTATGCGTATCGATTATTCGGAAATTAACGTAGACAGCAGAAGATATGAGGAAATGGTAAAGGAAGCGGAAGCAAATAACGAGCCTCTTCCGGTAGTTGATGCAGAGGTCTATGATAAATGGTTTGACGAATATGAAATCCCGGAAACCTTTGGAATGGATCTGCAGATCAAGACTGTGATAGGATACCTGGCGGATCCTGTAGAGCCTGCGGAAAGAGGAGTGGAAATAAAAAGCCAGGAGGAACTGGAGCAGATGAGCGATGAGGAGTGGGAGGCATATATGAAGAGCCTGCCTGCGGAATGGGATGAGTTTCCCAATTCTTATGAGAACTGGTTCGAGGAAGGCAGCTGGGAATATTCGCTGACGGTTAACAAGAGCGCTGCCAATGTAAAGACCATTGCCATCGACGAGGTAAACGAGGAAGGGATCGGTATGGAAAGCATAGAGCTTTCTCCTGTGGAGATGACATTGAATCCAATAGAGCCGGCTGGCCGGATGACGTTTGCGGTAGCGCTGGATGCAAATGGAGAGAAAATCGACTTTGGCAGTTCCAATGCCTATGAACTGGCAATTTCCGGACATGATATTTCCACAGTCTACATTTATATCTTTGATTATGATGAGTACATGGACGATATCAAAGGGTACTTCTTCGGAAAAGATACCGGCGGAAGAAACGTCCAGGAAATTCTGGAAGAGAGAGCGCTCTTTAAAACCACAGTAAATACGGAACAATAAAGGACCGGAGAAATTTATAAAAACCATACGGTAAAAATTCAATATGATCCGTCCCCTCTTTTCGTTGCAGGGCATTAAAAAAAGGTGTAAAATAAACGAGAAAGAGTTCGACGTTTGTTTGTGGACCGGAAACGTAAGAGGGAGACGGATTTTTGAAAAAGGGGAATATTTTTACGAACTTTGCGGCATTGATCGCAAAAGATACAAAAGCACAAAATGAATCTAAAAAGACGATCGTAGTTATTCGGATCATTCTCATTTCCATTATCATATATTTTTCCCTGACCATTTCTGTGGGAAAAGTGATTAGTGACGTCGGGAGCGCTGTTTTTTTCTTATTCTTTTTTATTATTTTTGCAGGTTTTTTTGCCTGTACCTATCGATTCAGGACAATTGTTGTATTGTGGATGTTCAACATCGGAATGTTTTCCTTTATCCTTTTTAATATACGACTTTTCGGGTGGAATATCGGCGTGCAGCATTTTCTGATGGTCATGCTTCTTTTATACTTTTTTTCAAGCTATAAAAGGCATAAAGAAAAATTTATCTATGCCGCCGTACTTTGCGCCCTTCGGCTGGTTCTTTTCCATATCTATTACAAACGGACTCCGGTTGTGATCCTTTTGAATAAGGAAAATGAGATCCTGCAGTCCATCAATACCATTGCGATCTTCTGGTGCATTTCCATTATTGCATTTATCTTCAGCAGGGACTCCCAGGAACTGGAAAGCAAGCTGGTAGACTACAATGAACAGCTTCAAAAGCAGGCAAAAACGGACACCCTTACGGGATTGTGCAACAGAAGGGGAGCAAAGGATTACCTGGAGTGGCTGACAAGGGGCGGAGACGAAAACAAAGGCTTTTGTCTGTGCATATGCGATATTGATTTTTTTAAAAAGGTTAACGATACCTACGGCCATGATTTCGGGGACGAGGTTTTAAAGGGAATTGCCGGGATATTCAAAGAGGAGATGACAGGAAGACGCCTGGCTGCCAGATGGGGCGGAGAAGAATTCCTGCTTTTGTTTTCCGAGAACAACGGGGACGAGGCCTGCGTTTATCTGGAAACCATCAAAAGAAGAATAAAGGCGATGCGGATTGAAAAAGACGGATATGAAGTGGGAGTTACCATGACTTTCGGACTGGCGGAATACGATTTTTCCGGCGATGCGGAAAATACCCTGAAGGAAGCGGATAAAAAGCTTTATCAGGGAAAAGAAGCGGGAAGGGACAGGATCGTATATTAGAAATTTAATTGCGGAATATAAAAATCCCCAAAACTTTCCTGTCATAAAAGTTCTGGGGATTTTTTAACGGAGACGGCGGGATTCGAACCCGCGTGCCGGCAGAACCGGCAAACTGATTTCGAGTCAGCCCCGTTATGACCGCTTCGATACGTCTCCTTAGATCAACGAGTTTATTATAAAGGGAAAAATGATTCCCGTCAATTGCTTAAGTTTAAGTTGAGATAAAGAATAAAATAATATATAATAAAATGTGGATTTAGGGTTTTATAAAACCGACGGAAAAAACGAAAAATAAAATATATAAGGAGGACAAAAGTAATGAAAAGAATCGGTATGTTGACCAGCGGCGGAGACTGCCAGGCATTAAATGCTGCCATGAGAGGCGTGGTAAAGAGCGTGTCCCATTCCGGAGAGGATGTGGAGATCTACGGCTTTATTGACGGATACCGGGGACTAATTTACGGAGATTTCCGTATGCTGACAAGCAGAGATTTCTCAGGAATCCTTACAAAAGGCGGCACTATTTTGGGCAGCAGCCGTACACCTTTCAAAACCATCAAAGACCCTGATGAAAACGGCCTTGATAAGGTAGAGGCAATGAAACAGAATTATTATAAGCTGAAGCTGGATTGCCTTGTAATTTTAGGAGGGAACGGAACGCATAAAACGGCAAATCTTCTGCGTGAAGAGGGATTGAATATTGTGACCCTTCCAAAGACCATTGATAACGATTTATATGGAACGGATATGACCTTCGGTTTCCAGAGCGCAGTCAATATTGCAACAGACGCCATTGACTGCATCCATACAACGGCGGCTTCCCACGGACGTGTATTCATCGTCGAGGTCATGGGACACAAAGTGGGCTGGCTTACATTAAACGCAGGTATGGCAGGAGGCGCGGACATCATTTTGATTCCGGAAATTCCTTATGATATCGACAAAGTGGTCGATGCCATTGAAGCGCGTCATACGGGAGGAAGCAAGTTCACGATCCTTGCAGTTGCGGAAGGCGCCATTTCCAAGGAAGATGCAGCCCTGTCCAAAAAAGAATTAAAAGAAAAAATGAAAAATTACACCTATCCTTCCGTTTCTTATGAAATCGCGGATAAAATACAGAAAAAGTCCAATTACGAAGTTCGTGTAACGGTTCCGGGACATACCCAGAGAGGCGGAAGCCCCTGCCCTTATGACCGTGTATTTGCTTCCAGGCTCGGTTCTGAGGCAGGAAAGCTGATCATGAAAGGGGAGTACGGTTTCATGGTCGGTATTAAAAACCGTGAGATCATCAAGGTTCCCCTTGAAGATGTAGCGGGAAAACTGAAATATGTTTCCCCTGACGCATCCATTATCAAAGAAGCCAAGATGTTAGGCATCAGCTTTGGAGATTAGAAAACGGCAGAAATAAACCAGAAAGAGTGAAAGCATGTCTTATCAGGCGCTGTATCGTAAGTTTCGTCCCACAGAGTTTGACGATGTAAAGGGACAGGAGCACATAGTAGAAACATTAAAAAATCAAATAACGGCAGACAGGATAGGGCATGCTTACCTCTTTTGCGGGACGAGGGGAACGGGTAAGACCACCATTGCAAAGATTTTTGCCAAAACGGTAAATTGTGAGAATCCCGTAGACGGAAGCCCCTGCGGCCAGTGTAAGAGCTGTAAGGCCATTGCCTCCGGGGCAAGTATGAATGTGATCGAAATTGATGCCGCATCCAATAACGGTGTGGATAATATCCGCGAAATCGTGGATGAAGTGTCTTATTCTCCCGCTGAAGGGAAATATAAAGTATATATCATTGATGAGGTTCATATGCTGTCTATCGGTGCATTTAACGCACTGTTAAAAACTCTGGAGGAACCGCCGGAATATGTTATTTTTATCCTGGCTACCACAGAGGTCCACAAAATTCCCATCACGATCCTATCCCGTTGTCAAAGATATGATTTTAAAAGGATCGATATTGATACCATTACAGGCAGGCTTTCGGAGCTGATGGAAAAAGAGCAGATTCCGGTGGATACGAAAGCTCTGCGTTATATCGCAAAGACGGCGGACGGTTCTTTGAGGGATGCTTTGAGCCTTTTAGACCAATGTATTGCCTTTCATTTGGGAAAGGAACTGACTTATGACATGGTGCTGGATGTGCTGGGCGCTGTGGATAACGAAGTGTTCAGCCGCCTTTTAAGATATATGTTAAAGCAGGATGTATTAAGCTGTATTACCCTTTTGGAAGAGATCGTTATGCAGGGAAGGGAACTGACCCAGTTTGTCAGTGATTACACATGGTATCTGCGCAATCTTCTCCTGGTAAAAAGCTGTGATGATGCAGAAGATGTGCTGGATGTTTCTTCCGATTATCTGAAGCTTTTAAAGGAAGAGGCGGATATGGCGGAACAAAATACGATCATGCGTTTTATCCGGATCTTTTCGGAGCTTTCCGGTCAGATTCGTTATGCTTCAGCCAAAAGGGTCATGATAGAAATGACTATGATCAAGGCGTGCCGTCCCGCCATGGAAAAAGACCAGGAATCGGTTTTGGAGAGGATCCGCACCTTGGAGCAGAAAATTGAAAAAGGTCTTGTAGCGGCGCCGGCAGCTTTGGCAAACGAAAGCGGCATGGGAAACGGAGCGGCAGGGCCTTTGGATATAGTGGGAGAAAGGCCAAAGATGCCTCCGGCGATCCCTGAAGACGTGGAACAGATCGTAAAACGCTGGGCGGTTATTTTAAATGACTGTCCCAATCCTATGAAAGGTTACTTAAAGACGGCAAGGCTTAGTCTGGGTAATGACAATCATTTACAGATCTATCTGGTCGAAGGTACTTATTCGGATTACTTTTTAAAATTTCCCGAGCATCAGGAGCAGGTGGCGCTGCTTCTTGGCAATGCCATAGGCAAGGAGGTCGTTCCTGATTTTAAGACCTATGGGCAGAATGAGGATTTTGAGGCAAATAATATTGATTTATCCAAAGTGATTATGATGGATATAGAAGAGGAGGACTAAAAGAATGGCGAAACGCGGCGGATTTCCCGGAGGAATGCCCGGAAACATGAACAATCTGATGAAGCAGGCACAGAGGATGCAGCGTCAGATGGAGGAAAGCCAGAAAGAGCTTGAAGAGAAGGAGTTTACGGCAAAAGCCGGCGGCGGAGCGGTGGAAGTGACCGTTACCGGAAAAAAAGAAGTGACAAAGGTAGTGATCGATAAGGACGCCGTTGATCCCGATGAAACGGAAATGCTTCAGGATATGATCATGGCGGCAGTAAATGAAGCCCTGCGTATGGCAGAAGAAGCAAATGCGGCGATCATGAATAAAATGACCGGCGGTCTGGGAGGATTTCCATTCTAATGGATCTGTATAGTGGGTATATCAACCGGTTAATTGAAGAATTATCCTCTCTGCCCGGAATCGGCAGTAAATCGGCCCAAAGGCTGGCCTTCTATCTGGTCAACCAGCCCAAGGAACATGTAAAGCGGCTGGCGGATACCATTGTGGAGGCAAAGGAAAAGGTGCGTTACTGTTCCGTCTGCTGTACGTTGACGGATCAGGAGATCTGCCCTATCTGTTCTTCCCTTAAAAGGGATAAGAAGACCATCATGGTGGTGGAAAATTCCAGGGATCTGGCAGCCTATGAAAAAACCGGCAAATTTAACGGAGTTTATCATGTGCTTCACGGGGCTATTTCGCCCATGTTGGGGATCGGACCCGGCGACATCAGATTAAAAGAACTGATGCAGCGCCTGCAGACCGATGAGGTAACGGAAGTCATCATTGCCACCAATTCCAGCCTTGAGGGAGAGACCACTGCAATGTATATCAGCAAGCTGATCAAGCCTACAGGCATTAAGGTAACGAGGATCGCCAGCGGCGTTCCCGTAGGAGGAGACCTGGAGTATATTGACGAGGTAACCCTTTTAAGGGCGTTAGAAGGCAGAGTCGAGTTATAACACAGGTAAAAAATATAAAAAAGAAAGCGGAGGAAGCGTCAATTGGTAAAAGAAAAAGTATTCGGAAAAATGCCGGATGGAAGACCGGTCACTTTGTATTCCATCTCAAACGATAAGGGAATGCAGGCGGATGTAATGAATTACGGGGCGATTCTTGTGAATCTTTTTGCTCCTGATAAAGAAGGAAAAACAGTAGATGTCAACTTAGGATATGATGATCTGGATGCATATTTTGACAACGGCAATTTTTTTGGCGCTTTTGTAGGACCTATTGCAAACAGGACGGCGGACGCCCGGTTTGTTTTGGATGGAGTCACTTACGAATTAGATGTCAATGACGGGAAAAACAATCTTCATACTCATTTTGACAAGGCTTTTCATAAACAGTATTTTGAAGCGGATGTGGATGAAGCTGCAAACAGTGTGACCTTTAAGCTGTCCATGGAAGACGGAGAACTAGGGCTTCCCGGCAACAGGGAGTTTGCGGTTACTTACACGGTAACAAACGATAACGGACTGCGTATCGATTATGATGCCAAAACTGACAGGAAAACCATTTATAACCCTACCAATCATTCCTATTTCAATTTAAAGGGACACGATAACGGCAGCGTTTTAGATGAGGTATTATGGCTTGGCTGCTCTAAATATACCGAAATAGTAAAAGGCGCCATTCCTACAGGCAAATTAGCCGATGTGGCAGGAACGCCTCTTGACTTTACAACGCCTAAAGCAATCGGAGACAGAGTTGAGAGCGACTTTGCCCAGATGGTTTTAGTAGGGGGATATGACCACAATTTTGTGATCGACGGAAATCCCGGAGAATTGAGAAAGGCCGCTGTTTTGTCTGACGAAGAGACGGGCCGTACCATGGAGGTTTATACGGATATGCCGGGAATTCAGGTATATTCTGCCAACTGTGTGGGAGAACATACGGGCAAAGGCGGCGCACAGTACAAGAAACGCTGTGGAATCGCTTTGGAGACCCAGTACTTTCCCAACAGCGCCAATGATCCCAATTTTGCAAAGCCCGTTGTAGAGCCGGAAAAACCGTTTCATTCTACTACCATATATAAGTTTGTTTAGGCGGAGGATATGTGAAGACAGAAATGAAAGAAACAGAAAAAGAATTGGAAGCGAATATAAAAACGGAAGAGGATATCCCCGGGAAAAGCGAATTTGCGGAAGAGGAAAAGAGTGAGATCACACAGGCAGAAGCGGCCGATAAAAGTGAAGTGCCCGTAAAGGACGGAAAAAAAGCTGCAAGAGGCATGGTTTCCACCCGTAACGGCCTGTATTTAAGGACCGTGATCGGCGGTCTGATCTTGTATTATGCTTATACGATTCTTTCCGATATAGGAACTGCGTCGGGCAGGAGCAGGACCATGCTCTATATATTTGTGGCGGTGTTCGGAGTGGCAGGTATATGGATCATTCTCGACTCCTTAAAAAGACTGTTCAAAAAAGAATATGATGAATAAGGAAATTCATGTTTTTTTCATTCGATGGAATATGACGGCAAAGAACCGAAGATTCCGGAAAGAAAAGAGATAATTGAAAATAAAAAGGCCATTTTTCGGGAATGGTCTTTTTTTATTGGATTTACGGTCGAAAGAATCGCAGAAGTCTATGACACAAAACGATAAAATCCGAGAAGCCCTCTGTGTTATAAAAATGGTAACGAAGCAGGAAAGAGGGTAATCGTGTGATAGAAATTGTAAAAGAGGGCGGCTCTACGGAATACAAACGGGAAGTTCCCAAAAATGTCCGGCAGATAGGCGTGGTAAAAGGAAGAACAAAAGTTTACATAGAAGACTATATTACCACGTTCATGAAGCAGATCTCCGCCAGGGATGACAAGCCGAAAGCACTTATTTTATACGGGGACAAGCAGGTTGATAAAAATGAGACGCTGCTTTTCGTAAACGGCGCGATCCTTGCGGAATGTTCTGAGGATATGGATGGGGAAAGAACAGTCTTTAAAGAGGATGTGTGGAAAGAGGTCAATGAAAAATCGGGGCACTTTTTTAAAGACTCCATGGTGCTTGGCTGGATCTATCTCCGCTATGACCTCTCGGAGTTTGCCGGTGCGGCAGTTGTAAACACACATAAACAGTTTTTCAGGGAAGACCAGCAGATTTACATGGAATATTCCGTTTCGGAAAGGATCGAAAACCTTTATCTGTTCAAAAAGGGCCATATGGAGATGCAGCCGGGCTATTTCATATATTATGAGCAGAATGAAGCCATGCAGAATTATATGATCACAATTAAGCAGGATGAAACGGAAGAGGTAAATAAGGAAGTCGATAAAGCCACAAAGAAATTCCGGGGTATCGTTCAGGAAAAGAAGGAAGAGCTTCACAGAAAGCAGACCATGGGCGTACTTTACGGGACAAGCGTTGCGATGCTGCTGATCGTAACGATCATCGGAGTAACCATGATGAATAATTATGAAAAGATGCAGGATATGGAAAAAGTGCTCCATGATATATCCGCCCAGATGACGGAGGAAGAAAAGAGTGTGGAGGCCGGTAAGGTCGAAGTAGTAACCCAGGATGCGGCGCTGGCAAATGTAGATATAAACGGTCAGATGGGGGATGAACTGGCATTGACGGACGCAATACCCGTGGACAACCCCGGCAAAGTGGAACCGGGCAAAGAGGGGGCAGGTGGGGAAGATGCGGCGGTTTCTGAAAACAGTGCACCAAATGAGGCGGCTGAAGATACGATCTTAAGCGCCGGCATCGAAGACAGCATTCCGGTATCAGAACCTGCAGCGCCGGAAGCGGAAAATGTTTCGGAGCCTGCGGACCCGGTTATAGAGGCGCAGGAAGGGATCGCAGTCCCGGGGATTTACTGCATAGAAAAGGGGGACACCCTTGCCAAGATCAGCACGAAATTTTACGGGGACGAATCCATGATCGACCGGATATGCCAGGCGAACAACATTGCGGATAAGAACAATATTCAGTACGGAGTGAACATCGTTCTTCCATAAAAAAATGAAATATGGTACAATGACTTTGTTGTTACGAAGGAGATTTGCCATGCAGGGAGAAAAACTCACATTTCGTGAAAAGATACTAAAGCATCGTCTGACAAAAATATACCGTGTTGTCCTTTGCGCTGCTCTGGTAATCGCCGTAATAGCCGTCGTGCGGGTTCAGATCGAAAACAAGGTCTATACGGATTATCAGGTAGTGAAATCGGCTGATGCAATTGGTTCATCGGACAGCGTGATCAAATCATATAACGGTAATATTTTAAGTTATAGCAGGGATGGTATTTCTGCTTATAACGGAAGCGGGGAACAGCTCTGGAACCAGACCTATGAAATGCAGGATCCCATTATCAGCATAGCGGGCGAATATGTTGTTGCCGGGGATTACAAAGGAAATACGATCTATGTAATGAACGCTTCGGGACCGTGCGGACAGATCAATACAAACATGGTCATTACCAATCTGGGGATTTCGGAAAAAGGGATCGTTACGGCCATATTGGATGGCGGAGATGTCATCTGGATTGAAATTTATGACTCTGCAGGAAATAATATCGTTTCCGAAAGAACATCCATGAATCAGACAGGGTTTCCCATAAGCACGAGCATGTCGCCGGATAATCAGAAAATGGCTGTTTCCTATTTAAAGGCGGAAGGCAACGGAATCAAAACAAGTATCGCTTTCTACAATTTTGGGGACGTGGGTCAGAACGTGGTCGATAAAATGGTCAGCGGCCGTGATTATGACGGTATGGTCATACCGTTTCTGGAATATTTTAGCAATGATATTGCAGTTGCAGTAGGGGAGGAACGGCTCATTGTATTTGGAGGAAAACAGATCCCCGAGTTAAAGGCCGAAACAGAGATAGAAAAAAATGTGGAGAGCGTCTTTTTTGGAGATTCTTCCGTGGCTTTAGTATATTCCAACGACGAGGGAGAAGATAAATACCGTCTGGATGTTTATGATCTAAGTGCAAAACTGGTTTTATCGAAGACTTTTGATGTGGAGTACAGCAATGTTGTCCTGCATAACGGAAATATTATTATATATAATGAAGCAAATGTTTATATATGGAATAAAAAGGGTTTGGAAAAGTATAGCGGCGATTTGGGCGGAAGCATCAGGGCTGTCATTCCTACCAAGAGCAAAACGAAATTTATTGTTGTAAGAAACGAAGGATTAGAAACGATCAAGTTAAAATAATGAATATACTGTCAGCGATTAGTCTTATAATTATATTAGGGCTGGGTGCTTACGGCCATCGAAGAGGATTTGTAAAGATGGCGGTGCCCATTGTGTCAGGAATCATTTCCCTGATCATATTCTTCCTGTTAAAGGATTGGGTGTTGGGGTTCTTATTCCGATGGACAATTTTTCAGGGAGAAAATATTCTGGCCAGAATTGTAGTGATCTTTTTGATCTATCTGCTCGGAACCCTTGCGCTGAAATGGCTCATGGGAATGCTGCAGCTTTTGACAAAGCTCCCTGTTGTCCACGGCGCAAACAAACTGCTTGGTCTGTTTTTGGGGATTGCCGAGGGCTTTTTGGCAGTATGGCTCATTCTCTATCTGATTCGGGTAAATGAGGGAAACTTCTTTGGAACGGATATGACTGCCTCTATCGGGGGGGATACGTTCCTGAATTTTCTCTATGTGCATAATCTTATAGAACACCTTATGACTACACTCTTTGGCGGATGGATCGCATGAAAATAACTGCCTTTGGGCCGGTAAATATTTCCATTAGAAAATTTTTCAAAAAATCCGAAAAATTGTAAAATGAAATGCGACAAGAGTTAATAAACTCTATCGCATTTCTTTTTTTATACGCTTTTATACGGAATGTGTCAAGGGTTTAGGACTTTTGGTACATTCCTTTTTATTTTGGAGCGATAGGAGGTGTAGAAAGCGTGAGAAAAGGTAATAGGCGATTGAACTATGAGGACAGAAAACGGATTGAAAAAATGAAAGAGCAGGGGGCGAGAGTGATTGTAATTGCTGACACTATCGGGGTCCACCGTGCGACTATCTACAACGAGTTAAAGCGTGGAGGTACACCCTATCGGGCGGAAGTCGCACAAAGGACGGTATAAGTATGGAAATGGCAAAGGAAGCGTTGCAGGAAAAGGCTAGGGAATTGGCGGATATGGTCGGTAGCGTGGTAGTAGATGAAGCGTTGCCGTTGGAGGTATTGGAAGCCGTGGCGGATTGTCTGAAAGAAGATTGCAGGCAGATTAGGCAGGCTGTACAGGATATACAGGAAGAGCAGCAGGTAATAGAGAGAATGACCGCAGGAAAGGAGGGGTAGCGTGGCAAGTAAAACGGAAAAGCACACGGTAGCGTACAGGAACGTGAAAAAGTGTGAGTTTCATAATATCGGGTCGCATATCGTGGCGACAAGCATAATCGGCGGTACTACGTTTTGTGCGTTCTTTGATTCGGGATTGCATACCGAGGAAAGCATAAGGCGGAGAGGAAGCATAAAGTTACATTCAATTTATTCTAAAAAGTAGGAGGAAAAGAGGAAATGAGCGAAGCAATCAAGCACAACAATGTAGCGGTTTTTGATGATAGGGGGATTCCCTCTATTATGGTCCGGTTTGAGAATCCAAGGGCAGCAGTTACCCCGGAAATGTTCATTATCGGAGGGAAAGAGGTAGACGCTATCTATATTTCCAAGTATCCCAACAAGGTAATCAAGGGCAGGGCGTACAGTCTGCCAATGGTAGACCCGACAACGGGAATTACATTTGATGAAGCCTTGGCAGCTTGCCGGACAAAGGGCGAGGGGTGGCACTTAATGACCGCTACCGAGTGGGAATATCTGTTAAATGAGAGCCGGAAGAAAGGCACGTTGCCACACGGTAATACGGATTGGGGGAATGACTATTACCACAAGGAAGAGCAGGGGGAGCGTGAGGGTTGCGGATACGGCAGGACGCTTACAGGCAGCGGCCCGGATACATGGAATCACGACCACACCGTATACGGAGTATCAGACCTTAACGGTTTGGTATGGGAATGGTTGGCAGGGGTGCGTATCGTAAATGGCATATTGGAGTACATACCGAACAATGACGCAGCCTTGGCAGGGTGCGACCTTTCAAGGGATAGCAAGAAATGGCAGAGGATTACCACGGACCAGGGAGGAAAAACCGCCGTGAGGGTCAATGTCGAGGGCGGGGAAATCACGATTACCGACAAGGCAGCAGGCGAGGACTACACCCCGGACTATGACGGCGTATCTTGGGAGGATTTAAAGGTTGACTTGCAGGAGATACCGCAGGCGTTACGGTACTTGGGAATCCTGCCCGAAAACGGCGTAAAAGAGGAAAAGGATACCTATGTATACTTTGACGCTACCGAGGGGGAATATATGCCTCTCCGGGGGTCGAGTTTCAGCATTACGTCCGATTCGGGACCGTCCGCCCTCAGCTTGGATAGTCCCCGTTCCCACTCTAGCGGCGCCGTGGGCTTCCGCTCCGCTTTTTACGAGGTAAACGGCGAACTGATTACTGAATAACTGTTTAGGGGTGCGGTAGCACCCCATGAGAAGAAAGGAGCGGTAAACGTGGCGGATAAAATCAGATGTGCAGATTGCGGACATTGCAAAGGGTTTCGGAAAGTTGGTAATACAAGGTCGAGTTTTTCATGTGAACACCCCGACCAAGGATATATCTTGGATTATTTCAAAGACCATAGAATACGGAAAATGCCCGGTTTCCTTGGGTATGGAAAACCGTTTTCAAGCGAAGTGCCTATAAAAACGTCCCCGGCGTGGTGTCCTAAGAAAAAGCAGGAGGGCGAAAAGTGAAAATAATATCAAGGGTAAGTGATTTTGGATTGACTAAGGGCAGGGAGTACGAGGTATTGAATGAAAGTGCAGGATTCTACAAAGTGCAGCTTGATAACGGCAATATTTCATACAGGAACGGCTGTTTATTCAGCAAAAACAAAGGAGGGGCGGAAGATGAAGTACAGGGCGTTGGCGTATAACAAGGCGGAGGACAATTTCTATTACGTTTACGGTCTGCCCTCTTACGGATTCGATACGGACGAAATCGGGGAAATGGGAACGCCGGACGGCGATTTTACGGAAATCAACCCCGCAACCCTTGGCAGGGGGACCGGCTACAAGGATATAACAGGCACGGAGATTTTCACGGGCGATATTACGGAGTTAGAAGTAGACGGAGAAAAACGGCAGTTTACGGTAATCGAAACTACGGTTGACCGGGAATATAACACCCTGCCCGGATTTGACGGTAAGACCGTGAAAGTGAGGTTGCAGGGGGTAATAGCCTTTGAGTGGCAGCAGGACGGAAAAACCTATATCCTGCTACCGTGCGTAGATAAGAAAGGCGTGTGCGATACGGAGCGTATGCGGATTGTCGGGGATATTCACACAAGGGCGGAAAGGGGCGGTAATGGAAGCAAGGGCAAAGAGTAGCGGTACGCCCTACCCTATATGGGTGTACGGAGAATATCTGACAGAACCGCCAAGGCGACCAAGCGGGGCATTACGCCCCGTGGGTCACTACATAGACAAGGGCGGTTATCCGGGCGCCAATGTGTACGCCGTGGATATTTCCACCCTCTGCAAAAGCACGGCAGCGGTTGACAGCAGGGGCAGCAGGATATACACGCAGGATATTCTTTTACACGAAGCAGAGGACGAAATAGGGTACTTTGTGGTGGAGGACGAAGAAACGGCGGTTGATGTGGTTTGGGGCGAAATAGTGGCATTAGGACGCTTACAGGCAGGGGATATAAGCGTGGTCGGCAATATGGTAGACTACCCGGACTTCATAGAGGGTATGAGATACCACGTTGAAAATGGTCTGAATGTGCCTTATCTGACCTCATTAAATGTAATGGATACGCCGTTGCCGTTTCTGAAAATGACCTGTTTAAAATGTGGATATGTTACGCTTGGTTGCCGTTATGTGGCACGGCATAAAGATTGTGGCGGATTCTTTACAATGGATTTTGCAACGAAAATTTATAGGAAAGGAGAAAAAGAAAAGGCGTTTGCATAGTGGCATACGCAAACGCCTTTCATTGCCTTATAGCAATAATTACACCTACTCAAATTATACTATAAGGCTTGCGGAAAGTCAATAAGTAACCTCTGAAAACGTGTAGGAAATGGCACGTTTCGGACCTTGTATGGGGTATTAACATCAAGGACAATACTATATTATATACTTATATAAGTACATATAGTTATATAAGTATATGGTTAGGTTGATGTACCCTTTATGAGGGGAGGGGTTGGATAGTGTAAGGAGAGTGCAGGAATGGCAAGAAAAAAATTCATAAGAGAGAAAAGGATTTATTGCGGGGAGGAATATTTAGAGGTTGATATAGTACCCGTTACCAATATGCCGGAAGCAGGCAAGGGGAAAAAAGGGCAGTCCTCACAGGCTCAAAAAAATCTGAATGACAAGCGGAGTAAAAGGCGGTTTGTACAGATAGCCAATACAAACTTTGGGGCAGATGATTTACATATATCGGCAACCTATAACAAAGAGCATTTACCTATAACCTTGGAGGAAGCGGAAAGGAACGTACACAACTATCTTGATAGGGTAAAGCGGAGAATGAAGAGGGTCACGGGGCAGGACTTAAAATATATGCTTGTCACGGAGTATACGCCGGAAGAGGAAGAGGGGCAGTTGACCCTAGAGGGAATGGAGGATAAGCAGACAAGGGCGGTTAGAATCCACCACCATATTATCATAAATGGAGGGTTGAGCCGTGACGAGTTGGAATTGATGTGGAGTGCAACCCGGATTAACTGGAAAAAGGCACAGAATGACCCGGAATATAGGAAAACCGTAGATTATTTGGGATTCGTGAATTGTGATAGGTTACAACCAAACGAGAACGGCATAGAGGGGTTAGTAAACTATATCAACAAGCGGAAAAAGGGTTGTAAAAAGTGGTCTACGTCTATGAATCTGAAAAAGCCAAAGGAGAAGAAAAACGACCATAAATATAGTTTCCGAAAGTTGCGGACATTGGCACAGACCCCGGAAGATAAAGCGGTATGGCGTAAGCAGTATAAGGGGTACGAGCCTACAAAGATAGATTTTCGGTATAACGAGTATACCGGGTGGAGCGTCTACCTAAAAATGCGGAAAGTGAGGGATAGGGCAAAATGATTATAGGGTTGCATGACAGCGAAAAAGAGCATTTCAAGCATAAAAAGACATTCCCTAACTATGCACTTATGAAAATATCCGCATACCACAAGGCAAAGGGGGATTCCGTGGAGTGGTGGGACCCTGCAAAGGATTACGACTTGGTTTATTCGTCAAAGATATTCGATTTTACGGAGGAAAACAAAGACCTACCGCCGGATACCATAAAAGGCGGTACGGGCTACGACATAGAAAAGAAGCTACCGCAGGAAATAGATGATATGTACCCGGATTATTCCATATACCCCGATTGTGATTATGCGATAGGATACATTACTAGGGGTTGCCCCAATAAATGCCCTTGGTGCTACGTTCAGAGGAAAGAGGGAAATATAAAGCCTTGCAGACGTTGGACGGAATTAGTGCGGTACGATACGCCGGATTTAATCTTGATGGATAATAACATATTGGCGAGTGAATACGGCGTAGGGCAGCTAAAGGATATGGCAGGAAAGGGGTGGAGAATCGACCTCAATCAAGGAATGGACGCACGGTTGGTAACAGAGGAAATAGCGGACGTATTGGCAAGCCTGCAATGGATAAAGTATATTCGGTTTTCTTGCGATACCGTAAGCCAAGTAAAGCACATTGATAGGGTAGCGGGATTATTGGCGGAAAGGGGAATTAAGCCGTATCGGCTCTTTGTCTATCTACTTGTGAGGAAAGACCTAGACGAAGCAGATTATAGGGTGCAGCAGTTGAGGAAGCATAAGGGCATACACTTATATGCCCAGGCGGAGCGTAACGAGGGTTTGGGTATCCATCCAAACAAGGCACAGCTTGAATTTACCAACCGTTACATATACGGAAATCTGTATAGGAAAGAAACTTGGAAAGAGTACATAAATAAAAGACCTTGGGTAAAGCGAAGATTGGAGGGATTGTAGGCATGGCAGCAGGATATAAGCATACCGAAGATGATTTAAGGGTAATGCAGAGCCTACCACTTGATATAAAAATCAGAATGACACAATCAAGGATTAGGGGTTGGGTCAATGAGTACGGGGAAAGCGGGGTGTATGTATCATTCAGCGGTGGAAAGGACAGTACGGTATTATTACATATCGTCCGTGAGATGTACCCGAACATTGAAGCGGTATTTGTGAATACTGGTTTAGAATATCCCTCAATCGGGTTATTTGCGAGAAGTAAGGAAAATGTAACGACAATAAGACCCGAAATGAGTTTTAGGGAAGTGATTTTAAAGTATGGATACCCTCTCATCAGTAAAGAGGTTGCAGAGTGCGTTTCGCAGGCAAGAAAAGGCTTGGAATCGGACAAAGGATATTATTCTTACAGATTGGCAAAATTGCAGGGAACGGCGGTTGATAAGGAGGGCAGGAAAAGCCTATACAATCAAGAAAAATGGAAATTCCTGCTATATGCCCCATTTGCAATATCTCATATGTGTTGCAATGTGATGAAGAAAAAGCCTGCAAAGACATTCAGCAAAAAGTACGATAAGAAGCCTATTATAGGAACTTTGGCAGATGAAAGCAGATTACGGAAACAACAGTGGATGAAAAACGGTTGCAATGGTTTTGACATGAAAGCCCCAGTAAGTAATCCGCTATCGTTTTGGGTGGAAAATGATATTTTGCAGTATATAGCGGAAAACAATTTGGAAATAGCAAAAGCATATAGAAGAGTGGTTTTTAGCGAAAAAGAGGGTAGGTATTATACTACGGGTTGTCAAAGGACAGGTTGCATATTCTGCCTGTTTGGAATCACGCAGGATAGGGACCGTATAGCACGATTGCAGATTGAAGAGCCAAAACTTGCGGATTATGTATTGAGGGGTGGGGAATTTGGAGATAGCGGATATTGGCAGCCGAGCAATAACGGATTGGGTTATTGGTTTATCATAGATTGGCTTAATCTGCATGGATTGGGAATTGAATGTTACAGAGATATAGACTATGCAGGGATATATGGGAATGAACGGACAAGGAAGATATTACTTTCAGAAAAAATAAAAGCAGGCATGAAGAAAATGGAGGTATCAGATGATTGTAACGATTGATTTTGAAATAACGGGATTCAGAGCAGGAAAGGACGAGGTTTTACAGGTATCTATCATAGACGAGGGATTTAATACCCTGCTTAATGCGTATTGCAGACCGAACAATAAGGACAGTTGGGAGGACGCACAGAGGGTACACGGAATCACACCGCAGAAAGTAAAAGCCTGCTGCCACTTTTCCTGCTATGTGCAGGCGGTAACGGAAATTCTGAATAAGGCGGATAACGTGATAGCGTACAATGCGGATTTTGAAAACGGATTTTTGAAAGCATACGGTATCTACATAGACCCCGGAAAATGGATTGACCCTATGATAATGTTTGCGAGAATCTACGGAGAATACGACAGCTACCACGATTCGTACAAATGGCAGAAACTTAGCAAATGTGCGGACTACTACGGATACGAGTTTAAAGCACATGATTCTTTAGAGGACGCAAAAGCAACCCTTTATTGCTATAAGAAAATGGAAGAGGGGAGGGAAAAGAAATGTTGACCCTGCCAATAAAAAAGAAATGGTTTGATATGATTCTGTACGGCAAAAAGAAAGAAGAGTATAGAGAGATAAAGCCGTATTACAATAGCAGATTTGCAAAAGCATTAGGCATCAGCCAAGATATTATTTTCTATGAGTGGTGGAATAACAAGATTGAAATTGATACCAATATGGATATTTGCTTTAGGAACGGTTACTCTGCAAAATCCCCTAGTTTTATTGCGAAGTGTGAATTATCCATAGGGATAGGTAGGGCAGAATGGGGAGCAGAGCCGGGGAAAGATTATTACAAGCTGACAATAAAAGAGATTACAGAAAGGAGCGGTTGTTGATATGCAGGCAGCAGGATTTGTAGCACGTTGCCCCTATGAGGTAGGGGATAAGGTCAATATAACATTTCAAGGAGGTATCGGGATAGTTGGGGGACCGGTTACGGCAAGGTCCGCAGAGGTAACAATAACGGATATATTGGCGGTACATTCCGTTAAGAGGAATCAAGTAACCTTTATGTATGAGATTAACGATACAAAGGTACTGAAATTAGTTGATTGGGAGGTATTAAAGCGTGAGAAATAGCGGATTTGTGACCGATTCGGACACGGAAAGAGAATTGCGGAAATGGCAGCAGGCAAGGGATACGCCAATAGACACAGAGAAGATAAGGCAGCAGTACAAAAACAAGCAGAACAACGCCCAAGGGCAGCATTTTGAGCGTGAAATACTTGCAGGGTGCAGGATGTACGAGCAGAAAGGCATAGCCACGATAGACAAAACGCCGGAGCCGTTCCGTGTGACGAGCAAAAACCATAGGACGGGGGAATTTACGGGGCGTTTCAGCACACACGCACAACCCGACTTTCAAGGGACCTTATACGGCGGTCGTTCTATCATGTTTGAAGCGAAGAGGACCGGGAAAGACAGAATAACCCGGAACGTCCTTACAGATACGCAAATGGACGTATTGGAGAAGCACAACCGATTAGGGGCGTTGTGCGGTGTCTGTATCAGTATACAAGATGATTTTTTCTTTATCCCTTGGAATGTATGGCGTGATATGAAAGAAATGTACGGACGGCAGTATTTGAAAGCGGATGATATAGAGGAATACAAGGTAAGGTTTGACGGTGCGGTACACTTCTTACAGAACATAGACACAGGGATATTTACGGAGGGGCAGGCATGAGCGATAAGGATATGATTATTGAGTTGTTGGGAATTGCGGAGGTAGCAGAGGACGGAACGGTAGATTTTACCGACCGTGCAAAAGAAATCATTATGGACTTGGCGGAGAAATACAGAAAAACGCCCATATACGAGCAGGCGAAGAAAGAAACGCCGGAATGGGTCGATACCGCCACGGCAGCAGAGATTTACATACAAATGTGCGACCGTATCGTAGAAGCACCTACCGTAACGCACATGATTTTTTCTACAAAGATTCTGATACCGATTCTTTGGAAAAAGATACAGGAGGAAGAGGGAAAGGTATATTTTCGCAAGACGGCAGCAGTCGGTAAAACGGAATCCCTCTTAAATCAAATGGGCGAGATATTGGAATCTTAGGGGGTGGCTTATGGCAGCAGTTGACAGGATGTTGAGCGGTTGTATTCCCTGCTATGGCATGATGAAAAAGGCAATGCCTGGACCGGAAAAGAAGAGCAGAAAGAAATATGAAAACCGCAGGCTTACGGAGGTTGACCCCAAGACCAAAAAGCCGAGGTTGAAAGCAGGGGTAAGCACCGATAGGGCGGTTGAAGTCCTCTATATGTTTGAAAATACGGACGTATTGCCCTATCAGATTGAGGAAATGAAAGTAACCATAGCAAACTTGCAGGCGAGGGTTAAAAAGTTGGAGGATTGGCAGGAGTGATAGCAGGAATCGTTATTATGCTAATAATTATTGTTTCTGTATCTGTCCTATGGGTCCACGCATTAAGCAGGACGGCAGATAATGACGGGCAGGACCAGCAGCGAGAAGCAGACAGAGAGGAAGAGGACAGGGAGCAGGAAGAGTATTTAAGGCAGTATAGGGAGAAACAGAAAGCAAAGAAGAAAAGAAAGGGGCGGTAATATTGCAGGAATTGACACTAGGCAGCCTATTTGACGGTATCGGCGGTTTCTGTTACGCAGCACAGCTAACGGGCAGGATAACGCCGATATGGGCCGCAGAGATAGAACCGAGTTGTATTGATATAACACGCTACCGATTCCCGGAGGTTATGCACGTTGGGAGTGTGACAGAGTTAAAAGGCGACGAAATACAACCCGTGGATATAATTTCTTTCGGGAGTCCGTGCCAAGATT
>DEUB01000036.1 GCA_002362385.1 Lachnospiraceae bacterium UBA3273
CCTACAATAAACTTACGCTATCAGTAAAGGAAATAAATATTGATGGAATTATTTTTTATGATATACTTGATTAAATAGAAAGAAGCGGTGAGAATCATGAATAAGGAAGAGAGACAGAAACAAATTTTGAAGATTTTGAAAAACGAAGCGGCGCCTTTATCGGGCACAGAATTAGCCAGGCGGCTGAATGTCAGCAGACAGGTAGTCGTGCAGGATATTGCCCTGTTACGGGCCGATAACCGTAATATTATCGCAACGAATAAAGGCTATCTTTTCTTTCATGAGGGAGGGCAGGCAAAAAGCAGAAGAAGCTTCTGCGTCTGCCACAGGGATGAGGATATTTTGGATGAATTTTATGCCATAGTGGATTGCGGAGGCAGGGTTTTGAATGTGGTGGTGGAGCATGAGATTTACGGGCAGATTGCCGTGGACCTGATCATCAACAACAGGGAGGATGCCCTTAGCTATGTGGAAAAGAGCAGGGATAAAAATACGAAGCCTTTAAATATCCTTACCAACGGCGTCCACTATCATACCGTAAAAGCCGACGGCGAGGAAATTCTCGATAAGATAGAAGAAAGATTAAAAAAGCTGGGTTATCTCATCGACAATGAATAGCCGGGAATAAGGGGAAAGCAGTACAGGCAACGGTACAGTCATGTGTATGGATTTAAAATGACTGTGCAGCTGCCTGTTTTTTTGTGGAAATAGAGTGACTGTGTGAATAGAGTGATCGTGTGAATATAGTGACTGTGTAAATACAGTGACTGTGTAAATATTGGGCTGCGGGAATATAAGGGCTTGCTTTTTATATCATATTGTGCTATTGTACAGATTGTGCCAGGAAGCTGTAAAGACAACTGACAAGACAGATGAAAGACGGTAAAAAACGGGAAATATCTGACGGGTAAGCATCAGGGAATCATGAAGCTTAAAGATCAGGAGTTATGATAACAGCAGGAATTTGAAAACGGCATGGCATATATGGAAACGGCATATATGGAAACAGCATGAGAGATGAAGGGACAACACAAATGGAAAAAGTTAAGAAATTGTTGAATGAAATTTTTATTGACGGATTAAGCGGTATGGCTACCGGACTTTTTGCCACCCTGATCGTAGGAACGATCATCCAGCAGATAGGCAATCTGATCCCTGGCGCGGCAGGAAGTTATTTGTTTCTTATAGGAAAAATGGCGGCTGCCGTTACGGGAGCGGGTATTGGCGCAGGCGTGGCGATCCGGTTAAAGCAGAGTCCCCTGGTCATTATTTCGGCATCGGTCTGCGGTATGACAGGAGCTTTTGCCTCCAAGATCATCGGCGGCGCTTTTTTACTGGAAGGCGTTGTGAACCTTGCAGGGCCGGGAGAGCCTTTGGGAGCGTTTATAGCGGCCATGGTGGCGGTATATTTGGGAAAACTGGTTTCGGGCAGGACGAAAGTGGATATCCTGATCACACCCCTTGTATGTATATTGTCAGGTTCTGCGGTAGGGCTGGTCTTAGGGCCTCCTATTTCGGCATTTATGGCATTTTTAGGAAGTCTTATTAATGTGGGAACGCAGCAGGCGCCTTTTCTGATGGGGATCATTGTATCGGTGTTGATGGGGATCATCCTGACGCTGCCCATCAGCTCTGCAGCCCTTGGGGTTATTTTGAACCTGTCAGGTCTGGCAGCGGGGGCGGCTACTGTAGGATGCTGCGCCAACATGGTGGGCTTTGCGGTGGCAAGCTACAGAGAAAATAAGGTAAACGGGCTGCTGGCACAGGGACTGGGAACCAGTATGCTGCAGATCGGAAATATTGTGAAAAAGCCTGTCATATGGCTGCCGGCAATCATTACAAGCGCAATATTGGGACCGGTTTCCACTTTGTTGTTTGGCATGACCAATAATGCCACAGGCTCCGGTATGGGAACTGCGGGACTGGTAGGGCAGATCACTACATACCAGACGATGACCGCGGAAGCGTCGCCTGCGGTAGTTCTCTTAAAGATTGTTTTGCTGCACTTTGTATTTCCGGCTGTGCTTTCTCTTTTGATCAGTGAATTTATGCGTAAAAAGGGATGGATCAAACCGGGGGATATGAAATTAGAGGTATAAAAAGAGGCGGGAGGTCATATTTGTCTCCATTGGGTCAAGCGAACATGCTTGTATGTTCATTTGACCCTCAAATCAAGGTTGAAAGATTTTCTTTCAACCTTTGGCTCTCCCGCTTTTTAGAGCAGATTTTTATAGAAAAATAAAGTGAAAACGCAGAAAAGTCATTCCATACGTTCAAATACCAGTTCATACCCGTCGCTGCCATAATTTAAAGAACGGTTGACACGGCTGATGGTAGCGGTGGATGCGCCTGTTTTCTCTGCGATCTCTAAATAGGTTTTCTTGTCTCTTAGCATCGTAGCCACTTCAAAACGCTGTGACAGGGAAAGAAGTTCGTTTACGGTACACAGATCTTCAAAAAAGGAATAGCATTCTTCCTTTGTCTGTAATGATAAAACTGCCTGAAAAAGGGCGTCCACAGATTCTGTTTTTATCTTTTTGTTCATATTGTCCTCGCTATATTTTCATGATTTATTCCCGCGGGCAAGACTCTGAAAAGTGCAGGCATTCTAAAGAGCGTATGTATCTTAAGGCATGCAGGCATTTTAAGCGTATGCATCTTAAGGTATGCAGGCAATTCAAAGAGCATATGTATCTTTGAAAGTATGCCAGGCATTCTAAAGAGTGTAAAGTAAGCGGGTATGTTTTTATGTAAACTATGCAGCTCCTTAAGGGGCCGGCTTTGCGCAAATATTATAAAAGGCACAAAGACTTTAATACTGTAAAATTTTAACGTCTTAATTATTTTATCATAGTAAAAATTAAAGGTAAAGGCTATTTGCAAAATAATCCCGGATTTCCGGTTTCAAATAGGAAAAATAATGGGACAGGCTGTCGTTTACAACCTTTTCAAAGGGGAAACCTGCCTCCTTTACCAGCGCTTCCGAAAAGTCGTGGGCGCCTACTAAGGTATCGGTATGGGCATCGCTGTTTAAAATGATTTCCACGTCATGTTTCATACAGGCCTCTAAGAGTCTCAGATAATTGTCATGGGCTCCGGGACGGTAGCTGGTAGGGGCCAAAGAGGAGTTGTTGACTTCAAAGAGCTTGTGATTGGCGGCGGCAGCCCTTGCCACTTCGTCATAATCCACGGGAAAACGGTCGTCATCCAAATGTCCCACGATCTGGATCAGGGGGTTATTGAGAATGTGTTTGATGCAGTCGGTTGTTTCCTTCCGGCTCATAAAAGGAATGCATGGGGGATGCAGGCTTGCAATGGCCACGTCCATGGAGGAAAGAAGCTCTGGAGTCATATCCACAGACCCTTTTTCATCCAGAATATTTAATTCCACGCCGAAAAGAAGAGGGACGTCATAGGCATTCCGGTCCAGGATGCGGTAGTTTTCAAAATAGAATACGTGGCAGGAGCCGGGCATGTTGACGGAATGTTCGGTAATTGCCAAAAGGCTCAGGTTCTTTTTGAAGGCGGCCAGGGACATTTCACGGATCGTGTTAAAGGCGTGTCCGCTGACCAAAGTATGGGTATGGGAATCCAGAACGTATTTCATGGTGTACTCCTTTATATTATCTTATAGCGGTTGATGATCGGTTTGGGTGCATAATACTTTCAACAATATGTATTTTAATACGTTTACAAATGGTTTTCAATACTATATAATAAGGATGTGATGTATGAATACTTTTGGAGGGTAAGGATGACAATTTCTACAGATGATTTATTGAACAGTATTTTAAAGAGTTTCGACAGGATCGGACATATTCAGTCTGAGGATATCCCCAATATTGATTTATATATGGATCAGGTCACGACCTTTATGGAGCAGCATATGAGGGCGTCTACCCGCAATCCTGAGGAGGATAAGATCTTAACGAAGACCATGATCAACAATTATGCAAAGAACAATCTGCTGCCGCCCCCTGTGAAGAAAAAATATTCCAAGGAGCATGTGCTGGTGCTTATTTTCATCTATTATTTTAAGGGGATCCTGTCCATAGGGGATATACAGAATCTGTTGAATCCTTTGACGGATAAGTTTTTCCATACCGGTTCTGATATGAAAATGGAAGATATTTATGATGAGGTTTTCTCGTTGGAAAAGGACAAGATAGAGGATCTGAAGAAAGACGTTAAGAAAATGTACGAGGCGTCTGCAAAAACGTTCCAGAAAGCAGAGGAAGAGGACAGGGAGTTTCTGCAGCGGTTTTCCTTTATCTGTATGTTAAGCTATGACGTATACGTAAAAAAGATGCTCATTGAGAAGATCATTGACAGCATGAAAAAAGGAGAAGGGGAAGAAAAAGCCTCCAAACCTGCAAAAGCAGAATAGTAAAAAGCCCCGCCGTATCAGGCAGGGCCTTTTTTTATTCCGGTATTTCTTTTAAGAGGTAATCCACACCGAAAATATCAATGCGGGAAATACTGTCGGGATCAAAGGTCTGAATAGGTCTTTCCGATGTATGTTCATCCTTATAAAAACAACCGCTTGCAATGGTAAGGTCGCAGAATCCGTTTTCTTCCCGGGGATGGGTATCGGTATACCGCCACCAGTTTGAGGAGGTAAGAGGGCCTTTGGGCATTTCCAGCGTAACATATGTGTGTTCGGAAAGGATTGTATCGTCGGAAGAGGCAAAGGCCTGGTCGAACCCGGCCTTGCGGCTGCCGGTAACCGCATAGGATAATCCGGAGAGATATAAATATTTTGCATCATAATAAGCAGGTTCGTCTCCCTCGCATATCAGCTCATACTTTTTAAATTCCATATCGGAGTCTAAGGAAAGGGTTGTTTCCTTCATGCCGGCATACATGGGATAACGAAAAATTCCTTCTCTGGAGCTGTAATCAAAGCTGCTTGCCACAAAACCGACACAAAAAGACGCCGTATATTCAGGATCCGTGCCGTTATTTGAAGGCGTTGCCCCGTCTGAGCCGGAAACATATGCGGTATCAGTACAGGGGGCATCTAATTTTTCCCAGATATCACACCAGTTTACGCCGTATTCTTCGATATTGCCGTCAAGGATCGAAGGAGAGAGGTTCAAATGATCCACCGAAAAAAGACCGGGATTGTTTTTGATCCAGTCGATCCCCTCACGGTCAAGTCCGGTATATCTGACGACCAGAATGGCGGTTATGCCGTCCGAAAGCATTTCCGTTATCTCCATGCTCACATGCTGGTCCTGCTCGAAATAAAGTTCCTGTTTTACCGAGTCCTCCACGCCAAAACTGCTCTGGTCTACGATCGTATCATTGTTCGGGGAAAATATTTCCCGAAACAAAATAGTCAGATTTTGCGCTATTACGGGATTGGCGTTTATAAATACAGTTCCTGAGATAAATATTGCCGCAATGCAGGCTGCTGCATGGATCATCCATGTTTTTCCGGATTTTTTCGGCGGTTTTTCCCCGGCCTTTTCATGGGCTTCCTTTAAGACCGCATTCCAGATCTGTTCCTTTTTTTGTGTGGAAATATTGATTTGTTCCACGGATTCCTTATACTCTTTTAAATTCATATGCCGTCTCCTTTTCAAACTGTTCTTTCATTTTCAATTTCCAGTTTTAATAATTTTCTTGCTTTTGAAAGCCTCGTCTGTACCGTTGAGGGATTTATGCCCAGAATGTCGGCAATTTCTCCTGTTTTATAGCCTTCATAATAATAAAGATAGGTAGGAACGCTGTATTTTCTTTCCATTCCCAAAACCAGTTCCAGCATGTTTTCAAAAGCCTGGCAGGAAAGGTTTTGTATCTGTCCCTCGTCATAAGCACTGCGTTTTTTATGCCACCATCTGGTTAGCTGGGTCTTACAGCAATTGGATGCCGTAATTACCAGCCATGCTCTGGCTTTTTCTTCGTTTTCAAATTCCGGCTGATTTTTCAGCAGTCGGAGAAAGGTCTCCTGAACCATGTCGCACGCATCCGCTTCATTTTTCATATAAAGAAAACAGATGCGGTATACTGTCTGAAAATAGGCGTTATACATTTTTTCGGCTTCCTTTGTGCTCAAAATATTTCCTCCCTGGATGTCTTTCTGCTATATCTATAAAACTATTTAAAATGTTCTTTTATCCTTATATGAAATAAAAAATTGAAAGTTAACATGGAAAAATTGTAACTTAACAATGAATAGGGAACAACGGGAAAATATTTAATTGTAAGATTCCGGAAAAGGATAATGAAAAGAATTATGGAAAAGAATAAGTGAAAATAATTATGAAAAAGAATAAGAAAGAGAAAAATAGGGATAAAGGAGAGCCGCCAAAGGTGTTTTCAGCATCCTCTCGGCGGCCGGCTCCGTTTTTTGCAGTTAGTATTTATTATTTGCTGAACCAGTTCATTTTGCCGCCTCTGTCGCAAATGTTATGTCAACCAATTTATCGTAAGGAACCCTTTCGGATAATTCTCCGGCTTCCTCTAAAATGTTTTGAAGCAAAGTGAAGCTGTCTTCTTCAAAGATCAGGTTTTCTTTCCATGTATCCTGATTATAGTAGCGTTCTACGATGGTCGTGATGGTCTCTAAATCCGTTTCCTCAAACTGGGGTGCAATGATCTTCGCAATCTCTTCAGGAGAATGTGAGTTTACATAATCCATACCTTTTTGCAGGGCGTTGGTAAAGCCCTGGATGGTTTCGGGATTATCTTTGATATAGCTGGATTTGGCGCTGAAGGCAGTGTAAGGCACATAGCCGGAGTCTTCCCCTAAGGAAGCGACTACATAGCCGTCCCCTTTGGCTTCGAGGGAAGTGGCATGGGGTTCGAATTCAACGGTGTTACTATGATTCCTACACCCACTATACTAAAAATTTAAAACCTGCTATTTTGCGGGTTTCTTCATCTATTTGTATGGAGCGTATGTTGCTTTTCCAGAAAGCCTGCTTATGCTCATTATCAAAGGATTCATAAAGCTCCTTCCAGTTGCCGGAAAAGGTGTTCTGCAGGCGCTTATAGTCTGGGGGCGCCGTTTCTTTTGGAATCTCCGCCAGTTTCTTTTCCAGAAGCAGATATTGTTCGTCGTAGTAGGTCTCTGAGATCCGGCCTTTCTGAAAAAGAAGATTTAAGCGGTCCATTTCCTCCCGGAGCTTTGCGGGGCTGCCAGTGGCTCTCTTTTTGCCGGCCGCAGCCTTCAGGGATAATATTTCCATTTCCAGCTGCTCTACCACATGTGAAAGCATATAGCGTTCCACGACGCTTTCGGAAATGACGGGGCCGTTGTGGCGGCGGAATTTGTTGCAGCAGCGGTACCTTGGATAAATATAGGTGTTCCCGTTGGGCTTTTTGGTTTTCTTCTGGAATCCGCTCAATCTGCTTTTGCAGACCGGGCATTCGATCAGGGAGCTGAATATGTAGACGTAATTGCCGGCGGCAGAAGTTTTTGACTGTGATATTTCCCGGATCTTGCGGTACTGATCGGCGCTGATATAAGGCTCACAGAAATTTTCTATGCCGTTAACCTTCCCTGTATACTTATCGTTTTTGAAAAGCCGGTCTATTTTGTTGTAGGAAGGAGCCGCTTCCCCGTATTTGTCTGTTATATAAAAATATGTTTTCCTGATAGAGTAGCAGGAGAAGTAATATTGATAAGCATCTTCCACAATTTCACGGACGGCTTCGTCTTTGATAAGCTTTCCGTTCTCCACCTTGTATCCGTAGGGCGCCCACATGCCGCTTAAGACTTCGCCGTTTGCCCATTTATGGCGGAAAACGGCCTTAATGCGTTCAGAAGTCCTGTCGCACTCGTTCTGGGCCACAGAGAGCATAATATTGATCTTGAGCTGGCCGTCGGCGGTGGAAGAGTCGTAGTCTTCGTAAATGGTTTTCCAATTGCAGTGGTGTTCTTCTAAAACTGCCTGGGTATTGTGGTAGTCTCGGACGTTACGAAACCATCTGTCCAGTTTGGTAACCAGGATCAAATCAATTTTATCGGCACGAACATCATCCAAAAGGCGCATCAGGTCTTTCCGGTTGGTCTGCTTCTTTCTGGCCGTAATGCCTTCATCGGCATAGTAGCCAACGATATGGTAACCGTGTTCCTTGGCGTATCTGGTCAGATCGGCTCTCTGGGTATCTAAAGAGAGGCCTTGCGTGACCTGACGCTCTGTGGATACGCGGTCATAGATTGCGCAGCGGATCATTGTGGAATCCTCCTTTTTAAGTATATGATGGGAAGTTTAAAAGTATTGAATTATTTGGAAAAATGACTTATAATATGCTTAACAAGACAGCCGACAGGTAGACGTGACCTACCCGCTCCGGCGAAACATTAACTAAAAAATAGTCGTCAGCTTGTCAGGGCAGGACGGCTATTTTTTATTTTTCAAATTCAGAACTGCAACAATCAAAAGACCTACGGTCAGGATTATCATA
>DEUB01000055.1:0-67201 GCA_002362385.1 Lachnospiraceae bacterium UBA3273
TTCCTTACTTGACACAAGCAGATCAATCTTTATGTCATAGCGGAGGGTGTGGAAAAGGAAAAACAGATTTCCATGTTAAAATCTATGAAATGCGACATGGTACAGGGGTATTATTACGCCAAACCCATGCCGGCGGAAGAATTTGAAAAGACGTGTCTTGTATAGAAGACACGTCTTTTAATCGGCGGTCTGTAACTTGACCATCTGCCTGCGGTATTCATCCCGCATGCCGTGACGGTATTTGGTACCTGCAATGCATTCGTATATATGGGATGCATGAACGTCGTGTTCAAACTGCTTTCTTCCTAAGGGATAGAGATTGGCAGCGGCAGACGTAGTTTTGGTAATGAGGGGGATGGACGTATTTTTCTTAATTGCTCTTGAAAGAGGAGCGGCTTTTTCGTTAAAGCCTAAGGCTCTGGCGTAAAATACGATACCGGAATCCATATATTCTTTTACATCGTCCGTATAGGTGTCAAGTAAAATGTGGGAAAGGCACCTGCTGATCCGGGCATAGGTAACATCCTTGGTTTTTAAAATATCGCAAAAGTCGTTATAATCCTGCATTTTAAAAGTGTCTTTGATAATCTTGTCAGAGATGCTTTTTGTAACGTCCAGATATTCGGTAAACCCTTTTTCACGTTCCTGTATCAGCTTGAAATTCAGCATGGAAGAAAAATCCGATGCAAAAACAGGGAAGGTCTTGTGGAAATCTTCTTTCATAATGTCATAGACGGCGCCGGGAAGCTGGGGACGAACCATTTCCAGATTATCCTGGGTCGCTAAGGACTGTCTTATGGAGATCGCAGAACTGAACGTATCGGCGAGCCGGTAGGAATGGTAGTCGGAACCGATCCTTAAGTTGGTAAAGGGCTCAATGGTGCTGTTCTGACGGATGATCGCCTTAATATATTCAATCCCCAGAATGTTGTTGGGGTAGCCCAAGATCATGTCAAAGGGGATGAATCCGTCTAAGGTTTCCGCCAGAGCGGTGTTACGCGCCACAGGATATGTACAGCCGCATTTTAAATGGGTCTTTAAAAGCTTTTGATATTCATCCGATTCATGGGCAAGGGCCCCGGCGATTTTTTTCAGGGGAACGATGTCTCCGCATTCGCTTCCGAAGCAGATCGAATCCACACATCCTAACTGGTTCAACAGGGCGATGGCTCCGGATGCAAAATATTCCGCGCTGCCGGTAGCATAGCAGACGGGCAGTTCCAAAACCAGATCAGCTCCGCCCATAAGAGCCATTTTGGCACGGCTGTATTTGTCAATGAGTGCCGGTGTGCCCCTCTGGGTAAAATTGCCGCTCATGACAACGATCATGTAGTCGGCATCCGTTATCTGCTTTGCTTTTTGGATCTGATAACGATGACCGTTGTGAAAAGGATTGTATTCTGCTATAATAGCTGCAATTTTCATAAGCTGATATCTCCGTTTAGTATTTTGGTACTATATAAATATAATCCAATAAATCAAAGATACCATGTTTTGAAAATTCCAACAACCGCAAATGGGAAATTTTTGAAATTGTATTAAAATAAGGACATAATTTAGAAAAATCAGCGGACACAAAACTTGTGGTTCTTTTAGGAATGCATTATAATTATGAAAAAGGAAACGTGAAAGGAGACATACGGATATGTCATATATTGACTTGATCAAGGAAAAGGCGAAGGCTGACCGTAAGACCATCGTATTGCCGGAAACAAACGATAAGAGGACTTTGATCGCGGCAGCCCACATTATGCAGGAAAAGATTGCCGATATCATCATGGTGGGAAACGAGGAAAAGATCATGGACGGCGCCCGGTGGCTGGAAGTGGAGCTGGATGACGCTACCGTGATAGACCCTGAAAAATATGATAAGTTTGACGAGTATGTCCAGCTTTTATATGATACGAGGAAGTCTAAAGGAATGACCATGGAGAAAGCAGAGGAGCTTTTGAGGACCGACTATCTGACGTTCGGCGTTATGATGGTAAAGGCAAATGACGCCGACGGCATGGTGGCAGGAGCCTGCCATGCAACGGCAGATACCTTGCGGCCCGCTCTGCAGATCCTGAAAACAGCTCCGGGAGTAAAACTTGTTTCGGGGTTCTTTATTCTGGACGTGCCTGATTGTGAATATGGAGAAAACGGAACCTTTCTTTTTGCGGACTGCGGCCTGAATCAGGACCCGACGGCGGAAGAACTGGCTGATATTGCAGAGACCTCCGCAAAGAGCTTTAAAAGCCTGGTGGGGGCAAAGCCCATTATCGCCATGCTTTCCCATTCTACAAAAGGAAGTGCGAAGCATGTATTAGTGGATAAGGTAGTGGAAGCGACCAGAATTGCAAAGGAGGTTTATCCCAACCTTTGTGTAGACGGCGAGCTGCAGGCCGATGCGGCGTTAGTTCCCCATATAGCAAAATCCAAAGCGCCGGGCAGCGAAGTGGCGGGTAAGGCCAATGTGCTGGTATTTCCCAATTTGGACTGCGGAAATATTTCTTATAAGCTGGTGCAGAGACTTGGAAAGGCAGAGGCTTACGGTCCCATGCTTCAGGGTATCGCAAAACCGGTCAATGATCTGTCAAGAGGATGCTCCTGGGAAGATATCGTGGGCGTTGTGGCGCTGACGGCAGTACAGGCCCAGCTTGTATAAAAAACATAACATAAAAGCTGTACAGAAAGAATCTGTATCAGGAAAGGGCCGTATCGGAGAAAGCTTTTCGTTAATTTCGGATACGGCCTTTTGGTTTCTTTAAATGGCGGGAGAACGCCTGGATTCTGTCAGTTCCATAAAGGTAACGGCAGACAGAAAATATCCTGCCAGATAGAAACAGTAATAATACATGAAAAACATGGCGGGGGCGGTCAAAAAGATAAGCACCACCTGGGCGCCTGTCAAAAACAGGATAAAGGCGGGAACCCCCATCTTTTTTATCAGACATAATATCATAAGAAAAAGCGTGATGACGATGGTGGGGAGACAATTATAAAAAACAGGATAGAGAAAATTCGTTTTGATGTTGTTTTCCTTATAATTCCGGCAGGAAAGAAGATCAATAACGGCGTTTCTGACCTTTTCGCCAAAAAGGGGCTGCATAAGGTAATAGTTGTTTTTATAGTCCTCCCCGTAATAGGTCAGGGTATAAACCGTTTCGGAGGTAGGGGCGGTGGGATGGTTGATCTCGTCGGGGACCATGCCGTTGGTATGCATAAAGGTCAGCCAGCGGTAATAGAGAAAATGGTCGAAATTGTTAAAGATCAGCCGCATGGATGCCGCCATAAACCCGTTTAGCTGTTCCTTGGGAAGCACGTCGGGAATATTCCAGTACTGGCTGATGTTGCGCACGGAGGGATGAATGCGCAGGGCCTGTACGTCGATCAATTCATTGATGGTCATAATGTCGTCATAAGCGGTCTCGCCGCGGATCTCATCCTGGGCAAAGATATTTCCTAAAGGATTGATCACAAGGGAGATCGGATATTTATTGCTGCCGTTTAAGGCAACCTTGTTGGGAATATTGAATATACCGAAGGAAACCAATATGATGAGAAAGCAGAGAACGGCCTGGCCGGGATGCTTTTTGTATATAAATCTGACAGCCGGGGGAATAAACAACAGTAAATAAATGTATTCGCTCCTCCATGCGACGATCAGGCCGCAGAGCAGGGAAAGGATGATGAGCTGCTTTGTGGTCATGAGCCGTTTTTTCCAGCAGAAAAAGCAGATGCACATAACCAGAAGGAAGATCCAGCCTGCCAAAGTGGCGCGCAGGGTAAAAAGGTCTCCGTCCAAAACGGGCAGGAGCAGACAGACAAGACGGCAGAGGAGCAGTCTGCGCCCGGGATAGACCGATTTAAGCATGAAAAAAATATAGGCATAAATGCAGCAGATCAGGGTAATCTGAAAAAAGGAAATGGAGGCCATAGAAGGGAAAAAACGAAGGCATGCAATATAAAACATACTGGTAATGCCTGTCTGGGCGGGGGAAAAAGTAAAATCCCGTACAGCCTGCAGCACATAAAATTCATCTCCCTTAAAGATACCGGGCCAGGTGCATAGTAGTAAAATCATCAAGGGTACAAAATAAAAGAGAAATTCCTTTGCCAGCTTAATGAACGTCTGGTTTTTGTTAAAAAGCAGATAAGCCCCGATCAAAATGCATAAATAGACCGAAAAACCAAAGAGCGCGGATAAAGCGGTGGCGGCGATCCGGGTCTTTCCCCACGGAAGGTCCGGGGAAAAAATGTTGCGAACCTGGTTGCGGAGCATAAAGCTGTGAAAAGCGTATAAAAGCAGGGCTGCCGCAGGTAATAAAAGGCGCATGGGCCTGGATTTTTCGGATTGAAAATTTGACATAAAGCTGTTCTCCAAAATAAAATTTCGTAAGCATAGTATATCACAAGAGAAAGAAAATGTAATCAAAAAGCTTTTATGATTATTGACAAATACCATTAAGTTATGTATAATCGTTTGAGTGTGGATAGGAGTATGAAATGTTACTGAACCTGACAGACATCTTATCAAATGAAGGTAAAACAGAAGAAATCTCCGTTGTTTATGAGTCCGGTTTCTTTCGGTCGGACCAGGGACAATTCAAGGTGCTGCAAAACGGCCCTGTGATATTGACCTTAAGCAATCGGGGGAAAGGCGAGATGAGCGTGACCGGAAAAGGCAGTTTGCAGTTTCGGACAAGGTGTGACCGCTGTCTTGGGCCTGTGGATATTACCGTTCCCATTTGTATTGATGAAGTTATCGGGACAGAGCAGATCGAAAATCCTGCCGATGCCGATGAATGTCCGTATTTAAAGGGATATCAGCTGGATACTGAGGTGTTGATCGGCAATGAAATATTGATAAACTGGCCAGGTAAAATCTTGTGCAAAGAGGATTGCAAAGGCATTTGTGCAAAATGCGGTAAAGATTTAAACCAGGGGGACTGCGGATGCGATACTTTTATTCCCGACCCCAGAATGGCAGTAATAAAAGATATCTTTAACGCGAATAAGGAGGTGTAACGATGTCTATCTGTCCTAAAAATAAATCTTCTAAAGGTAGAAGAGATAAGAGAAGAGCAAATTGGAAGATGAGTGCTCCCACTTTGGTAAAGTGCAGCAAGTGCGGCGCTTTGATGATGCCTCACAGAGTCTGCAAGGCTTGTGGCGCATACAATAAGAGAGAGATCATCAGCGTAGATTAATAAAATATGCGGGATAAAGGCTGTCGGCAGTATGCCGATGGCCTTTTCATATCTGTTTCTATGCGGAGGTAAAATTAACGTTGACCACAAATGTTGAAAAACGCTATACAAGCCGGATAATTTGGAGGGAAATGCTTATGAAGAAAACGGTAGTACTAATGATTGTTTTAAGTCTCTTATTATGCGCATGTGGTAAGACTTCTGCCGATGCGGACAGTGGACGGATTTTGGAAGAAAGTAATTGGAATGTCTATACTTACGCAAAAACAGAAAATGGATTCCGGACCACTACGAATGATTATCCTGTCTCCGATGAAGCTGAATTGGAGGATTTATTAAAGAAGGCGGAGAGTGAGTTGAAGATGCCTTCCTATATACCGGAGGGATATACGTTTGAAAGTGCAAACTTATCTTACTATCTGACGAAAGAGATGCTGGACGGATTAACGGCGGAGGAGAAGGAGGGCGCAGACGGGAATGTTGAATATGAATATATTCTTCCCGATGATGTCTTAACCCAGATAGATGGTTTTGACATTACCTATAAAAACGAAAATGGAGAAGAGATTTATATTAGAGCCACTTATGAGACGAGTATGGAAATGGGTACTGACGGAAGTGACAGCTTTCAGGAAACAGAAGCGGCAAATTATGAAGTTTCCAGAGTCGGAATTTTTAATGAACAGTATATGGGAGAATTTTTCCGTAAGGCTTCGCCTGTTTATGAATATTCCGGAGGCGGAGAGAAAACATTAAGTTGTATCTTTGTTAATATAACTATGTCGGATACGGAAAACGAACAAGTGGTTAAAATTGCAGAGAGTATGTAAAAGATAAAGGAAAGTGTGTTGGTTATTGATAACTTACACACTTTCTTTTATAATAAAAAGAAGTGGTTTAATATGCATAATTTGCCGATGTATAAGATATAAAAAGAAGACCAGGAGAAAAAAGATGAAAAGAGCAACCAGTATTATTTGTACGATTGTACTTTTTTTAACTTTAATTTTTGTGAATTCCAATTGTGTATATGCAGAAGAAGGCTCCAGCCTGCAAAACTGGATCATATACGAATACAATGAAACTAACGGCCTTCCTACAGGAGAGGCCAATACGGTTTTGCAGACAAGGGACGGCTATGTATGGATCGGAAGCTATGGAGGGCTTATCCGCTATGACGGAACCACCTTCCGCAATTATTCCACGGAAAACGCCATTCCCTCTTCCAGCATCCGCGCGCTTTATGAGGACCATGAAGGCCGTCTGTGGATCGGCACCAATGACAGGGGCGTCTATCTTTATGAAAACCAGGAGTTTATCCATTGCGAATATGAGAACGGGCAGGATTTTCTGTCTGTCCGCTCCTTTGCAGAGGATTCCGCGGGAAATATTTACGTAGGAACCACCTCCGGCCTGGCGGAGATAAAGGACAACAGGCTTTCGGTTGTCAATGACGGGGCCTGCGGTATGACGGTCTACAGCCTGGCTGTGGATGAAAACGATATTCTCTGGGCATGTATTGACGACGGAACGGCTCTGCTCCTTGATCCAGCAGGCGAATTGGTTTATACCTTTCATTCCGATGTGTTGGAAGCCGATCTGTATTGCGCCGGGACGTTAAAGGACGGAAGCCTGTACCTGGGCACCAGCGAAAATATGGTCTATCGGGTGGAGTTTTTAAATAAGGAGTATAAAAAGGATTCTTTTAATTTTCATAAATACAGGACGGGAGAGGTTTCCACTGCAAATAACATTGTTCAGGATGCCGAAGGAAATATATGGGTTGCCGCATTAAACGGCACGGGATATCTGGATAAAGATTATGACTGGCACCCGGTTTCGGCAAAACACGTAACGGCGGTAAATACGATTGCATTCGATTATGAGGGAAATATCTGGCTTGCTTCCACCGGATACGGGGTCATTCATCTGGTAAGGGGCGTTTATTACAATGCAAACGATGTGGCTGGCATATCCGAAACGGCTATTAATACGGTAGCAGTCTGCAAAAATCAATATTATCTGGGAACGGATGGGGGACTGGTTATCCTGGATCAGAGGTTTAAACCTGTGGAAAATGAGCTGACGGAAATGCTTAAAGGGATCAGGATCCGGAATATTCTCTGCGACAGCAGCGGTAATATCTGGATCGGAACCTATTATCAGTACGGACTTCTGTTATATGAGCCGGAAACAGGAAGGATTTCGTCTTTCACACAGGAGGAAGGCTTATCCAACGATCAGATCAGAATGGTTTTGGAATGTTCTGACGGCAGTATCGCGGTGGCCAGCCAGGGCGGGGTGTCTGTTTTAAAAAACCGCCAGGTGGTAAAAACTTATACGGAAAAGGACGGATTATCTTATCCCATTATCCTGTGCCTGTGCGAAGGAGAGGACGGCACGCTGTATGCAGGAAGCGACGGACAGGGATTTTATGCCATCAAGGACGGTAAAGTCACGCATTACGGGTTTGATGAAGGTCTCGAAGCAGGAGTGGTGCTGCGCATGCTGCCGGATGAAGACGGAAAGGGAATGTTTATCAGCGCAGGGAACGGGCTTTATTACTGGGATTTTGAAAGTTTTCGGGAGCTTTCGAATTATGAGAGGAGCCCGGGCAGTATCTTTGATTTGTACATAAACGGCGGGGAACTGTGGCTGATGCAGAGCAACGGAATCAATGTACTGGATAAAGAACAGCTGCTTGCCGGCGAAGAAACGGCAGTTAAGATAATCGGCGTTTCCAGCGGTCTGACGGGAACCTTAAATGCCAATGACTGGAATGTGGAAGAAAAAGGTCTGTTTTATCTATGCACTGATAACGGAGTATCCGTACTGGATATGGCGCAGCTGGAAAGGGAAGAGAAAAGCGTGTATCTGGTCATGAATCAGATCGAGGTGGACGGAGAAGTTTATGAAATGCCTGAGAACATTGATATAAACGGGAATGCTACCCGTCTGACTTTTCAGTTTGCCGCCTTGTCTTATTCGGGAAGGGAGATAAACGTAAGATACCGGTTAAAGGGATTTGATGAGGAAACCCACAGCATTACGAACGCCCAGCCCATGAGCGCCAGCTATACAAATCTCTCCGGGGGCGATTATGAATTTGTGGCGGAGGTCATGGCAGAGGACGGGGAGAGCGTATTAACTTCTTACAGCGTCATCGTCCATAAGGATTACAGGTTGTGGGAGCATACATGGTTCTGGATCCTGGCGGCCGTTTTTGGAGTGGCTCTGGTGGCCTTTATCGTATGGATAGGCATCCGTTTAAAGACCCTGCGTCTGAAACAGAGGCAGGCGGAGTACAGGAATATCATCAATCAGTCCTTGAACACTTTTGCCAATACCATTGACGCAAAGGATAAATATACCAACGGACATTCCCAGAGGGTGGCGGTATATTCCAGGGAGCTTGCAAAAAAGCTGAAGCTGTCAAAAGAAGAGCAGGAACGGCTTTATTATATCGCATTGATGCATGATATCGGCAAAATCGGAATTTCCGATGAGATCTTAAATAAGCCCGGTAAGCTGACAGAGGAAGAAAGGAAGGTCATTATGAGCCATCCCGCCATCGGCGGAGAGATCTTAAAGGATTTTACCTCTTTGCCCGGAATCAGTGAAGGAGCGCGTTATCATCATGAGCGATATGACGGAAAGGGCTATAATGAAGGCTTAAAAGGGGAGGAGATCCCGTTTTTTGCCAGGATCATCTGTGTGGCGGATTCTTATGATGCCATGTCCAGCACAAGATGTTACAGGAAAGATCTGGATGAAGCTACGATCATAGAAGAACTGAAAAATAATGCGGGCACCCAGTTTGATCCGGATATTGTTGCCGTTATGCTGGAACTGATCGGGGAAGGCAGGGTTCCGGTGGACATTTGTTGACTTTTCCCCCTTCTTTTAGTATATTTATAAAGGTATGGAGGTCGGATGATTATGGGAGAAATGGTAAATGTTGCACTGGATGCGATGGGCGGAGACAATGCGCCGGCAGAAATAGTAAAGGGTGCGGTGGAAGCTGTCAACGAAAGAGATAATGTTAAGGTGTATTTGCTTGGGAAAGAAGATATGGTAAAGGCGGAACTTGCAAAATATACCTATGATGAAAGCAGGATAGAGGTCATACATACGGAGGATGTCATTGAAATGGCGGAAGCTCCCGTAAATGCCATCCGCAAAAAGAAGGATTCCTCCATTGTAAAGGGAATGGCCATGACCAAGGAAGGCGTAACGGACGCTTTTGTTTCGGCAGGCAGCACAGGTGCGGTATTAGTAGGCGGTACGGTTTTGGTCGGAAGGATCAAAGGAGTGGAAAGAGCGCCCTTAGCGCCTTTGATTCCTACAGCCACGGGAGCGGCCCTTTTGATCGACTGCGGAGCAAATGTGGATGCGAGAGCTTCCCATTTATTACAGTTTGCAAAAATGGGTTCTATCTATATGGAAAGCGTTATGGGAATTAAGAATCCCCGTGTGGCGCTTGTGAGCAATGGGGCGGAAGAGGAAAAGGGAAATGCCCTGGTAAAAGAAACCCATCCCCTTTTAAGGAGCTGCCCCGACATTAACTTTATCGGTAATATCGAGGCGAGAGATATTCCCATGGGTATGGCGGATGTAGTAGTCTGCGAGGCTTTTGTAGGCAACGCCATCTTAAAGACCTATGAGGGAGTGGGAGCTGTTTTGATCAACAAGATCAAGGGCAGCCTGATGGAAAACCTGCGTACAAAAATAGGCGCTCTCCTTATCAAACCCGCATTGAAGAAAACTTTAGGCGAATTTGATGTGGATAAATACGGCGGAGCCCCGCTTTTGGGATTAAACGGCCTGGTTGTCAAGACCCATGGCAATTCAAAGGCGGTGGTAATTAAAAACTGTATTTTCCAGTGCGCTACATTTAAGGAACAGAAAATTAACGAGAAGATAAAAGAAAGAATCGTTCCCGTAAGCGAATAGGAAGGAAGTCATTTAGTGGAATTTGAAGTTTTACGCGACATTCTGGTTAAGATACTGGGGGTTGCCCCGGATGAGATAACCATGGACAGCACATTTGCGGAGGATTTGGGTGCGGATTCTTTGGATATGTATCAGGTTGTTCTGCAAATGGAAGAAACCTTTGAAATTGAATTAGAGCCAAAGAAGGTTGAAAAGATTAAAAATGTTTCCGAAGCGGTATCCTATATTAAACATGCAAAAAAGAAATAAAAAGCCCGTCAGGGGCTTTTTCATTGCACGTGCAAAGCAATGAGCGGTGCCGCAAAACAATGCGCACTGCGTATCATGCTATGAAAGAAGTAAAGGTTATAAAATGGAATCAATGGAAGAACTGGAACAGAAAATAGGATATAGTTTTAAAAATGAGGCGCTGCTGCGTCAGGCGCTGACCCACAGCTCTTTTTCCAACGAACAGAAGATCAAGAAATGGAAAAATTATGAGCGGATCGAATTTTTGGGGGATGCGGTTTTAGAACTGGTCAGCAGCGATTATTTTTACCGCACCTATCCCGATGAGACGGAAGGAAATCTTACCAAGATGCGTGCGGCGGCCGTTTGTGAGCAGGCCCTTGCCATTACTGCAAGGGAACTGAATTTGGGGAAATATCTGGTTCTGGGAAAAGGCGAGGAACAAAACGGCGGCAGGGAAAGGGATTCCATTATCGCCGATGTGGTAGAGGCTGTTATCGGCGCTATTTATCTGGATTCCGGCATGAGGGAGGCAAAGCATTTTATATACCGCTTTGTATTAAATGATCTGGATCATAAAAGGCTTTTTTTTGATGCGAAATCTGTTTTGCAGGAGTATCTGCAGGAAGAAAAGGCAGGAGAACTGACTTACAGGTCTGTGGGAGAAGAGGGACCGGAGCACGAAAAGGTCTTTGTCATGGAGGCGTTATTAAACGGAGAGGTCATCGGAGCGGGTAAGGGAAAAAGCAAAAAGGCGGCCCAGCAGAGCGCGGCCTACGAAGCCCTTATGAAATGTAAGAAGGGCAATGAGGGGTAAGGTATGTATTTAAAAAGTATTGAAGTTCATGGATTTAAATCCTTTGCAAATAAGATCGTATTTCAGTTCCATCAGGGCATCACGGGAATCGTGGGCCCTAACGGAAGCGGTAAGAGCAATGTTGCCGATGCGGTACGCTGGGTTTTGGGCGAACAGCGCATCAAGCAGCTTCGCGGAGCCAGTATGCAGGACGTTATTTTTTCCGGTACGGAAAACCGCAAGCCTTTAGGCTATGCCTACGTTGCCATAACCTTAGATAACAGCGACCATTCCCTGGCCATTGATTTTGAAGAGGTAACGGTTGCCAGACGGATCTACCGTTCCGGGGAAAGTGAATACCTGATAAACGGCGCGCCCTGCAGATTGAAGGATGTCAATGAACTGTTTTACGATACGGGTATCGGTAAAGAGGGCTATTCCATTATCGGACAGGGCCAGATCGACAAGATCCTAAGCGGCAAGCCCGAAGAGCGCAGGGAGCTTTTTGACGAAGCGGCAGGCATTGTAAAATTTAAAAGAAGAAAAGTGACCGCACAGAAAAAGCTGGAGGATGAGAAGGCCAACATGGTCCGTATCAACGATATTCTGGCGGAACTGGAAAAGCAGATCGGGCCTTTGGAGAAGCAGTCGGAAAAGGCGAAAATATATTTAAAGCAGAAAGAGGAATTAAAGACTCTGGATGTGAATATGTTTTTACTGGAGAATGCCCGCTTGAAGGAGCAGTTTGAGGATGTGAAGGAAAAGTTTACCGTTGCATCCGAAGACCTGGAAAATACCACAAAGGAATATGAGAACATCAAGTCCGAATATGATAAAATAGCAGGGGAACTGGAAGAACTGGAGCGCAATATAGAAGAGGAGCGCATGGCTCTTTCCGATACCAATGTGATGCGGGGCAAGCTGGAAGGACAGATCAATGTTTTAAAGGAGCAGATCTTATCCGCAACGGGCAATGAAGAGCACTTAAAAGTAAGACAGGCTTCTTTGCAGGAGCAGATTGCAGGAAAGGATAAGGAAAAGGAAGAAATTCTTGCAGGCAAAAAGCAGTTCGACGACGCCCTTTCCCAGATGGAAGAAAAGAAGGCAGAGGCCCAGGCTGCGCTGGAAGCTCTGCAAAAACGCATGGAGGAATTGAACGGACAGATCGAAGCCGGCAAAAATTCCATTATCCAGGCGTTAAATGACCGGGCGGGCATCAAATCCCGCATCAGCAGCTTTGATACGAGATTGGAACAGATTCAGATTCGAAAGGCGGAGCTGAATTCCAGGCTCCTTCGCGCCAAATCCGACGAGGCGAAGCATGAAGAGACTATTTTAAAATTACAGGGCGAATTTGAGTCCATTAACGAAGAGATTACCGGCTTAAATGAAAAGCAGAGCGCTTTGGAGGAAAGAAACCATGAGATCACGGACGAGCTTTCCGCTAAGGACCAGAAGCTTCGGGACATCCAGGTGCTTTATCATCAGGCAAAATCCAAGCTGGACGCCATCAGCAATTTAACGGAGCGTTACGACGGTTACGGCAACAGTATCCGCAAGGTCATGGAGCAGAAGGAAGAAAACAAGGGGATCATCGGCGTTGTTGCGGATATCATCAAGGTGGAGGAAAAGAATGAGACCGCCATTGAGACGGCCCTTGGCGGTAATATCCAGAATATTGTGACCGATGATGAGGAAACCGCTAAAAAGATGATTTCCTTCTTAAAGAGAAATAAATTCGGGCGCGCCACTTTTCTGCCGCTGACAAGCATTACCAGACCCCAGGAATTTAAGACTCCCGAGGTTTTAAAAGAAAAAGGCGTGATCGGCATGGCGGATGAGCTTGTTCATACAAAGAAGGAATACCGCAACGTGGCAAAGGCCATGTTAGGGCGCATTGTCGTTGTGGACAATGTGGACAATGCGGTTAAGATCGCCAGGAAATTTGATTACGGCATCCGTATGGTTACCGTAGAAGGCGAACTGCTTGTGCCCGGCGGAGCCATCAGCGGCGGCGCTTTCAAAAATTCCAGCAACCTATTGGGCAGACGCCGTGAAATGGACGAGCTTTCTGCAAAGGTAAAGAATTACTTAAAAGAAATTGATGCACTGTTAGATGACATTGAAAAGACAAAGAGCGAGAGGATGCAGGTAAGGCGCGATTTAGAGGAAGTAAAGGCTACTCTGCAGGAACGTTTTATCGCACAGAACACCGCCCGCCTCAATGTGATCCAGGCGGAGGAAAAGAGAAACGAAACAGGAAAGGGCTATTCACAGTTAAAGGAAGAGCAGGAAGAGATCGAAGGACAGCTTTCGGAAATTGCCAAAGGCAAGGAGGATGCCGCCAAGGAGCTTTCCGATTCCGAGCAGATGGAAAAGAATGTCCAGGAAGAGATTGCAGGATTCCAGGAGGAGCTGGATGCCGTCAGGATGAAAGAAGGGGAACAGGCTGTACGGAATGGGGAACTGGATGTGGAAATGGAAAAGATCATCCAGAAGCAGTCCTTTGAACAGCAGAATCTGGACCGTATTCTTTCGGAGCGGGGCAGATATGAGGAAGAACTTTCCGAAATCGATTCCGGCATGGAAAGCACCGTAAATGATATCGAGCAGAAAAAGGCGGATATTGCAGAGCTTGAGAAAACAATTGCGGCTTCCTATGACAGTCAGAATGAAAATGAAGAAAAGCTTCAAAATAATACAAAGAGAAGAGAGGAGCTTTCTGCAAAACAGAAAAACTTCTTTACGGACAGGGAGTCCTTATCGGAGCGCATGACTGCACTGGATAAAGAGGTATACCGCCTTAACGCCCAGAAGGAGAGGCTGGAAGAGTCCATTGAGACAAAGATCAATTATATGTGGAATGAATATGAGATCACGCTTTCTGATGCGGCGGCCCTGCGGAATGAGGAAATGAATGACTTAACGGTCATGAAAAGGGATGCGGCGGCCATCAAAGACGCTATCAAACGTCTGGGAGACGTCAACGTCAATGCCATTGAGGATTATAAAAGCGTCATGGAGCGTTATACCTTCTTAAAGGGGCAGTATGACGATCTGGTCGAGGCGGAGAAACAGCTTTTAGGCATTATCGAGGAATTGGATACCGCCATGAGGAAGCAGTTTGAAGAGAAATTTGCAGAGATAACCAAGGAATTCGACAAAGTATTCAAGGAGCTTTTCGGCGGCGGAAAGGGTACTTTGGAGTTAATTGAGGAGGAAGATATTCTGGAAGCGGGCATCCGCATCATCGCCCAGCCGCCGGGAAAGAAGCTGCAGAATATGATGCAGTTATCCGGTGGGGAAAAGGCTTTGACGGCAATCGCTCTGTTATTTGCCATCCAGAATTTAAAACCCTCTCCCTTCTGTCTTTTAGATGAGATCGAAGCAGCGTTAGATGAATCCAACGTAGGGCGGTTTGCAAATTATTTACATAAGCTGACAAAACATACCCAGTTTATTGTCATTACGCACAGGCGTGGTACAATGGAAAAGGCGGACAGGCTTTACGGTATTACCATGCAGGAGAAGGGAGTTTCCACACTGGTCAGCGTGGACCTCATAGACAAGGATATTAAGTAAATCGTTTTAAGGAGGGTCTATGGAAGAAGAAAAGTTAGGGTTTTTTGGCAGGCTGAAAGCGGGACTGGCCAAAACGAGAAATAATATTGTACGGGGCATTGATAATGTGTTTTCCGGGTTTTCCAATATTGACGAGGATTTTTATGAGGAACTGGAAGAAATCCTGATCATGGGGGACATCGGCGTGAATGCCACCACAAAGATCGTGGAGCGGCTGAAGGAACAGGTCAAGGAGCAGCATATCAAGGAGCCGTCGGAGTGCAAGCAGCTTTTGATCGACGGCATTAAGGAGCAGATGCGGGTGGAGGAAACCGCCTATGATTTTGAAACGGAGCAGTCTGTGGTGTTAGTGATCGGCGTCAACGGCGTGGGAAAGACAACCTCTGTAGGAAAGCTTGCGGGGAAGCTCAAGGATAAGGGCCGAAAGGTGCTTTTGGCGGCGGCGGATACCTTCCGTGCGGCGGCCATCGAACAGTTAGAGGAATGGTCCCACAGAGCCGGCGTGGATATTATTTCCGGCAGCGAGGGCGCAGACCCTGCAAGCGTTATTTATGATGCGGTCAGCGCGGCAAAGGCAAGGCATGTGGACGTACTTTTGTGCGATACGGCCGGAAGGCTGCATAATAAGAAAAATTTAATGGAAGAATTAAAGAAGATCAACCGGATCATTGACAGGGAATTTCCGGACGCTCATCGGGAAAACCTGGTGGTCTTAGACGGGACTACGGGGCAGAATGCGCTAAACCAGGCAAGAGAATTTGCCCAGGTAGCGGACCTGACGGGGATCATCCTGACCAAGTTAGACGGGACTGCAAAGGGCGGTATCGCCGTGGCGATCCAGTCGGAACTTAACATACCGGTCAAATATATCGGCGTAGGAGAAAGTATTGAAGATTTACAGAAATTTGATGCGGATCAGTTTGTAAACGCATTGTTTGATGTGGCTCCCGAGGCTTAGGGAGCAGGAAGAAGGGATAAAATGAGCAGTGAAATGTTGACGTTGGAGAGATTTGAAGAGGCTTCGGAAAAGGTAAAGGAAGTGACACTTCCTACGGAACTGGTCTACAGCGAGTATTTAAGCAGCCAGACCGGCAACAAGGTTTACCTGAAACCGGAAAACATGCAGTTTACCGGGGCTTACAAGGTAAGGGGGGCTTATTATAAAATGAGCACCTTAAGCGACGAAGAGAGGAAAAAAGGAATTATTACCGCTTCAGCCGGCAATCATGCCCAGGGCGTTGCTTATGCGGCGAAATGCTACGGGACAAAGGCGGTTATCGTTATGCCCACCACAACTCCGCTCATTAAGGTAAACAGGACTAAGAGCTATGGGGCGGAAGTGGTCCTTTACGGAAATGTGTATGACGAGGCGTGTGATAAAGCGTTAGAACTGGCTAAGGAGCATGGCTATACTTTTATCCATCCCTTTGACGATCCGGCTGTCGCTACGGGGCAGGGCAGCATTGCCATGGAAATTGTAAAGGAACTGCCTTTGGTGGATTACATTTTAGTGCCCATCGGCGGCGGCGGGCTTGCTACAGGCGTTTCCACCCTGGCAAAGCTTTTGAATCCCAAGATCAAAGTAATCGGCGTGGAGCCTGCGGGGGCCAACTGCTTACAGGAATCCTTAAAAGAAGGAAAGGTGGTAACTCTCCCTTCGGTAAACACCATTGCGGACGGTACGGCGGTTAAAACGCCGGGAAGCAATATTTTCCCTTATCTTCAGAAAAATCTGGATGATATTATTACGGTAGAAGATGAAGAGCTGGTGGTGGCTTTCCTGGATATGGTGGAAAACCATAAGATGATCGTGGAGAATTCCGGCCTTTTGACGGTTGCGGCGTTGAAACATTTAGATATTAAGAATAAGAAAATCGTTTCTATTTTGAGCGGCGGAAATATGGATGTCATAACCATGTCTTCCGTGGTTCAGCAGGGACTTATCTTCAGGGACAGGATTTTTACGGTTTCCGTGCTGCTTCCCGATAAGCCGGGAGAGCTTTGCAGGGTTTCGGGGATCATTGCAGAGGCCAGCGGTAACGTTATTAAGTTAGAGCATAATCAGTTTGTTTCTACCAACAGGAATGCGGCTGTGGAGCTTAGGATTACCATGGAGGCCTTTGGGACGGAGCATAAGGGGCAGATCATGGAGGCGTTGAAGGAGAACGGGTATATGCCTAAGCTGGTCAGGACGAATATTTGATTTTGTGTTGATGAATAACAGCGGGTGGCCGGCAGGGAATCACAATGGCACGCCTCTTTGGGAAAAGCCTTTCTGTTTTTTATAATCCTATTGTAAATCGAATTTTTCTAACAGTCCGCGCGGGAGTTACAGGCAGTTTGCGGGGGCGCGTCAATGCGGCATCCATGCCGCAAAAACGCTTAACAGCCCATCCGGGGCTGTTACCCCTTGGGACCATGCGGACTGTAAGAAAAATTTCGATTTGCAATATAGATTATGAAAAACAGAAAGGTTTTCCCAAAGAGGCGTGCCATTGTGATTCCCTGCGGCCTTTTGGGCAAAGAGAAATCCGGGTGGAGTGTAAGCGGTATGATCGATAAATTAACGAAAAAATATATATTGACATTCGATGAACCAAATGGTAGTATTTTGTAAAAGCATATATTTCTAACATTCTTTTTGCACTTATCTTAGTGCATTCTATTTTCTGCCGGAAGGCGTCTTGAAATCAATGCTTTTAAAATCCAACAAATACATTTTGAAAGCGGGAGTTTCAGGAAAAAGAAAATGGATGGGTAACTCCTGCGTAAGGAGGTTACTGATGAAAGAAGAAAAATGTGTACAGAAGAAATACAAGGATACGGTGTTCCGTATGCTGTTTGGAAAAGAGGAGAGGGCGTTATCTTTATATAACGGTGTTAACGGAACAGATTATAAGGATGCTTTGTCTTTACAGTTCAATACACTGGAAAATGCTGTATTTATGAATGTAAAAAATGATCTGTCCTTTGTGTTTGCAAGTTGTGTGAATCTGTATGAACATCAATCTACGGTGCCTGTGAATATGCCGCTTAGAGATCTGTTTTATATTGCGGATGTCTGGCAGAAAGAATTTATGAATAAGAGTATTTACAGCAATAAAAGGACCGTTATGCCAAATCCGAATTTTGTGGTGTTTTATAACGGAGTAAAGGTGCTGCCGGAACAGATGGAGATGAAACTGTCGGACAGTTATATGATACCGACGGATGAGCCTTCGTTAGAATTAAAAGTAAAGGTATTAAATATTAATTCCGGGATGAATGAGGAACTGAAAGAAAGATGCCCGGAATTAAAGCAGTATATGCAGTATATAGATAAGGTACGGAAGTATGGTAAGGAAATGGAGCTGAAGGATGCGGTCATAAATGCGGTAGAAGAATGTATCAGGGACAATATCCTAAGGGACTTCCTTATGGAGCAGAAGGCGGAGGTGGTAAGTATGAGCATTTACGAATTTGACGAAGAGAGGGAAATGGCGATTATCAGGGCAGATGAAAGGGAGCTTGGAAGAGAAGAAGGAAGAGTAGAGGGCAGAGAAGAAGGTAAAGTGGAAGGCAGGACGGAGGGCGAACGCCGCATAACGGTACTGTACAAATGTCTGTTGGAAGATGAGCGTACGGAGGATTTAAGAAGGGCTTTTGAAGATGATACTTATCGCAGTATACTATGCAAAGAATATGGTATTTGATGTTTCTTAGAACAGAAACTGGAGGTAGTCAGGATGAGCATTTACGAATTTGACGAAGAAAGAGAAATGGCGATCATCAGGGCAGACGAGCGGGAGCTTGGAAGAGAAGAGGGAAGACAGGAAGGCAGGGAAGAGGAAAAGCATCGAATAACAGTACTCTATAAATGTCTCCTCAAGGATAATCGTATGGAGGATTGGGAGAAAGCTATTGAAGACAATATATACTGCAGTAAACTGTATGAGGAATACAGTATTTAGGAGGATTTTCTCATGGAGCAGAAGGCGGAGGTGGTAAGGAGAGCATCGCATAACGGTACTGTATAAATGTCTACTGGATGATGAGCGTACGGAGGATTTAAGAAGAGCTTTCGAAGATGATATTTACCGCAGTACATTGTGTAAGGAATATGGCATTTAATGTGTCAATAATTTGGTAAAAAACAGAATAGAACATACAGAAAAAATATTTAAAGAAAAACATCTTTGAAGTGATATTCAGAGGTGTTTTTTTATTGCCAACAACCATTTTTGCGATACCAGATACCAAAAATGCAAAATGTATTGATTGTGATTTTAGAAGTAGGTATATTAGTAAAAAATAATAATTGGGAATTATTGGAATTTGGGAATTAGAAGTTTTATGGGAGGGAATGCGTAATGAAAAAAAGTTATTTGAAAATTGCAGCTTTAATACTTTTAGCTTTTTTAATTATGAATTTGGGCAGTATTCGAGTACTTGCGGAAACTGTCAGTGAAAATGATTTAGAAGGGAATCAAACAGTTTGGTATGATTCTATGGAAAAGGAAATCAATCAAACGGATAAAGGAACAGAAGAAAATGACAATGACACAATTTTAATTGAAGAAGGAACAGTTACTATTGGGGGAGGTGTCGGAAAAATATCTGCCAATACATCCTCTAATGCAGACAAGTATACAGCGGCATGGCAATACTGGAGTCAGGGGGCATCTAAATATGCAGGAATGCGGTCTGGTGGATGCCGCGTTACAGCATTTGCAAAATTACTTTATGAGGCCGGTTATGGTAATTTTGGTAACCCTGATAATTTTCTTAATTGGGGAATCAATAACGGCTTTTTTCAGAGCACATCAAATGTTACAGAATTAGGGACGTTTGGCGGTGCAATTTCAAGATGGGTATCTAATAATGGGGGGACATGCACATTGGTTGCAAATAATACTTTGACAGGAAACACCGCTACTGATAAAGCTAACATTATGAATTATATTAATGCGGGTTATTATGTTATTTTGTCGTCAAGTTCACATACAGCGTATATTGGAAGAAGTGTATCAATAAGTCAGGGCACTCCGGTATTATTGGATTCCTGGTCTTCCTGGTCTTCGAATCCTGCAACTGTACATACTTATACAGGAACGTACGATTCTATGTCAAAAGCAACTTTTACACGTTATAGAGTTTATGCAATAAGCAGATCCCAAACAGGAGATACAACATCTCCGGTTATCAGCAACGTAACCGTAACAGATCACGATAATACCGGATATACAGTTAATTGCATAGTAACAGATGACAGCGGCATAGAGAAAGTGGAATTCCCTACATGGACGGATAAAAACGGTCAGGATGATATATTTTGGAGAGGCGGGGATTCCGTCGGGACAGAGACTTACAGAGCAGTTAGTTTCAGAGTCAATATTTCCGAACACAATAATGAAGAAGGCTGGTACAATACTCATATTTATGTATGGGATAAAAATGGGAACAAGGTAAGCTATGGCTTAAGGGAATATATTGATTTAACGCCGCCTGTTATATCTGACATCACAGTAACGGATATTGGAGTAGACGGGTATACTGTCAGTTGCACGGTAACTGATGGCTGTCCTATATCGCGGGTGCAGTTTCCAACCTGGACAATGATTAACGGTCAGGATGACATTATTCATGACTGGACGACAGACCCGGCGGCGAGAGGGAGTCAGTCAGGAACAAGATATACATACAGGGTTCAGCGAAGCGCGCACAATTATGAGATTTATAATTATATTACTCATATCTATGCTTATGATTCATCGGGAAATTATTCATCGGCAACGGTGGCAACGGTTGTTTGTCTGCTGGGGAATTATCAAAATATCGGGGCGGATTTTGAAGCGGGTATTCAAAATGCAGCAACAGGAAGTTATATTACGCAGGATATGAATTCTAATGTTACAGGCAGAAAATATACAGGAGCTATAGGACAAAAATGGCATTTTACACTTTTGGAAGATGGCAGTTACAGAATTTTAGCTATGCAGAACGGTTCTGCGTTGGATTGTTGGGGAGGGGCAGTAAATGAAACAAATATTGCATCGGCTCCTTATCATGGTGGCGATAATCAAAGATGGTATCTTTACGGAAATGAGGAAGAAGGGTATTATTTTTTGCCTAAAAATAGTTTAGGATGCGGTATGAGTCTGTATTATACGAGTGCGGTAGAAGGAACAAATGTTATGATGTGGAACATTGTAAATGGATGCGCACAAAGATTTTTTGTAAAGAGAACTGTTGAAAATAAGAATGATGAAAATATAGGTAATTTGGGAGGAAGTACAACTTCTGCTTCATCCGGAAACGGTCAGATGACAGGAGGAAACGGAGCTTCAGCAAACTTTGTTTCCCGTATGTATACGGTTGCATTGGGAAGAAATGCGGAATCTGCAGGTTTGTCAGACTGGTGTAATCGTCTAAATTCCGGTCAGATCGACGGTGCAGGGATTGCACAGGGGTTTATAGGAAGTCCTGAATTTAAAAACAGGAATTTAAATAATAGTGACTTTTTGGACGTTTTGTATAAGACGTTTTTTGACCGCCCGGCAGATGCACAGGGAAAAAGTGATTGGTTGTCCAAATTAAATGCGGGAATGAGCAGAGAAGAGGTTTTGAGCGGCTTTGTAAATTCAGCAGAGTTTAGCAATTTATGCGACCGCTTTGGAATTGCACGTGGAACAATGCAGAAAAACGGTTCCAGCATATACAGAATCGGCGTGAGAAATTTTGTCCTCAGGATGTATACAAAAGTGCTGAACAGAAATGGTGAAACATTAGGCGTAGAAGATTGGACAAACCGTATTAATACCGGAAGTATGAGTCCCGAAGATGTAGCAAAGAGTTTTTTCCTTTCACGGGAATTTATTAATCGAAACCTGAGTAATGCGGAATATGTGGAGACTCTTTATGAGACATTTATGGATCGTGCTTCCGATAAAGAAGGAAAAAGGTATTGGCTGAATAAACTGAATGGTGGCATGAGCAGGGAGCAGGTCTTAGAGGGGTTTTCAAGGTCGGTTGAGTTTTCAAGGATTATGAGAAGCTATGGACTGTAGGACTGGGTTCAATATTGTAAAAATGTGAGTTAGAAAGATAAAGTTTAAAAACTATTGTGAGGGAACACGGATGAAGAAAATTTGTACACGTATATTGGCATTTATGTTGATTGTGGTTTTAACCTTTGGTTCGGGGAGTATTTCTGTATTGGCGGAGACTGTCAGTGAAAATGAAATATCAGGAGAACAAGTTGACAGAAATCAAATCGGAATCAGTGAGAATGATCTGGAAGTGGAAGGAACAGATTCTTTTGGTAGAATGTTTGCTGAAGCGCTGGAAGAAAAAACATATGAGCAGCAGGAAAACAATGGCTACAATATATTTGCTATTGAGATGAATGGAAAAGAAGCAACTGTTAATTTAGAAGCTTTAGAGGATTGCTCACTTATTGTGGCAGTCTATGATGAATCAGGGAAAAAAATGATTGCTGTCGGAACGCAGGAAATCAGTGCAGGAAGCGAGAATATTTCGGTTTCAATAGATACTTCAAATGAAAATATGCCAGCGTATTTTTTACTGCGCGGATTTTTAGTGGACACGAATACGTGCAGACCTTTATGTCAGGCATATGAATCTCCTAATTATACGAGAGAAATGCAGGAGTTTTTTGCAAAAACAACAGATGATTTTGCGGAAGACCGGGTATTAAACTTTGATGAGTCAAAAGATAACAATTTTGCAGTATACGAAGACACTACTATTGTAGTAGAAGAAAATAGTGTAAGTAATCAATTTACGACTATTGATGAAAATAATCAGAAATATATAGTGGAAAATGCAGATTCAAATGTGACATCTTTATCAGCAGGAGATATCTTTGTATATGAGGCAGGAGATGAAGTTACTATTATTAAAGTTGCTCATGTTGAGATTGAGGGGACAACGGTAACAATTTTTGGTAGTGAAGCCAGTATGGAGGAAGTGTTTTCCTATGTTAAGATTGACGGAAGTTCAGATGTGGAGAATGCAACGGTAGATACAACAGAATGTGATGCAGGAGTTCAATATACGGGAAAAGTAGTAACCGGAGATGAAGAATATGTGGCAGAAAATGTAGAGGAAAATGGAAATGGTTATGAAATGACCGAGGAAGTCAGCGGAGAAGTTTCTGCTTCAAGAAAGTTGGAATATGAGCTTGGTAAAAAAGGAGCTGTAGAAGGGAGTATTGCAGTTAAGTTGGAACCTTCTATTAAATTTTTCCTAACGAAATCATATCGATACATGGAAGTGAAGGTAGATTATTCATTAGATATAAGTATTTCTATTTCAGATAAGGCTGATTTGCCTATCAAATTAGGTAAAATCAAATTTGAGCCTTTTTTGGGCATAGTACTTCAAGGTAATTTGAGCTTTATAGTAGAGAGTAAAGCAGAACTTAAAGTAACAGTAAAGTTAACAGGTAAGATTGGTGCGTCAATATCCAGTGATGGTGGCACAAAGGATTTAACATCGTCTCCAAAAGTGAAAACAGAGTTAAAAGGAAAGGCATCAATATTTTTAGGATTGGGCTTTGATCCTGAGATAAAAATAATTAATGAAAAAGTGGCTGATGCAAAGTTGAAAACACGGGTCGGTGTGGAAATAGAAGGGGAACTTACATTATACGAGTCGGACAAAAGTGAAAGTGAGCAACATGCGTGTGCAGTGTGTATAGATGGAGATATTAATTTTAAAGCATCTGCTTCTTTTAGCGTAGAATTACTCTCGAAGTGGAAATATACATATGACATAGCAGAAGTAAAAATTAAACTTTGGGATTGGTATTACTCGGCTGATTTGGATAAATTTGGCATAGGAAAAGAATGTCCAAACAAGAGATACCAGGTGGAATTTGTTGTAGTCGGAACAGATGGAAAGACTATTAAAGATGCTGTAGTGCAGATGGGTAATAGCTGTCAGAAGACTGATAAAAATGGTAGTGTAAATACATATCTGAGCGGGGGAAAATATACGGTTAAAATAGAAAAGTCGGGATATGCTGCTGAAAGTATGGATATTCGGATTGAAATAGCAAGGAAGTACAAAATTATACTTAGAGAAGCTAACACCGGAGCCGGAGGTGGTGGAGGAGGACATGGATTTGGAGATGATAATGATAATACCGGAAAAGTAAGAATGGTTAGTTTGGGAGAATATCATAGTGCAGCAGTTATGGAAGATGGAAGTCTGTATATGTGGGGAGAAAATAATTATGGTCAGTTGGGTGTAAAAACATACCATGATATAAATAATACGCCAATAAAAGTAATGGATAATGTAAAAATGGTTAGTTGCGGAGATAATTATACAGGAGCAATAACAGAAGATGGCAGTTTATATATGTGGGGAGGCAACAATTATGGAGTATTAGGAACTGGAAACATAAAAAGTAGCAGTTTGCCTATAAAGGTAATGGATAATGTGAAAAGTGTTTGTTGTGGGGCATCTCATGTAGGAGCAATAACAGAAGATGGTAGCTTATATATGTGGGGGTATAATCTTTATGGACAATTGGGGAACGGGGAATACGGATATGGGGAAACATCTGTTGCAATGAGTTCCAAACCTATAAAGATAATGGATGATGTAAAATCAGTTAGTTGTGGGCTTAGATATACAGGAGCAATAACAAAAGATGGCAGTTTATATATGTGGGGACATAATACTTGGGGGCAATTGATACCAGAGCACTATTTGCCGGGAGATTTGAATGCTATACCAGTAAAGATAATGGATAATATAAAATTAATTAGCTTTAGCGTAGAAGCATATTACCAAGAACCATTAATTGGAGTACTATTAGAAAACAATGATTTGTATATGGTTGGATTAAATAAAAGAGGTCAAGTGGGTTGTGGTAGTGAGTATCTATATTGTGATTTAACAAAAGTGATGGGAAATATAAAATTGATTAGTTGTGGACTTGATCATGCAGGAGCGCTAACGAAAGATAATATTTTATATATATGGGGAGATGGCTTTAGAGGTGAACTGGGTATTGGGGAAAGTGGAGAAGATGTAAAGACAAATGTTCCCATAAAACTAATGTCAGATATTAAATCGTTTGATTGTGGTAATGATTGTACAGCAGCGATAACGAAAAGCGGAAGTTTGTATATGTGGGGGAGAAATAATTATGGTCAGTTAGGAAATGGAACAACTGATGATAGTTCAGTTCCAATTAAAGTTAATATTCCATCTGATTCAAATTATATAATGGCTGAAGCAATTGGAGATATGCAGTTAAATGAAAATAATAATGTTTATAATGGTAAAGGTTCATTTATTAGCCTTCTCCCTAACGAAACCTACAACTTCTACGCTATGAAGTCCCAAAATGCAGATGAAGCGCTGACACCCGATAATCTTTTATACATTGGTCAGGGTAAATCCGATGCAAATGGAAACCTAAATATTACATATGAGACGAAAGAAACTTATGATGGGGCAGTATCCTTTGCAGTAGGCATGACGACACCTGATATTTCCAGTGCAACAATTAGCGTTTCTAATCTGGCTTATAATGGTAAAGAGCAGTACATAGCACCTATTGTCACATATAAAGGAACTACACTGACAGAGGGCAAGGACTATATTTTGACAGGAGATTTTAGAGCCAAAGATGTAGGAAATTACCAATTTGGAATTTTGGGAATCGGTATGTTCGCAGGAGAAAAGAAAGCAAATTATTCTGTTACCGGAGAGACAGTAAAAAAGATTACATCTATAACTTTGGATCAAACTTCCATTGAGATGACTGTAGGAACAAACCGGACCTTGACGGCTAATATCCAACCCCAGAACGCATCTAATAAAGCAATAAGATGGGAATCGGATGATCCGAGTGTTGCAACGGTCGATTCTAATGGCAACATAACAGCTATAAGACGGGGACAGACAATAATTAAAGCAACGACAAATGACGGAAGTAATTTGACAGCTCAATGTGTTGTTTATGTAAAACCCGATGAAAATGATATACCGGAAGGCCCTAAAACATGGGAAGGAAAAACCGGCACAGAAGGTTTCGTATACAGACTTTATAACGTCGCCATGAGCCGTGAAGCTGACGAGAGTGGATTTCGCGATTGGAACGGAAAGCTGCAAAGGAGGGAACAAAGTGCGGCAGAAGTGGCGAGAGGCTTTATATTCAGTAAAGAATTTATGAATCGCTGCTATAATGATGTTCAGTATGTCAAAATTCTTTACCGCACTATGTTTGGAAGAGAAGCAGACGAAGGCGGACTGAATGACTGGCTCTCAAAGCTTGAAAACGGCATGAGCCGGGAATATGTATTCCGTGGATTTGCTGAATCCCAGGAATTTTCAAATCTGTGTGATTCCTATGGTGTGCTCAGAGGAAGTATTACTTTATCTGCGTATAGAGATCAAAATGTAGGCGCCACCGGTTTCATTGCCAGACTTTATACAAAAATGCTGGGAAGAGGCTTTGATGAAGAAGGGCTTGAGTATTGGTGCAGAAAGTACCTGACCGGGGAAAATACCATAGAAGAAGTGGCAACGGTAGGTTTCCTTCATTCAAAAGAGCTTGAAAATCTGAACTTATCCGATACGGAGTTTGTTACCAGAATGTATCGCACTTTCTTAAACAGAGAGCCGGATGAAGCAGGCCTTGCAGATTGGGTAAACCGTCTGGAGACAGGAAGGGAAACGAGAGACAGCCTTGTATATGGATTTACCCTGTCTAAAGAATTCGGAAATATAAAAGCATCCTATGGATTATAAATTTGGATATATAAGTAATCAACAGGGACGCAAAGCCATATTGATTGAATAAATTGAATCACAACATAAAAATGAAACAGTTTAGGAGGGAATAAAATGTGGAAAAAATATATACATATGTTCGCATTTGTAATGATTACAGCCTTAATGTTTGGTTTGGGAAACCTCTCTGTATTGGCAGAGACAGTCAGTGAAAACCAGATATTAGAAGAACAGCAGGTACAGGGAACGGAATTATATGAGGAAGCCGAATTTAGTCTTAGCGGTTATTGTGGACGGGAAAGTGAAAATGATGGTAAAAATGTGGCATATACCATTTCTGACAGTAATAATGATGGCATCTATGATTTAATCGAGATTAAGGGAAATGGAGTAGTGTGCATTAATAAGTGTCCAAGTCATTCAGATGATAATAAACTTAAGGTTACAAAAATCGTAATTGAAGAGGGTGTTACACATATTGATGATGGCAGTCGCTTTGCTTATTTTGATTCGTTAAAAGAGGTAGTACTACCGAAAGGAATTACGAGGATTCCTCAGTGGTTGTTTATGGACTGTAGTTCATTAAACAGGGTGGTTCTTCCGGAAGGACTTAAATGGATTCTACCGGGTGCATTTGTTAACTGTAGTTCGTTAAGTGAAATAACAATTCCGGAAGGAGTTAAAGATATTCAGGAAAATACATTTAGTGGATGTACTTCGTTAACAAAAGTAGAACTTCCTGATAGTCTTGAACTTATTATTTATAGCTCTTTCCGCGGTTGCAGTTCGTTAAAAGAAATTGTTGTTCCATATAACGCTTACATTGCTGATACAGCATTTTTCGGATGTGATTCGCTTATTAAAATATTTCTTCCTCATAATTGTATAGGATATAGTAAGCTCCCAAATGCAACGTCAAAGATCGGATATATGTTTAATGCGGATGGAGATATTACTATTACGGATATTGAACTTGGGGAAGGACAGACATTAATAGAAATTCCGGATGAAATAAAGGGAAAAAGTATCGTATATGTTCCAGAAGAATTGCGATATATGGTTTCTGAAAGCGGACATACTCATCGGTATGACAATGGCATCTGCCAAATATGCGATATGATATGCCCCCACAACAATGTAACTGAACATAAACAAGTTGAAGCAAGCTGTGTGGAAAATGGTACTTGTGATTATTGGTATTGTAACGATTGTAAAAAGTATTTCAGAGATAAAACCTGTGTCACGGAAGTTTCTTACGAGGATATTGTAATACAAGCTACAGGGCATATCGGAGGCAAATCTACCTGTAGTTCGAAAGCAGTATGTTCTATCTGTGGCATAGAGTATGGCGATTTTGTGGAACATAATTATATTAATGGTATTTGCAGTTATTGTGGCAGGAGATTACCTGATTATATTCCGATTGGTCCTGATACCTGGAAAGATAAAGAAGGCATAGATGCTTTTGTATACAGGCTTTATAATATTGCATTGATTCGTGATGGAGAGAAAGAAGGACTTGAGGACTGGATCGACAGATTAGATACAAAAAAAGAAAGCGCGGCGGAAGTGGCATGGGGATTTTTCTTCAGTGATGAGTTTTTAAACAAGAATTATACCGATGAACAATACATAGAGCTTTTATATCTGACAATGTTTGGAAGAGAAAGCGATAGAGCGGGAAAAAGGTATTGGCTGGAGTGTCTTGAGAACGGTGTAAGCCGTGAATATATCTATCGTGGATTTGCAGAATCGCCGGAGTTTACAGGGCTTTGTGGGGACTTTGGCGTTGAAAGAGGTTTTGTGGATTTGAACCAGTACCGGGACCAAAATATAGAAGCAACAGGCTTTATTGCAAGGCTCTATACACAAATGCTGGGCAGGAGCTTCGACGATGACGGGATTGAATACTGGTGTCAGGAATATTTGGGAGAAGACAGTAGTATTGAAGAAATTGCCGCTGATGGATTTTTGCATTCAACGGAATTTAAAAATCAAAATTTAAGCAACAGAGAGTTTGTCATTCGGATGTACCGCACATTTCTAAATCGTGAGCCTGACGAAGAAGGACTTGCAGACTGGGTAAACCGTCTGGAGACCGGAAGGGAAACGAGAGACAGTCTGGTTTATGGCTTTACACGGTCTAAAGAATTTGGCAATTTTAAAGAGGCCTATGGTTTATAGATAACAACGGGAGAAAAAGTATGTTAAGAGTCAATTCGAAGATTTTGAAAAATATTACATGTTGTATGGGAACGGTATTACTTGCTCTTAGTATGATTTTTACATCTGCCATAGAAATAAGTGCGTCGGAAAATGTTCCGATAGAATCGGGTAAAACTGAAACGGCAGTAAATCCCGAACAAGTCAATGACGAGAATGAGATTTCGGCTAACAAGATAAATGAAACCGCTGATACAATAGAAATGCAGGAAGAATCCGCCGGCTACGCAAGCATCTCCGGATACTCCTTTCCCATAACAGACATAAGAAACGGTAAGACAGCTGCCTTTAACGGAAATGACGGAAAATACGGAATCATTGTATTGGGAGGAATGGGTTCCTGCTCTTATACGGCCAGCGTCCTGGGATATTTGGACAAGCTGACTTCCGGCATGGATATGAATCTGGTAAATATCTATGCCATTGATATTGTGGGAAATTCCGATGAAACGATCAGGAAATCTTTGAATCTGGAAGGCGTTTCGGAAAGAATCTTTGCCGTCTATGAAAGAAACGGAACAGACTGCAAGAATCTGAAGGCTTTAGGATTCAGAATCAACAATGGACAGAGCTTTCAAATGCCTATGGTTTTGTTTAAAGACAGAACAGGAAACATTTATGGCTATACAATTGGAAACATAGGAATATCCCAGCTTGTGTCCAAGATGCAGGAGGGCGGAATGCAGGTTTCCTATGATACCTCTATGCAGCAGTTGAATGTTACAGGTAAGGTTTCCTATACATATGCTTATCAGATATTAGATTTAGTGAATGCAGAAAGAGCAAAGCAGGGCCTTTCTCCTTTAAGCATGGATGCGGATTTATTGACGGCGGCAATGACAAGGGCGGCGGAATGTTCTGTTTATTTCAGCCATACAAGGCCTAACGGAGAGCAATGCTTTACAATACATTCTAAACTTGCGGGAGAAAATATTGCAGCCAGACATGCGGGCCCGCAGGAAGTTATGACGGGCTGGATGAATTCTTCGGGACACAGGGGGAATATATTATCTGCCGGATATAAAAGCATAGGAATCGGCTGTTTTCAGGTTGACGGCGTCTGGTATTGGACACAATGCTTTGGCGCTGGCAATGCCTACGCTGCAGGCAGACCGGCAGATGCACAAAGAACCTATGGAATTATGGCAGGGGCGCAGATACAGCCGCAGTTTGCGAAAGCATCCGGAGAATTGGCTGTTGGGAATTCAGAACAATTACAGGTCTATGTGGGAAGCACACCCATAGATGCGGATACCTTTATCTGGAGCAGCAGTTCATCGGGAGTGAGTGTGGATGCAGCCGGTAAGATTACGGCAAAGAGTCCATGTACGGCGACGATAACGGCAGAAAACAGAAATGTACGCAGTCGAAAAGTAACTTATACGGTTACAGTGAGTAATCCGGCAGATAATCCGGGCGGAACCACGGGAAGCGGTACAACGCCGGGAGGTTCATCAGGAGGTGATTATCCTTCATCAGGAGGCGGATCCACAACAGGCAGTCAGGCGGACCCTTCTCAGATCGAAGCTTTTGTAAGACGTATGTACAATTGTGCCTTAAACCGCGAGGCGGAAGCTGCAGGCCTGCAGGATTGGTGCAACAGACTGACCACTCAGCAGATTGACGGGGCGGGAATTTCACAGGGATTTATAGGAAGTCCGGAATTTCAGAACCGCAACTTAAGCGATTTAGAGTATCTGGTTGTTTTATATGAAACCTTCTTTAACAGATGGCCTGATGAAGAGGGATTGGATTACTGGATAAACTTTCTCTGGTTCGGAGGAAGCAGACAGGAAGTTTTAAGCGGTTTCGTTAATTCACAGGAATTCAGCAACTTATGTGACAGCTACGGGATTGCCCGCGGCACAATGCAGGCGGACGGCAGCAGTATTTACAGGCCCGGTGTCAGAAATTATGTTTTGAGAATGTATACCAAAGCGCTTGGCAGAGATGGAGAAACTCTAGGTGTGGAAGATTGGACAAACAGGATCAATACCGGAGCTATGAGTGCGGAAACTGTGGCAAAGAGCTTTTTTGATTCCCAGGAATTTCAAAACAGGAATTTAAGCAATGCGGATTATGTGGAAGTTTTATATCAGACCTTTATGGATAGGGCTTCCGATGCGTCCGGAAAGCAGTACTGGATTGATAAATTAAACAGCGGTATGAGCCGTACCCAGGTCCTGGAGGGATTTTCAAGGTCTGTAGAATTCAGGCAGATTATGGCGCAGTATGGATTGTAGAAAATTCGGGAAATAAGGACAGAGAAAAAGGATGCTTATCATAACGAGCAGTAAAAAATGTATATTAATGGTTTGCCATAGTAACCCGCTAAATGTTATAATATAAAACATGGCATATTTACAAAGGACAGAAATAATGCCCGGCAGGAGGATGAAATGTACAGGATTGCGGTCTGCGATGACAATATGGATGTGCTGAAGGAATTGGAGCAGATGCTTTACCGGGAATATCATAAAGACAAAATTTGCGTTATTTGTATACAAGACCTTACTGCCTATTTGGAATTGCTGGAAAACGGAAATGAAACGATGCCGGATATTGTGATCATGGATATCTGCTGGGATGAAAAGGATAAATCCGGAATTGATTGTACGATCAGATTGCAGAAATTGTTCCCGAAATTAAGGGTCATATTTTTAAGTGGATATTTGGAATATGTTTCTGATATTTTCATGGCAAAACCCAGTTATTTTCTGTTGAAACCTGTTCAAAGGGAAAAACTGAAAGAAGCGGTAGACAAGTCCATCGCTGAAATTGAAGAGGAGCGTAGTCAGCAACTGGTCATACGTGATTCAGGCGATGTCGTGATCTTAAACCCGACGGATATTATTTATATTGAAAGCAATAAGCACGAGATAACTATTTTTGGAGTGAGGGAAAAAAGAAGGCTGTGGATGAAAATGGACGACCTTCTTTCCCGACTTCCGAATTCCTTTATCAGGATACACCAGAGCTATTCTGTAAATGCGGCTTTTGTTAAAAAAATATCCACAGAGGGCGTTGAACTGTTTGATGATAAAATTCTGCCAATTAGCAGAAGAAGATATACAAAAGCAAGAAATCAATTCTTTGACTATTTAGAAAAAATCTAAAATACATAAGGGGATACTGTGGGGAAATGGATATCAGATTGATTTATTGTTTTGTTTTAGCATGTGTGGCGGCAATGGCCGTATTTTATGTAACAAAATCATTGATAAAATGGAAAATGCCAATGGGGATTCTGTTTTATTTGATTTTCATATTTCATGAGACATTTTGCGCTTATAGAATATCATCAGGATCGATTCTTCGCCTGGAATGGGCGGTAATGACTGTCGGGATGGTATTTCTTTTGATTTTTGGACAACAAGAAAGGCACATCTGGAATTGTATCTATTTTTTAGCCAATGTTTTATTAATGAAAGTATTTTGTAATGTGGGAAAGTTTGTTTTTCTGGCATTTCTTTGTGGTTTCGATATGAATCGGGTTTTTGCAAAAATGAATGGATTCGGAGCGGATGTTTTTCTTCTCTATTTCCTTTTATATATTCCTTCGGCGCCGGCTGCGGTATTTTTCTGGAAAAGTATGCAAAATCTTCAGACAAAATTTCTGCATTTTGTTTCTGCAATTATGGCGGCAGCGTCTTTGGGAGTGGGACAGCTTGAGGAATGGAAAGAGATCGTAGTTGTGATGCCCACAATCTTAACATTATTATTCCTTGTGGTTTTATATAGGATCGAAAAAGAGAATGAACGGGAGCAGCAGCTTTACTATCATCAGGAATTAGAGAGGTTGATGCTGGAAAAAGATGAAGAGCTGGAAGAAATACGGAAAGAAGTACAGAGATATTATGAAAAGGTAAAAGGAAGCGGAAAAGAGGAATATCATGCCCAGGTACTTCAAAAAATCGAGGAAGCTAAAATGGGGAGTGGTTCGTAGTGGAAAATGGTGGAATAGTATTCGCGATATATGCGGCTGTGATATCTTTAGTACAGGGAATTTCGGATGTTTGGATGATTGATTCCTTTGTGAAATGCAGGAACGGGAAAAAATTTGCAAATATTATTTTGCTTATATTAATCGTTTTACATGACTTATTTACAAGTGTGTATGGCGGAGAAGATAAATACATACTTCTGGGAGTGGAAATGCTTGTTTTCTATCCAACGATACTTCTTCTGTTTTATAGGTGCTATAAAGGATATGCGCATTGGAACCTTATATATCTTTTATCTTTTGAGTGGTGCTTTTTGCTGATTGGAACCGTTGTGACAATGCCGGTCTTAGCAATTATATGTAATTTTGATTTAAGCAAGATTGAAGGATATATGGATGAGCCTGGAATTATAAAAGCGGTTATTATTATTGCCTGCTATTTTGTTGTGGCAAAACTCACAAAATATATTATGGAAGGTTTATACAAACAAAAACATAAGGTTTTTAGGATTGTATGCATTGTATTTGCCTGTATGGATATATGTTCCATACCATTTTTGGGATGGAAAATAATCAGTGTTATATTTCCGACACTTTTTCTTTTTATTATAACTGTTTTTTTGAGCCAGAATTCCCATGACAAAAAACGAAAAGAGCAGTTTTCATATTATCGTGCAAGAGAACAAATACAGCTTCAAAGGGAAAAAGAGATTTCAAAAATCCGTCACGATATAGCAAATCATTTAAGCGTTATGAAAGAAATGGAAAAGGACGAAACAGGACGCTGTCTTTTAAAAAGAATCGATAAGAATTTCGAAAGCTTTACGGGAATTCCGGTATTGGACTGTCTGATCTTTGAAAAGGAAAGAAAATGTGTGGAAAAGAAAATTCAGTTTGCAAAGCAGGGCATATGTTTTTCAGAGACGAATATTTCGGAATATGATCTTGTAAGCCTTTTTGCAAATTTATTGGATAATGCCATAGAAGCCGCTAGGCAGACCCAAACACCGACAGTGGAGTTAAAGGTTGAAAACTGGCAGGGTTATTTAAAAATTTCAATAACGAATTCAAAGTCTGTATCTGTTATGCCTTTAAAAAGTAATTTTAGGACGACAAAAAAAGATAGTGGGAAACATGGTATTGGTAACAGGATCGTTAAGGATATAGTAGAAAGCAGGGATGGACGGATTCAGTATGAGGATAAAGGAGCTTACATGAAAACAGCAGTGATAATGGCTTTATGACTGCTACAGGAGTTGAGGAATTTTGATATGCGGGAATGGACCTTGGGGGAGTATGCATATGTTGTAGCAACAGGTTTGATTCAGGGAATCCTGGATCTGTGGATGGTTTCAGCTTATGTAAAGTGTAAGAAGAATAAAAAAATCGTCAAATATCTATTGATCGTGTTATTGGCGCTTCATGACATCTTTTGGAGTCTGGTGGGAGAGAGTGGAAACAATGTCTTGTTTTGTATTGAAATCACTCTTTTTTATCCTATAGTGTTTCTGGTGCTTTATGCTTTTTATAAAGGACGGGCACGCTGGAATTTTATTTACATTTTTGCTGTGGAATATAGTTATCAGGTATTGGCTACGGTTATTTCCATCCCGTTCCTGGCGGGAAGATTTAGGGGGAATATGAATGCTGTAGTCGATTATATGGACACGGTGTCCGTATCGCTGCTTTGTTTTACCGTTTCAATAAGTATAGGGGCAGCCTGGGTTACAAAGATTATCTGGAGTTATCTTTATAAGCTTAAAAGCGGGATGCTTAATATTCTGTGTCTAATATTGAGCTGCCTTGATATAGGTGCACTGATCCTTTATGGCTGGATAGGCGTAAGCATTTCTTTCTCAGCAATGTTTTTGCTTGCCATTATTTTTTTTGTATATCAAAATCTCAGGGAAGAAAAACTGAGCGAGCAGTTTAAATATTATCAGGCAGTTGAGAAGATTCAGACTCAAAAGGAAAAAGAAATTTCAATGATCCGACATGATATAGTAAATCATTTAGGCGTTATGGAGCAAATGGAAAAAGAAGAAGAGGGAAAAGCGCTTTTAAAGGTAATTGATAAAGGGAATCGACATATTACATATATCTCGATCCTTGACTGCTTAATACGGGAAAAGGAAAGCGAATGCGTAAAGCGGGGAATTAAATTTGAGAAACAAAGCATACCTTTTCAAAATATAAGTATTTCAGAATATGATTTGATCAGTCTTTTTGCCAATTTGTTGGATAATGCTATGGAGGCTGCAGTAGCAGCTAAAGATCCTTTCGTAAAAATGGATATTGAAAAAAAGCAGGGACATTTAAGAGTTGTTATTAAAAATTCAAAACAAGAGAAAAGTAATCCTTTGAGAAGTGGATTTATGACCACGAAAAGTGATAAAACAAAACATGGATTTGGAAACCGGATCATAAAAGAGATCGTAGCCGCAAATGACGGATATATTGTTTATAAGGACGAGGGGGATTTTATGACAGCCAGTGCTATATTTGACCTGTAATATGGTAACAGATCATTACCCCAAAAGACTGATTGGAAACAGAAAATAACGAAAAAATGTATATTGACATTCAACGAATCAAATGGTAGTATTCTATCAAAGCATATATTTCTAACATTCTTTTTGCACTTATCTTAGTGTATTCTATTTTCTGCCGGAAGGCGTCTTGAAATCAATGCTTTTAAAATCCAATAAATAATATTTTAAAAGCGGGAGTTTCAGGAAAGGAAAATGGACGGGTAACTCCTGCGTAAGGAGGTTACTGATGAAAAAGGAAAAAATTTGTGAAATGGAAAAGAGCGCGCAGTTAAAAGATGTGCAGTCAGAAAGCGTGCAGGAGGAATACACGAAAGATCAGGGATATGCAAAAGACATAAGTCCTCAGAAGAAGTACAAGGATACGGTGTTCCGTATGCTGTTTGGAAAAGAGGAAAGGGCTTTATCTTTATATAACGGTGTCAATGGAACGGATTATAAGGATGCTTCGTCACTACAATTCAATACGCTGGAAAATGCTGTATTTATGAATGTGAAAAACGATCTGTCCTTTGTGTTTGCAAGCTGTGTGAATCTGTATGAACATCAATCTACAGTGCCTGTGAATATGCCGCTTAGGGATCTGTTTTACATTGCGGATGTCTGGCAGAAGGAATTTATGAATAAGAGCATCTACAGCACTAAAAGGACTGTTATGCCAAATCCAAACTTCGTGGTGTTCTATAACGGAGTAAAGACACTGCCGGAGCAGATGGAGATGAAGCTGTCGGATAACTATCTGATACCGACGGATGAGCCTTCGTTAGAATTAAAGGTAAAGGTATTGAATATCAATTCCGGGATGAATGAGGAACTGAAAGAAAGGTGCCCGGAGTTAAAGCAGTATATGCAGTATATAGATAGAGTACGGAATTATAGTAAGGAAATGGAGCTAAAGGATGCGGTCATTAAGGCAGTAGAAGAATGCATCAGGGAAAATATCCTAAGGGACTTCCTTATGGAGCAGAAGGCGGAGGTGGTAAGGATGAGCATTTACGAATTTGACGAAGAGAGGGAAATGGCGATCATCAGGGCGGATGAGAGAGAGCTTGGCAGAGAGGAAGGCAGGACGGAGGGCGAACGCCGTATAACGGTACTGTATAAATGTTTGCTGGATGATGAACGTACGGAGGATTTAAGAAGAGCTTTTGAGGATGATATTTACCGCAGTACACTATGCAAAGAATATGGTATTTGATGTTTCTTAGAACAGAAACTGGAGGTAGCCAGGATGAATAAAATTCCGTGACTCTTAAAAATATACAATGAAGCATTAATATGGCAATTTCTGCATAAGTTTTATGGAAAATGGACACCCTTTGTAAAAAAAGGAGGTCCATTTTTTATGAAATCATTGATGAGAATCACAGGAGTACGCGGAAGGGAAATATTGGATTCCAGGGGAAATCCTACGGTAGAGGCGGAAGTGACTGTAACGGACACTATGACGGGTCATTTTTATAGAGGGCGTGCGGCTGTTCCCAGCGGAGCCAGTACGGGACAATTTGAAGCGGTAGAGCTTCGGGACGGGGAAACCAGATATATGGGATTAGGCGTGCGGAACGCAGTGCACAATATCGAAACGAAAATTGCTGATGCAATTATGAATATGAACGCCCTGAATCAGATCGAAGTAGACAGAAGGCTTCTTAGAACCGACGGAACGGATAATAAAGGAAATCTGGGCGCCAATGCCATGTTGGCCGTTTCTATGGCAGTTGCAAGAGCCGGAGCAGAAGCGCTGCATATTCCTCTGTATCAATATCTGGGGGGCGTGCATACAAGCCTTCTGCCTGTTCCCATGATGAACATCCTAAACGGCGGCAAGCATGCGGATAACACCGTGGATTTTCAGGAATTTATGATCATGCCTGTAAAGGCGGAGGATTTTGGGGACTGTCTTAGGATCTGTGCGGAAATATATCATAATTTAAAGCAGATCTGTAAGCAGAAAGGCTTAGCCACGGGCGTAGGAGATGAAGGCGGTTTTGCTCCGGATCTGCCTGATGCGGAAGCGGTGCTGTCTTTGATTGTGGAAGCCATAAAGGCGGCAGGCTACACGCCGGGAGAGGATATTAAGATCGCCATGGATGTGGCGTCCAGCGAATTGTACGATGAAACCGACGGTATGTATCATTTTCCCGGGGAAACGGAAAGCCGCAGACGCAAAAATATTGAAGGCGAAGGGGACGCCATTCCAAACGGCGCCTATGAAGCGGGAACGACCCAGGAGAACATTGCGGATACCAAAGAGGTAATCAGGGATGCCAATGAGATGATATCCTATTATGAGGAGCTTATTTCCAAATATCCTATCATATCCATTGAGGATGGCCTGGCAGAGGACGACTGGGAAGGCTGGAAGGAAATGACGAAAAGGATCGGCGATAAGATACAGCTTGTGGGAGACGATCTGTTCGTTACCAATACCAAACGTCTGGATGCAGGCATTAAGCTAGGCGTTGCCAATGCGATCTTAGTAAAGGTAAATCAGATCGGTACGGTCAGCGAAGCTATGGAAGCCATTGAGATGGCCCATAAAAACGGCTATAAGGCAGTGATCAGCCACAGGAGCGGGGAAACGGAAGACCCCTTCATTGCGGATCTGGCAGTGGCCACCAATGCGGGACAGATCAAGACAGGGGCGCCGTGCAGGACGGACCGCGTGGCAAAATATAACCAGCTTCTGCGCATTCAGGAAGAGCTGGGAGATGTGGCGGAATACAGGAATCCATTTCAAAAGGTTTAATTTTATACTATTTACTCATAGCTTTTTCTTATGCTCCCTGCTATAATAGTCAAATATGAAAATCGGGAGGAAAAAGCTATGCTGTCAAAAAAAGACTTCTACAAGATGGTAATTTCCATGGTAATCCCCATTGCCTTGCAGAATCTGATCAATGTGGGCGTACAGGCCGCGGATGTGCTGATGTTGGGAAAAGTATCGGAAACCGTTTTGTCCGCATCATCTTTAGGCGGGCAGATTTCCTATATCATGACTTTAATCTTTTTCGGCATAACGTCGGGAACTACGGTCCTGACCGCCCAGTACTGGGGAAAGCAGGATCTGGACGCCATTGAGAGAATACTGGGCATAGCTTTAAAGATAGCGGTCATAGTGAGCTGCCTGTTTATGGCGGCAGCCATTGCCGTACCGGAGCTTTTAATGAAAATTTATACCTCTGAGCCGGATGTCATTGCAGAAGGGGTAAAATATCTGCGGATCGTCTGCTTTGCTTATATATTAATGGCAGTCAGCATGGTATACCTCAATGTGTTAAAAAGCATGGAAAGGGTGGTCATTGCCACCATATGCTACGGAGCTTCCTTTCTGACAAATGTGGCTATTAATGCTCTTTTGATCTTTGGACTGGGGCCTTTTCCCAAAATGGGAATCATGGGCGCAGCGGTGGGGACACTTTGCGCAAGGATCGTGGAAGTGCTGATCATCTGCATATATGCCGGTAAAAAGTCGGTTCCCATCCGCTTCAGGGGCAGATATTTTTGGCATATGGATAAAGTCCTGCTTAAGGATTTCCTGATTTTTTCCCTTCCCGTAGTATTGAACGAACTGATGTGGGGGCTGGGGACCTCCATGAATACCGCTGTCATGGGACATTTGGGAAAGGCCGTTGTGGCGGCAAATTCCGTGGCCCAGGTCATCAGGCAGCTTGTAACGGTGGTAGGCTTTGGCATTGCTTCCGTTGGTGCGATCGTGATCGGAAAGACCATCGGTCAGGGAGAAATGAAGGCGGCAGAGGTATACGGAAAATATATTGTGCAGCTGACGGTTTTTGCAGGCCTTATAGGGGCGGGGCTTGTACTCATCCTGCGTCCCCTGATGCTTGAGCAGATGGAAATGACGCTCCAGGCCAAAGGATATCTTTCCATGATGATGTTTGTCATGAGCTATTTTGTTATCTGCCAGATGTATAACTCCACAATGGTCGTGGGCATTTTCAGGGGCGGCGGAGATACCAGGTTCGGCCTGGTCTTAGATGTGACGACCATGTGGTGCTGTTCCATTCTCTTTGGGGCTCTGGCGGCATTTGTGTGGAAACTTCCGGTAAACATTGTCTACATGATCCTTTTGGGAGACGAGGTCATTAAGATTCCGCTGACCACATGGAGATATCAACAGAAAAAATGGCTGCGGGATGTGACACGGTAATTTAGCAGTTGACAAAAAAGAAAAAACAGTATATATTAATATCATAAATGAAAATGATTATCATTTATGATTGAAGCGAGAGGGACGCAGTGGTCCCGGGCGGAAATCATAAAATTGCAAAAACAAAGAGAGGATCAATATATGGGAACGATCGTAGTAGGGGCAATTTTACTGGTTATAGTAGGATCTGTCATATTTAGTATGATACGGGACAAAAAATCAGGTAAGTCATTACAATGCGGCTGCAGCTGCAAAAACTGCAGTCATCATTGTGGACAATAAAGCAAGATCCTGTCTGAAAGGACAGGTGTAAAAAATGTCATAATCCATAAAAAACCGTCGCAGGAAATGATTCCGGGCGGTTTTTTAGTGTGTAAATTGTATTAAAAAGTGTGCAAAACCGTTTTATTTTCGGTAAAAAGGTACATTGTACTTTTAAAGACGGGTAGATATAATTAGCTGTGAGAGGTTAGAAGGAGGTAACTATTATGACCTATGAAGAGATTGTTGCTTATACAAAAAGCAAAATGGCAGAAGTAGATATCAGCGGGTATAAAGGACATCTGGCTGCGCAGGTTAACATTACGGGAGAAGGAGAAGGCGCATTTTATGTGGAATTAAACGACGGTAATGCGGTAGTTGAGCCTTATGAATATTTCGACAGGGATGTAGTACTGATCGCTTCCGCAGATGTGTTTATCGCAATTGTCGACGGGAAAAAAGATGCGGTTGCAGCATACCTGACAGGAGGCCTGAAGGTAGAAGGAAATATTGAAAAAGCGAAGGAATTCGGAGAACTTTTAAAGAACAGCAAAAAGGCAGCAAAGAAAGCGGCAGCAAAGCCGGCAAAGACAGCTGCAAAAACGGTAAAACCGGCAAAGACAACTGCTAAGGCGGCTAAGGCGGAGAAACCGGCAAAAACTGTCGTAAAAGCAGAGAAACCGGCAAAGGCAGAAAAACAGGCGGCAGCAGCAAAAACCGTAACGCCTGCCCAGAAGAAAGCTGCGGTAGCCGTGGCGAAAAATGTCGCTGCTAAGAAATCGACTACAAAATCCGCAGAAACAAAATAATACATAAAACGAAAAAAAAGTGTGGCTGTTTATTCATTTAAACAGCCATTTTTTATTTTATAATATGAAATAAGACGACGGCAAAAAACAAACTATCGGGCGCAACATGAGAGAGTTTAGCGAATCGGCAGATTTTGTGCGATAAGTAGGGCTTGAATCATAAAAAGTCCTTTTGTTATAATCCATGTCAAAAGAATGGAGGGATTGACATGGAACAACGAAACGTTGTCACGACGAAAGATGAAGAAGGCGTTTATAAGATGCTTCAGAGCCTATTGAGTCAAAATAAGGAATTTCAGATCATGATTTCCGTACCTTCAGGAGGGAAAAAAGAGGATATCACGGTTATTTCACAAAAGAATGAAGAACAGCCCGTAAAGCGTGACCTCGAAAAGGATGTGACGGATATGATCCATGAATTGGGCGTTCCTGCACATATCAAAGGTTATCAGTACTTACGGGAAGCGATCATGATGGCGGTAGAGGATATGGATATGTTAAATTCCATTACAAAGATTTTATATCCCACTATTGCCAAAAAGTTCCAGACAACGCCGAGCCGGGTGGAAAGGGCCATCAGACACGCAATAGAGGTTGCCTGGAGCAGGGGGAGGATGGAAACGCTGGATGCGCTTTTCGGCTATACCATTAACACGGGAAAGGGAAAGCCTACAAATTCAGAATTTATTGCACTGATTGCGGATAAGATAAGATTACTGTACAGAAATTAAGGCTTTTAAATTAACCTCCATCGTGGTATAATATGCCAAAGAAGGTTAATGGAGGGATATGATGAAGAATATACTGTTTGTGGCATCTGAAGGTGTTCCGTTTATTAAAACAGGGGGGCTGGCTGATGTGGTCGGTTCACTGCCAAAGTGCATAGACAAGGAATATTTTGATGTCAGGGTTATGATTCCCAAGTATTCCTGTATCAAACAGGAATTAAAAGATAAAATGAAATACAGGACTCATTTTTATATGGATTTCAACTGGAAAAGTGAGTATGTCGGCATTCTGGAGGCAAAGGTAGACGGCATTACCTACTATTTTATCGATAACGAATCTTTTTTTACAGGATTCAAGATCTACAGCGACAATGTGATTGATGAAATAACCAAATTTTCATTTTTCAGCAAGGCGGCATTGTCCACGCTGCCGCTGATCGGGTTCAGGCCGGATGTGATCCACTGTCATGACTGGCAGACAGGCTTGATTCCCGTATATTTAAAGGAACGTTTTCAGGGGAATGAATTTTTCAGGGGCATTAAGTCCGTTATGACCATTCACAACCTGAAATTCCAGGGAAAATGGGATGTGAAAACGGTAAAGAGTATAACGGGCCTTCCGGATTATTTCTTTACGCCGGATAAGCTTGAAGCATATAAGGATGCCAATCTTTTAAAGGGCGGTATTGTTTATGCGGATGCAGTTACCACCGTTTCGCCTACATATGCGGAAGAAATTAAGACACCCTTTTACGGAGAAGGTCTGGATGGGCTTTTGAATGCAAGGTCCGCATCCTTAAGAGGCATTATCAACGGAGTCGACTATGAGGATTTCAATCCTGAGACGGACAAAAACATAGTGAATCCCTACAATGCCGCAAACTTCCGTAAGGAGAAAATTAAGAATAAGAGAGCGCTTCAGGCTGAACTGGGTCTGGAACAGGATGACAAGAAGTTTATGATCGGTATCGTATCCAGACTGACAGATCAGAAGGGCTTTGACTTGATAGCATATATTATGGATGAACTTTGTCAGGAAGACGTACAGATAGTTGTGCTGGGCACGGGAGAAGAGCGTTATGAAAATATGTTCCGCCATTTTGACTGGAAGTACAACCAAAAGGTTTCGGCAAATATTTACTATTCCGATGAACTGTCCCACAAGATCTATGCGGCAAGCGATGCATTTTTAATGCCTTCACTTTTTGAGCCGTGCGGTCTCAGTCAGTTAATGTCCCTTCGTTACGGAACCGTTCCGATCGTCAGGGAGACAGGGGGCTTAAAGGATACGGTGGAACCCTTCAACGAGTACGAAAGTACCGGAACCGGTTTCAGCTTCAGAAATTATAATGCTCATGAAATGCTTGCGGCGATCCGTTATGCAAAATATATTTATTATCAGAAGAGACGCGAGTGGAATAAGATGATTGACAGAGGTATGGCGGCTGATTTTTCATGGCATGTATCGGCCAGACAGTATCAGGAAATGTATGACTGGCTGATAGGTTAAGAAATCAATAAAAAGGGCTGTCCCGTTCGGAAGGTTTTCTGAATGTGGCAGCCAGTTTTATTTCATGGGGAAAGGAGTAAGTATGGCTTTTGACGGAATAACCGTTGCGGCGCTCGCTGCGGAATTAAAGGAAACATTAGAGGGGGGGAGGATCTACAAAATAGCCCAGCCCGAAAAGGATGAGCTGCTGCTGACCGTTAAAAACAACGGCAGCCAGTACAGGCTGTTGATGTCGGCAGATCCCTCCCTGCCGCTTTTATATCTGACGGATGAAAATAAAAAAAGCCCCTTGAATGCCCCCAATTTCTGCATGCTTTTAAGAAAGCATATCCAAAATGCCAGAATATTGAACGTTACCCAGCCGGGACTTGAGAGGGTAGTCCATATAAGGCTTGAGCATTTAAATGAGATGGGAGATCTATGCGAAAAAATCCTGACCATGGAATTGATGGGCAAATACAGCAATATCATTTTCAGGGATGATGAAAAGATCATAGACAGTATGAAGCATGTTTCTGCGGCAGTGAGCAGCGTCAGGGAAGTGCTGCCCCAAAGGAGCTATTTTATACCGGGGGTGGATGAAAAGATCAACCTGCCGATAACCTCCAAAGAGGAGATCAGGGCCGGGTTTGAAAAACTGCTGACAGAAAAAAGCGTTGCCGTAAATAAGTTCCTTTATCAGAATTTTACGGGAATCTCGCCCGTTATGGCGGCGGAGATCTGTTTTCGTGCCGGAGTAGACGGGGATAAGCCCACCCTTTCCTTAGAGAAGGATGAGGGCCGGCGGATATTGGAGGAAGTGCTTCGGTTAAAAGAGGCGGTGGAACAGAAAAATTTTTTCTCCAATATTGTATATAAAAACGGAGTGCCCGAAGAATTCGGCGTTTTTTCCTACAAAATATTTGAAGGATCGGAGATAAAAGAGTTTCAGAGCATATCCCGGCTTCTGAAGGTATATTATGAAGAAAAAAGTGCGGTTACCAGAGTGCGTCAGAAATCGGCAGATTTGAGGAAAATTGTCCAGACGGCTGTTGAACGCAGCAGCAAAAAGCTGGATCTGCAGAAGAAACAGCTTTCGGATACTGAGAAAAGGGACAAGTACAAGGTATATGGGGAACTTCTGCATACCTATGGATACGAAGTCTTAGAAGGCGCTAAGAGCGTAACGGTAACCAATTATTATGACGGACAGGAAATTACCATTCCTTTAGACGGGGATCTTACCCCTATGGAAAACGCAAAAAAATATTTTGATAAATACGGAAAATTAAAAAGGACCTATGAAGCGCTTAATGTCCTGACGAAGGAGACGGAGGAGGAACTTCATTATCTGGAGTCCGTCGCCGTGGCCTTAGACATGGCCAGGAGCGAAGATGACCTCTTGCAGATCAGGGAAGAACTGGTCGGCAGCGGCTATATAAAAAAGAAGGGGACAGGGAAAAAAGTAAAAACGGAGAGCAGACCCTTGCATTATATCAGCAATGACGGATTTCATATGTATGTGGGGAAAAATAATATCCAGAATGAGGAGCTTACCTTTCAGACGGCGGAAGGCGGAGACTGGTGGTTTCATGCAAAGGGAATGCCCGGTTCCCACGTTATCGTAAAGTGCAAGGGCAAGGAACTGCCCGATGAAACCTTTGAGCAGGCGGCAAGACTGGCGGCCCATTATTCCAGGGGCGGCAGACAGGATAAAGTGGAGGTCGACTATATCCAGAAAAAGCATGTGAAAAAGCCGAAAGGCGCAAAACCGGGATTTGTTGTTTATTATACCAATTACTCCATGCTGATCGATACGGATATCAGCGGAATTTTGGCGGCAGCGGAGACTTGACGGCTGGTACGCGTTGATTTATAATAATTAGAAGTATGCGAAAGAAAAGATGCTCGCAACCGGATTGGGGTAAATTATGATCAAAAGCATGACAGGCTTCGGCAGGGGTGAAATCTCTGAAGGCCAGCGCAAGTATACGGTTGAGATAAAGGCCGTAAATCACCGGTATCTGGATGTTTCCGTCAAGATGCCCAAGAAGCTGAATTTCTTTGAGGCTTCTATCCGCGGCCTTTTGAAGGATTATGTCCAAAGGGGCAAGGTAGACCTGTATATTACTTATGAGGATCTGTCGGAGCAGACGGTCAGCGTGAAATATAATGCGGATGTGGCTGCCTCCTATTTGAAGTATCTGAGGGAAATGTCGGAAACCTTTTCTCTGGAAGATGATGTGAGAGTCTCTACTCTGTCCAGATATCCTGAGGTTTTTTCCATGGAAGAACAGGAAATCGACGAAGCGGGGATCTGGAAGGATCTGGAAAGGGCCCTGCGCATGGCGGCGGAAGCTTTTGTGGAATCCCGTGTAAAAGAGGGAGAAAACTTAAAGCGGGATCTTTTGGACAAATTGGAGGGAATGCTTTTACATGTGGCATATATCGAAGATAATTCCCAAAAGATCATTGAAGAGTACAAAGAGAAGCTCCAGGCCAAGGTGCGGGATTTAATGGAAGACAGCCGGATCGATGAAGGAAGGCTTTTGATGGAGGTCACACTCTTTGCGGATAAGATCTGTGTGGATGAGGAGATCGTCCGGTTAAAGAGCCACATCGAAATGGTCAAGAACACCCTTCTTGCCGGCGGGAGCATCGGAAGGAAACTGGATTTTATCGTCCAGGAGATGAACAGGGAAGCCAATACCATTCTTTCAAAGACGACGGATTTGGAGATCTCCAACAGGGGGATCGAGCTAAAGACCGAAATTGAAAAGGTAAGGGAGCAGATCCAGAATATAGAATAGGAGAAGGATGACTACGTTAATTCATATCGGATTTGGAAATATTGTCAATAAGGATAAGATCATTGCCATTGTCAGTCCTGATTCGGCGCCTATCAAGAGGCTGGTGCAGCATGCAAAGGAAGACGGCAGTATTGTGGATGCGACCCAGGGAAGGAAAACGAAATCCGTTATCCTGACAGAAAACAATAAAGTAGTGCTGTCGGCCCTGATGCCGGAGACCATTGCGGGCAGGGCGGTTAAGGAGTAGATGATGAAAAGGACTGGAATATTGATGGTCGTATCGGGATTTTCCGGTGCGGGCAAAGGAACACTGATGAAAAGGCTTTTAGAGCGCTACGACAACTATGCCTTAAGTATTTCCATGACCACAAGGGAGCCAAGGCCCGGAGAGGAACACGGAAAGCATTACTTTTTCGTGGACAGGAATGAATTCGAAGGTCAGATCGCAGACGACGGCCTGTTGGAATATGCCGAGTATTGCGGAAATTATTATGGAACGCCCAGGGCATATGTGGAGAAATGCATGGAAGAGGGCAGGGATGTGATCCTGGAAATAGAAATACAGGGAGCCCTTAAAATAAAAGATAAGTTTCCGGATACGGTCCTGGTATTTGTGACGCCGCCCGATGCGGGAGAGTTGAAAAGACGGCTGACGGGCAGGGGGACGGAAACGGAGGACGTGATACGGGAACGTCTTTTAAGAGCCGTGGAAGAAGCACGCGGGGTTGAGAATTATGATTACATTGTAGTAAACGATGAACTGGACAAATGTGTGGAAGATATCCACGGGATCGTGACGGCATCCCATTGCAGGGTGCAAAAGTCAATTGTCAGAATAGAAAAAATAAGTAAAGAATTAAGTGATCTTTCGAAAGGAGAAGAACAATGATACACCCATCTTATTCAGATTTAATGAAGGTAGTAAACAGCGAGGTAGAGCCGGGGGAAGCCAAGGTCGTCAACAGCCGTTATTCCATTGTGATGGCAACCAGTAAAAGGGCGAGACAGATCATCGGCGGCGAAGAGGCTTTCGTGGAAAGCCAGGGCAGAAAGCCCCTTTCAGTTGCTATTGACGAGTTGAACCGCGGTAAGATCAAAATTGTAGGAGATGAAGAGGAAGAATAGGATAAAACGGATTGATGCAATTATGAAAGGAACTACTCATTTTCATCAATCCTTTTTTGATATTCAGGTTGCTTATGAAGATTATTTTCATTTCACTGGGCTGTGACAAAAATCTGGTCGATACGGAAATGATGCTTGGAATGCTTGCGGGAAAAGGCTATTCTTTTACGGACGACGAGGAGGAGGCCGACATTGCCGTAGTCAATACCTGCTGTTTTATCAATGACGCCAAGCAGGAGAGCATCGACAGCCTCATAGCCCTGGGAGAAAAAAAGAAAAACGGCAGATTAAAAGGCCTTATCGCCACGGGATGCCTGGCACAGCGCTATGCAAAGGAAATACGAAAGGAGATCCCGGAGGTGGACGCCATTGTGGGTACCAATGCTTTTGACCGGATTGCCGACGCCATAGAAAAGACTGTGGAAAAACAACAGCCGGATTTTTTGAGGGATATTCATGAAACTCCCGTATTCGGAAAGAAGAGGGTGCTTACCACAGGAGGGCATTATGCTTATTTAAAGATCGCGGAAGGCTGCGACAAGCACTGTACCTATTGCATTATCCCCAAAGTACGCGGGAATTACCGAAGCGTTCCCATGGAGATATTGTTAAAAGAAGCGGAAGAATTGGTAAGCGGGGGCGTAAAGGAATTGATTCTGGTGGCCCAGGAAACCACTATTTACGGCGTCGATCTGTATGGAGAAAAGAAGCTCTCCGAGCTTTTGCAAAAGCTGTGCGATATAGCGGGACTGTACTGGATCCGGATTTTGTACTGTTATCCTGAGGAGATCACGGAGGACCTGATCAGAACCATAAAAAAAGAAAAGAAGATCTGCCATTATCTGGATATTCCCATCCAGCATGCCAGTGACGATGTGCTGAAAAGAATGGGAAGAAAAACGTCTAACGAGGACTTACGCAATGTGATCGGCAGGCTGAGGGAAGAGATTCCCGACATTTGTTTAAGGACCACCCTGATTACGGGATTTCCGGGGGAAAGGGAAGAAGACCACGAAGCTCTTATGGAGTTTGTGGATGAAATGGAGTTTGACAGGCTGGGTGTTTTTACTTATTCGGCGGAAGAAAACACGCCTGCGGCAGAATTTCCCGGCCAGACAGATGAAGAAATAAAGGTAAAGCGGCAGGGAGAGATCATGGAACTGCAGCAGGAGATCGCATTTGATAAGGCTGCGGACATGATCGGCCGGGAGCTTTATGTAATGATCGAAGGAAAGGTTGCCGATGAGGATACCTATGCGGGAAGGACCTACAAGGATGCTCCGGATGTGGACGGACTGATTTTTGTCAGTACACAGGAGGAACTGATGAGCGGGGATTTTGTAAAGGTCAAGGTAACCGCTTCTTATGAATATGATCTGATAGGAGAAATAATAAAATGAATCTTCCTAATAAATTAACGCTTTCAAGAGTGGTCATGGTGCCGTTTTTTGTGGGATTTTTGCTTTTGACGCCCCGGTACGGCTGGTTTAAATGGATAGCCTTCGGGATTTTTGTGATTGCCAGCCTGACAGATCTGCTGGATGGAAAGATCGCACGGAAATACAATCTGATAACCAATTTCGGGAAATTTATGGACCCTCTGGCCGACAAGCTTTTAGTGTGTTCCGCACTGATCGGAATGACGGCGCTTTCCCAAAAACTGATCCCTGCGTGGATTACCATTATCATCATAGCAAGAGAATTTATCATCAGCGGCTTCAGGCTGATTGCAGCCGAAAAGGGCAATGTGATCGCCGCAAGCATGTGGGGGAAGTGGAAAACTACTTTTCAGATGATTATGCTTTGTATAAAAATGCTTGTAATGGATACTTATCTGCCGGTTTATACGGCTTCGTCCCCGCTTATGTCAACGCTGAAAAAGGCGTTTGTCATGATCGGAGATGTGACCATGTATATTGCGCTGATTTTAACTGTTGTGTCTTTGATTGATTATCTTCTAAAAAATAAAGATGTATTAAAGGATGTGGATTAAATGATAGTAGAGATTATTAGTGTCGGAACTGAGATTCTGTTGGGAAACATTGTAAACACAAACGCAGCTTATCTCGCTGAAAAATGTGCTGCCCTGGGATTATCCTGTTATTATCAGACCGTTGTGGGAGATAATGAAAAGCGGCTTACGGAGACCATGAAGCTTGCCAGGGGGCGTGCGGATATCCTCATATTGAGCGGGGGACTGGGACCTACCCAGGATGATCTGACCAAAGAAACCGCCGCAAAGCTTTTCGGAAGGAAGCTTGTAAGAGACCCCCATACAAGGGAAAGGATCCAGGCGTATTTTAAAAAACGGGGAAAGAGAGTTACCGATAATAATTGGAAACAGGCTCTGGTTCCGGAAGGAGCCATTGTGCTGGATAACGATAACGGGACAGCTCCCGGTCTGATTATGGAAGTAAACCAAAAGACCATCATTCTGCTTCCGGGACCGCCCGGCGAGTTAAAGCCTTTGTTTGAAGGAAAGGTGTATCCCTATCTTCAGGCTAAGACCGATAAGGTCATCAGGTCCCAGGTCGTAAAAATCTGCGGCGTGGGCGAGAGCATGGTTGAAAGTATGATAAAGGATATGATCGATGTCCAGAAGAATCCTACCATTGCCACCTATGCCAAGACGGGAGAGGTCCATGTCAGGGTCACGGCGGAAGCGGACAGCGAAAAGCATGCCTTAAAGCTGATAAAGCCTGTTGTCAATGAATTGAAAAACAGGTTTCAGGAAAATATATATACTACCAATGAAGAGGTTACTTTGGAACAGTCGTGCGTGGATCTGCTTTTAGCAAATGAACTGACGATCTCCACCATGGAATCCTGTACGGGCGGAATGGTTGCCGCAAGGCTGATTAATGTGCCGGGCGTATCCGAGGTGTTTAAGGCCGGATATGTTACTTATTCCAATAAGGCAAAGCGCAAGGTATTGGGGGTAAAGCAATCCACCCTAAAAAAATATACGGCGGTCAGCGCCAAGGTGGCTGAAGAAATGGCACAGGGCGTTTCCCTGCTGACCAAGGCGGACGTTACTTTGTCCGTTACTGGAATTGCCGGCCCCGACGGAGGAACGGAGGAAAAACCCGTAGGCCTCGTATACATAGGATGCAGTGTAAAGGGCAGGACAAAAGTAATGGAATACCATTTTGACGGCAGCCGTATGAAGATCAGGGAATCAACGGTTGTGGCGGCATTGACCCTGTTAAGGCAGTGCGTGCTGGAATATTTCAGTGAAATTACCTTTGGTAAAGGAAAAAATAAAAAAAACTGATGAGAAAGGGAGAATAAGATGGAGAATCAAGGAAACAACGGGATCTGTCCAAATTGTGGAATGTTTTTAAAGGACGGCGTCTGTCCGGAATGCGGATATTCTGCTGCAAACGTGGGTATGGGTATGGAAAATGACCAGTCCGGTCAAATGCAGACGGGAACGGCAGCTGATGAATCCGTGGAAGGGAACGCAGAAGAAACAGCAGGAAATGAAGCAGCCCAGGCGGAAAACAGTCAGCCGGAGGTCGGAGCTGCACAGGAAGAGAATAGTCAGGCGGAAAGCGGTGCAGGTTTGGCAGAGGGAAGTCAGTCCGGCATTTATGAAGGAAATAATTATCAGCAGGGCGGCGTCAATACAAACGGAGGCTATTACCAGCAGGGAGGAGCCAATACAAACGGCTATTACCAGCAAGGGGGAGCCAATGGAAACGGAGGCTATTACCAGCAGGGAGGAGCCAATACAAACGGAGGCTATTATCAGCAGGGAGGAGCCAATACAAACGGCTATTACCAGCAGGGAGGAGCTAATGCAAACGGTTACTACCAGCAGGGAGGAGCCAACACGAACGGTTATTATCAGCAGAACGGGGCAAACCAGAACGGCTATTACCAGAATCCCCAGGGACAAAACGGCTATAACGGATATAATTCCAGTCAGCCGACCCAAAAGAGCGGGAGCAAAGGCGCCGTTATCGCTGCAGTCGTAGGAGGCATACTTCTCCTGATCCTCGTAATTGCTTTGATTTTTGTGGTTACCGTAGGACTTGGTAAGGATGATAAGGACAGACGGGCAGATGACGGAGGGAATGTTGAACGGGATTTGGATGATGAGAAGGATAATGACGACCGGTTTTCCGATCTGGATGACGACGACAGCTACGATCCCTTTAACGATGATGACTATGATTACGATGATGATTATGATCCGTATGCCGATGACGATTATGATCCGTTAGAATTCTTAGACGATATAGACTGGGATGACGAGTCATGGAAGGATGAGCCTTATAACTATGCTCCTGAGGATGTAGGCGATGAATTCTACTATGAACTCTGCAACTGCATTGACAGAAACGTTGACTACAAGATTAATTTTGAAACCTTTGAGGATTCGGATGAATCCCAGAATATCTGCATGCGCATTAACTATTACCAGTTAGACGGAGATATTCCCAATTTAGAGACGATTAATGAAGCGTTAAAAGAAACCGCAATGTATTATAATACTTATTATAATGACAATATTGACGATTATGAGGATATTTTTGCAGAATACGGAAGCGGCTACGTGGTTGATGTGGATTCCTTTGTTACCTACAATGATGAGGAAAAGATCAGTGTCGTCATGAACGAGTATTATGAATCTCCCGTGGAGATCAACAAGCATGTGGTCAGTCTGAATATTGATCTGGAAGCGGGCATCATCCTTTACAATACGGACTTCTTTGATATTTCAGAGGAGTTTTTGGAGTATTACCGTGATACCTGCAGAGACCAGAACGGCAGCGTTCCGGCACTGCGTGAATTTGATAATGACGAATTGAGGAGATTCTTTGAGGATGAAGACGATCTGATCTTGTATTATACGCCCTGCGGCTTTGAAGTGGGAATAAATTACGAAACAGACGAAAGCTACGGATGGGTTACTGCAACCTTAGTGGACTGCGAACAATATCTGCAATCCTATTAAGAAGATTCTGACAGGCAAATCGGGAAGCTGATATTTTTGCTCCCTGAGCCTTCAAAAAATAAAAAAACGATATGGCCGGATAAAAAGGCCGTATCGTTTTTTATTAATTAAAGTGCTTGCTTTTTACCGATTTATGTGCTACATTAAATCCATCTTAAGCAATCTGCTTCAGGCATTTCGCCGTTTTTCCCGAATGATCAAAAATAATAAAAAAGAGAGATGTGATGCCGTTGAGGGAGTTTTAATGGACACCGGAGCTGTTATAATTTAATCAAAAGAAAGATTGACAAAATCGAACATTTGTTTTATTCTATATAAAGAGCGAACAGATGTTCCTTGTAAAGGAGAACACTATGGAAAAAGATGAAAAATTAAAGGCACTGGATGCCGCTATCTCACAAATTGAAAAAGCATATGGAAAAGGGGCTGTTATGAAGCTGGGAGACCCGGCAAGCCAGATCAACGTTGAGACCACTCCTACAGGGTCATTAAGCCTGGATGTGGCGCTGGGGCTTGGAGGTATTCCTAAAGGCCGTATTATAGAGATATACGGGCCGGAATCCAGCGGTAAGACAACCGTTACCCTTCATATGATCGCAGAAGTGCAAAAGAGAGGCGGGATCGCGGGATTTATCGATGCGGAGCATGCCCTGGATCCCAGCTATGCCAAAAACATAGGAGTGGATATAGACAATTTATATATTTCACAGCCGGACTGTGGAGAGCAGGCTTTGGAGATCGCGGAGACCATGGTAAGGTCCGGGGCCATCGATATCGTCGTTGTGGACTCGGTTGCCGCGCTGGTACCCAAAGCGGAAATAGAAGGAGATATGGGAGATTCCCATGTAGGTCTGCAGGCAAGGCTGATGTCCCAGGCACTGCGCAAGCTGACGGCCGTTATCAGCAAATCCAATTGTACGGTCATCTTTATTAACCAGCTGCGTGAAAAAGTAGGGGTTATGTACGGCAATCCCGAAACAACGACAGGCGGAAATGCTTTAAAGTTTTATTCTTCCGTCAGACTGGATGTCAGGAGAAAGGAGCAGCTTCTTGTAAACGGCGAAGCGGTGGGCAACAGGACAAAAGTAAAAGTGGTAAAAAACAAAATTGCACCGCCCTTCAAGATCGCGGAATTCGATATTGTGTTCGGAGAGGGGATTTCCTGCGTAGGAGATATTCTGGATCTGGCGGCTAACTGTAACGTGGTAAATAAGAGCGGGGCATGGTATGCCTATGAAGGGGAAAAGCTGGGGCAGGGCCGCGAAAATTCGAAGCTGTATTTAAAGCAGCATCCGGAAATGTGCGACGAAATCGAGAAGAAGGTAAGAGAGCACTATGGCCTTCTCAACACAGGCGCAGAAAATCCCGCTGATGCCAAATCAGAAAAAAAGGATGAAAAATGACAGTAACGGATATTATCGAAATATCAAAAAAGCAGTGTAAGATCATGATCGACAATGAGTTTGCCTTTGTTCTGTACAAAGGCGAACTTCATTTATACAAGATAAAAAAAGGAACGGAAATTGCAAAAGAGGATTATGATAAGATCATAAACGAGGTCTTGGTCAAAAGAGCCAGGTTAAGGGCCATGAACCTGCTTAAAAGCAGGGCTTATACGGAAAAGAAGCTGCGGGATAAGCTTAAGGCGGGACATTACCCTTCATCCTGCATAGAGGATGCCCTGGCCTATGTTAAATCCTATGGATATATTGATGATAAAAAATATACAGAAGACTATTTGTTTTACCATGGCAGGGAATTGAACCGCCAGCAGGTTTTTATGAAACTAAAGGAAAGAGGTATTGCAGAGGAGACCATCCGAAAGGCTTATGAAGATTTCTGCCAAAGCGGGGAAGCACCGGATGAATCGGAATTGATCTGTAAGCTCCTTAAAAAGAAACGCTATGACCCGGCAGGGGATTGGGAAAGCCGGCAAAAAATTATGAGATTCCTTTTTTCCAAAGGATTTACTCATGACAAAATTCAGGAAACCCTTTCCGTTTATGGTAAAATTGACGAATAATTTGTGAAATTGGAATTCCGCTTTGGATGAATTGTATTCTATCTTTGCTCTGGGACTTGACATAATTGTCAAATAAGTTTAAAATTGTAGTGTTGTAAAATCACGCCTTAGAATGAGAATAAGTTACATATCATTCTATTTTGAGATATTTGTACAATGAAAACTAAATAAGGAGGTGCTCCTGTACAATGGTTGTTGAGATATTAATAACCGTTGTAGTGACACTTGTGATTGCCGTTCCGGTTACTGCGTTGTTAGCGACTAAATATCACAATAAGGTAACGGAAGCCAAGTTAGGCAATGCGGATGAAAAAGCCAGGGAGATCATTGACGAGGCGTTGAAGACCGCAGAGGCAAAAAAACGTGAGGGACTGCTCGAAGTAAAGGAAGAGTCTATTCGTACTAAAAACGAATTGGACAAGGAGATCAAAGAACGGAGAGCGGAAGCGCAGCGTTTTGAGAGACGCGTTCAGCAGAAAGAGGAAAATATCGACAAGAAAGCTGATGCTATCGAGAAAAAAGAAGCAAGTATCATTGCGAGGGAAGAAAAACTGTCAAGGCAGAAAGCCGAGATTGAAAAACTGAACGAACAAAGAGTACAGGAACTGGAACGAATCTCTGGTTTGACCTCCGAACAGGCAAAAGAATATTTATTGAAAATTGTTGAAGACGAAGTAAAACATGAAACTGCTGTCATGATCAAAGAAATGGAGAGCAGGGCAAAAGAGGAAGCGGATAAGAAAGCGAAGGAATATGTGGTAAATGCCATTCAGAAATGTGCGGCGGATCATGTGTCCGAAACGACGATTTCCGTTGTTCAGCTTCCTAACGACGAAATGAAAGGCCGTATTATCGGTAGAGAGGGCAGAAATATCAGGACTCTCGAAACATTGACCGGCGTGGATCTGATCATTGATGATACGCCGGAAGCGGTAATTCTTTCAGGATTTGATCCGATCCGGAGAGAAGTTGCCCGCATTGCCTTGGAAAAATTGATTCTGGACGGACGTATCCATCCGGCAAGAATTGAGGAAATGGTTGAAAAGGCACAAAGAGAAGTAGAAGTTATGATCAGGGAAGAAGGCGAGGCGGCAACCCTTGAGGTTGGTGTTCACGGTATTCATCCCGAGCTTGTACGTCTCCTTGGTAAGATGAAATTCAGGACCAGTTATGGTCAGAATGCGTTGAAGCATTCCATTGAAGTTTCCCAGTTATCAGGCTTATTGGCTGCGGAGATGGGAATGGATGTGAGAATGGCCAAGCGCGCAGGACTGCTACATGATATCGGTAAAGCAGTCGACCATGAAATGGAAGGATCCCATATTCAGTTAGGATCTGAGTTATGTAGAAAATATAAGGAATCTGCAACGGTCATCAATGCGGTGGAATCCCATCATGGAGACGTGGAGCCGCAGACCCTGATTGCATGCATTGTCCAGGCGGCAGATACGATTTCTGCGGCGAGACCGGGTGCAAGAAGAGAGACTTTAGAAACATATACGACCAGATTAAAACAATTAGAAGATATCGCAAACAATTTCAAAGGTGTAGAAAAATCTTTTGCTATTCAGGCAGGTAGAGAGATTCGTGTTATGGTAGTTCCAGAACAGATTACGGATACGGATATGGTTCTGTTGGCACGTGATATATCCAAACAGGTTGAGGCCGAGTTAGAATATCCGGGACAGATCAAGATCAATGTTATCCGGGAATCCAGAGTAATCGATTATGCAAAATAGTATTGTATAACAGAATGTGAAAGAGAAGCTGTTTCCTTTAGTAGGGCGGCTTCTTTTTTGTACTTGTATTTCCTGCCCGGATATTGTATAATATGCGAGGTGTATGATTGTATACAATTAAACAATTTCAGGATGGTGAAATGATGAAAGCTTATAAGAACATGTCAAGAGAAGAACTGTTAAAGCTGCAGAAAGAACTGGAAGCAGCCTATGAACAGGCAAAAAGTGAAGGATTGAAGCTGGATATGTCCAGAGGAAAACCCTCAGCGGAACAATTGGATCTGAGCAAGGATATGCTGGATGTTGTCAGCTCTGAATCCAACTGTAAAACAAGGGAGGGCATAGAGTGTCGTAATTATGGAGAAATGGAAGGAATTCCCGCTGCAAGGAAGTTAATGGCGGATATGATGGGGACCGTGCCGGAAAAGGTCATCGTGTGCGGAAATGCCAGCCTTAATGTCATGTTCGATACGATTTCCCGCTCCATGACCCACGGGGTATGCGGTTCCACACCCTGGTGCAAGCTGGATAAAGTAAAATTTTTATGTCCTGTGCCGGGATATGACAGGCATTTTTCCATTACGGAGTATTTCGGGATAGAGATGATCAATATCCCTATGTCTGAATCCGGTCCGGATATGGATCTGGTTGAAAAATACGTCAGTGAGGATGCGGCCGTAAAGGGAATCTGGTGCGTGCCCAAATATTCCAATCCCCAGGGTGTGTGCTATTCTGACGAAACGGTAAGGAGAATGGCATCCTTAAAGCCCGCTGCGGAGGATTTCAGGATCTATTGGGATAATGCTTATGCAGTACATCATTTATATGAAGAAAAAGAGAAGCAGGTTCAATTGCTGGATATTATTTCCGAATGTGAAAAGTGCGGGAATCCGGATATGGTATTTGAATTTGCGTCCACATCCAAGGTCTCTTTCCCGGGCGGAGGCATTTCCGCTATTGCAGCTTCGGAAAGGAATCTTCAATATATCAAAAAATCCATGACGATCATGACTATCGGATATGATAAGATCAATCAGTTAAGGCATGCCAGATACTTTAAGGATATTGAGGGCCTGAATGCGCATATGATGAAGCATGCCGCATCTATCAGACCCAAATTCCAGGCTGTTTTAAAGGCTTTGAATGAAGAACTGGGAAGTCTTGAGATCGCTACGTGGATCGAGCCGAAGGGCGGATATTTTATTTCTTTTGACGCCATGGAAGGCTGTGCGAAAAAAATTGTGGAGAAGTGTAAGGAGGCAGGCGTTATCATGACGGGGGCGGGTTCCTCATATCCTTATAAAAAGGACCCGAAAGACAGCAACATCCGTATTGCGCCCACATTCCCCACTTCTGAGGAGCTTGCGAAGGCAACGGCCATTTTTGTCCTTTGCGTAAAACTGGTAAGCGTAGAGAAGCTGTTGGAGGAAAAATAGATGGCAGAGCAGTTTGAAAGGTTAGAGCGTAAGCTGGTACACCATGGCAATATCATTGATTTTTATGAAGACACCGTAAAGGTTCCCAATGGAAATGTGGTTAAATGGGATTTTATCGGACACAAGGGAGCTGCGGCTGTTGTCCCCGTGCTTGAGGACGGCAGAATCTTGATGGTAAAGCAGTTTCGAAACGCGCTGGATCGGGAGACTTTGGAGATCCCGGCAGGAGGGCGGAACGATGTGGATGAACCTTTTATCCAATGCAGCTACAGAGAATTGGAAGAGGAGACCGGTTACAGATGTGAGAAGGAGGATATGGAGTTCCTGATCTCTATCCGGACGACGGTCGCTTTTTGCAATGAAAGGATAGAGGTCTATGTTGCCAGAAATTTAAAAAGGAGCCATCAGCATCTGGATGAGGATGAATTTATCAATGTTTATCCGTATACAACAGATGAGCTGAGCAGGCTTATATATGAAGGGAAGATTCAGGACGCTAAGACGATCGCTTCCCTGATGGCGTATATCAACAAATATGTCAAGAATTAAATTAAGCCATAAAGAGTTTCCAAGAGGGCTGTGTTTTGAATGATCCGTATTTAAAACACAGCCCTTTCCTTTTTGGAAATCTTTTTTGTTTGTGCTTTCATAGTTATAAATTGCGGACATATATTGAATAGTAGAACTAAGTTTAAAGGATGGGAAGAGGTGCGCATACAGAAAAGAACTGAAAGGGCAGGAATTGGGAAATGGATTCCTCTGGCTGCGGGGATCTTTTGCGGCGCTGTCATAATCTGGCTGCTTGGAGAAAAAATGCTGCAGGACGAAATGTTTTTTGGAGTAAGATTGTTCGAAACAGAAAAATATACGGAATATAAAAGGGTCTCCTATTTGATATATCTCATGAAGGTCAGGGGAATTCAGGCGGCGTTTATCCTCTTAATGGCTTTTTTGCATAAAAAGAAAGCCGGCTTGTTTTTATGGGCATGGCTGACAGGATGTGGCTTTGGCATGGGAGGATTTATTATGGTGCAGCGTTGGGGAATGATCGGGACGCTGGGGTATCTGTTTATGATATTACCGCACTATATCTGTTATTTTTATGCTTATGGGTTGTGTTGTCAAAGTGACCGTTCCAGTCAATATACAATGGGAACGGGGAAACGTAATTATGGAAAGCCGGGGAAGAATTTATTGATAATTGGAGTTGTCATAACGGGAATTATAATGGAATGTTATGTAAATCCATTCTTTATAAAATTATTTGCAAATTTATTTTTGTAAAAAAATTACAAGATGTTGTAAAGGAAAAAACATGACTTCATAGATATTGGGATTTTGTGTCAAATCCCCTTATTTTCGGGAGAATCGTGTAAATTTTCCATTTGCTTTTATCGGAAATTCTGATTATAATAGAAGCTAGGTTGACATAGGTTGTCACAAGTTTGTTATTGAGGAAGGGTTATATTTTTTATGGAACAGGCGATAGAACAGTTTATTACCTATTTACATAATGTCAAGAAAACATCTGTCAACACAGAACTGTCTTATCGCAGAGATTTGAAGAAACTGCTCCTTTTTTTGCATTCTAAGGGATTGACTGATTTGGTTGATGTTAAAAAAGAGGATCTTGAGGAATATGTGGCTTCCATGAAGGAACAGCATTTTGCCACGGCTACCGTTTCAAGGAATATTGCATCCATGAAGGCTTTTTTTCATTTCCTCTGTCAGGAAAAGCTGATTGAGAAGGACATTTCGGAGAGTCTTAAGGCTCCCAAGATAGAAAAGAAGATGCCGGAAATTCTTACGACGGAAGAGGTTGTGAGACTGTTGGAGCAGCCTTCGGGAGATTCTCCCAAGGAAGTCAGGGATAAAGCCATGCTGGAGCTTTTGTATGCTACGGGGATCCGTGTGACGGAACTGATCACGTTAAAGATCAGTGAAGTGAATCTTCCCATGAGTTTTATTGTCTGCAGGGATGCCCATAAAGAAAGAGCCATACCTTTTGGAATGGCGGCTAAAAATGCCCTGATCAAATATCTGACCGAAGCGAGGGAGCAGATGGTGGAGGACAAGTCTTCCGATATTCTTTTTGCCAATTGCTCGGGAAGTCCCATGAGCAGGCAGGGGTTCTGGAAACTGATCAAATATTATTCCAAGAAGGCGGGGATTACCGCAGATATCACGCCCCACACCTTAAGACATTCCTTTGCGGCACATCTGGTGGAAAACGGCGCGGATTTAAGAAGCGTTCAGGAGATGCTGGGTCATTCGGATATTTCCACAACGCAGATCTATGCCAATATGAACCACAACCGTATCAGAGAGGTCTACGCCAAAGCCCATCCGAGAGGATGAGGGACAAACGGGAAGCCCTGACCGCTCTTACTGATTTTTCATAATACGCTGTTAAAGTATTTTACTTTAAAAAACTGCCTCGAACCTGCTTTGCCAAACTTAGCAGGCCCGGGGCAGTTATATTTTATATTTTGTCCTAACAATTTTCGGCGATATCATAGATCAGCTTTTCGCTGTCTGCCCATCCCAAACAGGGGTCGGTAATGGATCTGCCGTAAACGCCGCCGCCGATCTTCTGGCAGCCTTCCTCAATATAGCTTTCGATCATAACGCCCTTTACCAGTCTGTGGATGTCGGAATTCAGTTTGCGGGAATGGAGCACTTCCTTTACGATCCGGATCTGCTGTTCAAACTGTTTTCCGGAGTTGTTGTGGTTAGCGTCGATGACGGCTGCGGGATATTTAAGGTCCCGTTCGTTATACATTTCCAAAAGTCTGCTCAGATCCTCATAATGGTAATTGGGAAAGCTCCTTCCGTACTGATTGACGGAGCCTCTCAAGATCGTATGGGCAAGGGGATTGCCGGTTGTTTTGACTTCCCAGTTCCGGTAAATGAATTCATGGGGGTGCTGAGCCGCATACACGGAATTCAACATAACGGACAGATCGCCGGAGGTGGGGTTTTTCATGCCTGCGGGAACGTCAAAGCCGCTGACCGTAAGGCGGTGCTGCTGGTCCTCGACGCTTCTGGCCCCAATGGCCACATAGGAAAGGAGGTCGTGGACATATCTCCAGTTTTCGGGATAAAGCATTTCATCCGCAGCCGTCAGGCCGGATTCCTCCATGGCGCGGATATGGAGCCTGCGCACAGCCACAAGGCCGGCCAAAAGGTTTGGCTTCTTTTCGGGATCGGGCTGATGGACAAAGCCCTTATAGCCTTCTCCCGTGGTGCGGGGCTTGTTGGTATAGATACGGGGTATCAGGATACACTTGTCCGACACTTTATCATTTATCGCCGCAAGGCGGTTTACGTAGTCGCAGACGGAATCCTCGTTGTCGGCGCTGCAGGGGCCGATGATGACGAGAAATTTATCGCTTTCTCCCCGGATCACTTTTCCGATCTCCGCATCCCTTTTTTCCTTCAGCAAAACCAGTTCCTTAGGGAGAGGGTATTGTTCCCTGATTTCCGCAGGAGTGGGAAGCTTTTGTAAAAATTCAAAACTCATAATAATGCCTCTTTCTTCATAATACAGCTTTCTGCTGCAGATATCCTGCCGCGGCTTTAAAGCCTTTGGCGTGCGGGAGCTCTGACGGCAGTCTGCCAATTCCTCATGTATTAACAGCGTTTATTATAGTATATATATTTTTTTAGTGCAAGGAAATTAAAGAGACAATGGGCAATCTGGCTTACGGGAAGACTGAACAGGTATCCTTTTATGCCGATGTACGGCACAAGGAGGAAAATACAGGACAGACGGATGCATAGAGCCAGGACATTGATAAAAAACGCATGGGTCGCTTTATTTAAGCCGTTTAAAATGCTGGTCAGAAGAGAGCCGAGATAGAGAAAGGGGCACATAAAGCTTAAGGAGCGTATAAAAAGCCCGGCCTCCTCGCTGTGGAAAAGAAGTATGCCCAATTTGGGGCCGGTTATGTAAAAGAAGGCAGTTGCGAGGAAGCCCATCAGAAGGCAGAAGCCGGTGCTGGAAAAAATGGCCCTGGAAATCCTGGCGGGATTTCCCTTTGCGTCGGCTTCGGAGACATAGGGGAGCAGCAATACGGAGATAGAGCCTGTTATGGCCTGGGGAAAAAGGATCAGGGGCAGAGCCATTCCCGTCAGGACGCCGTAAATGCTTAAAGCCTGGGAATTGGTAAGGCCGAATACGCAAAGCTTACGGGGAAGATGTACTGCCTCGATGCTCTGTAAAAAATTTAAGACAATGCGGTTGATGCTTAAAGGGACGGCGAGCAGCAAAAGGGGCTTTAACTGTCCGGCAATATTGTAAGAGGGCATTTGGGGAAGATAATGCTTTCTTTTCCGCGAGCTGCTTTTGTAGAAACGGGTTATGGCAAGAATACTCAAAAGGGAGGAGACGATCTCCCCTAAAACCAGTCCCACAACGGCAACAGACACTTTGGGCTGCAGATGATATCTGCCGCAATAAAAGAAAATGATGTATACGCTGAGAACACGGACCAACTGCTCTATAAGCTGGGTAACGGAAGGAACCGAGGTTTTCTTTAAACCGTAATAGTAGCCGTTGATGCAGCTGTGGACAGCCGCAAAAGGAAGGGAGAGGGCATAGATGCGCACAAGGGGGGCGCAGCGCTCTTCCAGTAAAAAACGGATCGAAATGGGAAGGCTGTATTCAAATAAAATAAAGCCCATTATAAGAGATAAAAAAACGGACATAAACAGACCGCACATTAAAACGGAGACGGAAGAACGGTGCTCTTTTTTGGCTTCGTATGCGGCAACGTGTTTGGAAATGGAGGTCTGGATGCCGGCTGCGGTCAAAGAGAAGGAAAGCGCCATGACGGGCGCTAACAGCTGATAGATGCCCATGCCTTCTTCTCCGATATTCCTGGATAGGAAGATACGGTAGAAAAAACCGATGATGCGGCTTATAACGCCGGTTGCGGTCAGGATAACGGTTCCGGTAATAATAGGATTTTTTTTCAAGGACGACACCCCAGAAGCATAACTCCATAAAGTATATGCGAAAGAAAGGAACCTGAGAACAGCTTACCCGGCAGGAAAAGAATAAGCCGGGGCAGGATGTTTCAATAACCTGATAATTATATTTTATGGAAAACCGGCCGTCGTTTTTCGAAGGTGGCATAGTAAGAGAAACCGCAGTCTGTCAAGATCTGCGCTGCGGCATCAAAACCGGCGGCGATGTCTGAAGGGGCATGGGCGTCGGAACCGACGGTAATGATCTCCCCGCCGAGCTCTTTGTAGAGCCTGATGATCTCCGGCGCAGGATTGACCGCGCCCAAAGATTTCCTGAGCCCGGAGGTATTGCACTCAATGCCCTTTCCTTTTGCGATAAGGGCTTTTAAAATTTCTTCCAGAATATTTTTATAATCCATGCTCTTATAGGGGGCGGCGTCTTCGGGAAGATAGCGGGCGATGTAGTCCAAATGCCCGTATACGTCAAAATCCGAAAAGGATCTGATGTTATGGAGGGTTTCCCTGAAATAGGAAAGACAGCATTCCTTCGGGTCTTTCCCTTCAAAAAAGGCGGGATAGTAGGGATCGGCGCCGTTACACAGATGGGAGGAGCCTATGATAAAATCAAAATCCCATGAATCGGCCAAAAGCGCGTTCTTTTTCTGACAGCAGGGCTGTAAACCGATTTCGATGCCGAAAAGGATTTTGATCCTGCCGTCATATTTTTGGCGGAGCATTGTCAGTTCGTAAAGATAGGAATCCACGTTGAGAAGAAAGGGATTTTCGGGCATATCCGCCGTTTTTGGGAAATCAAAATCGTTATGTTCCGTAAAACACATGGAGTGAAGCCCTCTGCGGATTGCAGCGTCTGTCATTTCCTCCATGGGGATGGTGCAGTCGCCGGAAAAATAAGAGTGTAAATGGAAGTCGGATAAAATGCTCATGGTAAATACCAGCCTTTCTTAAGGTGCGCCCCGTCTGTCCGGAAAGCGGAGGGGAAAAGATCATTGTATACAATCCAATCATAGCATAACGCGGAAGGAAAATCTTTATTTCTTTTCATTTTCTTTGCAATTTTATCTTGCTATTTTGGGACAAATTGGTTACAATAAATTTGCTGACAAAATTCTGTCATTCCATTTGTTTCCAGATGGTTGACAGAATAATATATTAAAATTTCATTTTAGGAGGAATTAAAATGGCAGTAAAAGTAGCAATCAATGGTTTTGGCCGTATCGGTCGTCTTGCATTCAGACAGATGTTTGGTGCAGAAGGTTATGAAGTTGTAGCAATCAACGATTTGACAACACCTTCAATGTTAGCTCATTTATTAAAATATGACTCTTCCCAGGGAAGATACGTAGCAGTGGGCGAAGAAGATCAGGTTACAGCAGATGACGAAGCTGGTACAATCACAGTAAAAGGTAAAACGATCAAAATTTACAAAGAGCCAGACGCAAATAACTGCCCTTGGGGTGAAATCGGTGTTGACGTAGTATTGGAGTGCTCCGGTTTCTATACATCTAAAGCAAAAGCACAGGCTCATATCAATGCCGGTGCAAAGAAAGTCGTTATTTCCGCACCTGCAGGAAACGACCTTCCTACAATCGTTTTCAATGTAAACCATGAGACATTGACAAAAGATGATAAGATCATTTCCGCAGCTTCCTGTACAACAAACTGCTTAGCTCCTATGGCTAAAGCATTAAATGACTTAGCTCCTATCGAGTCCGGTATCATGTGTACAATCCATGCTTATACAGGAGATCAGATGATCCTTGACGGACCTCAGAGAAAAGGCGATAAGAGAAGAAGCCGTGCAGGCGCTTGCAACATCGTTCCCAACTCAACAGGTGCTGCTAAGGCAATCGGTCTCGTTATTCCTGAATTAAACGGCAAACTGATCGGAGCTGCTCAGCGTGTTCCTACCCCTACAGGTTCTACAACATTATTATTTGCAGTAGTAGACAAAGAGGTAACAAAGGAAGAAGTAAACGCAGCTATGAAAGCTCAGGCTACAGAGTCCTTCGGTTACAACACAGAAGAAATCGTTTCTTCCGATATTATCGGTATGAGATTTGGTTCTTTATTCGATGCTACCCAGACAATGGTTTCTCCTTTACCTGGCGGAAAAACACAGGTAGAAGTTGTTTCCTGGTATGACAATGAGAACAGCTACACATCTCAGATGGTTCGTACAATCAAATACTTCGCTGAATTAGGCTAATCCTGATTGATACAATCTGAATTAAGAAAAGACCTTAAAGGGTCCGGTCATTTGGGCCGGACCCTTTGTATATTAAAAAATTTAGGAGGCTATAGAAATGGGATTAAACAAAAAATCAGTTGACGACATCAACGTAAAGGGAAAACGCGTTTTAGTAAGGTGCGATTTTAACGTACCTCTCAAAAACGGAGAGATCACAGACGATACCCGTATCAAAGCGGCGCTTCCCACCATTGAAAAATTATTAAAAGACGGCGGCAAGGTAATCCTCTGCTCCCACTTAGGAAAAGTAAAGAACGGCCCCAACGAAGGAGAATCCTTAGCACCTGTTGCTAAGAGACTTTCCGAGAAGTTAGGAAAAGAAGTAAACTTTGTGGCTGATTACAACGTAACGGGCGAAGCTGCTACAAAGGCAGTGGAAGCGATGAAAGAAGGAGATGTTGTTCTGCTTCAGAATACACGTTTCCGTGGAGCAGAAGAGACAAAGAACGGCGAAGCGTTCTCCAAGGAATTGGCAGACCTCTGCGATGTATACGTATGTGACGCTTTCGGTTCTTCCCACAGGGCGCATGCTTCCGTTGCAGGCGTAACAGAGGTTGTACGTGCAAAAGGCGGCGAGTGCGCAGTCGGTTACCTGATGCAGAAGGAGATCGACTTCCTTGGCAATGCGGTTGAAAATCCCGTAAGACCTTTCGTTGCAATCTTAGGCGGCGCAAAGGTTGCCGATAAATTAAATGTTATCAACAACTTACTTGAAAAATGCGATACCCTGATCATCGGCGGCGGAATGGCTTTCACATTCTTAAAGGCAAAAGGCTATGAGGTAGGCAACTCCTTAGTTGATGATGAAAAGCTTGATTATTGTAAAGAAATGATGGAAAAGGCAGAGAAGCTTGGCAAGAAATTACTGCTTCCCGTTGACACCACCATTGCAGCAGCTTTCCCTAACCCTATTGACGGACCGATCGACGTTCAGGTTGTAGATGCCGACAAGATTCCCGCTGATATGGAAGGACTTGATATCGGAACAAAGACGGCAGAATTATATGCCGATGCGGTAAAATCCGCTAAGACCGTTGTATGGAACGGACCTATGGGCGTATTTGAGAACCCTACCCTTGCAGCAGGTACCATTGCAGTTGCAAAATCCTTAGCTGAGACAGATGCTACAACGATTATCGGCGGCGGCGATTCTGCAGCAGCAGTTAACCAGCTGGGCTTTGCAGACAAGATGAGCCATATTTCCACAGGCGGCGGCGCTTCCCTTGAATTCTTAGAGGGCAAGGTGCTTCCCGGCGTAGATGCGGCTGATGATAAATAAATAATTTTGACTTACGAGGGAGAAGGCCGTTATGCAAAATAAGGGAAGCGGGAATAAAGCCGCAGGAATTCTTTTGATTGTTTTTGCATGTTTGATCTGGGCAGTGGGGATTTTTGCAGCAGTGATATTCTTTATGGCTGAAGTCGGCAGAGCCGGCTACCAAAGAGATACTGCCGCTCAGATGGATATGGAAGAATTCATGGAAAACAGTATTGAGACTCCGGGAATTGTTGAGTTTGTTTATGTTAATTCGGAGAAAGAATATACGAATGTTGAATTCAACAATGGTACAGGCCCGGTTACTGTTGAAATTGGGACTTATTCAGAAGAATATCCCGAAGGAGCACCGATAACTGTATATTATGACAGAGAGAGTCCTTATTTATGTGCTGTTCCGGCTTTATCCGACCAAGTCCATGCAATTGATTCCAATATTTTCTATAGTATGGGATATATTACAGGAGCGGGGATTGTTTTTTTTGTTGTCGGTCTTGTATTGCTGATCGTTGGAATTAATTTGACGGCAAAGAAAAGTAAATCGTGAAAGTGAGAGACAGGATGTTCAATAGGAGAAAGAAGGAAGCAAGAGTGATTTTTGTTTCTAATCGGGAGACAGGAGAGAAAATTAATCTCTATGGATGGGTTGAAGAAGATAAAGAAGCAAAAACTTTTGTTATCTATGATGCTACAACACCCACAGTTTGTACTCACGAATATGATTTAGAAACCTACGAATGGAAATACGCTAAGAAAAAAATCTTTAAATTTTAAAAATTAAGTCCTTGTTTACAGTGGGATAAAACGAATTAAAGGAGAATGAAAAATGGCAAGAAAAAAAATTATCGCCGGAAACTGGAAGATGAACATGACTCCCAGTGAGGCAGTAGAATTAGTAAACACATTAAAACCCCTGGTAGCCACAGATGATGCGGACGTTGTATTCTGCGTACCGGCTATCGATATCATTCCTGTAATGGAAGCTGCAAAAGGCTCCAATATCCAGGTTGGCGCCGAGAATATGTATTTTGAGGAGAAGGGCGCTTTCACAGGCGAGATTTCCCCTAACATGCTGACAGATGTGGGCGTTAAATATGTTGTTTTAGGTCATTCCGAGAGAAGAGAGTACTTTGCGGAAACATCTGAGACAGTAAATAAGAAAATGTTAAAGGCTTTCGAGCACGGCATTACACCTATTATGTGCTGCGGAGAATCCTTAGAGCAGAGGGAACAGGGCGTGACCATGGACTTTATCCGTCAGCAGGTTAAGGTTGGTTTCCTTAACGTAACGGCAGACCAGGCAAAGACAGCGGTTATCGCTTATGAGCCTATCTGGGCTATCGGAACGGGCAAGACAGCTACGACAGAGCAGGCACAGGAGGTTTGCAAGGGCATCCGCGAGTGCATCGCTGAAATCTATGACGATGCAACAGCAGAAGCGATTCGTATCCAGTATGGCGGTTCCGTAAATGCAGCCACAGCAGCAGACTTATTCTCACAGCCTGATATTGACGGCGGTCTGGTCGGCGGAGCGGCATTAAAGCCTGACTTTGGCAAGATCGTTAATTACAAATAGTCAGAAGAAACAAATAGTATAGACAAAGACTTACTTCGAGAGATTGGAAGTAAGTCTTTGTCTTTTTATAAAACGCAAAAACGTATATTGACATATGCCAAATCAGATGCTAAAATCAAACAAAAGCATATATTTCTAATATTCTATTGCACAATCTCAGTGCATTCTAATTTCCAGCCGTAAGGCATCTTGAAATCAATGCTTTTAAAATCCAATCAATCAATTTTAAAAAGCAGGAGTTTCGAATGCGGAGCAGGAAGTACGGTAATAAGTATATTCTAAAGCGGATAACTCCTGTTAAGAGGAGGTATTCATGAACGAAAGAAATGAAACGT
>DEUB01000055.1:67537-135666 GCA_002362385.1 Lachnospiraceae bacterium UBA3273
AGGGAATATAAGGATACGGTATTCCGCCTTTTATTCAGTGACAGGAAAAGGGCCTTGTCACTTTACAACGGAATCAATGGCACGGATTATCAGGACGAATCCCTGGTAGAATTCAATACGTTAGAGAATGCCATTTATATGAATCTGCATAATGACATTTCCTTTGTGATCGTTAATCAGATCCATTTATATGAACATCAGTCCACGTTGCCTGTTAACCTGCCCTTACGGGATTTGTTGTACATAGCGGATATTCTGCAAAAGACGATTATGGATAAAACGATTTACAGCAGAAGACGGCTGATGATTCCCAATCCCAACTTTGTCGTATTTTTATCCCGATATCGGAATAAGTGTTTTATAACGGGCAGGAAAAAATGGCTGAACGGGTGGAACTGAAGCTGTCGGACAGTTTTCTGGTCCCGACGGATAATCCGGAACTGGAATTGAAGGTAACCGTTCTGAACATTAATGAAGGAATGAATGACATGATGCGGTTGTAAAAGCGGTAGACGAGTGTATTAGGGAAGATATATTAAGAGAGTTTCTTATGGAGCAGAAAGCCGAGGTGATCAAAGTGAGTATTTATGAATTTGATGAAGAGCGTGAAATGAGGCTGATCAGGGAGGATGAGCGTGAGATCGGAAGGGAAGAGGGAATAGAAATTGGAAAAGCATCAGGCAGAGAAGAGGGCAAACAAAAAATATTACTGTTAAGCAGAATGCTTTTAGACGCTGACCGCATAGATGACTTAAAGAGAGCGACTGATGACGCAGCGTATTTAGAGGAACTGTGCCGGGAATACAGCATTACGTAAGTTGTGTGATGATAGAATAAAGGATAAATGGGGAAGATAAATAAGATGAGGAAGATACTGATCATCTGCCTGTGCGCTGCGATTTTTGCGGCTGCGGAAGGAGCAACGGCGGGTCAGAAAAAGAAGAAAGCGAAAAAGTGGCAAAACTGGACGAGATCGGAAACAAAGATTCAGGTACGGGCGGCAGCAGAGAGACTGCATCTTTGGAGGATGCCTATCTTGCCTATCTGGACGGTTTTAAGCCTGCAGGCGACTGTACCTACAGCCTGATCTATGTGGATGAGGACGATACGCCGGAGCTGGTCATTAACAGCGGTTATGAAGCCGGCGGATGCATCCTTTTAACGTTTCATGAGGGCGTTTTGGACGAATGGCAGTCAAGCCGTCTGAATTTTACCTATATCGAGAAGGGAAACCTGATTTGTAATTCGGATGGTAATATGGGATATTACTATGATTATGTGTATACGATTCAAGATGGAAAATGGGAATATGTTGACGGCGGAGTATGGGGCGACCCTTCGGACGGACCGCAGTTTGATGAAAATGAGGAATATATCTATGTGTACCAATGGGACGGGGAAGAGGTAAGCGAGGAGGAGTACGGGAATCGCCTTAATGAGGTATATCCTTTAGATCAGGCGAGACAGGCGGAAAAATACTATATTCTAAAGGAAATCCGTTCCGTTTTGGAAACAGGAGATGTGACCTCGGCGGGACATCAGTATGAATTGGTGGTAGAGGATCTGACATGGAAGGAAGCGGAGGCCCTATGCCGGGAAAAAGGCGGTTATTTGGCTACGATTACCACATGGGAGGAAATGGAACGTATTCAGGAGCAGATGATTTTAGAAGATAAGGAGAACGTCACATTTTTTGTGGGAGCCAATAATGAGGAAAGCGATAATACCTTTGGATATCACTGGATCGAACCGGGCGGGGAAACTTATGATATGCTGTATTTATATGATGCACTGTTTGGCTTCTGGTTGGAGGGAGAACCCAGTTATACCGGACTGACAGAGGACGGCGAAGAAGTTGACGAAGACTATCTTGTTTTGTTTTACCGGAAATCCGATGAACGATGTTATTTAAACGATGTGCCCAATGATATTTTATCCGCCGCGCCTTCCTATGCAGGAAAAGTGGGATATATCTGTGAATATGAAGAATAAATGATTTGAAAATCTATATCGGGTCCGTATTGGATAATAGAAAAAGACCGGCTGTTTCGGAATCTGCAGTTGTCGAAAAGCAATATGACTGCAGGTTATGAAGCGGCCGGCCTTGTATTTCTTATTTGTTTGATGCATGGATCGCTTTTTCGATGATCCCGAACCCAAGGGGATAAGGGCCTGTATGTACTGCAATGGTGGCTCCAATCTGGTAGACGGGCATTTCGCTTATTTCATATCCTTTTTCACGTAGAAAAGATACGGCCTGGTCTCTAAAAGCAATTCCTTCTTCCATATCATATCCATAGCCTACCGCAAGGCTGTAACAGTCAATTGGAAGGCTGCTTTCCCGCAGATATTCCAAAAGGAGGTCCATGACTTTCTTTAAAGTGCGTTTCCGTCCTCTGTCAATGCCGGAGGGAAAGATCTCGCCCTGTCTTAAAGTGATCAGGGGGCGGATATCCAGAACGCTTCCGGCAAGGGCGGACACTTTTCCAATCCGGCCGCCGTGTTTTAAATATTCCATATTACCCACGGTAAAGAAAATCCTTCCGGTGCTTTTTATTTCTTCCAGCCGGGCTATGGCGTCCTGATAAGAGAATCCGTGGTCCCGGAGGTTGGCGGCTTCCAGTACGTATTGTCCCTGAAGGACTGTATTGATCGTAGCGTCAATAACGGTAATTTCCACTTGGGGGTATTTTTCCTGTATAAGTGTTCTGGCATTTATGGCGGACTGCATGGAGCCGCTGAATTTGGTGGTAATGCAGATACAGATCACAGGAACGCCCGCTTTGGCAAAGGGCAGGAATACCTCCTCATAATCCTTTATGGACGGCATGGAAGATTTGGGGTATACCCTCTTTTTTTCTACCATCTGCTGATAGAAGTCCCGGATGCCGATTTCCACATTTTCTTTGAAATAATGCGTATCATCAAAGGATACATAAAAGGGGACAACTGTAATATTCTTTTCCCGCACCAGTTCTTGGGGCAGATCGCAGGAGCCGTCGCTGATGATATGAAACGATTCTCTCATGTAAAAACCTTCTTTGTGTAAATTGTACCGTTGCTGTCTCAAAATTACATAACAGCTTTTCTGGTATATAGAATACTATGTTTGCAAAGAAAAATCAATCTTTATATCACATAAATATTGCACTATGGAGAAAAACGAACTGCTATTTGTGGTTTTAAATACTACATATTACACGACAAAGCATGAAAACAATTAAATTATTTGTACGGAAAATGCGGGTCATAATCAAAAAATGAAAAAAGGATGATATTATGATCGGATCGTTTTGTCGTTAAATATTCTGTGGTACAATAGTGTTGATGGGAAAATGCCATACAGGTTCGGGAACAGCATGATATTCTATAGTCAGGGAGGGGAAATGTAATGAAAAAAAGGGCTTTTGCAGTATTTCTTGTTGTAGTAATCGGATTATCTTTGGCCGCCTGTGGTAAGGGGGAGAGAGTTTCAGAAACGGATATATCTGAAAATGAGAAGGTTGAGCTAGAGGAATCTCAGAATGCATTGACTACGGATATTGAAAATGAGAATATAGTTACACAACAGGAAGAAGACAGGGATAAAGCCGTTCAGGAATGGGAATTTAAGACTACGGCATCTATTGAAGAAACGGTACTTTTAGATGAAAATGATATAAAGATCACAGCCACGGGGCTAAAGTATACCGACGACTCCGTTGAGTTAGAATTGACCATTGAGAATCATACTGATAAAGACCTTTCTTTTGTCAGCGGTATTACCGGAAGTAACAGAAATGCTGTCAATGGATATATGCTTCCTGACAGTTACGGGTACTGGCATATAGAGGTTGATGCAGGAAAAAGGGAAGACACATCCTATAGTTTTGATATAGACGAGCTTTTGATTTATGGAATTACGGAAATAGCCGATATTCAGATGGGATTTTTTGTGCAGGATGAAGAATATGATTACACGATATATGGTCCTTTACAGATTAAAACCTCGGCGGCGGAATCTCATGATTATGGGACAAATACGTATCAAAAAATCATGTCTGGAGGCGTGCTGGAGAAAATCGGTAATTGTACCATAAACTATTATGGCGAAGATGAATTATATGATCATAACGGAGTCAGGATCGTATCTGAAGCTCTGATAACGAATCAATATGGGGAAAAGGTGGTTCTTTTAGAGATCGTAAACGATTCATCTGAAATTGTATACGGCACGGTAACAGAAATTTCGGTAAACGGTCTGATCGTGTCTGACAGCGAAGTGACGATGGGAGTGGATGATTCCATAAACCCCGGAACTCGCCGTATCAAGGCGTGGACGCTGAATGAAATTCTTCGTGCGGATTTTCTGGAAGTGTTTGGGATTTCTGATGTGGGAGAATTTTCATGTTTGTTTACTGTAAATGATGAAGACTATAGGGAGAGTATTTCACAGGAGGAGATCAGTTTTAAAATTTCAGAAGAAGCATCGCTTTTTGATGCCGACGGTGTGGAAGTATATAACGAAAATGGAATACGCATTATTTCAAAAGGATTGTTTGAAGCTTATTATGAGTACAGCAGTGATATAGAAATAGTGCTTTTGATAGAGAATCATTCCTCAGAAGAAATATATATTGATGTTGCCGGCCATTCGGTTTTCATTAACGGTTCTATGAGAGATAATATGACTGTTGGTCAAAAAGTGCCCTCCGAAAAGTATGCTGCTGTTGATGTGGAGTTGGATGCATCGGGGCTGGATGAAACAGGGATCCATGATATAGATGATATCAAAGAAGCAGAGATCGCTTTTCAAATAAAGGATGCAGAAGGAAATGTCATTGCACAGCCATTGGTCTCTGTTGATTATCAATAATATGCCTTATCCACCTGAATAACCCCGTAATAACTGTCATCAATATCATGAATGCGTTTCTGCAGGTAATGAACGACCTCTTCATCGCTCATTTTAAATTCAAAGGGAAGAAGTACGTCAAAAATGATATTGGTATGGGTAGGACCCGGAACTACACGGAAGTCGTGGAGCTTGACAGAGGAATCCAGCGTTTTCAAGATAGATTCTATCCGGCCGTGGAGGCTGTCCGTTAAGGGATCGTTAACAAGGATGGGATCCATATGTATGACCGCTTCGCAATGACATTCTTTTGCCAGTTCTTTCTCAATGTTGTCGATCATATCGTGGATTTCCATAATATTTCCCCTGGAATCCACTTCCGCATGAAGGGAAACCATGACCCTGCCGGGGCCGTAATCGTGGACGATCAGATCGTGAATGCCCAGCACTCCGTCATAGGAGGTAACGAGGGCTTCAACCTGCTCGATGAATTCCTTCTTGGGAGACTGGCCCAAAAGAGGGGAAATCGTATCTTTTGCGGCGCTGTATCCTGCGTAGAGAATGAATGCACCTACGGCAACGCCGCACCAGCCGTCAATATTAAGGCTGGTAAATCTGCACACCAGTGTGGAAATGAGAACCACAAGAGTTGCCAGGGAATCGCTTAAGGAATCCGTAGCGGTTGCTTTCATGGCGGCGGATTCGATTTTTCTGCCCACAGAGGTATTATAAAATGTCATGTAGAGCTTTACGCAGATAGAAGCAATGAGAATACCGATCACAAGGGGATCGGAGTTGATCGTTTCAGGATGTATGATCTTGCCTATGGAAGACTTTACCAGTTCAAAGCCCATAAAGATAATGGCTATGGAAACAAGGAAGCCGGAAATATATTCGATCCTGCCGTGGCCGAAGGGATGATGGATATCCGGCTTTTGCCCCGCCATCTGGAAACCCACCAGTGTAATAAAGGAAGAGCCTGCGTCGGAGAGGTTGTTCAGGGCGTCGGCGGTAATGGCGATGGAGTTGCTGATAAAGCCTGCAAAGAATTTGCCTGCAAAAAGGCATAAGTTCAAAAAGATCCCTACAGCGCCGCACATAACCCCATAGGCTTTGCGTACGTCTTGAGAAGCTGTATCATCTTTGTCAGTGATCAGTAAGCTGCTTAATAAAGTAATCATGATAGTATTATGTACCCCTTTATGTCTGATATTATATTTTATGTAATTCCATTTTTTTGTAAATAACAGGCCGGAAAATGTGCCGGTACAATGATAGGTTTTTGCCTGTTTTTACTGATTTTACTTATTTTAAACCAAGTGCCGGGATTTCGCAATATGAAGATGGTCTTATGCAGAACAATGGGAATATGGCAGAACTTGTCAATATTCCCCAAATATGCTATGATTCCAAGGATATGAAAGCATAAAATGTCGGGGGTAGTATATAATGGGGCATCATAAAAAAAAGACCGGCTTTATTACATGGAATATATGGACGATATTTCTGTTTATTATCTTGGTTTTAAGCATTGCCTGTATGGGAGGAATTGCCTGGGTACGACAAAATTACCACAGCTTTCAGGACTTTATCGTAGGCGAAGTGGCTTATACCGGTACAAATAAATCTGGAGAATGGATCTTATTCTGGGCGCTTCTGGTATCGGGCTGCGTTCTGGCTGTTATTCTGGCATGTGTGGAGAAGCGCCATGAATACGGGAAGGAATCGGGAAAAGAAAACGGCAGGAGAAAGTGGCTGTTTTTGGCGCTCCTTTGTTTTCTGCCCATGCTTACCCATCTTGTGATTTACGGCAGGACAACGGATATCATGATAATGCTCACAGCAATGACGGCGGGCATTGTTCTTATATACAGAGAAAAAAGCCTGTATATGGCCGCCCTGTATCTGTGCCTTTACTTTGCCGTTGAAAGTGCGGCAGTCCTGGCCGCTCTGGTTTTTCATGTCTACGTGCTGGGAGATTACGGGGTGCTTTTGGCTTCAGCCTGTATCTTTATCATTCTCTCCTGTCTGCTGCACAGGCTTCCGGGGGATAAAAAAAAGTTTTACGAAAGGCTTCTTGCGGTTTTACAGATCCCGGTCCCGGCTTTACTTCTTATTTATTTAAAAGATCAATATGCATATGAGGGATATACCTTTCAGGTAAATTTTCCGCGCCGTTATGTCGTGATCGTTTGCTGCCTGACGGCGATCATGGCGGCCTGCCAGTTAATAAAAGCTGCCGGGGTATTTAGAGGTAAGACGACATCGGGAAAACGGATATGGTTTCCAACGGTTTTTTCTACGTTCGCCTTTATATCCTATATGCCTCCTGCCATGCTGGTGCAGTCAGATCTGCATCATCACGGGGAGCAGATCCTTCCGTGGCAGCAGATCGTTATGCTGGGACAAAAGGCTTATGAAGAATATTCGCCTGCTTCCGGGCTTTTTCCCATGCTGACAGGAGCGGTAAACAGCCTGGTTTTCCATGGGAGGGCCGTGGAATACGGAATCAGTTATGTGCTTGTGGCTCTGTTAGTTGAAAGTATTATCATATACCTTCTGTATATAAGGCTGGGCGGGGAATGGACTTTTTTTGCGGCGGTAGTTTTTCATATGCCTGTTTACTGCAGGACATGGATCTTATTACCGGTACTTCTCATATTGTCAGAAGGACACTTAATAAAGAAGCGGGGCAGATGGCTCCTGTGCTGGGTGTTTTTATGCTTTTTATCAGGGCTGTATTATCCTTTGTTCGGTGTAGCTCTGCTGCTTGGCACATTTCCTTTTGGGGCGATCCAGCTGATCGAGTTTATCAGAAACAGGGAATGGAAGGAAAGCAGATGGCCGGAATGGCTTTCAGGCGGCGGACTGCTTTTGATGATCGGCCTTTTAACACCGCTTCTTTACCGTATGGCAAAACATGTCCTGTCTCTGGCAGGGCAGTCCATAGATGCGGACGGAATGGCGGTCATAGGAAACGAGCCGCCCGGATGGTTTATGCCTTATCTTTCGCATTGGAAGGGGTATGAACAGCTGTATTATATTCTGCGCATCCTCTTAGGCAGTCTGTTTGTTATCATGGCTGTTTATTTTCTGGTCAGGTATTTAAAGGTGAATAAAGAGCGCAGGAAGCTTTTGAACGGGCAATTTTTGCTGCTTGGCAGTATTCCGGCCGTTTTATGCATTTGTTATACTTACACTATGGTCTGTATGGACGAGGACTGGGTGGGGAATCTTTTATCCCGTTCCGGCCATGTTATTTTATTCGTATGCGGCCTGGCGGGGCTTGTGGTCTTGTTTGAAGCCGGAAAGGAACTGCTTGGGAGAAAGAATCAGGCCCTATTGATCGCAATGGCTTTCAGTATTCCTTTTTTGCTTTTCTACGAATGCGGCGATTACGGATTTCCCTTTCTGGAAGGGGCAACGGACGGGGAGTCCTATGTGATAGGAGAATACAGCGCCAAGCTGCAGCCTTATGAGGTAAAGAGCAGTTATGTCATGGTAACGGATGAGATCAAAGGGCAGTATCCCCATGTGGATTTTGACAGGATAGGGGATGGATTTATAGAACTAGAGACCCTGCAGCATCTGGATAAATATGCGTTTATTTACGAATATCTGAGGCAGTATGACGAACAGATAGAAATGCTCGGTTTTGAGCAGTCCCAGTTTTATTACTTTCTCTTAAATGAAAAGGCCGTGTATTCGGGAAGGACGGCCATAGCCAAAAGCAGGAAGGCATCCGAGGCGGTTATTACCGCCATAGATCCGGAGCATACTGTAGTCAGACAGGGAATATCGACCTTAGAGCAGTATTATCTGTACCGCTTTTTTGTGCAGGCGGGATATGTTTACAGTGAAGAGCTTGGAATTTATATGCCGGGGAGCCTGTACCGTCAAATCTACGGCTGTGACGGTTCCTTAGCCGGTTCAACCTGGGCCCAGCCGTCAGACTGCGGCCTGGTGGCGGATGCTTTCGGCAAATCCCTTGATTCCATGGAAACCTGCGAAAAGACACAAGAGGATATAGAAAACGACATCAACATACAGGTCTCCGATGAAAATACCGCCGCAGTCCGTATTGAGACAAGCCGGCCCGTTGACGGGGGAAAGGCGGACTTTCTGTATATACGGTTAAAGAATGTACAGGGAGGTAAAATGGCGGTTTCCTTTAACGGTCCGGACGGGGAAGGCGGCGGTGGCGTAAGCTGTGACTGCGGGGACGGCAGTCTGCTTATTCCCGTGGGGACAAATCCTTTGTGGCTCCTTTCATCCCATACCCGGATCGACATACGGATAGAAGGGTGCAAAAGACCGCAGGATATAACGGTGGAAGAAGTGTCTTATTATCACTTAAAATGATTGCCTTTTTGGGTTCCCGCGTAGTATAATGATTTGGGTTTATAAAGTAATCCCGCAAATATACAATAAGGACAGGAGCCCGGCAGGCATGAATTTGACGGCGGCAGGGACGGTTCTTTGAGCATTCGCTAAATGAATGGACAAAATGAAATTTATGATAGTAAAGGAGAATGGAAATGAGTAAAAAACCAACTGTACTGATGATTCTCGACGGATACGGCCTCAATGAAAAGACCGAAGGAAATGCGGTAGCCGAGGCTAAGACGCCTGTTATGGACAAGCTGATGGCGGAATGTCCCTTTGTAAAGGGCAATGCTTCCGGCATGGCGGTAGGACTTCCCGACGGGCAGATGGGTAATTCCGAGGTGGGACATCTGAATATGGGCGCAGGCCGCATTGTATATCAGGAACTGACAAGGATCACGAAGGAGATCCAGGACGGAACATTTTTTACCAATCCCGAGTTGATGGATGCGGTGGAAAACTGTAAGAAAAACGATTCTTCTTTCCATATGTTCGGCCTGGTATCGGACGGTGGCGTTCACAGCCACAACACCCATTTATATGGCCTGTTGGAACTGGCGAAGAGAAACGGACTGAAAAAAGTATATGTTCACTGCTTCTTAGACGGCCGTGACACGCCTCCTGCATCAGGGAAGGACTTTGTGGCGGATTTAGAGGCTGAAATGGCAAAGATCGGCGTAGGGGAAGTAGGCGTAGTAAGCGGACGCTACTATGCTATGGACAGGGACAACAATTATGACCGTGTACAGCTTGCCTATGACGCCCTGACAAAGGGAGTGGGCCTGCATGCCGACAGTGCAACAGGCGCTATCCAGGAATCCTATGACAGAGGCGAGACCGATGAGTTTGTAAAGCCTACGGTCGTTATGAAAAACGGCGCTCCCGTAGCCACCATCAAAGACGGGGACAGCGTGGTATTCTTTAATTTCCGTCCCGACAGGGCAAGGGAGATTACCAGATGCTTCTGCTGTGAGGACGATTTCTTTCAAGATATTAACTTTAAGAGGGAAAAGAGATTAAATCTGACCTATGTATGCTTCTCCGATTATGATCCGACTATTCCCAATAAGGAAGTTGCATTTAAAAAGATTTCCATTACCAATACCTTCGGAGAGTGGCTGGCTGACCATGATATGAAGCAGGCAAGGATCGCCGAGACGGAAAAATACGCTCATGTTACCTTCTTCTTTAACGGCGGCGTGGAAGAACCCAACAAAGGCGAGGACAGAATCCTAGTCAATTCTCCCAAGGATGTGGCTACCTATGACCTGAAACCTGAAATGAGCGCATACGAGGTGTGTGATAAATTATGCGGCGCCATTACTTCCGGCAAGTATGATGTGATCATCATCAACTTTGCAAATCCCGATATGGTAGGGCATACAGGAGTTGAGGCGGCAGCGATCAAGGCGGTAGAGGCTGTTGATGAATGTGTGGGCAAAGCGGTAGATGCATTAAAGAGTGTAGACGGACAGATGTTTATCTGTGCCGACCATGGCAATGCCGAACAGCTTGTGGATTATGAAACAGGCGCGCCCTTTACGGCACATACCACAAACCAGGTTCCTTTTATTCTGGTAAATGCAGATCCTGCCTACGGATTGAGGGAAGGCGGATGCTTGGCGGATATCGTGCCGACTCTGATCGAGTTGATGGGAATGGAAAAACCTGCGGAAATGACGGGAAGTTCCCTTTTAATCAAAAAATAATTGCAAAGAATAGTAAAACCGTTATGGGAAATACTAGAAAAAAATTCTCAGGAGGCTTTTTCGTGAAAAAGTATTTTTCCATAACGGTTTTTTCTGTTCTTTTTGCATGCAGCATCGCCTTTTTTTTAGAGCCGAACGATCTTGCGCCGGGCGGGATAACGGGAATCTCTATTTTATTAAACGCCCTTACGGGAATCGGAACGGGAACATGGGTGTTTGCTTTGAATATTCCCATTCTCATTGTGGGATGGTGGAAGTTCGGCGGGAAATTCATGATTTCAACAGTGTATTCCATCGGGGTGGTATCCACAGCCACCAATCTTTTGGAAGGAATGCCCGCCCTCACAAGGGATCCTTTGGCAGCAGCTCTCGCAGGGGCCTTTTTGACCGCGGTTTCCATCGGTTCTATTATGAAGCTCCACGCCACCACGGGAGGCATTGACATCATTGTAAAGCTGATGCGCCGCAAATATCCCCATCTGCGTACGGGAAGGCTTTACCTTATGATCGACAGCCTGATCGTGGTGCTGGCAATATTGGTATTCGGAAAACTGGAATCGGGTATCTATGCGGGAATTACGGTTCTGGTAACCTCCTTTATCATGGATCTGGTGCTTTACGGCAGGGATGAAGCCAGCCTGTTTTTTATTGTTACGGACTGCTCAAAGGAAGTGGCGGAAAAGCTTATGGAGGATCTGGAGGTAGGCGTTACCTATCTGAAGGGGAAAGGAGCATTTAAAGAACGGGAAAAGGATATCATTCTCTGCGCCACAAGGAAGATCCAGGCCCCCAAGCTGGAAGCCATCGTAAAAGAAGTGGATAAGAACGCGTTTTTGATCGTGACAAGCGCTAATGAGATTTACGGGGAGGGATATAAATCCTATGATGCGGAAATTGTGTGATTCTACGGATCGGGGATTATAATACAATTTGGTTATGTGAATTTGGTTATGTAGTATTTTCATAATGTCTGTACAATAAATACAGAATAACGGTAGATGAAAGGATGGTGTCAAGAAAAAATACTTGACACCATCCTTTTTTTCCTGTATGATGCAATAGGTGTAAGCAGGATAGGTGGACAGTATGGAAAAAATAGTAGCGCAAAGTCTGTTGTTTGACTTCTATGGAGAACTGCTGACAAGCCATCAGCAAAAAGTATATCAGGATGCGGTTTTTAACGATATGTCTTTAAGCGAGGTCGCCGACAACTACGGGATTTCCCGTCAGGGCGTTCATGATTTGTTAAAGCGCTGTGACAAGGCAATGGAAGAGTATGAAGATAAACTTCATCTCATTGCAAAGTTTACCCTGATCAGGGATAAGTTAAAGGACATTCAGGAAACGGCGGATACCATGACGGCGGACTGCTTACAGGAAAACAGAGAACGGATTCATCATCTGGCGGCAGAGATTTTGGAGGAGTTATAATACATGGCATTTGAAAGCTTAACGGAAAAACTGCAGAATGTATTTAAAAACTTAAGAAGCAAGGGCCGCTTAACGGAAGAAGATGTCAAAACCGCCTGTAAGGAAGTTAAGATGGCGCTTTTGGAAGCGGACGTTAACTTTAAGGTGGTAAAGCAGTTCATTAAGACCGTAGAGGAACGGGCGGTAGGCGCAGATGTATTAAACGGCTTAAATCCCGGTCAGATGGTCATTAAGATCGTAAATGAGGAATTGATCTCTTTGATGGGTTCCGAAGGGGCCGAGATTCAGTTCCAGCCGGGGAAGTCCATTACCGTCATTATGATGTGCGGCTTACAGGGTGCAGGTAAGACTACCACAACCGCAAAGCTTGCGGGAAAGCTTAAGCAAAAGGGCAAGAAATCCCTGCTTGTTGCCTGCGATGTATACAGGCCTGCGGCTATTAAACAGTTAGAGGTAAACGGAGAAAAGCAGGGCGTGGATGTTTTTTCCATGGGAGAGAACCATAAGCCTGTGGATATTGCCAAAGCCGCTTTGGAGCACGCTGTAAAGAACGGACACAACGTAGTTATCTTAGATACGGCAGGACGGCTTCATATTGATGAGGATATGATGGCGGAGCTACAGGAAATTAAGGAAAAGGTAGAGGTTCATCAGACCATTCTTGTAGTGGACGTGATGACAGGTCAGGACGCCGTAAATGTAGCCAGGGAATTTGATGAAAAGGTAGGCTTAGACGGCGTTATCCTTACCAAGGTAGACGGCGATTCCAGAGGCGGCGCGGCTTTGTCCGTAAAGGCGGTAACCGGAAAACCCATTCTCTATGCAGGTATGGGCGAGAAGCTTTCGGATTTAGAGCAGTTTTATCCGGACCGTATGGCTAACCGTATTCTGGGCATGGGAGATGTGTTAAGTCTCATAGAGAAAGCCCAGGAAAGCATTGATATTGATGAAGATAAAGAAAAGGAAATGGCTGCCCGGGTAAAAAAGGGCAAAATGGACTTTAACGATTATTTAGAGAGCATGAAACAGATGCGCAATATGGGGGGAATGGGGTCCATTCTTTCCATGATGGGAATGAATACCGCACAGCTTGAATCGGCCATCGATGAAAAAGAGCTGGCAAGAACAGAGGCCATTGTTTTGTCCATGACGCCGGCGGAGAGAAGCAATCCAAAGCTTTTAAATCCCAGCAGGAAACACCGCATTGCAAAAGGAGCAGGCGTGGATATTTCCATTGTCAACCGCTTTATTAAGCAGTTTGAACAGACCCAGAAAATGATGAAACAGATGCCGGGCATGATGGGCGGCAAAAAAGGAATGGGGCTGTTCGGTAAAAAAGGTGGAATGAGATTTCCCTTTTAGGAAATCTGTTCATGATAAACATTAGTTAAAATTTTCGGAGGTGAAAAAGATGGCAGTAAAAATCAGATTAAGAAGAATGGGTCAGAAGAAAAACGCAATTTATAGAATCGTAGTTGCAGACTCCAGATCTCCCAGAGACGGAAGATGTATCGAAGAAATCGGTACTTATGACCCTAACACGGAGCCCTATACCTGCAAGGTTAACGAAGAGTTAGCAAAAAAATGGTTAGCAGCAGGTGCGCAGCCTACAGATGTTGTTGGCAGAATTTTCAAAAACGCCGGAATTGAAAAATAATAAATGGATTTCATTTATGCCGGATCAGAAAACCTGTCATAACACTTTGGAGGTGGATTATGAAAGAATTAGTTGAAGTAATCGCAAAAGCTCTTGTTGATAATCCTGATGAAGTGGTCGTAACGGAAAAAGAAGAAGGAAAGCATATTACGATCGAACTTCATGTTGCTCCATCTGATATGGGAAAAGTAATCGGTAAACAGGGACGCATTGCAAAAGCGATCCGTTCCGTTGTAAAAGCGGCTTCATTGGGAGAAAATAAGAAGGTAGATGTGGAAATCATCTAGGAATCAAGCGGAGATATCGTAAAGGGTATCTCCACTTTTTCGTGCTTTTATGTTTGAAAATATGGTTGCATATTAAAAGAGAACGTGGTATGATACTGTTCATAAAGGAGGTGCTTATAATGGAAACAGCAAGAATCTATCCGGAGCAGGAAGTCTCAGGCATGGAATTCCACAGATTTTTAGAAGACGGATTAGAAGATATTCGTAACGGTAATCTTTTGGATTTTGAATCGGTCTTTGATGAATTAGAAAAAAGCTATGATGCGGGTGGCTGAATACCAAATCAGGCTTACACAAAAAGCAAAAGAGGATATTGAGGATATTTCCAGATATATTACATTCGAATTATCAGAACCAGGCATTTCAAAAAAGTTTATTCAAAATCTCAGAAAATCTATTTTCAAATTACTATTTTTTCCATATGAATTTCCCTTTATTCAAGATGATATTTTAAAAATTAAAGAAATCCGGTGTATGCCTTACAAAAATTATTATGTTTTTTATAAGATAATAGAAGAACTGCATACGGTCATTATTATCAGAATAGGATATATGCGCAGAAACTGGAGGCGTATTTTACAAAAATAATTTGTATTAATCGGTAAAATATAATACAATTTTACTGGCAGCGGTAAAATAGAAAGCGGCAATTGCAAAACTTTAAAAAATTGTCTTTGTAAAGCTTTGTAATTTCCCATGTATGATAGAGAAAAGGAAAATCAGTTATGGAAGATTTATTGCAGGTAGGCATCTTATCCTCTACCCACGGCGTCAGGGGAGAGATGAAGGTGTTTCCCACTACGGATGATGTCAAAAGATTTAAGAAAAACAAGGATTACATTTTGGAAACGCCTCAGGGAAACAAAGAGGTAAAGGTTACCGGCGTGAAATTTTTCAAGCAGTTTGCCATTTTAAAGTTTGAAGGCTTTGATACGCTGGATGACATTCTGCCCTATAAAGGGTGCCGGCTGTTTGTAACACGCGAGCATGCGGTAAAATGTGAGAAGGACGAGTATTTTATTGCGGATCTGATCGGCCTTTCGGTGGAAGATGAAGAAGGAAAAATAATCGGAACGCTTATGGATGTGATGCAGACGGGAGCCAACGACGTTTATGTGATAAAGTCGGAGGAAGGAAAGGAATATTTGTTTCCCGCCATCAAAGAATGCATCCTTAAGGTGGATATGGAGGAACGCAGAATCCTTGTTCATGTCATGCCGGGATTAATGGATGATGCGGTATCCGACAGGGACGAATGACGGAAAGAAAATAAGCTGAAAATCATAAAGGCAGAAAAAACCGGAAGCATAAGAAACGGTAACGGGTAAAGAAAAAATAAACAGATGTAAAGGAATTGACAGATGTATTTTCATGTTTTAACATTATTCCCGGAAATGATCATGGACGGGTTGAATAACAGCATTTTGGGCAGGGCCATGGAGAAGGGCTGTATCCGTGCGGAGGCGGTCAATATTAGGGATTATACGCTGGACAAACATCAGAAGGTGGACGATTATACTTATGGCGGGGGGGCCGGAATGCTCATGCAGGCCCAGCCGGTGTATGACTGTGTGCAGGCCGTCATAGACGGGATACGGCACAGGAATCAGAAGGAAATTCCCACGCCCCGTGTTATCTATGTGACTCCCCAGGGCAGGGTGTTTAACCAGCAGATGGCAAAAGAGTTTGCAGGGGAGGAGGACCTGATCTTTTTGTGCGGACATTATGAAGGCATAGACGAGAGGGTTTTGGAGGAAGTGGTCACGGATCACGTTTCCATAGGGGATTATGTGTTGACCGGCGGAGAGCTGCCTGCCATGGTCATGATCGACGCCATTGCAAGGCTTGTGCCGGGAGTGCTTAATAATGACGAATCGGCAATGACGGATTCTTTTGGAAACGGACTTTTGGAATATCCCCAGTATTCCAGACCCCGGGTGTGGAGGGATAAGGAAGTGCCGCCTGTGCTTCTAAGCGGCAATCATAAGCTGATTGAAAAATGGCGGCTGGAAAAATCCATTGAAAGGACAAAGGAGCAAAGACCGGATCTATACGAAAAGTGGAGGATGGAAAATGATTGTTGCAAATAATCTGTGCAAGCAGTTTGAACGCACTGTTTTGGAAGAGGAAAACGGAAAAAAGCGGAAAAAGAAAAGCAAAAAGGAAAAGTTTTATGCGGTAGACCACGTTTCCTTTCAGGTTGAACAGGGAGAGATCTTAGGTATCTTAGGACCAAACGGTGCGGGAAAGACCACCCTTTTAAGAATGCTTGGTTCTCTGATGCTTCCCACCAGCGGCAGCGTGGAGATTGAGGATAAAGAGGGAAACAGGATTACGGACGCCGTTTTATTAAAACGTTCCATCGGGTATCTTTCCGGCAATACCAAGCTGTATCATCGCTTAAGCACAAGGGAAATGCTGTATATGCTGGGAGAAATCTATGAAATCGACAAAGAAGAGATTGTAAGGCGTGTTGAGGAAATCGGAAAAGTCCTTGATATGGAGAGTTTTTTGGATAACCGCATTGAAAAGCTTTCCACAGGTCAGACCCAGAGGGCTTCCATTGCCAGATGCCTGATTCATGAACCGGATATTTACATATTTGACGAGCCTACGCTGGGCTTGGATATTTTAAGCGCAGATGCCATTGTGAATTTTATGAAGGCACAGAAGGAGCGGGGAAAGACTGTATTGTATTCCACCCACTATCTGGAGGAGGCACAGTTTTTGTGCGACAGGATTATTATGATTTACCAGGGCAGGATTGTGCGGGAAGGAAGCCCTGCACAGATCATGGAAGAATGCCAGGCAGATAATTTAAGGGATGCGTTCCACAAGGTTATGAAGGAGGTGGAGACGGTATGAACATGAAAAGAATGACTGCTTTGTTAAAGCGTGAATTAAAAGATATTCTGAGAGATAAAAAGACCTTATTTACCATGGTCGTCATACCGATTCTTTTATATCCTCTTTTGATTATCGGCATGTCCGTTCTGATGAACGCCATCATGAGCAGTCAGGCGGAAAAGACTTATCTGGTGGCTTTTGATACGGATACGGCAGTAGAAAAAGAATTTGAAACCATTTTTAGAGAAGATAAAGAGGATATCGGTTATCAGATAGAAATTGTGGATGTAAACAACTATGAGGAAGCCTTGGATGCGGAAGAAATCGATGCCTTTGTAAGGGAAACAGGAGAAGGCGTTTATGCCCTTAATTATTTATCCGCTAAGGATAAATCTTCAACGGCAGTTTCGGCGCTGGGTTCTGCATTTGATATCTACAGGGAGCATTTAAGGGAGCAGAAAATAGAAGATGCGGGGCTGGATGTGGAGACCTTGTTAAATCCCATCAGTTTTCAAAGGGAGGACTTGTCCTCTACTGAGGAATCCGTAGGCAACCTGATTGGATCCATGATGCCCTTTTTTATCATAGTGAGCATTCTGCTGGGGGCAATCTATCCTGCCATTGACGTAACGGCGGGAGAAAAGGAGAGGGGTACTTTGGAAACCCTTCTGACCCTTCCTGTAACCAATTTTGAAATGATCATGAGCAAGTTTCTGGCGGTGTCGGTTATTGCCTGTGTTTCTGCAATGCTCAATGTCTTTTCCATGGGAGGGGCTATGGTATTCTTAGTATCCAGTTCCATGTCTGCCGTAGCGGATAATATGAATATAACTATCCATTATGAAACCTTTATTCCGGGGATTTTGTTTACTCTGGTGGTTATGATGTTCTTTGCCCTTTTGGTAACGGCGGTCTGCATGTGTACCTGTGTCTTTGCAAAAAGCTTTAAAGAGGCAAATAACTATGCTACGCCTGTTATGCTGATTTTCATGTTCGGAAGCTATGTGACCATGATTCCCGATATAGAACTGACAGCCCAGACAGCGGCAATTCCCATTGTCAATGTGGCGCTGATGGTAGAAGGCTTGTTCCAGTTCAGCTATAATTACGGACTCTTTGCTATTGTGCTGTTTTCCAATGTGGCATACAGTTTACTGGCAATTATGATATTAGGGAAAATATATAACAGCGAGGCTGTGCTGTTTTCGGAAGGTTTGAGCAGCATCAAGCTGGTTTCAAAGAGAAGCGATATCAAAGAGAAACAGATGCCCGGATTTGGGGATGTGATTTTACTTTTATGTGTGGTTTTACTGCTTATTTTCTACGTAGGATCTTATGCCCAGATAAAATGGGGATTTGGCGGCGTTGCCATCCAGCAGGGGATTATCCTGCTCTGTCCCCTTTTGTATGCATGGTATATCAAGGCGGATGGAAAAAAGCTGTTTTCCTTAAAGCCTGCTAAGCCCTTACAGCTTTTGGGCTCCGTACTTATGGGAATCGGCGCTTTCGTAGGAGCGCTGCTTATAGGCGGACTCCTCATGCCCATATTCCCGGACAGTGCAGAAGGGCTGACACAGCTCGACAATATGCTGATGGAGATGCCCGTATTTTTATTGGTACTGGTTGTCGCCTTAATGCCGGCAATCGGGGAAGAATTGCTGTTTCGTGGCTTTGTCATGGGAACTTTGAGAAATAAATGTAAGCCGGTGGTAACGATTTTGGTAACTGCCCTGATTTTTGCAGCCTACCATATGAGCCTTATTAAAATGTTTACCATCGGCATTGTAGGTCTGGGACTGACCCTTGCCGCCTACAAGACGGGCAGTATTGCGGCTTCTATGTGCGTGCATTTTTTGAATAATCTGTTATCGGTGCTGATCAGTAAATATCCGGGGCAGATGCAGAAAGTCTTTCCGATATTATTTAAGGAGAAACTGGGGATTTCGGACATGCTGATCCTGGCGGCTGTTATGGTCGTGGGTGTGAGCGCAGGCTGGATGCTTTTGAGCACCGGTAAAAAGGACAGAGCCAAAGAGGGAAGAGCGGATGAACAGGAATAAAATGCGATATGCGTATGCCTTGCTTTGTGCCATCCTTTGCCTGATCCCTGCAGTTATGATGATCTATCCGGGCCATGTCTGGGGCGGGGATTTCAGCCAGTATATTGCACAGGCAAGGGCATTGGCCACAGGGAGCGTCGAAAGCTGGTATGAAAAGAATGCATTTATTATCAGCCATTCAGGTAAAGGTTTGGGGATTCCTGTTTATCCATGGGGACTGCCTTTTATACTGGCGCCTTTGTATGCTCTTTTTGGCGAGTGGCTCTTCGCTTTTAAGCTGGTAGAGATTCTGTTTCTGGCGGGAAGCGTTTTTGCGTCATATCTTTTCTTTGAAAAAAAGACAAATAAATGGGCTGCGTTCATACTGGCTCTTTTCATGGGGCTGAATCCGGTCTATATCCAAAATACGGAATCCGTATTGAGCGATATTCCCTGTATGTTCTTTTCGATCCTGGCTGTCATATATGTGGAAAAACATTTGAAGGAATCGGTTTCCCCGGTAAAAAATGCTGTTTTATCCGGCTTCTTCATTTTTTGTGCGGTACAGATGAGGAGCATGGCGTTATCGCTTCTTGCGGCGCTCATCTGTTATGAAGCAGCATCCTTTATATGGGGTGCGTTTCTGGAAAAACACTTGACAAAGTTTAAGGTTTTTGAGGGCAGGAAGTCAGGGAGCGGCAGATTCTATGACAAGAAGTGGCAGTATCATCTGATACCTTATGTCGTTTTTTTTGCAGGAACAAATCTGGTCAATGTGCTGCTTCCGAAAGCGGGAGAATCATATGCGGATTGGTTTAAATTATCCTTTGAGAATATGAAAATGATGTGGAGCAGGTATTATGCCGAGTTTTGCCGGTTTCTGGGCAGGTTTTTCGTAATTATTCTTATTCTGGCGGTTGTGGGGATGCTCTGTTATCTGGGCACCGAGTTTTATCTTGCCACATATGTTCTGGGAACTTTTTTTATGCTGTTGATCTATGAGTATTATCCGGGAGCAAGATGTCTGTTCTCAATCGTTCCGTTTTTGTTTCTGTTTTCCTACTATGGGGTAGAGGCTGTATTCCGCTGGACGAAATCCGGGCTGGTTTATTATATTGCCATGGCGGGAGCGGTCATTGTGCTGGCCTTTTATATCAGCGATGTGGGCAGGGGGATATCGTTCCGCCAAAAGATCGACAGGCCTGTTGAGGCTTATTCCCTGGATGCACAAGGGGTATATGATTTTATTGCCGGAAGTATCGACAAAGATTCGGTTGTTTATTTTTTTAAACCCAGAGTGTTGTACTTGAATACCGATGTATACAGTTATACCCTGCCTAATGGAACAGAGCCGTCAGAGGCCCTTGACGGGGCGGACTATCTGCTTTTGTATGAAAATGACGGGCAGGATACCATAAAAGCATTTGTCAGTGATAACAGCGATTACCAAATGATCTATTATAATGACAGTTTTATGCTGTATCAATGTCCCTGAATTGAAGCTTGCGGAATGAAAATTTGTCCTTTTTTCCATCATGACCACGGCTGGGCAGGAAGACCGGGCGGGAAGATTTACGAAAAAGCTTGCATTCCTTTCTCCGTTATGATAAACTATTCACGTTGTGAAAAGAGATGGTCCTCTGTTACAGATCGTATTAAGAACATCCAATACGGAAGGAGATAGACACAATGAACGAGATCATTAAAGAAATCGAAGCAGCTCAGTTAAAAGAAAATGTACCTGTATTCAACGTAGGAGATACCGTTAAGGTTTACGGTAAGATCAAAGAGGGTAACCGTGAAAGGATCCAGGTTTTTGAAGGCACTGTTATTAAGAAACAGGGCGGAAGCAGCAGAGCGACCTTTACCGTAAGGAAGAATTCCAACGGCGTAGGCGTTGAAAAGACATGGCCTTTACATTCTCCCAATGTTGAGAAGGTTGAGGTAGTAAGACAGGGTAAGGTAAGACGTGCAAAGCTTTACTACTTAAGAGACAGGATCGGCAAGAAAGCAAAAGTAAAAGAATTGGTAAAATAGTTCAAAACACGGGGACAAATACGAAAGTACTTGTCCCTTTGCTTTTCTCTGTAGTACAATATACGGGTAAGGAGAAGGAGCCATGGCGAGAAGAAAAGGGCTGACCTTTTATCAGAAAAAGAAAAAAATCAGCGCCGCATTGATGAGAGAGATATGGAGTTATATTTTTCTCATAACTGCGACGATCCTGGTGGCGTTTGTTCTGGTGTTTTCCGTAGGGATGAAGACCAGTGTGATCGGAGTTTCCATGGAGCCTGCATTATATAACGGTCAGGAGATCTTAGTCAACCGTTTTGTCTATAAGCTTTTATCCCCAAAGGCGGGAGATGTGGTAGTGTTTTTGCCGGGAGGCAATCAGAATTCCCATTATTATGTGAAAAGGATCGCGGCGGAGCCGGGAGACACCGTTGTGATCAGAGAGGGACTTTTGTATGTAAATGGCGTGCCTTATACCAAATCGGAGCTGGACAAAATTGCCGATCCGGGCATTTTGGAAAATGAACTGACTCTGGAAAAGGACGAATATTTTGTGATCGGAGACAACATTAACAACAGCGAGGACAGCCGCTCGGGAAATATCGGTCCCGTGAAGGCTGATTCCATAATCGGAAAGGTATGGTTCCATATGGCTGCCGCAGGGAGCGGTATGGGATTTATAGACAGGTAGGAAAGATGAATTATCAGTGGTATCCGGGTCATATGACCAAAGCAAGGCGGATGATGGAGGAAAATATCAAGCTCATCGATCTCATCATAGAGCTGGTTGACGCAAGGATCCCTCTTAGCAGCCGCAATCCCGATGTGGATAAGCTGGGGCAGAATAAGGCCAGGCTGATCCTGTTAAACAAGGCTGATCTGGCAGATCCTAAGTGCAATGAGGAATGGAAAGCATATTTTAAAGAAAAGGGTTATTTTGTAGTGGCGTTGAATTCCCGGACGAGGGAAGGGATGAAGGCCATTCATTCCGTTGTGCAGGATGCATGTAAGGAAAAGATCGAAAGGGACAGAAAAAGAGGAATCATAAACCGTCCTGTAAGAGCTATGGTCGTAGGGATCCCCAATGTGGGCAAGTCTACCTTTATCAATTCCTTTGCGGGAAAGGCATGCGCCAAGACAGGCAATAAGCCGGGAGTTACCAAAGGAAAGCAGTGGATACGTCTCAACAAAAGCTTAGAGCTTTTAGATACGCCGGGCATCCTCTGGCCCAAGTTTGAGGACCAGGATGTGGGCATGAAGCTGGCCTTTATCGGTTCCATGAATGATGAGATCCTGAACATAGAGGAGCTTTCCCTGCTGTTGATACAAAGACTGAAAACAAATTACAAAGGTATTCTGGAAAAACGCTACGACGTGAATGAAGAGGAAGATGACATAAAGGTGCTTGAGGAGACGGCGAGGACCCGTAATTGCTTTAAGAAAGGCAGTGAACTGGATCTGCAGAAGGCAGCCGCCCTTATCATGGATGATTTCAGAAGCGGACGATTGGGGCGGATTACCTTGGAAAGAGTAAAGGAACAGGACGTTGAATAAGGTATTAAAGGAAGTTTTGAATATCAGTATCTATATTCTGGTCATACTGGTACTGACATATTGTGCGGTTGTCTTTCTCGGCCAGCGGACCTCGGTAATCGGCTCGTCCATGGAGCCTACATTAAGCGACGGGGACAATCTGATCGTGGATAAGATCACTTATCGTTTCAGAGAGCCTGAGCGGTTTGATATTATTGTATTTCCCTATCAATATACCCAAAATACATACTATATCAAAAGGATCATAGGGCTGCCGGGAGAAAAGGTCCGCATAGATGAAGAAGGCAGGATCTACATCAATGGGGAAGTGCTCAAGGAATCCTACGGGAAAGAGACGATCGTAGATGCGGGACTTGCGGCAGAGGAGATCACTTTGGGAAACGACGAGTATTTTGTTATGGGGGATAACCGCAATGACAGTGCAGACAGCAGATTTGTAAGCGTGGGCAATATCAAGAGACAAAACATTATGGGAAGGGCATGGCTTCGGATCTATCCCTTTAAAAAGTTCGGGATCTTAAAGCATGCTTAACCGAAGGGAACATGGAGAAAATACATTGGAAGAAAAAATAAGCGAAATTAAAAAAAGGCTCAAAGATACGGATGACGATAAGCTGCATGAGTTCATAAAGCGTTACGAAAAGGATGAGAGAAGCGGCGTTACCGCCCTCTTAGCCCAGGCGGCAAAAAGGATGGCGGCTTATGAAAAGGAACTTGCCAGAATGGAAGGGATGATGCGCTATGAAAGGGAATATGCTGCTTATAGCGCAATCTGCGGCATTGATGAAGTGGGGAGAGGCCCCCTTGCAGGACCGGTTGTGGCGGGAGCGGTCATCCTTCCAAAGGAGTGCAGGATCCTCTATTTAAATGATTCCAAGAAGCTTACGGCAAAAATGAGAGACAGATTATATGATGAGATCATGGAAAAGGCCGTTGCCACGGGGATCGGGTTCGCCACAGAGAAAAGGATCGATGAGATCAATATTTTGAACGCTACGTATGAGGCCATGAGAATGGCTATTGAGAAATGTATGATAAAACCCGATATATTATTAAATGATGCAGTTACCATTCCGGAGGTTTCCATCAGGCAGGTCCCTATTATCAAGGGGGACGCGAAAAGCGCATCCATAGCGGCGGCAAGTATTATCGCCAAGGTAACAAGGGACCGATACATGGAGGAAATGGATAAAAAATATCCCGGATATGGGTTTGCATCCAATAAAGGCTATGGAAGCGGGGAACATATTGCGGCATTAAAGCAGTCAGGTCCCTGTGAGATTCACAGAAAATCCTTTATCGGACATTTTGTACCGGTCTGATAGGAGGCTTTATAAGTGGGGATAGTATATGAGCTTTCAAATATCCGATTTGTTTCAAAATCAAAATAGATTATCCGGTACGGGCGTGGACGGCCGAGCGCCTGTTACAGGGCAGAACGTATCCGGTGCAGGTCAGGCAGGGGCACAGGGCGGAAAGGTGCTTGCGGATTTTCCTCCGGGAAGCAGCTTCTCAGGACAGGTGGTCATGGCGGAGGATGGCACCGTAACCATAAAGCTTGCGGATTCCACCATGCTTTCGGCCAGCTTAAAGGGCGGGATCAGTCTGGCGGCAGGCAGCCAGGTTACTTTTCTTGTAAATTCCAACAGCAATAATCAAATGACCTTAAGTCCTCTTTTTACCAATTTAGGCGGAGGGCTAAACGTTGAGAACGCCTTAAAGGACGCGGGGCTTCCTGTTGACGCCCAGACTGCCCAAATGGTTTCTGATATGATGGAGCGGGGAATGAGCGTTGACAGAGACTCTCTTTTAGGAATGTACAGGCAGATCCTGGATAATCCCCAGGTTGATGCAGGGATGGCGGTAAGGCTTGCCCAGATGCATCTTGCCGTTAATGAGTTGAATGCATCCCAGCTACAGGCCTATGATAATATGAATTATCAGCTTACGGGAGGAATCGCAGAGATCGCCAAAGAACTGCAGCAGGCGTTTTCTTCTATGGGAGAAGGCAATACGGATAATATGGTAAAGCTCTTTGAAGGCATTGTGGACCTGCTGGGAGAAGGCGGAAAAGTGCCGGAGGGCATGGAAGAGAGCGTTTTGAACGGTACGGGCCAGCTTTCCGGGGAGGAAATGAAAAATGCCATGCTTCAGGAAACGGCGGCAGGCGGGGAGAATACGGGCATCGCAGATGGAAAGGTTTTGCCCATGGATGCCGGCGGGCAGCCTGTTTCGGAGATTTTATCGGATAAAGAGCTGCAGGCTCTGACGGATATTCTAAAAAATGCCGGATCGGATAAGGGCATTATCGATGAAATTTCCAAGGGAGAGATTTCTTCTAAAGATGCTTTAAGGCTGATAAATGACGCCATGCAGGGAAAAGGCATGGCCGGGAACGGAGCGCAGATCCTTTTTAAGGATAATACGGATGCATGGAAGGAGCTGCTTCATGGCAGTGCAGTGGGCAAGCTTTTGCAGAATGCATTGGAAAAAAACTGGCTGATGAAGCCGGAAAATGTGGGGAGCAAGGAAAAGGTAGAGGAATTTTACGAGCAGTTAAGATCCCAGACGGGAAAGCTTGCGGATATGACGTCGTCGGCTTTGGGAAAGGACAGCGGCCTGTACCAGAATGTAAACAGGATGTCCCAGAATATCGATTTTATGAACCAGTTGAACCAGACCTTTACCTATGTGCAGGTTCCTTTAAAAATGAGCAGCCAGAATGCCAACGGGGATCTGTATGTGTATACCAACAAAAAGAACCTGGCGGCCAAAAACGGAAGCGTCAGCGCATTTCTGCATCTGGACATGGATCATCTGGGAAGCGTGGACGTATATGTCGCCATGGAAAAGCAGCGGGTCAGCACGAATTTTAAAGTGCGGGATGATTCCGTACTGGATCTGATCGAGGCAAATATCGATCTGTTGAATAAGCGTCTGGAAAAACGTGGCTATAAACTGCATCCTTCGGTGGAAGTGACGGAAAAGGAAGTTTCCGTAGTGGAGGAAATGCAGAAGCAGATGGGGCAGAATACCATGCCCATTGCGCAGTATTCCTTTGATGCGAGGGCATAGGAGGGCTTGTTATGGAAGAAAAGAAGAGAAAACTGAAGCAGGCCATTGCCTTGGGATATGACCCTAACGAGGATGGAGCGCCCAAGGTCATTGCTTCCGGTACGGGGCTTTTAGCGGAAAAGATCATCGAGAAGGCAAAGGAAGTGGATGTGCCCGTTCACAGGGACGATAAACTGGCCGATACCTTGTCGAAGTTAGAGATTGGCGATATGATCCCGCCGGAGCTTTATGAGGTAGTGGCTGAAATACTGGTATTTGTAGACCAGATGGATAAGATCAAGGCAAAAATGGGAGACAGGAGATCATGAGTATATTAAATGTGGAGCATTTGACCCACGGCTTCGGGGACAGGGCGATTTTTGAAGATGTGTCCTTCCGCCTGCTCAAAGGAGAGCATATCGGATTAGTGGGAGCTAACGGGGAAGGCAAATCCACCTTTATGAATATTATTACAGGGAAGCTTCAGCCCGATGAAGGAAAAGTGGAGTGGGCGAAGCATGTGAGAGTAGGATATTTAGACCAGCATACGGTTTTGGAAAAGGGAATGACCGTGGGGGATGTACTCGCATCGGCATTTTCTTTTTTATTTGAGCTGGAAGCCAAAATGAATGAAATGTATGAACTGATGGCGGATGCCGATGAAGAAAAACTTGCGGAATATATGGAAGAGGTAGGGACCATTACGGATCTGCTTACCTACCATGACTTTTATCTTATTGACAGCAAGGTGGAAGAGGTCGCCAGGGCTTTAGGACTTCTAGAACTGGGGCTTGAGCGGGATGTGACGGATTTAAGCGGCGGGCAGAGGACGAAGGTGCTTTTAGGAAAACTCCTGTTGGAAAAGCCGGATATCCTGCTTTTGGATGAGCCTACCAATCATCTGGATGCAGAGCATATCGAATGGCTGAAGCGGTATCTGACGGATTATGAAAATGCCTTTATTCTGATTTCCCATGATATTCCCTTCTTAAACAGCGTTATTAATCTGATCTACCATATGGACCGGTTAAAGCTCACAAGATATGTGGGGGATTATGACAAATTCATGGAAGTCTATGAAATGAAGAAGGCTCAGTTAGAGGCTGCTTATAACAGACAGCAGAAGGAGATTGCTGATCTAAAGGATTTTGTAGCCAGAAATAAGGCCCGGGTGTCCACCAGAAACATGGCCATGTCCAGACAGAAGAAGCTGGATAAAATGGATGTGATTACTTTAGCTTCGGAAAAGCCGAAGCCGGAGTTTAATTTTAAAGAGGCCAGGACGCCGGGAAAATACATATTCCAGACAAAAGATCTGGTCATCGGATATGATGAACCGCTTTCCGTTCCGTTAAATTTATCCATGGAGCGAAAGAGCAAGATCGCCTTAACCGGAGCCAACGGAATAGGAAAGACCACGCTGTTAAAAAGCATTTTAGGGCTGGTGCCGCCCATATCAGGGTTTGCCCAGCTGGGCGAATATCTGGCAATCGGCTATTTTGAGCAGGAAATGGGGACGGATGTGAATACCACCTGTCTGGAGGAAATATGGAATGAATTTCCGGGCTTTAGCCAGTATGAGGTAAGGAGCGCCTTAGCAAAATGCGGGTTGACCACCAAGCACATTGAAAGCAAGGTAAAGGTATTGAGCGGCGGGGAACAGGCAAAGGTAAGGCTTTGCAAGATCATAAACAGGGAAAGCAATATCCTGCTTTTGGATGAGCCTACCAATCATCTGGATGTGGATGCCAAGGCGGAGCTTAAACGCGCCCTTCGGGAGTATCACGGCAGCATTCTCATGGTATGCCATGAACCGGATTTTTATGAGGAATGGGTAACCGATGTGTGGGACTGCAGCAAGTGGACCACAAAGACTGTATAAAAACATGTCAATAGGCTTATATTGGTGTAAAATGTTAGAAAAAATGAAAGAAGGAAACTGAAATGGATGCAGATATGATGACAAACAGGACGAATGCGGCGGATATGGCGGCGGGTTCGGTGCAGTATGCGGATAACGGAGGAAAAGTACAGGGCAGGAAAAAGGGATTGAGCGGAAGCACCCTGAAGCTGGTTGCGATCGTGGCCATGTTTATCGATCATTTTGCGGCCATCATCCTTGACAGGTATTTAGTATCCATTGGTATTTTGAGCCTGAATCAGGATACCGTTCTTTTGCCCGAGAACAGGACCATGCTGATCATTTATTGCATAGATCTGGCCATGCGGCTGATCGGACGGCTGGGATTTCCGCTTTTCTGTTTTTTACTGGTAGAGGGGTATTACCATACAAGGAGCAAAGCAAAATACGGAATGCGCCTGGCAATGTTTGCATTGATCTCCGAGATCCCTTTTGACTTGGGCTTTAAGAGCCAGGTGCTGGAATTTACCTATCAGAATGTATTTTTTACCTTGTTTTTCGGATTTGTGATGATCTGGGGAATTGATGAGTTCAATACGCAGATGAAGGAAAAGTTTGAGGGTAAGCTAAGGCTGTTTTTATGTATTCTGGGGACTGTCTCGATCACAGTGGCCGGAGGGGTCATTGTGGAGCTGTTAAAAACCGACTATGCATCTATCGGCGTCATAACCATTGTCCTCATGTATCTTTTGCATAAAAAATCTTTTGCGGGTTCCATGGCCCTTGGATGTTTAGCGCTGACTGTGAAAATGCCGATGGAAATTACGAGCTTTATCACGGTTCCGCTGGTGGCGAAGTATAACGGAACAAGGGGACTGAAATTAAAATATTTCTTCTATTTGTTTTATCCCGTACATATACTGCTTCTTTCGTTAGTATGTATGGCCATGGGGATTTAAGGGGTTCTGTCTGGAGAGAGGAAAGGACCTTTTATGGAAAAACAGAACAACAGGGAAACGGGCGGCTTTTATGAAGAAAGGGCCTGCGAATATTTAAAGGAAAAAGGCCTGGAGATCTTAGAAAGGAATTTCCGTATCAGACAGGGAGAGATCGATATTGTGGCAAGGGATAAAGGGACCCTTGTCTTTGTGGAAGTGAAGTACCGTAAAAGTTCTTTGGCGGGGCTGCCGGAAGAGGCGGTAACTTATAAAAAGCAGAGGCAGATCAGCCGGGTGGCGCTGTTTTACCTTTCCTTCCATAAGCTCCCTCTGTCAACGCCCTGCAGATTTGATGTGGTGGCGATCCATAAAGATGAGATCTCCTGGATCCCCAATGCCTTTGATTTTGTGAGATCGTATCATTAGGTAATAAGCGTAAGAGCGATAAAGAAGGGGAAAGAAATCTATGTTTCCGATAAAGAGAAAAGAGGCGGGCAGCGGTTTTTCCAATACCCGCATGATACAAAAACAGAAAAACGGCGTGGAATACCTTGTTTTTCCGGGGCTTGACAAAATTTCCTGCATCAGGCATCTGTTCAGCACAAGGCTTGGGGGCGTCAGCGAAGGCATTTATGAATCCATGAATTTAAGCTTTACCAGAGGGGATGAAGAGGCCAGGGTAACAGAGAATTTTAAAAGGATTGCCGGGGTAATGGGAGCGGGTCCGGAGCAGTTTGTGCTATCTCATCAGACCCATACTGACAATATCCGCATCGTGACGGGCAAAGACAGGGGCTGCGGACTGACAAAGCCTTTATCTTATGAAAATGTGGACGGACTGATCACGAAGGAAAAGGGCCTGGTGCTTTCCACCTTTTATGCGGACTGTGTTCCCGTTTATCTGGTAGACCCGGTAAAGGAGGTCATCGGTTTATGCCATTCCGGCTGGAAAGGGACCGTGCTGGAGATCGGGGTTAAAACGGTGGGAAAAATGCAGGAAGCATTTGGATGCAGCCCGGAAGATATTCATGCTGCCATCGCTCCTTCTATCTGTCAGGACTGCTATGAAGTCAGCGGGGACGTTATTGAAGAGATCCGCAGGACCTTTTCAACTGAAAGGTACGGCAGGGATCATACCGCCGAATTATTTTATGAAAAGCCGGACGGAAAATACCAGTTGAATCTCTGGCGGGCCTGTGAACTGACCCTGCTAAAAGCGGGGCTTCTTACAGAGCATATAGAAGTGACGGATATCTGTACCTGCTGTAATCCGGATTATTTGTTTTCCCATCGGGCGTCTATGGGGAAAAGAGGGAATCTGGGAGCATTTTTGATGCTTTTGTAAAAGAGGTGTAACTGTTGCCAAAGAGCTATTCTGAACAGGAAAAAGAATACATAAAAAAACGATTAAAAGAAGAAGCGGCAAAATGTCTTGCTAAGTTTGGCGTGCGCCATACAACTGTGGATGAGATCGTACGGCGGGTAAACATACCGAAGGGGACTTTCTACTTGTTTTATCAATCGAAAGAGCTATTGTTGTTTGAGGTTATTTTAGAAGAGCACGAAATGATCGAGGGGAAAGTTTATCAGGCGGTAAGTGAAATGAAGCAGGATGGGGATATTGCCGGGCAGTTGACAAAGATCGTCTGCGACTTCTTTTTGACGGCCTCAAAGTCGCCGATCTTAAAAATGATAAATACAAATGAAGTTGAGATACTGGAAAGGAAGCTTCCGCCGGAGGTTTTGAAAAAACATTTAGAGCATGACAGTCTGACGATGGAAAAGGTTTTTTCTTTATTACCGATCAAAAAGGAAGCGGATAAGGATATTTTCAGCGCTGCGTTTCGTGCGGTTTATTTTGCCACGTTGCATGAAGATGAAATCGGGGAAGAGTATTATGAAGATGTCCTTTATCTTTTGGTAAAAGGATTGATAGACCAGATCATTTCATGAACGGCTGCGGTTTATATGGCTGCAGCCATATAACAGCTTTTTAATTGACTGTTTAAAATATTTTAGTCAAACGGTATAAAGGAGAAGATGATGAAAAAAATTGTATTTTATGAACCTTGGTTTTTCATTCTGTTTGGAGTTTTTCATTTACATAGGATTTGGGGACTGATTGACAGAAAATCATATGCGGATTTCTGGATAGGGACATTGGAAAGCAGGAATGCTTTTTATTACGGGCTTATGATCATATTGGCTGTACTTTGTATTTTGGGAATTGTCAGTTTTTTTCAAAATATCCGTCACAACTTTTGGTGGCGTTTTATCTATATTGCAGGAGGGAGCTATTTATTATTTGACTTGTTCGCCATTTGTGTAAGGCTGGAGTTTTGGAATAAGCTGTTATTATGGATGTTTGATACGGCGTCTCCGTATTGGAATGTGATCTGGTCGGGATTTATTTTACTGGGAGGATTTGTATTCTGCTTAGGCATTAAATTGCTTATAGGATATCTGGCACAGAATGATCAGGAAAAGGATACAAAATCCAGCCTGTTTCCTGCTGGGAAAGTTTTGCCGAAAGTAAAAAAAGCCTGGAGGCAGAGTGAAAGATATTTGCTCAAAGACAGGGGCCATATCAATGAACTGACAAATGAAGAAAAGAAAAAATTATAGATTTTTTCTATTGACCCCGGTAAAAAAACTGGAATTTAAAATTCTACTTTACGAAGAGAATTATAAGGAATTTTTATAGAAATAGTTCTTAAATGAATATTATTACGGAAAATTCACAAAAATATTGACATAATAAATGAAAATGGCATATTATAAAAGCGGAGGCGATGGACGTGTTAGTACAATTTATGTTGAAGAATGTGTTATCTTTTAAAGATGAGACCATTATTGATATGACGGCTATAAATGCTTATAAGGAGCATGACAGCAATTTGATTGACTGCGGAATGAAAGAAAAATTCCTGAGAGTTGCGGCAATCTATGGAGCGAATGCAAGTGGAAAGTCTAATTTATATCTGGCAATGTCATATTTTCAGAGAATTATTGAGGAATCGTTTAACAATGTGAGCGATAAACGTTCTATTGCGATTCGAAAATTTTATATGCCGTTTTTGTTTGAGGATAAGCCCGAAAATTCAGAGTATCAAATTGTTGTAATTTATGGGAATTATGAATATCGTTATGGTTTTGAATATAATGATAAGCGCATTGCAGCAGAGTGGTTATATAGAAAAAATCTGGAGTCCAGCAGAACGGCTATTATATTTGAGAGAGCGGCAGAAAAAGTAGAATTTGGAGCTTCCGTAAGAAAAGAATGTGAAATTTATAAAGAGCAGATCCCAACGGAAACCTTGGTATTATCTTTCTTTAATAAATTGAAATTAAAGAATAATGTTTTTAAAATTGTATATGAAAATATCATGGATACATTAGTGGTGCCTGCAGATTTCTGGGAGAATACTGAGATAATTGAAGAATTTCTCCCCAGGGTAATTGATAATGAAAAGGAAAGCCTGATAGAATTTTTGACGGCTATTGATACAGGAATCAGGGATATCAGTTATGATGATACGGAAAAAGAGATCAAGTTTACAACCGTTCATAAGGGAAAGGATGGGGCGGATTATTCTTTGGGACTTTTTTTTGAGTCAGAAGGTACGATTAAGAGCATTGTGTTGTTCATTTATGCAAGAATAGCGATTTTAAATGATAAATCCATTTTTGTCGATGAATTAAATGTAAAATTACATCCTTTATTACTGAAATTTATTATTGATTTATTTTACACTGAAAGATCTATGGCACAGTTAATTTATACGACCCATGACACAACATTAATGGACAAAAAGTTTTTCAGGAGGGATCAGATCTGGTTTGTCCAAAAAGATGAATTCGGATATTCTGAATTATTGGCATTATCAGATTTTAAGGTCAGATCCGATGCTTCTTTTGAAAAAGATTATCTGGCAGGCGTATATGGAGGTATTCCGCTTCTTAAAGATTATGATATGAGAGAGGTGGAGTAAATGGGGTCGGATGATTTATTTAAAAAGCGCAGGAAAGGCAGAAAAAAGAGAAGACACGAATTTAAAATTCCCAATTCAAACTCTTTTTTGATCGTGACGGAAGGGAAGCGGACGGAGCCTCTTTATTTTAAGGGCATACAAAAACGGATAAAAGAGAAAATCGGAGGAGTGGTTGATGTTGTAGAGTCTCCCGTAATAGATATTCATGGAGAAGGCTGTTCTACCGTTAAATTAATTGAAATCACCGACCGTATTGTAAAAGATGCCAAAATAATGTATCAGAATATCTGGGTAGTATTTGATAAAGACGATTTTCCTGATTTTAACCAAGCTGTCAACACAGGCAGGAGCAGAGGATATAATGTAGCATGGAGCAATCAGTCTTTTGAATATTGGTTATTTTTACATTTTCAATACAGTGATTCCGCATTGCATCGTGATGAGTGGTGTGCCAAGCTGGATGAGATTTTCAGGCAATATGATTTGGGAAATGGGAAATATGAGAAGAACTATTCGGATATTTATGATATGGTTAATAAGTATGAAGGGGTAATTACAGCTATTAAATATGCAAAGCGTCGAATGGACGGATATGATGAAAGTAACATGGCTCCTTCTGATTATGACCCGGGAACAACAGTATACCAATTGGTAGAAGAATTGATAAAATATTTAGAGTAAAGAGAGGACTTAAAAAAGTTCTCTTTTTTCTCTTGACCCTGACGCTGCGTCATGGAATAGGATGAAATCATCAAGGACGGGAGGTATATTTTATGAAAACGGTAACTGATGTATCAAAACTGACAGGTATCAGCGTGCGCACCCTTCACTACTACGATGAGATTGGATTATGTAAACCAACTGCATTCAGTGAAGCAGGATACCGGCTTTATGACGATAAGGCGTTGGAAAAGCTGCAGCAGATATTGTATTTCAAGGAATTTGATCTTCCATTAAAGGAGATCAGGTCCATAATGGAAAATCCCGGACTTGACAGAAAATGTTTATTAAAAAGCCAAAGAGAAATGCTGTTATTGAAAAAACAGCGCTTAGAGCGGATCATTGACAGCATCAACGACATTTTGAAAGGAGACAATAAGATGGATTTTGAAGTTTTTAACAAAGACGACATCGACAGAATGTACCGTTCCATGGAACAAAATATGACAAAAGAGCAGAAAGAGATATTTATCAAAGAGCACGGCAGCATGGAAGCCTTTGAAAAGCATTTCAAAGAAAGCGCCAAAAGTGAAAAAGCCCAGAAAAATTTTGCAAAAGTATTGGAATGGTACGGCGACAAAGAAAACGCCATGAAAGCCGCCACAAATCCGGACAACTCCAGGATTATGGAAGCTTATTCCAAGCGGTACGAAAACGTCCTCCATAAGCTGGCGGACAAAAAAGGCTGTGATATCCATACCTTTGAAGTAAAAGAGATCATAGGAGAACTGGATTTCATAACAAAGCAGTTGTACCAGATAAAAGACGCCAAAGCCTTCATGCTGGAAACGGCAGAATTGTACAAGACCAACGAAGCCTTCCAAAAAGCATCAGATAAAACCTACGGCCCCGGCGCCACAAAATTCATGGGAGAAGCCATAGAAGTCTTCTACGAAAACTAAAATAAAAATACAACCCTTATCAAAACTCATCTGAAGCCGCTGTGTGCAAAAAGTAAATAATCCCGGCAAGCCCCAACCAGCCGGGAAGCCGCGCCAGCGTTCCAGACAGGAAGTTATACAGAAAAAAGTTTTGTAATTTTTCCTTGCCCTAACAGTAAAACGACAATTTTTCTTACTGCCTGCTCCGAAACCAAGGGGAAATTGCCATGGATGGCAATTTAGCCGTCGTGCGGCATGGAAGCCGCATTGACGGCGCCCCGCACGGAATCAGTCTCTTTACGCAGGCTGTTAGAAAAATCCGTTTTACTGTCGGACAAGGGAAAATACAAAACTTTTTTCTGTATAACTTCCTATCTGGAACGCTGGCGCGTTTTTTCACTATAAATCTTCAAAATCCCTCTGATTATATTTTGCCAGCAATTCCTGAATTTTATAAGTAGGAGTCAAAACATTCCCCATAGACAGATCATGATTCATGAAATCAATAATACTTGCAGTGAATTTACTCATATCAGCTTCCACAAAGTACTTCCGTTCCCTGATCTCCGGCGGGAGATAGGTCAGATTGGTAACCACCACCCGGTTAAAATAGCCCTTTTCAAAAGCAGTATCAAAAGCTTTAAGGCCCTCTGTGAAAAGTCCGAAGGTACAGCAGATAAAAACCCTTTTAGCGCCCATCTGTTTTAACTGTTTTGCCGTATCGATCATACTGCCGCCGGAGGCGATCATGTCGTCGATGATAATGACGTCCCTTCCTTCGATTTTGTCGCCCAGAAATTCATGGGCCACAATGGGATTTTTGCCGTTGACGATCTTAGAATAATCCCGGCGTTTATAAAACATACCCGTATCCACGCCCAAAACGGAAGAGAAGTAAACGGCACGGTCAAGAGCGCCTTCATCCGGGCTTATTACAATGGTATGGTCCTTATCGATGATCAGATCCTTTTCATAACGGAGCAAAGAACGGATAAACTGATAAGGAGGGGTAAAATTATCAAAACCGCAGAGGGGAGTGGCGTTCTGCACTCTGGGGTCATGGGCATCAAAAGTAATAAAATTGCTGACGCCCATCTGGCTCAATTCCTTTAATGCATAGGCGCAGTCCAAGGATTCCCTGCTTGTCCTTTTATGCTGGCGTCCTTCATAAAGAAAGGGCATGATGACCGTAATGCGGTGCGCCTTTCCGTTGCAGGCTGCAATAAGGCGTTTTAAATCCTGATAATGGTCATCGGGAGATTTGTGGTTTTCATAGCCGTTTACGGTATAAGTCAGGCTGTGGTTGCAGACGTCTACCATAATAAATAAATCTTTGCCCCGAATGGATTCGTTTAAAATGGCTTTTCCTTCTCCTGTGCCGAAGCGGGGGCAGACGGCGTCAACCAGATAATTGGTTTCGGAATAACCCTGGAAAGCAGGATCTTCTTTTAATTCATTATGTACATTGGCGCGGAAATCCACCAGATAATCATTTACCTTTTCGGCAAAAGAAACACAGCTTTCCGTTGCGATGATCTTTAAAGGGGCAACCGGCATAGCGTTTTCGAGTACTGATAAATTAGGCATCCTATCCTCCGTATCTGCCGGAATGATACCGGCAAGCAATCGTTTCTTACTCACTTAATTTATCATTCTGCTAGTGACACGTCAAGAAATTTCTAGTAAAATGGATAAGAAGGAGCGGCTATGAAAAGAGACGGACACATTGTGAAAAAAACAGACCCGGGAAGCATTGCAGAGGAAATGGAGATCGCGCCGGGAGATAAGATCTTACAGATAAACGGAGAGGATATTGAGGATATTTTTGATTATCAGTATCTGATCCAGGATGAATATATAGAGGTTCTGGTAAAGAAGCCTGACGGAGACGAGTGGCTTTTGGAAATAGACAAGGACGAGCAGGAGGATCTGGGCATTGAATTTGAGAACGGGCTGATGGACGAATACCGGTCCTGCCGCAATAAATGTATTTTCTGTTTTATCGACCAGATGCCGGAAGGAATGAGGGACACACTGTATTTTAAGGATGATGATTCCAGACTGTCCTTTTTACAGGGCAATTATGTGACGTTAACTAATATGTCGGAGCATGATGTAGACAGGATCATCAAGTATCATCTGGAGCCTATCAATATTTCTTTCCAGACTATGAATAAAGAACTTCGCTGCATGATGTTAAACAATCGGTTTGCAGGTAAGGCTTTGGAAAAGGTAGATGCCTTTTATGAAGCGGGCATAACCATGAACGGGCAGATCGTTTTATGCAAAGGCATCAATGACGGAAAAGAGCTGGATTTCAGCATTAGAGAGCTGACCAAATACCATCCTTACCTGGAAAGCGTATCTGTAGTTCCCGTTGGACTTTCAAAGTTCAGGGAAGGTTTATATCCCTTAGAGCCTTTTTTAAAAGAGGATGCAAAAGAAGTGCTTAAGATCATTCATAAGTGGCAGGATCATATGTACGAAAAATTCGGCACCCACTTTATTCATGCCAGCGATGAATGGTATCTGCTGGCCGAAGAGCCTTTACCCCCTGAAGAGAATTATGACGGCTACCTGCAGCTGGAAAACGGCGTAGGCATGTTAACTCTTTTAAAAGAGGAATTCAAAAGGGCTTTGCAGAAGGAAATAGAAAAAAACGGGGGAGAGCCTGACGAAAGCAGAAGGGAACGCATGACCCTTGTGACAGGAAAGCTGGCATATCCCACCATTAAGGAAATGTCACAGCAGCTGATGAAATGGTTTCCCGGTCTTAAGCTTAAGGTGGAGGCCATTACCAATGTGTTTTTCGGAGAGCAGATCACTGTATCGGGTCTTTTGACGGGACAGGACATTATCAGCCAGTTAAAAGGGAAAGAACTGGGGGACAGGATCCTTCTTCCCCAGAATGTGCTGCGCAGCGGGGAAAACTATTTTCTGGATGATGTGACGATCCCCCAGATGGAAGAAACTTTACAAGTCCGGGCAGATATTGTAAAATCAAGCGGGCAGGATTTTGTAGACGCCGTTCTTTATGGAAACAGGCGGCAAAGACAGGCAAGGAGAAATCATAATGAGTAATATAAAAGGGAAACCCATTGTAGCCGTGGTAGGCAGGCCCAATGTGGGAAAATCTACTTTGTTTAATGCCTTAGCGGGGGCGAGGATTTCCATTGTAAAGGATACGCCGGGCATAACGAGGGATCGTATTTACGCCGACGTGAACTGGCTGGATTACAATTTCACATTGATCGATACAGGGGGTATCGAGCCGGATTCCAAGGATATTATTTTATCCCAGATGAGGGAGCAGGCGCAGATCGCCATTGATACGGCGGATGTGATCCTGTTTATGGTGGATGTAAAACAGGGCCTTGTGGATGCGGATTCCAAGGTGGCGGATATGCTCAGACGATCACACAAGCCGGTGGTTTTAGTCGTCAATAAGGTGGACAGCTTTGAAAAAATGATGGCGGATGTTTACGAATTCTATAATCTGGGTATCGGAGAGCCCCATGCCATTTCTGCGGCAAACCAATTGGGCATCGGCGACCTGTTAGACGAGGTAGTTGCGTTATTTCCGGAGAAGACCGGAGAAGAGGAAGAGGATGACAGACCCAGGATCGCCATTGTCGGAAAGCCCAATGTGGGGAAAAGCTCCATTATCAATAAGCTCATCGGGGAAAACAGGCTGGTGGTATCGGATATTGCGGGCACTACCAGGGATGCCGTGGATACCCCTGTAAAGTACAATAAAAAGGAATATGTTTTTATTGATACGGCGGGGCTTCGGAGAAAGAACAAAGTAAAAGAAGAGTTAGAGCGTTATATGATTGTCCGCACGGTCAGCGCGGTGGAACGTGCCGATGTTGTGGTACTGGTCATTGACGGTACGGAAGGCGTTACCGAACAGGATGCCAAAATTGCGGGAATTGCCCACGAAAGAGGAAAGGGCGTTATCATAGCAGTCAATAAATGGGATGCGGTGGAGAAAAACGATAAGACCATTTACCGTTTTACGGAAAAGGTGCGGAATACTTTAGCCTATATGCCTTATGCGGAACTTATTTTTATCTCGGCAAAGACAGGGCAGCGGTTAAACAAGCTGTATGAGACCATCGACATGGTAATAGAAAATCATTCCCTGCGGGTGGCCACAGGCGTTTTAAACGAGATCATGACGGAAGCGGTTGCCTTACAGCAGCCTCCTTCGGATAAGGGAAAACGGTTAAGGCTTTACTATATGACCCAGGTTTCCGTAAAACCGCCTACATTTGTGATCTTTGTCAACGATAAGGAACTGATGCATTTTTCTTACCAGAGATACATTGAAAATAAGATCAGGGAAGCTTTCGGATTTAAGGGTACGCCCCTGCATTTTATTATCAGGGAGCGGAAAGATAAGGATTCATAATATTAAAAATGATGAAAGAATGGGTAATAAATAATGATACGTATCGTATGTTTGGCAATCGGTTATTGTTTTGGATTATTCCAGACGGCATTTATATATGGAAAGATGCATGGAATCGATATCAGGGAAAAGGGGAGCGGAAATGCAGGAACTACCAACGCCTTAAGGGTTTTAGGGAAGAAGGCGGGACTTATCGTATTTTTAGGAGACGCCCTGAAAGCGGTATTTGCCATGGTGCTGGTCCACTTCCTTTTTGAAAACAGCCATCCGGAAATGGGAGCGCTTCTGCGCATTTATGCAGGTGCGGGGGTTGTTTTAGGACATAATTTTCCTTTTTATATGGGATTTAAGGGCGGTAAAGGCATTGCCGCAACAGGAGGGATCAGCTTAGGGATGGCGTGGCAGTGTATGATTGCCGTGGCAGCGACCTTTTTTGTTTTGTTTTTTGCCACCCATTATGTTTCCCTTGGATCCTTATGCATGTATGTGGTTTTTGTGATCTTTCTGGTCGTGGCGGGGCAGCAGGGCTTTTTCGGCATGCCGCAGCCTTATCTGACGGAAATGTACATAATAGCCGTTTTACTGGCGCTTATGGCGTTTATAAGACACAGGGGGAATATCAGCCGTCTTATTCACGGAAATGAAAGAAAAACCTATTTGACCAGGAAAAACAAGGAGGATTAGGATATGGCAGATTATAGTGTGATCGGAGCGGGAAGCTGGGGAACGGCCCTTGCCAGAGTTTTAGCAAAGAACGGACACCAGGTAACGGTATGGTCCATTATGGAAGATGAGATCGCCATGTTAAAGGAAAAGCATGAGCATGAATCCAAACTTCCGGGTGTGAAGCTGCCGGAGTCTATCTGTTTTACCACGGATTTAAAGGAAGCCATTGAGAATAAGGAAATGCTGGTGCTTGCAGTTCCTTCTCCTTTTACGAGGAGTACGGCCAGATCCATGGCGCCCTTTGTAAAAGAAGGACAGCTGATCGTCAACGTGGCAAAGGGAATAGAGGATAAAACCTATATGACCCTTACGGAAATCATAGAAGACGAGATCCCGGGAGCTAAAGTGGCGGTCTTATCCGGTCCTTCCCACGCCGAAGAGGTGGGAAAGGATATGCCTACCACACTGGTTGCGGGAGCATTTCGGAAGGAAACGGCAGAATATATCCAGAACGCTTTTATGTGCGATTTTATAAGAGTATATACAAGCCCCGACGTTCTTGGCATCGAGCTGGGAGGAGCCCTGAAAAACGTGGTGGCCTTAGCGGCGGGAATCGCCGACGGATTAGGCTGCGGCGATAATACAAAGGCTGCTTTGATCACAAGGGGAATTGCGGAAATCGCAAGGCTTGGCGTTGCCATGGGAGGCAAGCTTGAATCCTTTACAGGTCTGACCGGCATCGGAGATCTTATTGTAACCTGTTCTTCCATGCATTCCAGAAACAGAAGGGCCGGTATGCTCATCGGCCAGGGCTATACTATGGAAGCGGCAATGGATGAAGTCAAAATGGTAGTAGAGGGCGTTTATTCCGCAAAGGCGGCAGCAGGTCTTTCCAAAAAGTATCAGATTTCCATGCCGATCGTGCAGGAGGTCAATGATATTTTATTCGGAGGAAAGCCGGCTTCGGAGGCGGTTAAGGATCTGATGTTCAGGGATAAGAGAAGTGAGGCGAATTCTCTGACTTGGGAGGAATAAAATGTTCGATAATTCGTCTAAAAGCTATTGACATATACCGTATCAAATGTTAAGATCAGACAAAAGCATATATTTCTATTTTTCTACATGTTTCTTGTGTATTCTGTTTTTGGCATTAATATCTTTAAATCTGCGCTTTTGAATTCCAATCACAATTTATGAATAGGAGGAGTTTGATATGGTATTTGTAAATGAAAGCTGGAATGGTACAGATGATATTGTCGTATACAGCAATTATCATAAGTACTGGCTGGATAGGGAACGTCGCATAAAAAATCCGTTGTTTGATGTTTACAGCGGGAAGATCCTGGATTTAAAAGAGGGAAAGCTTTCGGCAATACGATATTTTTACAATTTATTAAACGAAGAGATCAGGGAAGATGTGACCATATGTGTAGTTCCTTCCAGTGATTGTGAAAAGAAGATAACTGGAATTAGCCGGTTGGGCGAAATGCTTGCTGAGAACGGACGAGTCAATAAAGTGTATCTGCTCAACCGAAAATATAGCATTTCCAAGCTTGCCTATGGCGGCAATCGCGATATGGGTGTGCATTTGAATTCCATAGAAGCTTTAGAGGAATTGGATATGGGAAATGATATTGTACTTCTGATGGATGATGTTACCACGACCGGAAAATCTCTTTATGCATGCAAAGAGATTTTATTGAATCATGGGGCTTGTAATGTAGAAATGTTTGCATTGGGAAAGGCGATTTAGCGGAAATGATAAACGGATATACTGAGAAAGAAAAAATACAATTGGAACAGGCGGAAAAATTAAGAGATAGTCTGACCGGAGCAGGTATTTCCTTCTGCAAAAGAAAAGATCAGGATTACCCGCGCCATTTGCTTAAGTTTTCGGGAATGCCGCCTGTTTTATATTATAAAGGGAATATAGGGATTCTCAATCAGCAGAAAAGTATTGCTCTTATAGGGACAAGGACTCCTTCTGATGCGGGCAGAACACTTTCTTATGAATCCGGCAGGAAGATAGGAAACGCCGATATAAATCTTGTAAACGGTCTTGCCCTCGGCTGTGATACGGAGGCCTTAAAGGGCGCTTTGGCGGCAGGGGGTAGATGCGTTGCAGTCATGCCCTGTGGACTGGACGGGATCGTTCCGAAGGCGAACCAAAAGCTGGCGGAGGAAATCCTCGATAAGGGCGGATGCCTGATCAGTGAATATCCTCCGGGAACAAAAGTACAAAAATACAGTTATGTACAACGTGACAGACTGCAAAGTGGAGTCAGTCGGGAAGTGGTAATAGTAGAAGCGGAATTAAAAAGCGGTACTATGCACACGGCAGAATTTGCAATGAGACAGCATAAAAGGCTGGCATGTTATTATTACAAGCTGTTGGAGTTGCAATCCGGCAACCGGTATCTGGAAGATACGGGAAAAGCGCAGGTTTTAAAAAGCTTAGAAGATATGGATGTCCTAATTGCAAATGTTCTGGCTGAAAATGAGGGTGAATATGAGCAACTTACTCTTGAATTGTGTTAGACGAGATAAGATTCCAGGGCGGTAGATGAATGCATTCGTGAAGGTATACTAAGAGATTTTCCTATCAAGCAGAAAGGGGAGGTAATCAAAATGAGCATTTACGAATTTGATGAAGAACGTGAAATGAAATTGATCCGGGAATGCGAGAGGGAGATTGGCGAAGAAAATGGAGAGAGCCGTATACGTGCCCTCAATAAGCATTTATTGTCCGATAACCGCATGGAGGATTTAAGAAGAGCCTCAGAAGATGCCGCCTATTGCAAGGCACTGTGTTTAGAATACAACCTGTAAAAAGGGCAGTTACATAACCGCCCTTACGATCTCTTCCGTCGTTTTCGGCCTGTTCATGGAATAAAGATGGATCCCGTCCGCGCCGTATTTTTTTAGATCCAATATCTGTCTTATGGCATAATCTATCCCGGCCTTTTTCATGTCTTCCGGGTTTTCTCCGTATTTGGCAACAAGGTCTGAAAATGCTTTTGGTATAGAGGTCCCCGACAGGGAAATAGTAGTTGCTACCTGCTTCGTAGAAGTAATGGGCATAATGCCTGCGCAGATGGGTACGCTGATGCCGGCCGTCTGGCAGCTTTCCTGAAATTCATAAAAAACATCATTGTCCATAAACAGCTGTGTAATGAGAAAATCGCAGCCGCATTCAACTTTTTCCTTTAATCTTGCAAGGTCGGCCCGTTTGCTCATGGCTTCGAAATGTTTTTCGGGATAGCATGCGCCGGTAATCTGCAAAGAAGTCCTTGATTTTAAATAGGAAACCAATTCGTTGGCATAGGCAAAATCCCGGCTTTCATATTGCTCGTCCGTCATGTAGGCAGGACGGTCGCCTCTTAAGGCAAGCACATGATTTACATTAGCAGAGGCTAATTCTTCGCATACCTTGTCGATATCTTCCTTTTTATTTCCAACACAGGTCATATGGGCCAGAGCATTTATGTGGAGCGTATTTTGAATATAGGAAGCGATTTCCACCGTCTTCTTGGAACGGCTTCCGCCTGCGCCGTAGGTTACGGAAATGAAATCAGGCTGTAACGTGCTTAGTTTGTCCAAGGTTGCATAAACGCTCTCGAATTCGTCATCCTTTTTCGGTGGAAAGACCTCAAAGGAAAGAGTGGGTTTCTTTGTTGTAAAAATATCTTTAATCATTTTAACGGCTCCTGTTTCTAAATATTAGTACGGAATCAATCAGTGTTTTTTGCAATTTCAATTCCGCTTTTTCTTGTGTTTCAAACGCTATTATTGTATCATGATAGTAATTGGTTTGCAAAGGAAACGGATATATGATTTTCTAATTGTTGGATATAATCAAAAACTATAGCAAAGCAAAAAGAACGCAATGCAATGTATAACCAAGATAGCAATATGGACAGTTGCAGCGCTCCGATTTTGGAGTTTTACAATTGTCCCAAATATAAATAACCAAGAGAGGAACAGAATATGGAGACAAATTTTAATTCCACCGCCGATTATGTTGCAAGTCCGGAGCTTCTTGCAAGTGTAAATGTGGCGATCGCATTGGAGAAACCCTTATTGATAAAAGGAGAACCGGGAACCGGTAAGACCATGCTTGCCCAGGCGGTTGCCAATTCTTTGGGAAAGAAGCTGATCATCTGGAATATCAAATCCACCACCAAGGCCCAGGACGGTCTGTATATGTACGACACCATCCAGCGTTTATATGACGGACAGTTTGGGGAGGAAGGCGTAGACGATATTTCCCGTTATATCAAGCTGGGAAAACTGGGAGAGGCTTTTGAAGACGAGGAGCAGGTCATCCTTCTGATCGATGAAATTGATAAAGCGGATCTGGAGTTCCCCAACGACCTTTTGTGGGAGCTTGACCAGATGGAATTTTATATTCATGAGACAAAGCGCACGGTAAAGGCGAAACAGAGGCCTATCGTCATCATTACATCCAATGCGGAAAAAGAACTGCCGGATGCCTTTTTGCGCCGCTGTATTTTCCATTATATTGATTTCCCTGACGAAACGTTAATGGAGCAGATCGTTAAGACCCACTATCCCGATGTGGAGGCAAACTTATTAAAGAATGCCATGGATGTATTTTACCAGATCCGCTCTATCCGGGATATTCGTAAGAAACCCAGCACTTCCGAGCTGATCGACTGGATCAACGCTTTGCAGTTAAACGGCATCGAGCCGGAGAGGATCAGGGCGGAGCTGCCCTTTGTAGGTGTTGTTGTGAAAAAGGATGAAGATTTGGAGACGGTAAAGCATTATGTTCAGTAAATTCTTTTATGAATTGAAGGCTAAGGGCCTGGATGTATCCTTAAGCGAATGGCTGACGCTGCATGCCGCCCTTGACAAAGGCCTTGCAAACAGTTCTTTAACGGAATTTTATTATTTATCCCGCAGTATCCTCGTAAAGAGCGAGACGGATTTTGACAAATTCGATACCGCCTTTATGGAGCATTTCAAGGATGTGGAAAAGGATACGGAAGTGGGCGCCGAAATGATGCGCTGGCTGGACAAATCCGAGGAGATGAAGGCCCTTCTTGAAAAGGAAGAAAAGAAGTGGCTGGATACGCCCCAGGAGGAAGTCCAGGTGGACAAGGAAGACGTGGAGACAAAGTTTAAGGAGCGTCTGCGGGATCAGGACAGCGAGCACAACGGCGGTAATTTCTGGATCGGGACTATGGGAAAGACTGCCTTTGGCAACAGCGGTAATTTTGTGGGCGGTATCCGTGTGGGAGGAGCGCCGGGCAACCAGAGCGCCTTTGAAGTGATCGGCGCCAGAAAATACCGGGATTTTCGCCATGACAGGATTTTAGACAACAGGCAGTTTCAGGCTGCTTTTCGGAAGCTCCGCCAGTATTCTACCAGATTGGATATTCCAAAGACGGAGCTTGATTTAGACGGGACCATTGACAAGACCTGCAATAACGGAGGTCTTTTGGAAATCATCATGGAAAAGCCCCGCAAAAATGCGGTAAAGCTTCTGTTGCTGATGGATTCCGGCGGAACCATGATCCCTTATACCTCTTTGATGAACCGATTGTTTCACGCGGTCAATAAGTCCAATCATTTTAAGGATGTAAAGTGTTACTATTTTCATAACTGTATTTATTCCAAGGTCTATAAAACGCCGGAGTGTGAAAACGGTGACTGGGTGGATACGGAATGGATGTTCCGCAATTTGGATAGCGATTATAAGGTGTTGATCGTGGGAGACGCGGCCATGGCGCCGGAGGAGCTGTATTCCGAGACCGGCAATTACAGAGGGCCTAACGGCGGACTGTCCGGCTGGGACTGGCTGAACCTTATGAAGAAGCATTACAAGAAGATCGTCTGGATGAACCCCAAGATGTCGCCAAGGCCTGCACCGTGGCGTGAGGCGGAAACGGCTATCGGAAAGCTGCTTCCCATGTATCTTTTATCGGTAGACGGCTTAAATGAAGCCATGGTAGAACTGATGCGCAAGAAGTAGCAGAAGTAAAACGAGTTGAAAATAAGATTTCCATACCAAACCGGGCTGTTGGAATAATTAAAAATCCCCCTGCATATATTTTACCAGTATATACAAGGGGGTTTTTTATGGACAATTTTCAGTTATACAAGGACATCAGCAAAAGAACCGGAGGAGAGCTTTATTTAGGTGTGGTAGGACCTGTCAGAAGCGGCAAATCCACCTTTATCAAACGGTTTATGGATGTGTGCGTTGTGCCCAATATGGCGGATGATTATACGAAAAAGCTGGTGGTGGATGAACTTCCCCAGAGTGCGGCGGGAAAGACCATTACGACGACGGAGCCGAAATTCGTACCCAAAGAGGCGGCAAAAATCTCATTGGATAATGATATAGAGGTAAAGGTACGTCTGATCGACTGTGTGGGCTATATGGTGGAAGGAGCCAGCGGCCATATGGAAAACGATGCGGAAAGAATGGTAAAAACGCCATGGTTTGAAGATGAGATTCCCTTTACCCAGGCGGCGGAGGTGGGAACCAGAAAGGTTATTTATGATCATTCCACCATTGGCATTGTCATTACCACCGACGGAAGCTTTACGGATATTCCTGCGGAAAACTACATACCGGCAACAGAGCGCACCATTATGGAATGTAAGCAGCTTAAGAAGCCTTTCGTGGTGCTTGTGAATACGGAAAGGCCTCAGTCAAAAGAGGCGGTGGAACTTTCTGCCGGCATCAGTGAAAAGTTTGACGTGACGGCTCTTCCCATGAACCTCGCCCAGCTCAAAAAAGAGGATATGGAAACTTTGCTTTCGGAGATCCTGCTGGAATTTCCCATATCCAGGATTGAATTTTACATGCAGGGCTTTGTGGAAATGCTTCCTCCAAGCCATCCGTTAAAGATGGAACTGACAGAGCAGATCAAGGAGCAGATGAGCCGGTATAACTGCATGAAGGATCTGATGGAGCATCCGGTCACGTTAGAGAGCAAGTACATTAAGAAAATGAAGACCGATTCGGTCAATATGGCGGACGGCTCCGTGCGGATCGATCTGACCATTGCGGACGAATGCTATTATGAACTGTTAAGCGATATGCTGGGAGAGGAGATCACGTCGGAATACCAGTTCTTTGGAAAGCTGCGCAGTTTAGCGTCCGTATCCAGGGAATATGAAAGCGTACTGCCGGCAATTACCATGGTAAGGCAGAAGGGCTACGGGGTCATGAAACCGAAACGGGATGAAATTACCCTTGGCAAACCGGAGGTCATCAAGCATGGCAATAAATTCGGCGTCAAGATGAAGGCGGAAAGCCCTTCGGTACATTTGATCCGCGCCAATATCGAAACGGAGATCGCACCCATTGTAGGCACTAAGGAACAGGCGGAGGATCTGATCCGTTATATAGAAGATGCGGACAATGAAGAAGGCAGTATCTGGGAGACCAACATTTTCGGAAAGAGCATTGAGCAGCTGGTGGAGGACGGCATACAGAGCAAGCTCTCCATGATAGGGGATGAAAGCCAGATCAAGCTTCAGGATTCCATGCAGAAGATCGTTAATGACACCACCGGCGGGCTGGTTTGCATTATTATATAAAGACGAGGTAATTGCTGTAAAATTTTCTTCAAATCCCCCCTTTTTTATGGTATGCTAGGCTATATATCATAAAGAAGGGGTGTTTTTATGAATCAGGTATACGAAAAAGTAAATAATTGTTTAAAGAGTGTGAGGAAGGTAACGGATTTTGTACCCAAGGTAGCCATTGTGCTGGGATCGGGACTGGGCGACTATGCCGATGACATTAAAGTGGAGGCGGAAATTGACTATCATGATATTGAGGGATTTCCGGTTTCTACCGTACCGGGCCATGCGGGGAAATTTATTTTCGGCTATGTGGGTTCTGTTCCCGTTGTGTGCATGAAGGGAAGAGTCCATTATTATGAGGGATATGATATATCGGACGTGGTCCTGCCCACAAGGCTTATGAAAATGATGGGAGCGGAAATTTTGTTTTTGACCAATGCTTCCGGCGGAATCAATAAGAGCTTTAAAGCGGGTTCCTTTATGATGCTCACGGACCATATTTCCACATTCGTGCCCAATCCGTTAATGGGACCCAATATTGAAGAGTTTGGGACAAGATTCCCGGATATGAGCCATGTCTATGATGAAGAATTACAGGATATTTTGCGCAAGACGGCAAAGGAAAATGATATTCCTTTAAATGAAGGCGTGTATATCCAGTTTACAGGTCCGTCCTTTGAATCCCCTGCGGAGATCAGAATGGCAAAGACTCTTGGTGCTGATGCGGTAGGAATGTCAACGGTTGTGGAGGCGATTGCGGCTAACCATATGGGAATGCGTATCTGCGGCGTATCCTGCGTCTGCAATCTGGCTGCGGGAATTTCTCCCACGCCCCTGACCCACGACGAGGTACAGCAGGCGGCAAATGAAGCGGCGCCCAAATTCAAGAAGCTTTTGACAGAATCCGTGAAAAAATTTGTTTAAGGTTCCAAATGTTTTCGTAAAAATTTTATGAAAGTTTTGTAATGAAGACAGGAGGCATGACATGACGGACCGTAAGACAAAAATAAATTTAATGGAGAAAGCAATAGAAGCGAGAAAGCATTCCTATGCGCCTTACTCCGGTTATACGGTGGGAGCGGCGCTGCTTTGCGAAGACGGCAGCATTGTCACGGGATGTAATGTGGAGAATGCCTCTTATGGCGCCACCAGCTGCGGGGAAAGGACGGCGGCATTTAAGGCCGTCAGCGAAGGGAAGAGACGTTTTCTTGCCATAGCCATTGCGGGCGGAAAAGAGGGAGATACGGACTATGCCTGTCCCTGCGGGATATGCAGACAGGTCCTGCGGGAGTTTTCCGATCCAAAGCAGATGGAGGTCTTTATCTGTAAAAGTACAGGGAATTATAAGGAAATGACTTTGGAAGCACTACTGCCGGAATCATTCGGGCCGGAAAATCTGCAATAAGTTCTTAAGCAGGAGGGGAACATGAACACATAATAAAAAGAGGCTGAAAATATATTTATGCCCCTTAATGCCGTAATAAAGGAGAAAGGAACGGACAAAATGAACATCAGATTTTATAACGCAAAAATTTTAACCATGGAAGAGCCGGTACAGATCATAGAAGGAGAACTGTGGGTAGGCGGCACGACGATCCTTTATGCAGGAGACGGTGCGGACAAGGATAAAGTCTATGAGAAAAACGGGAACCACCCGGTTATCTGGGACAGGGAGATCGATTGTAAAGGAAATCTTTTGATGCCGGGCTTTAAGGATGCCCACACCCATTCCGCCATGACCCTGCTTCGTTCTTATGCGGATGATATGCCCCTTCAGGACTGGCTGAATAAGCAGGTATTTCCCGTTGAGGCAAAAATGGGATATGACGACATCTATCATCTGACAAAGCTCGCCGTATTGGAATATCTATCAAGCGGTATCACAGGGGTCATGGAAATGTATTTGGATCCCTATGCCATTCAGGAGGCCTTCAATGAATGCGGCATGAGGAATGTCCAGGTCAGCGGCATCAATAATTTCGGCCCTTCCTTGGAGGAAATGGAGAAACGGTACTTATCCCTTAACGGAAAGAACGAATTATCTTCCTTTATGCTGGGATTTCATGCGGAATATACCTGTACGAAGGAACTGCTGGAAAATATCGGGGCAATGGCCCATAAGTATAAGGCGCCCGTGTTTACCCACAATTCGGAAACGGCGCTGGAGGTAAAAGAGTGCAGAGAACGCTATGGCGTATCCCCTACGGTGCTTTTTGAACAACTGGGGATCTATGATTTCGGCGGCGGCGGTTACCACTGCGTACACATGTGCGACGAAGACTTTGAAGTATTCAAAAAGCGAAATTTGATCGCGGTTACCAATCCTGCTTCCAATCTAAAGCTGGCCAGCGGTATTGCGCCAATTTCCAGGTACTTAAAGGAAGGGATCCCTGTTGCCATCGGCACGGACGGACCGGCAAGCAACAACTGTCTGGATATGTTCAGGGAAATGTTTTTGGTAACGGGACTTGCCAAATACCGTGATGAGGACGCTTCCAGTACGGATGCCTTGGAAGTGCTTAAGATGGCTACGGTAAACGGGGCAAAGGCAATGGGATGGAAGGACTGTGAGACCTTAACGCCCGGCAGCAGGGCGGATCTGATCATGATCGATCTGAACCAGCCCAATATGCAGCCTGTCCACAATATTTCCAAAAACATCGTTTATGCCGGCAGCAAGCAGAATGTGAAGATGACCATGATCAACGGAAAAGTATTATATGAAGACGGTAATTTTTACATCGGGACAGAACCGGAAGAGATTTATAAAAAATGTAATGAAATTTCCAGGAAACTGGAACTGGAGGCATAGGGAATGGAATATATTGCTTTTTTGGCGGTAATCATTTTGATCGTCGGGGTCATTATGCTGACCGGCATCATGGAAGAGCGAAAATCAAAAGAGATGCTCCGTGAAAAGCTGAAAAAGCAGTACGGACAGTACTCGGAAAAAAAATATGCGGACGGGAGAATGGAAAGCATTGTGTCCGCAGTTCAATATGGAGGAAATGCAAAGGATAAATTTGTGATCGATGACATTACCTGGAACGACCTGGAAATGGACAGGCTCTTTAAAGCTATCGACTACACACGTTCGGCGGCGGGAGAGGAAGCCCTTTACAGATGGCTGCGTATGCCGGTATTTGACGAAGAAGTATTGAACCGTAGGGAAAAGCATTTCCGATTTTTTGAAGAACATGAAAAAGACAGGCTGGATTACATGCTCTTTATGGGCGATGTGGGCAGAACGGGAAAATATTCCGTATATGATTACCTGGATTATCTGGACGCCTTAAAGGAAAACAACTGCCTTTTGACAAAGCTCATAGACGTTTCCTTGATCATAAGCCTCATACTGGGACTGGCGGTCAACGCTTACTTTTTCATTCCCTTTGCCGTCATGCTGGCTTATCATTGCTTAAGCTATACAAAGCAGAAAAAGGAAATTGAGCCTTACCTGACTACCTTTTCCTATTTTATCAGGATACTGGACAGCGTTAAAAACTTTGACGGAATGTCTAAGGAATTTAAAGAGGAGTTCAAAGCGGAGCTGGAAGGGATAAAAAAGGACAAGGCGGAGTTTGCCTCCTTTAAAAGACTGTCCTTTCTGGCCATGGACAACAATATCGGCACGGTTTCTACGGAACTTGGCAGGCTGATCTTAGCTTACCTGAATCTTATTTTCCATCTGGATCTGATAAAGCTCTATTCCATGCTCCATGTGGTTAAGGAAAAGAAGGCGGTTCTTATCGACCTGCTGCTGGGAATGGGAGAAATGGAAGCCTGCATCAGCGTGGTCTATGCCAGGGCGGCTTTTGATGAATATACGGCGCCTTGTTTTGTTGAAAAAAAAGAAAATGGCAGGAACCTCTATGAAGCGGAAGATCTGTTTCATCCTTTGATCGAACAGCCGGTAAAAAATTCTCTGTGCCAGAGAAGGGGAATGCTCTTGACCGGCTCCAATGCTTCCGGCAAATCCACCTTTTTAAAAGCGGTTGCCATAAACGCATTGTTAGCCCAGACCATTCACACGGTATGTGCAAAGAAATACAGGAGCAATTATTTCCGCATTTACTCCTCCATGGCTCTTCGGGACAGCCTTTTGCAGGGAGAAAGCTATTTTATCGTGGAGATAAAATCCTTAAAAAGGATTTTTGACGGAGTGGAGGAAGGCGGCGTTCCCGTCCTGTGTACCATAGACGAAGTGCTAAGGGGCACCAATACGGCGGAGCGGATCGGAGCCAGCACGGAGCTTTTGAAGGAGCTTGCAAGGAAAGGAGCCTTGTGCTTTGCGGCAACCCATGACCTGGAGTTGACCACCCTGTTGGAAGGAGAACTGGATAACTATCATTTTGAGGAAATGGTCGAGGGAACGGATATCGCATTTCCCTATCTGCTCACAAAAGGAGGAGCAAAAGGGAGAAATGCCATTAAGCTGTTAAAGGCGTTTGGATTTGACGAAGAACTGGTAGAAAAGGCGGAAAAGCTGGCAGGAGGATTTTAAGTGAAGGTAAGTATTTATACGGACGGTTCCGCAAGGGGCAATCCGGACGGACCGGGAGGCTACGGGACAGTTTTACAGTATGTGGATGCAAAAGGCGTGCTTCACGAGCGGGAGCTGTCGGCAGGTTATAAAAAGACGACCAATAACAGGATGGAGCTGATGGCGGTCATTGCGGGGCTGGAAGCTTTAAACCGTCCCTGTCAGGTGGAACTGTATTCGGATTCCAAATATGTGATCGATGCTTTTGAAAAGAACTGGGTGGATTCCTGGCTTAAAAACGGATGGAAGAACAGCCAGAAAAAGCCGGTAAAAAATATCGATCTGTGGAAGAGGCTTTTAGAGGCTAAAAATAAACATCAGGTACATTTTAACTGGGTAAAGGGACATGCCGGACATCCGGAAAACGAAAGGTGCGATAAGCTGGCCACGTCTGCGGCGGACGGCGGAAACTTACTTGACGATTGTCCCGGGACGGTGTATGATTGACCCATAGGCGGATTTAGAACGAAACAGGAAAGGAAGGCTCCAAATGAATAATTTTATATTGTTTTTAAACTCCTTTTTATCCTATTTATTGTTGTTTGCGATTATCGTAGTAGTTGCCGGAATCGCCATGTTTATCGGCATCAAAATGCGGAAAAAGAAAAATGCAGAAGAGCAGGCGGCAGCATCCGGCGAAGATAAGATAGAAGAGGCAATAACCCAATAAAGCGATAAAAAGATGCCGGAAGGCATCTTTTTTACTTTGCATAAGGGCATGGCCGTTTATAAAAGGACCTTTTATAAAAGCGTAAGGCGGACAGTCGCACTTTACGGGCCGGATGTCTGGCGGAACAAAAGGAGAGGATCATGAATAAAAACAAAAGATACGACGTTCTTTTATGGGATGTTGACGGCACTCTTTTAAATTTCCTGAAATCCGAGCATTTTGCTTTGACGGATACCTTGAGCAAATACGGACTGCCTGCCACGGATGAGATCGTTAAGGTCTATTCGGGGATCAATAGGAAGTGCTGGGAAAAGCTGGAGCGGGGAGAGGTTACAAAATCCTGGGTGCTGGTGCACCGGTTTGAGGAATTGTTTGAATACCTCCATGTGACGGATGTGGATGTAAAGGCATTTCAGCAGCATTACCAGTATATGCTGGGAAGCGTTTTCTATTTTCAGGATGATTCCAAAGAGCTTTTAGAGAAGCTTAAAAAGGATTTCAAACAGTATATCGTGACAAACGGTGTGGAGGATACCCAGAGGAGGAAGTTAAAGCTTTCGGGTATCACGGACCTGGTAGACGATATTTTTATTTCCGAATGCATTGGCTATGAAAAGCCCAATCCTATGTTCTTTGAAGGCTGCATGAAGGGGATAGAAAAGGATTTGGGCACCGTTCCTTCAAAGGACCGCATATTGATTATAGGAGATTCTTTGACCAGCGACATGAAGGGCGGTAATCAGTTCGGAATCCGTTGCTGCTATTACAAAAAAGATGGAGAAACGAAAACGGAAAGCGGCAAAGAGACGCCGGGCGTTTATGGGAATACAGCAGAAAGCGAAACAGAAATTGACGGAATAAAGCTTGATTACCGGATCGGAAACTTATGGGAGGTGGAACAAATCTTATGGCAAAATCCTCAAACCAGAAATTAAAGCAATTATATTTGTTAAAAATTTTATCTGAATATACCGATGAAACCCATGCCATGACCACAAGGGAACTGATAGAAAAGCTGGCGGAATACGACGTGAATGCGGAGAGGAAAAGCATTTACAGCGATATCGAGGCTTTAAATACCATGGGCTATGATATTTTAAATGATAAAAGCCACGATCATTACGGCTATTATATGGCGTCAAGGGATTTTGAAATGCCGGAGCTTAAGCTTTTGGTGGATGCGGTTCAGTCTTCCAGGTTCATTACGGAAAAAAAGTCAAGGGAATTGATTGGAAAGCTGGAAAAGCTCTGCAGCAAATATGACGCGGGAAAGCTGCAGCGTCAGGTGTATGTTTCGGACAGGCTTAAGGCCGAGAATGAAAGCATTTACTACAATATTGACGGAATCCACGAGGGGATCCAAAGAAACAGGCAGATCTCCTTCCGGTATTACGAATGGGATCCCGACAAAAAAATGCGGTTTAAAAAAGACGGACAGAGATATTTGGTCAGCCCTCATATGCTGATCTGGAATGACGCCAATTACTACCTGGTGGCATATGAAGAGGAAAGCGGCATGATAAAACACTTCAGGGTGGATAAAATGGTAGAGCTTTCCGTTGAAGACGCGGAAAGACAGGGAAAGGAAATATGCCGGGATTTTTCCCCTACCATGTATTCCAGGAAGAGCTTCCAGATGTTTGGGGGAGAAGAGGTAACCGTAACCATGCTTTGCGAAGAAAGCGTGGTGGGCGTTATGATTGACCGGTTCGGTAAAGAGGTTTCCGTGCGGCAGATAAAGCCGGGGCAATTCCAGGTCCGGACTGAAATTGCCGTAAGCCCGCCCTTTTTCGGCTGGCTGGCAGGCATGGGCGGAAAAGTAAAGATCATTGCGCCTAACGAGGTGGCGCAGGAAGCCAAAAACCATTTAAAAGCGGTTTTGGAGCAATGGGATGAGAAAGAGGAGAAATAAAGGCATGGAATTTGCGGACAGAATGAAGGGTTACGAGGAAGGGATCTTCCAGGTATTGAATGAAATGCGCCTGAATAAAGAAAAGGCAGGGGAAAAGGTATACAATTTTTCGGTAGGAACGCCTGACTTCCATCCTGCGGAGCACATAGTAAAGGCGGTGGCAGACGCGGCCTTAAAACCGGAAAATTACAAATATTCCCTGGGAGATATGAGGGAATTGACGGAGGCGGTCATAGACAGATATAAGAAGAGATACGACGTCTGTCTGTCAGAGAAGGAGGTCACTTCCGTTTATGGCTCTCAGGAAGGGATCGCCCATATATGCTTTGCGCTTTGCAATCCGGGAGATGTTGTGCTGGTGCCGAATCCCGGCTATCCGGTGTTTACCTTCGGACCGTCTTTGGCAGGAGTCGAAATAAGAACCTATGATCTGATAGAAGAAAAGGGATATCTGCCGGACCTGTCCGCCATCGATGAGGAAACGGCAAAGGCGGCCAAATGCATTCTGGTCTCTTATCCTTTAAATCCGGTATGTAAATGTGCGCCTCCTTCCTTTTATGAAGAGCTGATCGCCTGGGCCGAGAAAAACAGTATCGTCGTCATCCATGACAACGCTTATTCCGATATTGTTTACGACCAAAAAAAGGGCCGCTCCTTCTTGTCCTATGAAGGTGCAAAGAAAGTGGGAGTGGAATTTTACTCCCTGTCAAAATCCTATAATTATACGGGAGCCAGAATGGCCTTTCTTGCAGGGAATGAAGAGATCGTACAGACGTTTAAACGTTTAAGGAGCCAGATCGATTACGGAACCTTTTATCCGGTGCAGTTCGGAGCCATTGCGGCGCTTACGGGGCCGGATGACTGTGTAAAGGAGCAGTGCGTAAAATACGAAGAAAGACGGAACGCTTTATGCGACGGCTTTACCCGGGCAGGCTGGAAATTTGACAGAAGCGAAGGCACGATGTTTGCATGGGCAAGGATCCCGGAGGGATTTTCGGACGATGTTGCTTTTGTAAAGGAACTGTTTGAAAAGACGGGAGTTCTTTGTACGCCGGGCAGCAGCTTCGGGACCCTGGGGAAGGATCATGTCCGTTTTGCCCTTGTCCTGCCGGTGGAGACTATAGAAGAGGCGGTAAAGGCTGTGGAAGGCTGCGGCATATTGTAGTATATTGCGGGAAGAGAGAGCGTATGGAAACAGATCAAGGATTCTGTCTCAGACAACAAAAACCCGTACAGATCGGTCAATGCGGACGGGGCAATATGAAACGTGGTAATTATTCACAAAATTACCACGTTTTTTATGTGAAAATTGCAGGATAAGCTTTTGTTGACAGAGGCAGAAACTTTAGCTATACTTGAAATCACACCACAATATCTTGTGCTTGTTTACATAACACAACACATTTTATTGCTGGTCTTGTTTTTTGGAGTAGTGTAAAGAGAGGGAGGATGCTGTCTATGTCCGAAGCAGTACAAAAGCAGAAAAAGAAAAAGGATTACGGGAAGGAATTCAAAACCAAAATTCCGGTAAAGGTCATTAAAAAAGATGGCAGCAAGGAAGCATTTAATGTGCAGAAGGTTATTGACGCGGTGGGAAAAAGCGCATACCGCGCGTTGACAAAGTTTACGGATGAAGAAAAGAATCATATCTGTCAATATGTTGTAGATAAGGTCGACGAGCTGGGAGAGGAGGAAATTCCCATCCCTATTATGCATAATATTGTTGAAAGCGCCTTAGAACAGGTAAAGCCCGTGGTGGCAAAGAGCTATCGGGATTATCGCAATTACAAGCAGGATTTTGTCCGGATGATGGATGACGTATACAAAAAGAGCCAGTCCATTATGTATATCGGCGATAAGGAAAACGCCAATACGGACAGCGCCCTTGTATCCACAAAGAGAAGCCTTATTTTTAATCAGTTCAATAAAGAACTGTATCAGAAGTTCTTTATGACTACGGAAGAGATCCAGGCCTGCAGGGACGGCTATATCTATGTGCATGATATGTCTGCAAGAAGGGATACCATGAACTGCTGTCTTTTTGATGTGGCAAGCGTTTTGACCGGCGGATTTGAAATGGGAAATATATGGTATAACGAGCCAAAGACTTTAGACGTTGCCTTTGATGTGATCGGGGATATCGTATTATCGGCGGCAAGCCAGCAGTATGGCGGTTTTACGGTCCCTGAGGTGGATAAGATCTTAGAGCCTTATGCGGAGAAATCCTACCGGAGGGATATCAAAAAATATCTGCGTCTGGGGATTGACAGGGAAACGGCGGAAGCAGAGGCTCTGGCAGATGTGAGCAAAGAATTTGAGCAGGGCTTCCAGGGCTGGGAATATAAATTCAATACCGTGGCCAGCAGCAGGGGAGATTATCCCTTTATCACGGTAACCGCAGGCATCGGTACGGGAAGGTTCGCCAAAATGGCTACGATCTCCATGCTGAATGTGCGCAGAAAGGGACAGGGGAAGAAGGAATGCAAAAAGCCCGTTCTTTTCCCCAAGATCGTATTTTTATATGATGAAAACCTACACGGACCCGGAAAAGAGCTGGAAGACGTATTTGAAGCGGGCGTAAAATGTTCTTCCAAGACCATGTATCCGGATTGGTTAAGCCTTACGGGAAAGGGCTATATTGCCAGCATGTATAAGCAGTACGGTAAGGTAATATCCCCCATGGGCTGCAGGGCGTTTTTATCCCCCTGGTACGAAAGGGGCGGCATGCATCCTGCCGACGATAAGGATGTGCCGGTATTTGTGGGAAGGTTCAATGTGGGGGCGGTATCCCTGCATCTGCCTATGATCCTGGCAAAATCCCGACAGGAAAATAAAGATTTTTATGAAGTGCTGGATTATTATCTGAATTTGATCAGGCAGCTCCATATCAGGACCTATGCCTATCTGGGAGAGATGCGCGCTTCCACCAATCCCCTTGCCTACTGTGAAGGCGGATTTTTGGGAGGACATCTGCAGCTTCATGACAAGATCAAACCGATCTTGAAGGCGGCTACCGCATCCTTTGGCATTACGGCATTCAATGAGCTTCAGGAATTATATAACGGCAAATCCTTAGTGGAGGACGGCGCTTTTGCCCTGGAGGTTTTGGAGCATATCAACGCCAAGATCAACGAGTTTAAAGAAGAAGACGGCAACCTCTATGCTATTTACGGAACGCCGGCTGAAAATCTGTGCGGTCTGCAGGTTAAGCAGTTCCGTGCAAAGTACGGCATCATTGAAGGGGTTTCCGACAAGGAATATGTAAGCAACAGCTTCCACTGCCATGTATCCGAGGATATTACGCCTATTGAGAAGCAGGATTTAGAATACCGCTTCTGGGAAATGGCAAACGGCGGCAAGATACAATATGTAAAATACCCCATTGATTACAATATGGAGGCCATCAAGACCCTGATCAGAAGGGCTATGGATATGGGCTTTTACGAAGGCGTTAATATGTCCTTAGCCTATTGCGACGACTGCGGGCACCAGGAACTGGAAATGGACGTATGCCCTGTATGCGGCAGCAAGAATCTGACCAAGATCGACCGTATGAATGGTTATCTGGCTTATTCGAGAGTTCACGGAGACACAAGATTAAGCGATGCCAAGATGGCGGAAATTGCGGAAAGAAAGTCCATGTAGGGGGAAGTTCCATATGAGATATCACAATATAACAAAGGATGATATGTTAAACGGCGACGGCCTGCGGGTCGTGTTGTGGGTGGCGGGATGCTCCCATTGCTGTAAGGAGTGTCAGAATCCTATTACATGGGATCCCGACGGCGGACTGCCTTTTGACGAGGCGGCCAGGGAAGAAATCTTTGAACAGCTGGATAAACCCTATGTTTCGGGAATTACCTTTTCGGGAGGGGATCCTTTACATGCGGCAAACCGTCTGGATGTAAGAAACTTTATGAAAGAGATAAAGGGCAGGTATCCTGATAAGACCATCTGGCTTTATACGGGAGATACATGGGAAAATATCCTGCATTATCCCGTCATGAAATATGTGGATGTCTGCGTGGACGGGGAATTTGTGGCAGAGCTTAAGGACAACAAGCTTTTGTGGAAGGGAAGCAGCAACCAGCGGGTCATTGACGTGCAAAAGACCCTTGCCCAGACGGATCCGTCCATACCGGTCCTGCATTGTCAGGATTATTCATCATAAAACAGCCTAAAAAAAGATAAGGAAAAGAACAAAAAATGAAAGAAACCATTAAAATCCAATATATCAATGATACCGTTGAAAGGCTGAAATATATTGACGGGAAGTCTGACTGGATCGATTTAAGGAGCGCCGAGCATGTGGAAATGAAAGCGGGAGAATTCAGGCTGATCAATTTAGGCGTTGCCATGCAGCTCCCGGAAGGGTATGAAGCCCATATTGTGCCGAGAAGTTCTACCTTCAAAAATTTCGGCATTATCCAGACCAATCACTGCGGCATTGTGGATGAGAGCTACTGCGGGCCAAACGACTGGTTTTATATGCCGGCATATGCCCTGCGGGATACGGTAATCGAGGTAAATGACCGTATCTGCCAGTTCCGCATTGAAAAACATCAGCCTGTTATAGAATTTGACGAGGTAGAGAAGCTTTCGGGAAAGAACCGGGGCGGTATCGGAAGCACGGGGACAAATTGAAAAAATTTTCCTAAAGTGGAATAATCAGACTCCTTTTTGCAAGACTAATAAATAAAAGTTTTGTAAAAGGAGTCTTTGCGTTTTGAAAAAGTCAGATAGAAATAAAGAAATAACCTGTTTTGAAAGTAAAATAAAAACCAGTCTGGATGAAAACATGCAGTATCTGAACGAAAAGCTGGCGGTCGACGCCAATTTTGACGTAGTATACCGTGTCATGGAAATCGGAGGCAAAAGAGCATGCATGTATTTTGTGGATGGCTTCTGCAAGGACGATCTGATGCAGAAGATGCTTCAGTATTTTATTACCATTTCGCCAAAGGATATGCCCCAGAGCGCCCATGAAATGTCCAAGCGGTGCATACCTTACGTGGAAGTGGATTTAAAGGATGAATGGAAGCAGATCATATTTTTCGTGCTCTCGGGCGTACTGGCGCTGTTCGTCGACGGATATGACCAATGCATCCTCATTGATTCCAGGACCTATCCTGCAAGAAACGTATCGGAACCCGAAAAGGATAAGGTGTTAAGAGGCTCCAAGGACGGGTTCGTGGAAACCGTTATCTTTAATACGGCGCTGATAAGGAGAAGGATCCGTTCTTCAGACCTTAGGATGGAGATGATGAATGCGGGAAAAAGCTCCAAAACAGATATTGTGGTATGCTATATGGATTCCAGGGTGGATCATGATTTTCTGGATAAGATAAAAAGCAGGATCAGGAATATCAAGGTGGATGCCCTTACGATGAACCAGGAAAGTCTCGCGGAATGTCTTTATAAGGAGGCATGGTGGAATCCCTTTCCGAAATTCAAGTTTACGGAGCGTCCGGATACCGCAGCCGCCCAGGTCTTAGAGGGCAATATTATCATTTTGGTGGACAACTCCCCGTCGGCAATGATCATGCCCACAAGTATTTTTGATGTGGTGGAAGAGGCGGATGATTATTATTTCCCGCCGGTTACCGGCACCTATCTCCGCCTGTCCAGATTTTTGATCGCCATATTGACCTATATTATGACGCCCACATTCCTTCTTTTGATGCAGAATCCGGACTATATCCCCCACGGATTTGAATTTATCATGGTAAAGGATACGATAAACGTGCCCTTGGTATGGCAGTTCCTCATACTGGAACTGGCAATAGACGGGTTAAGGCTGGCATCGGTCAATACCCCCAATATGCTGAGCACGCCCCTAAGCGTTATGGCGGCGCTCGTGCTGGGAGAATTTTCCGTTAACAGCGGCTGGTTCAACTCGGAAGTCATGCTGTACATGGCCTTTGTAGCCATTGCAAACTATACCCAGGCAAGCTATGAACTGTCCTATGCGCTAAAATTTATGAGGATCCTGAATCTGATTCTGACCGCTGTATTTGGCATTTACGGATATATTGCGGGAGGCGTCGTTCTGGTACTGTGTATCGTTCTTAACAGAACTGTTTCCGGACAGAGCTATATTTATCCGTTGCTGCCCTTTAACTTAAAGCAATTATCCAAACGCTTTTTGAGAAAGAGACTGCCGGAATCCAGACAATAGAGAATGGGATTCCCGGATTTGAAAAACGGATAAAAGAATGGTACAATATACCAAAATAAAAATACAAAGGAGCGGCTATGATGAGTCAATTCAAATTGGTAACGGATACTTCGGCGGATCTTCCGAGAAATTATCTTGAGCAGAACGATATAGCAGTGATGAGCCTTGCCTATATAATCGACGGTAATACCTATGGGTGGGATAATCCCATGGATGAGCATGAGTTTTATGAAAAAATGAGAAAAGGAAGCATGCCTACAACTTCCCAGGTCAACGTGGGAGACGCCATGGAGCTTTTTGAAAGGCTGATAGAGGAAAATGATGAGATTTTGTGCATTTCCTTTTCATCAGGGCTCAGCGGAACCTATAACAGTGCAGCGGTTGCGGCGCAGAACGTATGTGAAAGCCATCCTGATAAGAAAATCCGTGTCGTGGATTCCAAAGCGGCTTCCTTAGGGCAGGGACTGATGGTGGACTACGCCCTTAAGATGCAGAAGGAAGGGAAAGGCCTTGATGAAACGGCGGACTTTCTGGAGCAGAATTTCGGGCATTTTGTCCATGTGTTTACGGTAGATGACTTAAACCACCTTTACAGGGGCGGAAGAGTCAGCCGCGCCACAGCTTTCGTGGGCACCCTTGCCAATATAAAGCCTATCCTCCATGTAGATGACGAAGGGCATCTGATCAATATCGGAAAGGTAAGGGGCAGGAAAAAGTCGTTGATCGAATTGGTCAATCTTATGGAGCAGAAGATCGGGGACCATGTAAAGGAAAACCGCACCATATTCATCAGCCACGGAGACAGTCCGGAGGATGCACGGATTGTGGCGGACGAAGTAAAAAAGCGTTTTGGCATAGACAGCTTTTTGATCAATTTTGTGGGGCCTACCATAGGCGCCCATTCCGGGCCCGGAACCATTGCTCTGTTTTTTTACGGAGATGAGCGATAAGACCGGAAATACCGTATCGGCCGGAACGAAAGCGGCTGATACGGTAATTTTATAGGCAATGACGCAAAAATCATAAATGAGGGATTTGTGGGAAAATGATCAACCGCTATGAATACGCAACGGAATTGGAATATCAATTACATATTCATGAGGATAAGGTGGAATTCGCCAGATGCCAGATACTGATCCAATTAAGAAGCGCCGTGGTCAGGAAAAGGGAGGAAGACTTTGAACTGAAAATGTATACGGGAATTTTTCTGGCAATAGAATTTCTGATCGCATTCAGCTTTACCATGTCTTTGGGACTCTGGAACTTTTTGGCGCTTATCGGCGTCCCGCTTTTGTTCATAGGAATGGCGGGATGGCTCTTTGTAAGGCCGGTCTGTGTTTACAAGATCGTAAAGGGAATCATTCTCCGTTCCATAGACAGCCAGAACAGGCTGGGGGAATGGATGATGAAACGCTATGAGATTCCTACCTGCGGCGCCGAGATCAACGCCTGTCAGCTGTATCTGAATAAATATAATCTCTATCTTCAGGATATTAAACAATGGAATACGCAGATCGCAGAAGGAGATCTGGAGCTTTCAGAAGAACAGGTCATGGAGCGTCTTAAAGGAATGGAAAGGGAATTAGAACCGGAAATAGGGGTTGCAACGGTTATGGAAGGGAACCTGAAAAAATTCCTGAAACGTGTGACAATGGCGGGAACGCTTATTGTATACGGAATACTCCTTTTGCTGGAATTCAGAATGTTTCTGGTGGTGCTGGATACGATCGAAAAGCTGTTTCGGCAGATATAAATGATGTAAAAGGCCGGTCTTTCGGTCCGGATTTTGCAAAATGCGGGCGATAGCTGCTATATTACCCATGGAGGCAAAAATATAAATTATGAAAAAAAAGGAATGGAAAAAGAATACCGGCCTGCTGTTATGCGGATGTCTGATAACAGGCCTGCTGTCAGGATGCGGCGGGCAGGATGGGACGGGGGAAATGGCGGAGCCTTTTGTTTCGGAAAACGGAACGGAAAAAGAAGAGATGCTTTCGGATCATGAAGCGGGGATTTCAGTTTCTGAAAACGGGGAAAGTCGGTCGGATGAACCGGATAAAAACATGATTTCCTTTAAGGACGTGTACGGTGTTACCTATCAGGTCTCTTTTAATGAACTGGCAGACACCCATAATTACGATCTTTCCTGCCTTACTGACGACGGAGAGTTCAAAACCTATGAGGCTTCGGGATATACTTCAAGGACCGGCATTGACGTTTCCAAATTTCAGGGAGATATTGACTGGCAGGCGGTAAAGGAACAGGGAATCGACTATGCCTTTATCCGTGTGGGAAACAGAGGCTACGGAGAAGAAGGCACTTTAAATACGGACGGAAAATATTTACAGAATATAGAAGGGGCCAAAGGAGTGGGAATAGACGTGGGAGTCTATTTTTATTCCCAGGCGGTAAGCGAAGAGGAGGCTTTAGAGGAAGCGGAGTATGTGCTAAATCTTTTGGAAGGCATAGAATTGGACTATCCGGTGGTTTACGATGCGGAGTATGTGATAGAGGCGGAGGCCAGAACGGACGGTTTGGGGGCCGAGCAGTTTACAAAAAACACCATTGCTTTCTGCGAGCGGATAGAAGAAGGGGGATATAAGCCGGTTATCTATGCCACCATGAAGTGGGAGGCCTATGCATTACAGATGCACCGGGTAAACAAGTATGAAAAATGGTATGCGGATTATGAGGAATTTCCCCAGACTCCCTATGATTTTACTTACTGGCAGTATACGAATGAAGGGCGGCTTGAAGGAATCGACGGACCGGTGGATCTTAATTTGGAGATCATCCCCATAGAGGAACGGACAGAGGAGCTTCTCAAAGGAATGTCCAAAGAGGAGAAAGTGGCCCAGCTGTTCATAGTAACGCCGGACGCCCTGACAGAAAGTGCGGGGCTTAAGACGGGAGGGGAAACTTTAAGGCAGGCCCTTAAGACTTACCCGGTAGGGGGGATCGTGTACTTTTCAAATAATATAGAAACGCCGGAACAGACAACGGCATTGTTAAAGGAGTCCTATCTGTATGCAAAGGAGTCGGCGGCTCTTCCTGCCTTTCTGGCCGTGGATGAAGAAGGGGGGAGTGTTGCCAGGGTTGCGGGAAATCCTGCCATGGGCCTTGAAAATGTAGGGGACATGGCTGATGTGGGAGCCACGGGGGATGAGAACAGAGCCTATGAAGCGGGGAAGACGATCGGCGGTTATCTTTCGGGGCTTGGCTTTAATCTGGATTTTGCGCCGGATGCGGATGTACTGACAAATCCGGAAAATACGGTGGTCCAAAAGAGAAGCTTTGGCTCTGAGCCGGAGCTTGTAAGCGATATGTCCTTAGCATATATGGAAGGGCTGAGGGAATCAAATGTGGCAGGGTGTTTCAAGCACTATCCGGGCCACGGCGCTACAGAGGCGGACACCCATGAAGGATATGCCTATATAGATAAAACTTTGGATCAATTAAAGGAAACGGATCTGATTCCCTTTATAAGAGGGATAGAGGAAGGGGTTCCCATGATCATGGCGGGACATATTTCCCTGCCGGATATTACGGGCGATGATATGCCCGCTTCCTTATCTAAAACAATGATCTCTGATATTTTGAGAGGGGATTTAGGATATGAGGGGCTTGTGATAACCGATGCGTTGAACATGGGAGCGGTAACGAAACAGTATACCTCAAAAGAAGCCTGTATTCTGGCTCTGGAAGCAGGGGTGGATATGCTCCTGATGCCTGAGGATTTTAAAAGCGCTTACAAGGGAGTTTTAGATGCGGTCAATGAGGGGCGTATATCGGAGGAGACGCTTGATGAGGCGGTAAAAAGGATCATCCGGGTAAAGCTGCAATATCTGTAACTTCATAGCATTGCGGCAGATGGCGTCTCCACAGGATGGATAAACGCTTTATACGGCTTGACAGAATTTGCTTTATTAAGGGATAATATAAATACTGCGAAGATAAAGTAAGGGTGGTAGTATGGACAGGGAAGAAGGATTTTTAGTAGAGGGTTATCGTTTTTATTCAAAGGACGAGGCCGAAAAGGCGTCAAGAGAGCTGGCAAAGATAAAGGTTTTGGATGAAAAACTGGATACGGAAGATTACGAAGCGGTAAAGGCGGTTTATATAAAGGCGGTAAGCCAGCGGGTGTTCGAAACCCAGATCGGTTTTGATTATCTGAGGAATATACAAAGATATCTGATAGCCAAAAGGGCTTTAACGCCGGAGGAGAATCCGCTTCCAATTTACTATTCCAAGATGATGCAGGAAGAAGAAGTCCTTCACATCAAGGAGGAGTACCAGGCTTTTGAAAAGGATCTGAGGGAAGAGACACAGAAACAGATCGACAGGGAAAAGGAACTGGCGGATAAGGCAAGATCCAAATGCCGTACTTTTATGATCCTTACAGGCTTATTGGGTGTCATGGTAGCGGGTATGTTTCTGATCACGCTTACAGGGAAAAACGAAAATATTTTAAACTATAAAAATGTTATCATCAACCGTTATGCGGAATGGGAACAGGAATTGACGGATAGAGAGGCGGTAATCAGGCAGAAAGAGGCTGAACTGGGAATTACGCCTTGAGCCGGTATAAATAAGGTATGGGACGCAAAAAGCATCCTGTGCCTTTCTTCATGGAATATTTCACAGAATAAACATATTCCCCGGATATAATAATATAGGTAGCCTTTATTTGACAGGAAGGCGTTACCTTGAAAACGAATGAACGGAAGATGATTCGGAGGCGGCTATGGAAAAATTGAAGATTTTAGTGGTTGATGATGAAAGCAGGATGAGGAAGCTGGTAAGGGATTTCCTCGTGCGGAACAATTATGACGTGATCGAGGCGGAAAACGGCGCCAAAGCTGTAGACATCTTTTTTGAGCAAAAGGATATCGCCCTGATCTTATTGGACGTTATGATGCCCCAGATGGACGGCTGGCAGGTCTGCCGGGAGATCAGGGAGTATTCCAAGGTGCCCATTATCATGCTTACGGCAAAATCCGACGAAAAGGATGAACTGCAGGGGTTTCAATTAGGTGTGGACGAATATATTGTAAAGCCCTTCAGTCCCAAAATACTGGTGGCAAGGGTAGAAGCCGTTTTAAGAAGGACAAGTGCCGCCGCTGCGGGAAACCCCATATTGTCCGCAGGGCGGATCAAGGTGGATAAAGCTGCCCACATGGTAACAATTGACGATCAATCAGTGGACTTAAGCTACAAGGAATTCGAACTGCTGGCTTACTTTATGGAAAATGCGGGAATTGCGCTGTCCCGGGAAGTCATATTGAACAATGTATGGAATTATGATTATTTCGGAGATGCCAGAACGATCGACACCCATGTAAAAAAACTCAGGAGTAAATTGGGTAAGCAGGGCGATTATATCAAGACGATCTGGGGCATGGGCTACAAATTTGAGGTAAATGATGAAATACTCAATTAAGAATCAACTGACATTTGTTTTTATTTCGATCATGACCGGCACGATTTTGTTATGCTGGTTCTTAAATAACGGCTTTTTGGAAAAATACTATCTTCTCAACAAACAGCAGGTCATGAGGAGATCCTATCAGAGCATTAACGAGGCCGTCAGCGACGGAAGCATAAAAAGTGAGGAATTTGAAAATCAGCTCCAGCGGCTGTGCGGCGTATATAATATCAGCGTTATCGTGATCGATGCGGATTCCACCTTGGTCCAGTCCGCAGGCATCGACTCGGATATTATGATCAAATATCTTTTGGACAGGGTCTTTTTAGAAAACAGCGATATGTATGAGACCATAGAGCAGACCGAAAACTATATGATGGAAATTGCCCATACCCAGAGGAACGGAATGTCCTATATAGAAATGTGGGGAACTCTGGATAACGGCAATCTTTTTATGACGCGGTCCGTGGTGGAAAGTATCCGTGAAAGCGTGCAGATTTCCAGCCGATTTTTAGGATATGTGGGAATCCTCGCAACGGTCGTAAGTGGGCTGCTCATCTGGATCATTACAAAAAGGATCACTGGCCCCATTTTATCCCTGACGGAAATATCAAAAAGAATGGCGGATCTGGATTTTGAGGCGCGCTATGAAGGTAAGGAGAAGCATGAGGTGGCGGTTTTAGGCCATCATATGAACCAGCTTGCCGAGCGGCTGGAGCAGACGATTTCCGAATTGAAGACGGCCAACAATGAGCTTTTAAAGGATATTGAAAAAAAAGAACAGATAGATGAAATGAGAAAAGAGTTCTTATCCAATGTATCTCACGAATTAAAAACGCCCATCGCACTGATCATGGGTTATGCGGAGGGCTTAAAGGAAGAGATCGACCAGGATGCGGAAAGCAGGGACTTTTATTGCGACGTTATTATGGATGAAGCGGGAAAAATGAACACCATGGTAAAAAAGCTGCTTACCCTGAACCAGTTGGAGTTTGGAAACGACGTGATCAGTATGGAAAGATTTGATATAAAGGAGCTCATAGCCAATTATCTGGAATCGGCCGACATTCTGATCAAGCAAAATAATACAAAGGTTTATTTTGAAGAAAGCAGACCGTGCTTTGTGTGGGGCGACGAATTTAAAGTGGAAGAGGTGTTTATGAATTACTTTACCAATGCCCTGAACTATGTAAAAAATGAAAATGAAATAAGGATAAGCTTCGATCGGATGGAAGAGAAAGTAAGGATCCGGGTATTTAACACGGGAGACCCCATCCCCGAGGAGTCCCTGCCTCATTTGTTTGAAAAGTTCTATAAAGTGGACAAGGCGCGGACAAGGGAATACGGCGGAAGCGGCGTGGGTCTTTCCATTGTTAAGGCGATCATGGATTCCATGCATCAAGAGTTCGGCGTAGTCAATTATGAGAACGGTGTGGAATTTTGGTTTGAATTAGCTTCCAAATAGTGTTAGAATACAAATAGTAAGTTAGGGAGGAAAGATACGTGAAAAAGAGATTGAGTTTTGTCTTACTGGCAGGTTCCCTGATTTTGTCCCTTACAGGATGTAAAAACGCTATACCGGAGATGTCAGAAGAAAATATGGACCTTGTGACGGAATACGCTGCAGGGCTGCTGTTAAAATATGATGCAAATTATCAGCCGATGCTGTTAGACGATGAAAAGATAGTTGCGGAGGAAGAAGCCAGGCAGAAGGTTTTAGAGGAAGCAGAACGGCGTGCGGCTTTGGAAGCTGAAAAAGCTGCAAAAAAAGAAAAGGAGCAGAGCGAAAGGGAAAATGGCGGCAGCGGAGAAGGTCAGGAGGAAGTGCCGGCAGGTCCCGTAAACATTGCGCAGTTTTTGGAACTGGAGCAGGTTTCGGTTTCCTGCAACGGTATTGAATTTAAAGATACTTATCCGGACAGCGGAGACGACCTTTTCTTTGCGCTTAACGCATCGCCGGGATGCAGGCTGGCAATTGTACACCTGACCCTTACCAATACAGGCGGCAGTGACGCCAATATCGATATTTTTAATAAGGAACCGAGATTTAAGCTTTCCGTTAATGGCGGAGAGTATCATAATACCATGACCACCCTGCTGGAAAATGATTTTTCTGTATATGCAGGAACTCTTGCGCCCGGACAGACAGTAGATACAGTACTGGTGGCGGATATTAAAGAGGAAGAGTGCAGTCAGGCAAGTGAAGCGGGCCTCAGCATAAGATATAATGGAGAGACGGTTAAAACACCGGTCTATTTCCAATAGGAACAGGGGAATGCGGTGTGTTTTGCAGACTGTGGAGCACCTGGGACAGGGCAGAAATCAAGAGAAAGACAAAAGGGGCAGGAAACGGTAAAAAGACAGTGTAGGAAAAAGACACAAAAAATAGAAATTTGGTGTTGACACCGGTCAAAGATAATGCTATATTAAAATCCGTTGTGATACGAAGAGCAATCAAAGTATCTGCAGCGGATTTTCTTTTTACCGCTTTTTACTTCTATAAAAATAGATGCGAAAAAATTGTTGAAGAAAATAAAAAAAGTGCTTGACTA
>DEUB01000017.1 GCA_002362385.1 Lachnospiraceae bacterium UBA3273
TTTGTGACACTGGTTGTGAAATTGGCGTAAAGAGTTATGCCATCTAACATACCTCAACAAAGTATAAGCCGGAATTGTAAAATAGGAGATTGTAAAATTTTTAGATTTTGATAAATAGGACAGCTTTGTATATAATAAGTTTACAGATAAAGGACAGGAGGACAGACAATGAAGAGATTAACGATATTATTTTTTATGGTAATGTTGATTTTTATGCTGACCGGATGCGGAAGCGGAAACGGGGGCAGTCAATCCGGGATGGGAGAGAATTCCGAAGAAAGCGAGGAAAGTGAGGAGAGCAAATATGGGGAGGCTCTTGATGTGTTAAGTGCGATCCGTCAATCCTATAAAGAGGAAGACATGTTTGCCATTTACGGAGGAAATCAGGAAAATGCGGTTATGGACGCTCCGGGCAAATTTGACATCAGCAAAACGGAAGAAATGAAAGTCAATTTAGGGCTGCCCGAGGAGTTATGGGATGATATTGACGATGCGGCGTCTATGGTCCATATGATGAATGCCAATATTTTTACCGGAGCCGTTTATCATTTGAAAGACGGCACGGATAGCAATGATTTTGCAGATGTGGTAAAAACCAATATTATGGCCACACAATGGATATGCGGACAGCCGGATACCCTGGTCATTATTGAGGTAAAGGGAAATTATATCATTACCGCTTATGGCGAGGCTGAGATTATGGAGACGTTCAAAAATAATGCGTTATCTGCATTGGACGGTTCTCAGGTAGTGATAGAAGAACCCATTTCGTAATACCGTAGGGGAGAAAATAATATTATGCTGTTTTCGAGTATTACCTTTTTATACTATTTTTTGCCCCTGACTATGGCCTTGTATCTGATGGTCCCGAAGCGGTTTAAAAATTTGGTTCTGCTCTTGGCCAGTCTGGTATTTTATGCGTGGGGAGAGCCAAAATATGTTTTCCTGATGGCAGGCTCCATTTTATTAGGCTATGGGTTCGGATTATTGATAGAAAAGTTTAGGGGAAAAAGGGCGGGACGTTTCTTTTGTATCGTTTCCGTCCTCTTTAGCCTTTCTTTTTTGCTGTATTTTAAATATGCGGACTTCTTTCTGGAAAATTTCAATGCCGTGACGGGGGCGCATATTCCGCTTTTAAACATTGCGCTGCCAATCGGGATCAGCTTTTATACCTTTCAGCTGATCAGTTATACGGTGGATGTATACCGGGGAGAAAAGGCACAGAAAAACATTATCAGCCTGGCGGTTTATATTGCTATGTTTCCCCAGCTGATTGCAGGACCCATTGTGCGCTATTCCCATATAGCCGGTCAGATAGAAGAAAGAGAGTATTCCTGGAATGGGATGGCAGAGGGGATCCGCCGGTTTGTAACGGGTATGGCAAAGAAGATTCTCATTTCCAATCAGCTTGCAGAGCTTTGCAGCGTGTTTCGGGCTTCAGGAGAAAAATCGGTTTTGTTTTACTGGCTGTATGCCCTTTCCTTTATGCTTCATATTTATTATGATTTTTCGGGTTACAGCGATATGGCCATCGGACTGGGCAGGATTTTGGGATTTCATTTTCAGGAGAATTTTAACTATCCGTATATTTCTAAAAGTATAACGGAATTCTGGCGAAGATGGCATATTTCCCTGGGGACGTGGTTTCGGGATTATGTCTATATTCCTTTGGGAGGGAACCGTCTGGGAAAAGGGCGGCAGCTTCTGAATATTCTGGTGGTATGGATGCTTACCGGATTCTGGCATGGCGCGGAATGGAATTTTATTGTATGGGGACTTATTTTTGCCCTGCTGCTGACGGCAGAAAAGCTGTGGCTGCTTAAAATTCTGGAAAAAAGTAAGGTTTTAGCCCATATTTATACTCTATTTTTGGTAATGCTCAGTTTTATTATTTTTAATGCACAGGATATGGGACAGGCATTTTCTGATATAGGAGGGCTTTTTGGAATTGGCGGAATTTCTTTGCTGTCGGCAGAGGCCGTGTACTGTCTGAAGAGTTTTTCTGTTGTTTTATTTATGGGGATCGTTGGAGTAATGCCTGCAGTCCGGAATTTTGTGGGATATATTGGAAATAAGCCGGCAGGAGGCAGGATTTTGAATATCGCGGAGCCGGTCATACTGGTGGGACTCTGGCTGGTCATGACGGCATATCTCGTGGACGGTTCCTTTAATCCTTTTTTGTATTTCAGATTTTAGGGAGAAACAGACTATGCATGGAAAAAAAGAAAATATGGTCGTCTGTATACTGTTTGCGCTGCTTCTTTACGGGGGATTTTTATTGTGCCTGTTTATGCCGGGGCCCCGGTATCTGGAAAGCGAGAGACGCGCTCCGGCGGCAGCGCCGGTTCTTACGGGGGACGCCCTGTGGAGCGGACGTTTTATGACGGGTTTTGAAGATTATGGAATGGATGCTTTTCCGTTCCGGGACTTTTTTCGCAGCATAAAGGCTTTGACGGCAGGAGGGGTTTTTCACAGGCTGGATAATAACGGGGTCTATGTGGCGGACGGTTATATTTCCGCAATGGAATATCCTTATGATGATAAGTCCCTGGACCGGGCGGCAGAGCGGTTTCGTTATATTTATGACAAATATCTGACCGATGAAAACAGGGTATTTCTTTCAGTCATACCGGATAAAAACTGCTTTTTGGCAGGAGAATATGACCGTCTTTCCATGGATTATGGGGAGTTTGAAAGACAGATGGCAGAGAAAGCGGATTTTGCGGAGTATATCCGAATTTCAGACCTATTGGAGAGAGAGGATTACTACAAAACGGATACCCATTGGCGGCAGGAAAGGATCTTAGATGTGGCGGACCGGCTGGCACAGTCTATGGGTACGGAGCTTTCCAAAGATTATGAGACCCATGGGGTGGAGGGGGATTTTTACGGGGTATATTACGGTCAGGCGGCCCTTCCCGTAGAACCCGACAGGATTTGGTATCTCACAGGGGAAGCCATTGATAACTGCAGGGTGTATGACTGGCAGAACGGGCGGGAAATACCCGTATACAATATGGAAAACGCCATGGGGCGGGATCCTTATGAAATGTTTCTTTCGGGGTCTTTGTCTCTTATTACCATAGAAAATCAGGATGCCCGGACGGATAAAAGATTAGTGATATTCCGGGATTCTTTCGGATCGAGTATTGCCCCTTTGCTGATTGACGGATATTCCCGGATCACTCTGGCGGATATCAGATATATCCATCCGGATATGCTGGGGAAATTTGTGGATTTTGAAGGCTGTGACGTTTTATTTTTATACAGCACCCTTGTTTTAAATCACAGCGATACAATTAAATGATAAAATATAGGACTGTTTCTTTAGAATAAAGGAGGCAGTCTTTTTTGAATTGTTTTGCTTGAAATTGGGACAAGCGGTCAAAATAATTCATATTTGTGCAAAATTAACCAAAAACAAGCACAAAATCTGTGAATTAGTTTGATTGACTTTGAATGAATTTGATTATATACTACAGATACAAGGTCAGATATGACTGAAAAAGAAAGGCATTCAAAAAACAGGCAAGGAGGTAACAGGATGATTTATACGGTCACATTTAATCCTTCGTTGGATTACATCGTATCGGTAGATGATTTTAAGCTGGGGCTTACGAATCGTACCTGTTCGGAGCTTCTGCTTCCCGGAGGAAAGGGCATTAATGTTTCGATCGTCCTTATGAATCTGGGGATTCCAAGCACCGCACTGGGGTTTATTGCGGGATTTACCGGCGATGAACTGGTAAGAAGGCTGGAGGAAACCGGCGTGAAGAACGGATTTATCCGGATTGAGAAAGGGTTTTCCAGGATCAACTTAAAGTTAAAGTCTATTGACGGAACGGAGATCAATGGTCAGGGACCGAAAATCAGCGAAGAGAAAGTAGCGCAGCTGATGGAGCAGCTCGGCGGATTGGGAAAAGATGACGTGCTTTTCTTATCAGGGAGCATTCCCGCATCCATGCCCGATGACGCTTACCAGAAGATCATGGAAAGCCTTGACGGGAAAGGGGTCAGAATCGTGGTAGACGCTACCAGGGACTTGTTGATGAATGTACTGCCCTATCATCCTTTTTTGATCAAGCCCAATAACCATGAATTGGGAGAAATCTTTGGGGTGGAGCTTAAGACAAGGGATGAGGTAGTTCCTTATGCAAAGAAGCTTCAGGAAAAAGGAGCAGAGAATGTACTGGTTTCCATGGCGGGAGAAGGAGCCGTTCTAGTTGCGGCAGACGGAACGGTATATGATGCACCGGCGCCTTCCGGGAAGCTTTTAAACGGCGTAGGGGCAGGAGATTCCATGGTGGCAGGGTTTATGGCAGGCTGGATGGAAAAGCAGGATTATGAGCACGCCTTTTACATGGGACTTTCAGCAGGAAGCGCCAGCGCCTTTTCGGAAAATCTTGCAACAAAGGAAGAAATCGAAGCCGTATACAGCAGAGCGGCAGGAAAACATTAAGAAAAAAGCATATGACCGACAGAAGAATAACTGCAAACAACGGAAACTGTAAACAAAAGCAGAGAGCAGTGAAAGCATGAGACAGCGAACAAAAAAATCGGGAGGGAAAAGTATGAGAATCACAGATTTGCTTGATGTAAGAAGTATTTCTTTGGATGCAGCTCCTAAGACGAAAAAGGAAGCGCTTGATACCCTTGTGGAGCTGATGTCTAAAAGCGGAAAGATCAATGATGTGGAAGGATACCGGAAACTGGTATATGCCAGGGAGGAGGAGAGCACCACAGGCATTGGGGAAGGAATTGCGATCCCCCACGGAAAAGGAGACTGCGTTGATAAACCGGGACTGGCAGCCATGGTTGTAAAGGACGGCGTTGATTTTGAATCTTTGGATGATGAGCCCGCAAGTCTGTTTTTCCTGATTGCGGCGCCTAATACAGAGGATAACGTGCACCTGGATGTTTTGAGCAAATTGTCCATGATGCTGATGGACGGAGAATTTACGGAAAGTTTAAGGAATGCGCCTTCGCCGGAGCAGTTTATGGAGATTATCGATAAGGCGGATGAAGAGAAAAAGAGCGTAGATGAGAGACTTTCCGATATGGGAGAAGCGTCAGCGGACCAGATTAAGATCCTTGCCGTAACATCCTGCCCTACGGGAATCGCACATACTTATATGGCTGCCGAAGGACTTGAAAAGGCGGCAAAGGCACAGAATTGCTTTATCAAGGTGGAGACAAGAGGCTCGGGCGGAGCCAAGAATGTTCTGACAAATAAGGAAATTGAAGAGGCGGACTGCATTATCGTAGCAGCGGATGCGCAGGTTCCCATGGACCGTTTTGACGGTAAAAAGGTCATTGAGCGTCAGGTATCCGACGGCATCAATAAAGCGGATGAACTGATTTCCCTTGCAATTTCCGGGGATGTTCCCGTATACCACAGCGCAAATGCTCCGGCAAAGACCTCCGGGTCTGCCAAAGCGGGAGGCAGCATCGGACATCAGATTTATACACAGCTGATGAACGGCGTTTCCCATATGCTTCCTTTTGTAGTGGGCGGCGGTATCCTGATCGCCATTTCCTTCCTCATTGACGGCCTGTTAGTGGATATGAATGCTTTATCAGCAGCGGAAAGGGCAAACTTTGGTACGATCACGCCGGTGGCGGCATTGTTTAAGAATATCGGCGGTGTGGCATTCGGATTTATGCTCCCCATTCTGGCAGGCTTTATTGCAATGGCGATCGGCGACAGACCGGCCCTTGCAGTCGGTTTTGTAGGCGGCATGATGGCGGCAAACGGAAGTTCAGGGTTTTTGGGAGCTTTGGCAGCAGGTTTTGCAGCAGGCTATATTATTAAAGGGCTGTGCAGGCTTTGTGAGAAGCTGCCTGAGGCGCTTGAAAAGATTGCACCGGTATTGATCTATCCTGTTGTGGGCATTCTTGTCATGGGGCTTTTGATGACCTTTGTTGTAGAACCTGTTATGGGTGGAATCAATACAGCCTTAAATAATGGTCTCGCCAGCATGGGCGGTTCCAGCAAGATCCTTTTAGGTATGATACTCGGCGGAATGATGGCAATCGATATGGGCGGTCCTTTCAATAAAGCGGCATATGTTTTCGGTACGGCGGCAATTGCGGCAGGCAACTATGATATTATGGCAGCCGTCATGATCGGCGGAATGACGCCTCCTTGTGCCATTGCACTTGCAACCCTTCTTTTTAAGAATAAGTTTACAAAAGAAGAGAGAGAATCCGGTCCTACCAACTTTATTATGGGTCTCGCATTTATTACGGAAGGAGCCATTCCTTTTGCGGCAGCGGATCCCCTTCATGTACTGCCTTCCTGTATCATAGGTTCTGCGGCGGCAGGAGCCTTGTCCATGGCATTCGGATGTACCCTGATGGCGCCTCACGGCGGTATCTTCGTAGTACCGGTAATGGGAAACGCGCTGATGTATCTGGCAGCTCTGGTAGTGGGTACAGCTATTTCCACAGTTCTTCTGGGCATGCTTAAGAAAAAGGCAGATGCATAAAAAAATCTAAATTGCATCAAAAGTAATAGACGGAAAGAATGCCTGTATTTTATAATAAGCGAAAGCTGTAAAAGCAGGCAGCAATAAATTAAAATCAAAATAAAAAGGAGGATTTATCAATGAAAGAATTCAAGTATGTAATCACAGATGAAATGGGGATCCATGCACGTCCGGCAGGTCTGCTGGTAAAGGAAGCAAAGGCATTTTCCTGTGCGATCAAAATGGAAAAGGACGGAAGAAGCGTAGACTGTAAAGGCATTATGGGCGTTATGAGTCTTGGGGCTAAAAAAGGCCATGAGGTTACTTTGACCTTTGACGGCGCAGATGAAGATGCGGCTTACGAGGCAATCAGCAAATTCATGCAGGAGAATCTGTAGGCCTGTATTGAACGCAACATGGATTGCATTTCGGCAAGGGTTTGTATGGCAAAAATTACGTTGATATGGTAAAGGAGACGGGTTATGGAAATATATAACGGTAAAAGCGTATTTGGCGGTATCGCCATTGGAAGGATCAGCGTATATAAAAAGGGCGAGCAGCAGGTAAAGCGCAACAGGATTACTGATGTGGATGCGGAACTGAGCCGTTTTGAGGATGCAAAGAAAACGGCAATTGAACAGCTTCAGGGCTTATATGATAAAGCCCTGAAGGAAGTGGGAGAGGCAAATGCAGCCATATTTGAAGTACATCAGATGATGCTTGACGACGGGGACTATAACGAATCCATTGCAAACATCATCAAAAGCCAGGAAGTAAATGCGGAATATGCGGTTGCTTCCACCGGGGATAATTTTTCACAGATGTTTGCAGCCATGGAAGATGATTATATGAGAGCCAGGGCGGCGGATATCAAGGATATATCCGAAAGGATTATTTCCATCTTAAGCGGTAAAGGCGATAATGCCATAGGCGCTGATGAACCGGCAATTATTGTGGCGGACGACCTGGCGCCTTCGGAGACGGTACAGCTTGATAAGGATATGGTGTTGTCCTTTGTAACGGTTCATGGTTCCTTAAACTCCCATACTGCGATTTTGGCGCGGACCATGGCGATCCCCGCACTGGTGGGAACGCCGCTTCCTTTGGACGAGAGCGTAGACGGAAAGCTGGGCGTTGTAGACGGAGCAGCAGGAGTCATCTATGTGGACCCGGATGAAAAAACGCTGGAAGCGATGAAAAAGAAACAGCAGGAAGAGCTTCAGAAGAAGGAACTGCTTCAGAGTCTGAAGGGAAAAGAAAATATTACTCTGGATGGACAGAAGATCATGCTTTATGCTAATATAGGAAATATCAAGGATCTTGCCACGGTTTTACAGAACGATGCCGGAGGTATCGGACTTTTCAGAAGTGAATTTATTTATCTGGAAAGTGAAGATTATCCTACGGAAGAAGAGCAGTTTTTGATCTATAAGCAGGTTGCGGAGACTATGGCGGGCAGGCGCGTGATCATACGGACTCTGGATATCGGCGCCGATAAGCAGTGTGATTATTTTGAAATGGAGCATGAAGAGAACCCTGCCATGGGATGCCGGGCAATTCGTATCTGCCTGACGAGACCCGAGATATTCAAGACCCAGCTTCGCGCATTGTTCAGGGCAAGCGCATACGGCAATATCGCCATTATGTATCCTATGATCACCAGTGTAAAGGAAGTGAAAAAGATCAAGGAGATCGTGGCGGAGGTAAAGGCGGAAATGGATGCTGCGGGAATTCCCTATGGAAATCCGGAGCAGGGTATCATGATCGAGACGCCGGCTGCGGTAATCGTAGGCAATGAACTGGCGAAGGAAGTGGATTTCTTCAGTATCGGCACCAATGACCTTACCCAGTATACGCTGGCGATCGACCGTCAGAACACAAAGCTGGATGAGTTTTATGATTCCCATCATCCCGCAATTTTACGCATGATATCCATGGTGGTGGAAAGCGCCCATAAGGCGGGAATCTGGGCAGGTATCTGTGGAGAACTGGGTGCGGACCAGACACTGACAAAGGAGTTCCTGGCCATGGGAGTGGATGAGTTGAGCGTTTCCCCGGGAAGCATTCTTCCCATCCGTAAGATTATAATGGAAACTGATGTGGCAAAATACAAGGCAGGCAGGTAAATGTTAACGAAACAGAGACAGGATTTGATTTTAAAGCTTCTGGAAGAGAGGGGAAGCGTTACAGCAACAGAAATAAAGGATGTTCTGGGCATTTCGGAATCTACGGTACGCAGGGATATTACGGCGCTGGATAAGGAAGGAAGGCTTGTAAAAGTTTTTGGCGGCGCCGTAGCTGCAAAAGAAGAGGTAAGCGCCCATGAATATACGGTTGCACAAAAAAGCGATTTAAACCCTGAGGAAAAGCAAAAGATTGCAAAATATGCGGCTACTCTTATAGAGCCCGAGGATTTTGTTTTTCTGGATGCAGGCACGACCACCGCATATATGTTAGATTACATTAAGGAGCGGGGCGCTACTTATGTGACCAATGGCGTAGTCCATGCCAGGCAGCTCCTTTCCCGCGGAATGAAGGTTCTGATGATAGGCGGGGAATTAAAGGCTTCAACAGAGGCGGCGGTAGGCAGTCTGGCTGTGGCAATGCTAGGTTCCTATCATTTTACTAAAGGGTTTTTCGGCACCAACGGCGTCAATAAAAAATGCGGGTGTACCACGCCGGACGTCAATGAGGCTATGGTAAAGCGCACGGCTATGGAGCGGTGTAAAGAAAGCTACGTTCTTTGCGACAGTTCCAAGTTCCAGCAGATCAGCCCCGTGACCTTTGCGCCCTTCGACGGGACGGTTTTCTTAACGGACAGAGCGCCGGAGGGGTATGAAGGGTGTGAAAACGTGGTAGTGGTGGATTGAACCGGAAATTTTGGCGGGGGACGGGATAAAAGAATGTGCGGGCTTATTTAGCGTATCTGTGCCTTGGAGCTTTTCGTAAAAAATATATTTATTTCAGGAACACGTTCGCACTCCGGTAAAAACATAGCGGCACGTAAGATTGCAAAGGACGCAATCTAAGTGCCGATGTTTTTACAGGGTTCCTTCAATTAAATATATTTTTACGAACAGCTCCGGGGCACAGATACGCTAAATAAGCCCGCACATTCTTTTATCCCGGCATTTTGGCAAAATTTCAGGGGAAAAGGGTTAGAAGCAGATGGGAGTTTGGGATAGAAGGGGAAAATGGGGGTTAAAGGTTACAAAAGGAGATGAAGGATAGGATGAAATATGTACAAGTGATTTTCAGCCCCACGGGTGGAACAGAGCGGGCGGCAAGGATGATAACGTCAGTGTGGAGCGAATCTGTGGAAACGGTTGATCTGTCTGATCCGGCAGGGGATTTTTCAAAATATAGGGTTGAGACGGAGGATATAGTGTTGATCGCTTTGCCGTCTTATGGCGGGCGTGTGCCTGCACTTGCCACAGAGCGGTTATCGCAGATCAAGGGGAATTCTGCAAATTGTGTGTTGTTGTGCGTATACGGAAACCGCGCTTATGAAGATACTTTGATTGAAATGGCGGATATTGCAAAGAAATGCGGCTTTCATGTGGCTGCTGCCGTTTCTGCGGTGGCGGAGCATTCTATTATGCATCAGTTTGCAGCAGGAAGGCCGGACGAAGAGGATGAGCAGAAGCTAAAGAGCTATGCGGGGGACATTCTCAAAAAGATCAGAACAAAAGCAACGGACGGGGAATTGCAGATACCGGGAAACCGCCCTTACAAAAAAGCAGGCGGTGCGGGAATGGTTCCAAAAGCTGCAAAAGACTGTATGAACTGCGGGCTGTGTGCAAAACAGTGTCCTGCACAGGCTATTGATGCGGAGGATGTTAAAAAAACAGATTCCGGCAAGTGTATTTCCTGTATGCGCTGTGTGGTAAAATTTCCTTATTCTGCAAGAAAGGTCAACGGGGGAATGGTGGCGGCGGCATCCCTGGCAATGAAAAAGGTATGTTCGGTCAGAAAAGATTGTGAATTATTTATTTAAGACAGGATCATGAAAACCCCTGTGTGCGGATTGGGTTTCCGCAGGCAGGGGATTTTTGATTTTTCTTTGTGGAGAGTAAAATGATGCAAGTTTGATGCAGGTTTGATGCAATGGTGTTTTATAATGATACTGTATTTTAAGATAACAATTATGAGGTGGAAAACACTATGGTAAAAAAATTTGTATTTGTAATTTCTTTATGTATGGTACTGGCGTGTTGCGGCTGCGGGGATGAAAGCGATTTAAGGAAAGTTGATGCTGATCGTGCGGAAACATACGAAGAAACGGCATATGGAGATACCGCAGGAACACATGAAGAAACGGAATATGAAGACAGTGTAGAAACGGCAGAAAATGTAAAGGCGTTTTTTGAGTCTGTAACGGATGAGATGTTAAATGATTGTGATGATTATCCTTCTTTAGAGGAATACCGGAATGCTCCATTGGTTTTGCTGGAACGGTTTCAGGATGTGGGGCTGTATGGAATAAGAGCAGGAGAGGAGACGGCGATGCTCCTTTATATAGAGGGAGAAAAAATATTGATAGAAGAAGATCCTTTCCCTTCATTCCTTAACCTTTATCAGGAAAGACCAAAGCTGAATGTATTTGATGCTGACAGGGATGGAGTGAATGAAGTAATGATCAGTCTCAGAACTGTTACCGGTACTCCCATAAGCAGATACGCCATGTTGGTCTGTGACCGTGAAGATGAGTGGAATATTTATATGTATGACGATTATTTGGAGGATATGGAAGATGTCATTCAATATAAATATGATGATAAAAATAATGTGATTGCTTTTCTGGATGACGGCGGCAATGTTTTATGGGAAGAAGAATTGTCGGAGTGGACCGGGGAGTATCCTTATTCCGGTGTTGTTAATTTTGGAGATAATGTGAACTTTGATGCCGGGACAGTGCAGATGAATGTGGTACCATATATCGAATTGGAGAATTCGTTACCATATGAACCGATCAGGATCGTATTTGATATCAGTTTTTCAGATGAGACATTTGAAATAGAGGGTTATGAGATTCAAAAGAACGACCCTCAAACGGATATTTATATAAGGGACTATGTAGCTTTGGAAGATGATGAGGAGATAGAAGGCTGTGAATGGATGCAGTATGACAGAAGACCCGTATTGCGTGTAAAGATACAGTATAAAGATAAACCCGAAAATGCTTATCAGCATAAGAAAGATTATTTTCTTTTCCTGACACGGGATGATGAGATTTCCCGGGTATTGGTAACAGACTATGAAGATAAGGGGATTCATATAAGATTAAATGAAGGAACGGCGTGTGAAAATAATCATTCTTTGGGCGAGGGATGCGGTTTTGACGCCCATTTTGAGGATGTAACCTTTGACGGAAGGAAAGATTTGATCATTTCGGTGGGAAACAGCAGACATGCATCATATTATTGTGCGTATATCTGCATGGATGACGGATTTCGCCATGAAAGAACCTTTGAGCATATTCCCTCTTATGAAGTAAAGAATGATGAAAGGGTCATTTGCGGTTCGGATACGGACGGTATAGGCCGGTATGCGGATATGACTTATGAATATAAGGATGGAGAATTTGTATTAACGGATTATGTTGAAAAGGAAATAAAAGAGGAATAAAAGTTTTTCAATATCGGTATTTGTGGAGGTATATAGGATGCTATATAAGCTTAATTCACAGCAGTATGCAAAGTTGATCGATCTTGCAGATGCCCATGATTGCGGCTCTGTTTATCCGCTTTCTGTTGCCGGCGGCATTCAGGAAGGAGATATTTTTACAAATTCGGCGAAAGGCTGCGGAGCGGTTTTATTTTGGACCCATTGCGGTTTTGCTTATCTTTCGGGAGAGGTTGATGGGGATTTTTTGGAAGATGTCTATGAGCTTATGACGGATAGAGCCAAAACGAATACGAAACGGTTTCTGCTAATGACAAGAAACCAAGCTATACAAGCATATTTTGGACAAAAAGAGGATGTTGTGACAGAAAAAAGATATTTGTTTCAGTATGCAGGAACAAAAGGATATACGGAATCTTCTTTACCTGACGGCTATGAATTAAAAGAAATAGATGACCGGTTATTGAAGAAGATTTCAGGGAATATCGTGCCTTCTCTTTTTTGGAATGATATCAATGATTTCCTGGAAAAGGGGAAAGGGTATTGTATCACTTATGATCATGACGTTGCTTCCTGGGCGTTTTCTGCCGCCGTAAGTACCGGGGAAATAGATATCGGAATAGAAACGAAGCCCGAATACAAACAGCAGGGATTAGGGCTGGCCGTTGCAAACAGGATGATACAATATGCTCTTGAACAGGCAAAAGAACCTGTGTGGGCATGTCATTATCAAAATACTGCATCTGAAAGGATGGCAGAGAAACTGGGGTTTATCAAAGTGTCTGAGTGTTCGGTCATAAAGAGGAGGTATTAAGGGATATTATGGAAAATTTGGAAAAGAAACTTATGTTGTCTTTTGTCGGTATTTCCTTAATACCAAACCGGATGCAAATACCAAAGCTACAGGAAGCATTCCGGAAATGGGGTCTAATATGACTGAATAACTTTCCTTCATCTGAAACACACCGGCTGTAACAAATAACAGGGTTGGTACTGCATCTTCCATGGAATGAAGGATGACACATGGCCAGACCGAATTGGTTAATCTGCGTAATTCAACAAATACCGGCGACCAAAAAATCATAATGATCGTTCCGGCAATTACCATCATTGGTCTGCTCGTTTCGGTAAAATATTCATCGGGTAAGAAAAACAGATAATATGTAATATGCCAGGAACCCCAAACAAAACCGCTTATCAAATATAAGAACCAATCGTTCATTCCCGTTTTTTCTAAATAAGGAACCAGGCAGCCTCTCCATGCAAACTCTTCAAATATGTTTTTCACACAGTTGGCCAAGAATGTGCCAAGTATCATCCAAAATAATCCGCTTAACTTTACATCGTTTACGACGAAACCTCCCATGATTTTTGCTATGATTATACTTACAAGCATCACGCATGGGAATAAGACGGCTGAAAAAATATACCATTTCAAATTATTTTTTATATAAAGCCTAAAACCAATATGTTTCAAATCCTTATTCAATATTCGCAGGATAACACCTGTCAAGCAGGGAAGTACTAACCACAATCCCATTCCCAATGAATTACCTTCCGGTTGTTCTGTAAGAATCCGGTCAACCAAATATCCGTAACCGCCTGCAGTAATTGTTATAAATACAAATATAGCCAGTGTAACTTTATCTCTCTTTTTCATTTTTTTATTCATTGTCTCGTCTCCACATTCTTTTTATAAATCATTTGGCAGGCTCTTAATTTTGGCACCTATGCTTTCAATATCGCTAAAAACCATTCTTTGTCGGGTAATTTCAGATCGTTTCTCTCAACCAGGGTTTCTGCAAAACCCTGAATACTACTGTAAAATAAGACGGAAAGGGTCAGTGGATCCCCTTCCCGAATAACCCCTGATTCCTGTCCCTTTTCTATATATGGAACGCTCATTGCCGCAACATCATGTGCTTTTATCATTTGTGCGGCCCGTTCTGAAATACCCTTGGCATTTATTGCTGCCAGGCCCATAAAAACAAACATTCTTGATGCAAAATTATTCCGGGTGGCGATAGCCAGAAACCATTCAACCTGTTTTTCAAAAAAAACTAATGGTAATTCATTCTCTCCACTGGCAATTGTTAATTTCTCACACCCTATTTCCACCAATGCTTCATACAAAGACAATTTGCTGGGAAAATAATGAAACATTAAACCCGAACTAATTCCTGCTTCCTCCGCAATTTTTCTGGTAGATGTTCCATAAAATCCATACCGTATAAAATGAGTCAACGAAATATCTAAAATCTGATATTTTCTCAATTCGTATTGTTCTTCTTTCTTTGTCATTTTTTCCTCCTGTTTTTTAACGGCAATGGGTTTCCTTTTTTGTTAAGCACGTGCTTAATACCTTTATATATTAAGCGACTGCTCAACATATGTCAAGCGCTAAGTACGTTCCCAAAAAGTGTAAGCGTCTTATCTGGTTCCTGAGTCTGAAATATGTGTTTTGTTACAGGTTTTGGTTAAACTGGTAAAAAAGTAAGAATGAATTGCTTGAAATCTTTTCGTTTGGATGTTATTATAATTATACAAAAGAAAGCACCCACTCCAAAGGTGGATGCTCCGAGTTTAGGCTAAATTGTCCTTACGGACACCGCCTATCCTGTGGATCAGACAGGATAGGCATTTTTATTTTCGCTTGTTTCTCTTATCGAGAAAGGCAAGCAACGCAACAATTAAGCTACCAAAGGACATTAGCAAAGCCAATATCCCAAGAAAAATCGAAATAATTTCATAAGCTGTCATCGGCGCCACCTCCCTTCCTATGTATTCCGGTAATCCGGTATCATAAACTCGGGAGGCTGCCACCCTGTCATGGGTACTTTCCGTAGACACATTGTATCACTCATATTTACAGATAACAACTTATATTTTGTTTAAAATCAAAAGAGTTCCAAACTGAGTTCCAAACTATCAACAGAATCAACCCAGTCCTGCATTTCGCTATTCAAAACAAGTCGAGCATATTCTAATGGTTCATCTAGTCAATCCATTCTTTAAAATATTTAGGCATTTCAACCAGTTTCTAAGTCCGGCATATTGTGTTATATTTTGTTATAGTTTTTTTCTTTCCCTTATTTTTGCTCTTATGAGCGTTCGTAACACGAGGGAAAAGGATATAACGCAAGGGAAACAATAAGGGCAAGTTTACCTTGTACAAATTTAGGAAAATCAAGGGATTGCGGATTTTTCAGTAACACAATATAATAGATTTTAAGTGTTAAAGATTTTATGAAAATCCAATTACAATTTTTAAGAGGAGTAATCTATGAGGAACATAATAGAAAATTTTTCGCATCATTTAGATGATTATGAATGTATGTGGAATGGTATTGAAGATATTTATATGAATAAAACCGGCGAAAAAATACCAGATCAATTCTTTTTTGCCATGAGCGGATTTTGCAGTTTTGCATATATAAAAACGAATAAGGCAGTTACAAAAAGAATGGTATCTTTTGGAGATGGAAGAACGAAAAAAATGTATGAGTTTCTTGCTCCGATAGTCAATTTTAACTATCATCATATAGAATGTAAAACTCCGGAATCGGCATTAGCCAAAGCAAAGAAAGAAATAGATCATGGTTTTCCGGTTGTTATTGGCGCCTTAGATATGTATTATTTAGAATATTATACAAAACTTTATCATAAGGAACACATTCCGTTTCATTATGTTTTAATGACCGGATATGATGATGAAGAAAAGAATATATTTTTATATGATTGTGGAAGGAAAGAAATTATAACGCTTTCTTATGAGAATTTGCTTTTAGGTATGAATGCAGAATACAAAGGGTTGTGTAAACCAAATACAATATGTACTATTAGAATGGATGAACCAAACAGTAAAAAAGATATTTTTAAATCAGCAATGAAAATGAAAGCGGATATGTTTTTAAATCCGCCTACAAAGTTTTTAGGAATCAACGGACTAAAAAAATTGTCAAAAGAAATGCTTAATTGGGAAGAGGAACTGGGGAAACAGGAAACCGATAAGATATTAAGAAATGTCGTAGAGTTTTGCGGCAGTGTTCCAACAACGCCGAATAGACTGAATGGAATCAGTAAAAAAGACGAAGTTGTATTTATGTGTTCAAGAGATAAAATGAGCAAAGTTCTAATTGAACTTGGTAAAGAATTTAAAAGCGATCATTTGATTAAATCAGGAGAATTGTTTGAAGATAGTGGAAAACAATTTGAAAAACTATGTGATATATTTATTGATTATATTTTAGATACAAAAAAAGACATGAAATCAGCAAGCGATGTAATTTTGAATATTGCTGAAATAGAATACAATGCTTATCAATTAGTTGCCAGAGGATTAGATGAGATATAGACGATCTAATCAAATTATGGTGCCGGGAGTAATACAACAGAAAAATAAATCGGGATTTGGAGGTGTGCTCTTATGCCAATACTCAAAGGATTAGAGTGGACATTTGATACGGTGGCTTCTACATACGAAAAACTACGCCCTGGTTATGTTGAAGAATTGTATCAAAAATTATTTGATTACATTTCCATTAGTGAAAACAGCAATGTTGTTGAGATTGGAAGTGGCGGTGGACAGGCAACTGCGCCAATACTAAAGACAGGATGTAGACTAACTGCAGTTGAATATGGAGAACAATTTTCTGAGTTATTAAAAGATAAATTTAAAGCGTATCACAATTTTTCGGTAATTACAGGCAAATTTGAAGATACAGAATTTGAAGATGATGCTTTTGATTTGGTTTTTTCGGCATCTGCCTTCCACTGGGTACCTGAAAAAGTAGGGTATGAAAAAGTGTTTTCGATGTTGAAAAAAGATGGTGTTTTTGCTCGATTTGCAAATCATCCGTATCGCGATAAAGGTAAGCCAGAGCTTTCAAAAGAAATAGATGAAATTTATGATGAGTATTACAATAAGTACCACAACAAGGTGAAACATGAAGCATTATCTGAATATTCAGAAGAGCAAGCAAAAGAGCGAGCGATAATTGCTCAAAAATATGGATTTACAGATATTCAATATGCGTTGTTCCATCGGGAGCGTATGTTTTCGGCAAAAGAGTATGTTGAACTCTTAGGAACTTATTCGGATCATATTGCTATCGAAGAAACAATCAGAATTAAATTCTTTTCAAAAATCGAAGAAGCAATTAACAAATATGGTGGCACAATCACAATTTATGACACGATTGATTTACAACTAGCAAGAAAGAGATAAATTCCAGTTTATCTACTAACTGCCTTAACTTTCCTTTATTTTCAAGGCTTTACGGTATGTTAAACCTTAATATATGTATCCTTTTCCCTTGTTTTTGCCCTTATCAGCAAGTTACAAGGGAAAGTTTTTGTTATTCAGTTTTGGTTTTTAACTCATTCCCACAACCTTATCCAATAGCTTTGCGGAATCCCTCTTAGCCTCTCTTGTAGCGTGTGCATAGACATTCATTGTAGTGCTTACGTCCGAATGCCCTAAAAGCTCCTGCACGTCTTTTGGCTGCGCCCCGTTTGATAACAGGTTTGTTGTGTAGGTGTGTCTTAGTGTGTGGAAGTGGAATCCCTCTAACTCCGGTACTTTCCTTGCCGCTGTCCGGCAGGCTGTTTCTACGGTGGCAGGAAGTTCAAGACAGCCATCTTCCCTCAGACATACAAAGGA
>DEUB01000016.1:0-35257 GCA_002362385.1 Lachnospiraceae bacterium UBA3273
CGCAGAAGGAAAGACCATACAGAAGATAGCTGAAGCAGTAGGTTTTTCTGCGGCAGCAGTCCAGAGGTGTTTAAAGATAAAAAAGGAAGAGGAGAAATCCCGGAATGAGGAGCCGGATTCCACGATTCTGGATAACGTGGTACATATTCTCATACCGTCAAGGACAGTATTCTACGAAACGGTAAGAGAAGAAGGGATGGCAAGAAGAATCAAATGGACATTGATCAGGCAGTACCCGTACCATGCGATGTTTGAAAACCAGTACGGGAGGAAAAGATGCTTTCCCAATGCGGAACTGATGAACAAAGGAATTTATAAATAATACAACAAAAAACAATGAAAGGAGCACGGAACTCCGGCCGGGGCAATGCACGTGCAGTTCCTTTCAGGTTATGGAATATTTAGATTTTTTGAAAAGCAAAAGATTTGTTTTAGAGAGTAGTGGGTTTGATATTGATAAATCAGAGTTGAATCCCATGCTGTACGGGTTTCAGAAAGATATAGTCCGCTGGGCGTTAAAAAAGGGGAAAGCCTGCATATTTGCCGATTGCGGACTTGGGAAAACGCCTATGCAGTTGTCTTGGGCATATCAGGTGCATAAGCATACAGGCGGTAAAATACTCATTCTTGCGCCGCTGGCAGTTGCAGACCAGACGAAGCGAGAAGCGGAGAAATTCGGATATGTGGCAAGGGTTGTTGAGAAACAGGAAGATTGCATATCCGGCATTAACATTACGAATTATGAGAAACTGGACAGGTTTATTGCAAATGAATTTACCGGGATTGTGCTTGACGAAAGCAGTATCTTAAAATCCTATTCCGGCAAGGTTCGGACGGCGATTATACAGAATTTCCATGAAGTACCGTATAAATTGGCTTGTACAGCTACGCCTGCACCAAATGATTATATGGAATTGGGAAACCATTCTGAATTTTGCGGAGTTATGACAAGGGCAGAAATGCTTTCCATGTTCTTTGTACATGACGGCGGCGAAACTTCAAAATGGCGGCTGAAAGGCCATGCGGAGGATGTATTCTGGCAATGGCTGGCAACATTCAGCGTGTTTGTGGATAATCCAAACAATATCGGATATGAGATTGAGGGGTATAATCTGCCACCTATCAATATACAAGAGATTATCGTTGATGGAGATTCGCCGACAATGGAAACGCTGTCGCTTACAGAACGCAGACAGGCAAGAAAGGACAGTTTGCAGTTGCGGTGCGAACAGGCGGCACAGCTTGTAAACAATTCTGATGAACAGTGGCTTGTGTGGTGCGACTTGAATGACGAAAGCCATAAACTTCATGAATTGATAAATGATAGCGTTGAAGTATGCGGAAGTGATAAAGACACACATAAATCATATTCTATGTTGAATTTCAGCAAAGGAGAAATAAAGTGTCTTGTCACGAAACCAAAAATTGCAGGGTTCGGCATGAACTGGCAGAACTGCCACAATATGATTTTTACCGGGTTATCTGACAGTTACGAGCAGTTTTATCAAGCATTAAGGCGTTGCTGGCGGTTCGGGCAGGAAAATCCTGTAAATGTATATATAATCATTTCCGCAAAAGAGGGCTGTGTAAAAGAGAATATCGAGAGGAAACAGGCAGATTTCCTTAAAATGCAGTCTGAAATGACGGAACTGACAAAGGAGATTACGAAGAAAGAACTGCGCAGCACTTGCAGGATTTCAACACCTTATGAGCCGCATATAAAAATGGAACTCCCAAAATGGGATGAATTTACGAAAGGAGCATGAAAAATGGACGTTTTGGCACAGACCATAGAAAAACAGTATGCAATCTATAACGGGGATAGCTGTGAACTGATTAAGAATATCCCGGATAACAGCATACACTACACAATATTTTCCCCACCGTTCGCAAGCCTGTATACATACTCAAACAGCGACAGGGATATGGGAAACAGCAAAGGGGATGATGAATTTTACGAGCATTTCCAATTCCTTGCAAAAGAACTGTATCGAGTAACAATGCCCGGCAGGCTTCTTTCTTTTCACTGTATGGATTTGCCGCTGATGAAAGAGCGAGACGGAGTTATAGGATTAAAAGACTTTCCGGCACTTGTAAGGCAGATTTTTGAGGATTGCGGCTTTATCTATCACAGCAAGGTCACAATCTGGAAAAATCCGGTCACGGAAATGCAGCGGACAAAGGCATTAGGGCTTTTGCATAAGCAGATACGCAAAGACAGTACCATGAACAGGCAGGGCATACCCGACTACATAGTTACCGTGCGAAAACCGGGAGAGAATCCTGAAAGAGTGAGCCACACGCACGAAACATTCCCTGTTGATGTATGGCAAAACTACGCAAGTCCTGTGTGGATGGATATAAAACAGTCTGACACCTTACAGAGGAAATCTGCAAGAGAAGATAAAGACGAGCGACATATATGCCCTTTGCAGTTGGAAGTTATCCAGCGGTGCATTGAACTGTGGACGAATAAGAATGACATTGTTTTAGATCCATTCGCAGGGATTGGCAGTAGTCCTTATGTAGCGGTTATGCTTGGTAGGCGTGGAATTGGCTTTGAACTCAAAGAAAGCTACTACGAACAGGCGGTTGCCAATTTAGAGATTGCCGCAAACCATGATAAATTGGATTGCCCGGTCGGTCAGATGAGTATTTATGATTTTTTAGGGGAGAACGCCCTATGCGGCAGATGAATTATTAAACACCATGTGTCCGCAGGAAAGGAGAATCACAATGATAAGAAATGAATATGTACATAACAAAAAGTTTCGTGATTACGTTGACAAATACGCAAAGAATCATGGGATAACAGCAAATGAAGCGCTGGAGCATGAACTTGTGAGGCAGGTGTTTCTGATGTATACGGATGTTTAGGAGGGATAATTCATGGAAAAAGATTGCAGCAGTTGTATTTGTTTACAGTGTAGAAATGATGATTGCTTTGTATCAATGTGTGAAGGCGCAGTGGTAGAACCTGAATTTTACAAAGCAGCGATTGAAAATTGCTACAAGGAAAAATGCAAGGGATTTCGGGAGGAGATATAAGCTATGGAGAGATTAACCATAGAATATGACGGGCAGTATATGCCAAAAGAAATGTGTTCCATAGACAGATTTGGAGGAGCAGATGACTGTGATACCTGCGGAGAGACGTGTGAAAAATACATAGAAACAGGCTGCACAGAATGCCCTATACAGAATGCATTTGGGCATCTTGCAGAATATGAAGACCTGGAACTTACACCAGAACAATTGAAAGAATTAGGCAGTCTGTATACCGAAAAATGCATTCAGATAAAAGAGATAGTAAAGCGCCTGGAAAAAGAAGCGAAAGATGCAAGAGCAGGTGGGCACCCGGAAATATCCGGGGCATATCAGATAGCAATATGGACCATAAAAGACATTACAGGGATTGGAGGATTGAGCGATGAGCAGAGAGATATTATTTCGTGGGAAACGGACTGATAACGGGGAATGGACACATGGATATTTATTCCGTATATGGGAAAAAGCATATATCTGTTGGGGAACTGTGAATGATATACCCGACATGAAAGAGGTAGACCCCGAAACCGTCTGCCAGTACACGGGATTGATCGACAAGAACGGCAGAAAGATTTTTGAGGGGGATGTTGTCAGATATACCGATGAAGTAATCGGAGAAGAAAAGGTTGATGAGGTTAAGTATAACGAAACACACGCAGCTTTTTGTCGACTTCATAAAAGAGAGATGGGATTACAGTATCTTTTTATTGATGAGGCCATTGCAGACAGATGTGAAGTTATTGGCAATATTTTCGATAACCCCGAATTACTGACAGGCAATTGACTGGAGAGGCCTTGAAAACTTATAAGGCATAACCCTCTTGCATACTCACAAAAGCCTCAATACCATTATCTATACCTTAAAAGGAAAGGAGGTGTGGATAATGGCAAACATAAATTTGCGCCGCATAGGCAGCAGGCTGAAAAAGGCAAGGGTAGCAAAGCATCTTACCCAGGAGCAATTTGCAGAACTTGTAGGTCTGTCAGTGGGATACATTGGCATGATCGAACGTGGAACACGGATGCCGAGTTTTGCAACATTCCTGGATATGCTCAGCGTACTGAAAGTAACAGCTGATTCCATTCTGTGCGATGCAGTAGACTATGTCGGTATTCCTCGTCTTGCAGAGTACGACAGTGACATAGATAAACTGTCAAAAGCAGAACGGGAGAAACTTTTCAAAATGCTTGATGTGTATTTTGGAAGGGACTAAGTAAAGGGGATAAATGGAAAAAGCGGCCAGCCTAAGCGCTGCGCCGCAATTCCCCTTCACACAAGTATAATGATATGGTAACCGGATGGGAAAGTAAAGGATAATCGGTCGACAAAGTTCGACACGGGAAAGAAAAAAATAGTTGCAATTAATCTGCAAAATGCAGATAATGAGCATATAGAGATAAATACAACCCCATATATCAATCGGGATATATGAAGGACTAATCGGAGTCGTTACCAGAAATGGAAGCGGCTCTTTTTTTACAGACATTAGGAGGCAGTAAGGGCAAAGGGAAAATATCAAAAATGGCTTGAGCCTGAAAATCTGGAATTGCTTGAAAGCCTGGCACGCAGCGGGCTTATCGATAAGCAGATTGCCGAATATATAGGAATATCCGTCCAGACATTGAATGTTTGGAAAAAACAGTATCCTTCATTTTCTGAGTCCCTAAAAAAGGGAAAGGATGTTGTTGATGCCCAAGTAGAGAATGCATTACTGAAAAGGGCTCTCGGCTATGAATATGAAGAAGTATCGGAAAAATATGAAGGCGATCAGCTGGTGGAAAGAAAAGTTACAAAGAAACATGTTGTTCCGGATACAACAGCGCAGATCTATTGGATGAAAAACCGAAAACCATCAATCTGGCGGGATAAGCCATATGTGGATGCAGAGACGGAGTTTTCCAGGGTTGATGAATTAATCGCGGCAATAGACAGGATGGCAAAGACATGAGTGAGTTTCAATTATCTACTATGCAAAAAGAATATTGGAACAATGCAAACAAGCGCTGGAATGTAAAGAGTGGTGCTACAGGTTCGGGAAAGACTTACCTGGATTTCTTTCTGATACCAAAGCGCATCCGGGCCTGTACGGGGCAGGGGTTGATTGTACTATTAGGAAATACAAAGTCGACGCTAAGCAGGAATGTGCTGGATCCGCTGCGGGGGATATATGGGGATCGTGCCATTTCAAATATTAATAATGAGAATGTGGCGTATCTGTTTGGGAAAAAGACCTATTGCCTTGGGGCAGATAAGGTCAATCAGGTCACGAAAATACAGGGGGCAACCATAGAATATTGCTATGGAGATGAAGTGACTACCTGGCATCGTGAAGTATTTGAAATGCTAAAGTCCCGTATGAGATGTGAAAATTCTATATTTGACGGGACCTGTAATCCGGATGGTCCCAAACATTGGTTTAAAGAGTTTTTGGATTCCGATGCAGACATTTACCAACAGAAATATACGATAGAGGATAATCCGTTTTTACCCGCAAAGTTTGTAGAGGAGTTGAAAAAGGAATATGCTGGCACAGTATATTATGACAGGTTTATCAAAGGGAACTGGACCAGGGCGGAAGGGTTGCTTTTTCCGCAATTTGCAAATAATCCTAAAAGATGGGATATCAGCTATGAAGATGTGCTGGAGCTTCCGGTAAGAAATGTGTTTATCGGTCTGGATATCGGGGGAACTAAATCTCACAGCACTTTTGTGGCAACGGGAATTGTAGGCAATTACCAGAGACAGATAAGGCTTGCTGAAAAAATGGTAAAGCATTCCAAGGGGACGGTGGATCCCGATAGGCTCTATGAGGCTTATAACGAATTTCAGCAGGAATTAAGAGTATTATATCCGGCTTTCCCCGTAACGCATTGCTTTGTGGATAATGAAGCCCAGGTTATTGAAAACGGATTAAGGTCTTACAGCCAGCAGAAGGGATATGGGGCTGTGGTTGCTGATTGTAAGAAAGTAGAGTTTACAAACAGAACGCTTTCTTATAATTACCTTTTTAATACGGATAAGTTTATGATTGTCAGCTCCATGTGTCCTAATATTGTAGAATCCTTATCCACCATGGTTTATGCTGATGAAAAAGAAGATAAACTGTTAGATGATTATACGACAGATGTGGATACATATGATGCAGATTTCTATTCATGGAGCAGGTACATTGATTATTTTTATATGAAAGCCCGGTATAACGGGAGATAGGAGAGCAGGCAAGGGAAGCATGTGTAAAAAATTATTTGGAAAGAATGGGATATGAGATAAATCCTAAACCTTTTAGCATTATATCTGAATGTGATGACTGGTATGCAAACCGAATAACGGGATTCCATAAAAGAAAGACAGTACAGGGAGTAAATTATGAATTGAACCGCATGAACATGGCAAAGCGCTGCTGTTCGGATGATGCAAACCTGTGTGAGATTATTTCAGTTGCGCCAAAGAAAAAAAGCGATTCAAAAAAATTTATTGATGAATTGCTGGAAAAGAACCAGTTTGATACTAAGTACAGAGAACAGCTGGAAAAGACTTCCGCAATGGGTACGGCAGGAGCCTATATTTATCTTAAGAACGCCCAGTATTTATCTAACGGACATGTGCAGGGTGGGGAGATCAAGATCAACTACGTTGATGCAGACTGCTGTATACCGCTGACTGTGGAAAACGGGCAGATCATCGAAGCTGCTTTCAGCGCTTCAAATAAGATCAAGGGTAAGAAAAGAACTACTCTGGTAATATTCACTTTGTCGGAGGATGGGCGGTATTGTGCGGAAACCGTCAATTTTGACGGAAATGGGATCATTATCGGTTTCGGGTCATCTATTCAATTAGGAGAGGTAAAACCTTTCTCTATCATGATGAATGCAGAGGTCAATAATATTGATGATATGGAAGGTTACGGCTTGCCGAAGCTTTACTATTCCATACCAGTATTTAAGGCTGCAGACCTTTGTTACAATGTTCTGTATTCGGATCTGGATAAAGCGGAGAAGTTAGTCTTGATTAATGAAATGCTGTGTACCTTTGACAGAAATGGCAATCCTATTCTGACCCCGGAACAGAAAAAAGTATTTTTGTTTTTAGGAGAAAAGTTACCTGACCAGAAAACAATATACCAGGAATATAATCCAGAAATCAGAATAGAGCAGATTACAAAGTGCTTCGAACTGGTATTGTCCCTTATATCCATGTCGTTTGGATATGGCACAAAGAAATATACCTTTGAAAACGGACAGATCAAGACTGCTACAGAATATATTGGAGAGCGGCAGGATGCAATGCAGGAACTAAATAAGCAGCGCAAACAGGCCACACAGTATATCAGCGGGATTATACAGGCGGCAATATGGTTTTCCAACACTTTTAAGGGGACAAACTTTATTTTGAATGAATCCCTGATGATCCAGTTTGATGATTCTTATGTAGAGGATAGAACAAGCAAACTGGAAGCAATGAGGGCGGATGCGCTGTCATTCCCGGAAATACCCATCATAAAGAAATGGTATATTATGGAAAAATACAATATAAATGAGGCAGATGCAGTTAAATTTATTGACGAAGGCATTTATACCGAGGACAGTGAAACTGAGCCGGAAGACTGATAAAGAATGGATGTGATGAAAGGGCACTGACACCGGAACAGATTGAAAAGCTGACGGATCAATACATCATAGACTTGTACCAGAGATTAGAGCAGGAAGTTATAGCAGATATTGCAAGAAGAATAAAGAAAACAGAACGCTATACAGAAACTGCGGAGATAATGGTAAAATCTATGACAGAACAGGGATTTTCTGCTGAGAGGATACAGGCAGGAGTTATGAAGCTGCTAAGAGCTGACCCGGAGTATATTGCTTTTGTGGCACAGAATACAAAAGAGTATAAAGCATTTGTACAGGATGAAATTAAGTCCACCGTAAAACAAGCAAGGGAAAACGGGGATGCTCTGGTCTCAGAGGCAGGAAACATGGCTTATAACAATGATTTGTCTATGTGGAAGCAGGCAGGGGTTGATTTAGAGAAGCCTAATTCCCTAAGCCAGATCACGGACGCTTTCAAAAAACAGACTTCAGATGGGTTAAGAAATCTGACCAGGACGACAGGATTTAAAAACACAGCTTTCGGGTTTACGCCTATTGAGCATCTGTACCAGAAGGAATTAGATCTTGCCCTGCTGCAGGTTGCTTCCGGAACCTTCTCTTATGACAAGGCAGTCAATGACTGTGTACACCGTTTGGCTCAAAGCGGACTTAGAACCATCGACTATGCCAGCGGAAAAAGCTATCAGCTTGATACTGCAGCAAGGATGAGTGTAAGAACCGGATTGAGCCAGCTATCAGGGAAAATTACGGAAGCCAATATTGCAAAGACCGGGGTGGATCTGGTAATTACTTCCCAGCATACAGGGAGCAGGCCGGAGCATGCAGTATGGCAGAACAGGGTTTTCAGTTATTCCGGAAAAAATAAGAAGTACCCGGATTTTGTGAAAGCTACAGGTTACGGAAGTGTGGAAGGATTAAAGGGGGCAAACTGTGCTCATGATTTCTTTCCGTTCTGGGAAGGGATTTCTGTAATTCCGGAGGATATAAAAGAACCGCCTCCTGTAATTGTGAATGGTAAGGAATACACTTATTATCAGGCAACGCAGAGACAGCGGAGCATGGAGAGAAATATCCGTGCTACAAAGCGGGAAATTGAAGCGCAGAAAGCCATAGGAGGAGATACAACAGAGCTTAGGAAAAAACTGAAACAGCAAACGGCAGACTATCGCAGTTTTAGTTCGGCAGTTGGTATCCGGGCAAAGGATAACCGGTTAAGGGTGGTTTCCGGAGCTGCTGATCTAAACAAAACATCTGCATTTAAACATCAGCCTTCTAATGTATCAAAGGCAATCAGCCTGTCGGATGTATCTAATGCCGCTAAAGGAACCGATATGACAGGGGAAGTTATATCTGAGATTGGAGCTGTACTGGAGCGCAACAATGCTTTGGGAATATATAAGGATATCAGTTTTGTGGAGCTTAAAGATAAGAATGCAAAGGATGTATTCCAGACAGTAACAACACAGTTTGGAAATTGGTCAAACAGTTCGTTTTGTGTGAATAATACTATGCTATCGGGAAAGAATCTGGATGAAATCAATGCTATGTTTCAACAGAGCCAAAGCACCGTTTGCAATAGTCTGGAAGAGGGGATTATACATGAGATATATCATGCGAAACTTGCTGACAATTTGCAGTTTTCAGAGTATAATAGATTATGTGATACGACAGGAATGAAAGGGATAAGTCCTGTGGCTTCGGCTGATCTGTCAGAGACTATAGCAGAGATTGGCGTATTGAAGGAGCGCGGAGAGTTCGATACCCTTTCAGACGAGGCCAAAGAACTATTTAAACAGTATTTTGGGGTATAATTATGGCTGTGGGTTTAAAAATTTGTGATAATTGCTTGAATTGCAGATTGGTTGACGGATGGAATATGGTATGTGATGCATTTCCTGATGGCGTTCCCTTGGATATAACCAGTTTTAATCCAAAGGCTTGTAGTAATTCAGTTCATTACACTCCTAAAGAATCAATCTTAAGAGAGCATTTTACGGAATATGAGTCTTGAAATAAAATTATGTGACTGTTATAATGTCAAAAAGGAGGATGATTTCTTGAAAGAAAAAGAATTGATTGAAACCATCCGTAAGATTACTGATCGGGGCAATAATGCTGAGGTTAAAAAAGCAGCAGATGGTTCATTGGTGGTATATGAAGTGAAAAAACAAAAGCATATTATCTCAGCATGAAGTGGCATGTTGAAAGGACTAATAGGAGTCAATTTGTAAGAGTTACTTACAAATGGGCTCTTTTTTATTTGTCGTATAACATTTCCTTCTTTACCTCAGTATTCATTTGCGGAGCCGCTGTGACAGTGGCTCCCACACCGGGATAGAGCAGTTGGCAGCTCGTCGGTCTCCTTAGCCGAAAAGCGGCGGTTCGAATCCGTCTCCCGGAATTTCCAGAGGATGATAGACCTCGTTAAAAATATCGTTAAAAGGAGAAGAGCACATGAAAAGAGAAGACTTAGAAAAACTTGGACTTACTAAAGAGCAGATTGACAGTGTATGTGATCTGAACAATGCTGACGTACAGCCTTTGAAGGATGAAATGCAGAAGGCACAGGATGACTTAAAAGCGGCGCAGGATAAAGTGGCCACTACGGAAAGCGCTTTGAAGAAGTTTGATGGTGTGGATGCAGAAGCTCTTAAGAAGCAGATTGAGGATTTAAAGGCAGACCTGAAGAAAAATGAGGAAACTCATGCTTCTGAAATAGCAAGCAGAGACTTCAACGACCGGTTAAAGGAATGTATCACATCTGCAAACGGAAGAAATGCGAAGGCAATCACAGCATTATTGGATATTGATGCTTTAAAGGTGTCCAAAAACCAGAAAGAGGATATTGCCGCTGCATTGAAAAAACTGGCAGAAGCAGAGGACAGCAAATTTTTGTTCGGGGATTCTGAACCAACAGTAACAGACAGTGGAAATCCCATCGGAGTAGTAACAAAGAAAACGTCGGCTTCTGATTTGGAAGAGGCTAGTATGAGGGCAGCAATGGGACTGCCTGCGGCAAAGGAGGAAAAATAAATGCCCAATACGATTACTTTACCCAAAGGTTTTACAACCGCATTAGATGAAGTCTACCAGGCGGCTGCCTGTACGTCGGATTTGACCTGTGATCCTGCATTGGTAAAAGCGGGAGCTAATGCGGGGGAGATCTTATATCCCCAGATTTCTGTTTCCGGATTGGGAGATTATGACAGGAATACAGGATATACTAGCGGAGCCATTGACTTGAAATGGAAGACCGCACAGTGCAATTATGACAGAGGCACTAAGATTATGGTGGATGCCATGGATGATCAGGAGTCAGAAAAATTAGCTTTTGCGATGGGCGGGGCTGAACTGATGAGGACTAAGGTTGCCCCTGAAGGGGATGCTTTTACATTTGCAGTCATTGCAGCAACGGAAGGCATTTCCAAAATGGAGGGAGAGACCTTCAATAGTGCGGCAAACTTCCTGGAAGCGCTGATTACAGCCAAAAGCAAAATGGATAATGATGAAGTACCCGCAGAAAACAGATTTTTGTATGTAACCTCTGATTTGCTCAACTGGGTAATGGGACTGGATACGACCAAATCCAGGGAGATTCTTGCGACATTTGCCAAAAAGATTGTTGTCCCCCAGGGCAGATTTTATACGGCTATTGATATGCTGGACGGCAAAACGCCTGGAGAAGAGCTGGGACACTATAAGAAAGCTGAAACGGCAAAGGATATCAACTTTATGATCATCCACAAGCCTGCTGTTATGAAATATGACAAGCATGTTGCAAAAGATATTATCCCAGCTTCTTCAAACGCTGATGCAGATGGAGATATCCTTAAATACCGTAAATATGGGCTGGTTGATGTTTACAAGAACAAAACGGCAGGCATTTACATGTGTACAAAGTAACAGGAGGCGTTCATATGAGAAGAGTAGGAGTTGGAGCAGATAAAACAAAGGATTCCCGTGAAACAGAAGCCTTGAGGGCTGAGATCAGTGCCTTGAAAGCTGAAAAAACTGCTTTAAAAGCTGAGTTGGAAGAGCTGGAAGCTGAAAATGGGTTTTTAAAAGCCGAGGCCCAAAGACTGGAAATAGAAAATACAGCCTTAAAGGCCGAACCTGATAAAGGTAAAACGGATAAGAAGAGAACTCGGAAAGCGGAATCCCCCAAAACAGATGAAGGAGAAGCATGATACTTGGAATTGTAAGCTGGGAATATTACAAAACTCTTCATGATGCAGTATCACAGGAGGATTTTGATAAGGCGGAGGCCCTTGCCGAAAAAGAAGTCCTGCTGGTGGTAGGGCGGATGCGGTGGAGCAGTCTTGACAGTACGGCTTTTTATTATGAACAGCTAAAGGACTGTATCTGCAACGTCATTGACAAGCTGGAAAAAGACCGAGGCTCGGATGCCGGAAAAGGTGTATCTTCCGTGAGCAACGACGGATATTCGGAACACTATACTATACAAACAGAATCCCAGGCCAGAGCAGAACTGCAAAGCCTGATCAGGGAGTGGCTGAGCGGCACAGGATTGGCAGGTGCTTATTAATGGCATTATTTACTGATACAGTGACAATTTACCATAAAGTATCCGATTCGGAGTGGAAGAGGACTGTTATATATGGCGTTCAATGGACAGATAGAGAGGAACGACAGAATGATAACGGCAAAATCAGCATTGTACGGTATGTATCTGTAACATTTCCTAAAGGTACTTATGAAAATTTGAGTATTAGTACAGAGGATGAAGAGGACTGTATGGTATATGGCTCTATTGAAGATGAAATTGCAGATGAAAAAGGAAAAAGAGTTTCTGATTTATTAAAGAAATATCCGAAGTCCGGAATCATCCGCTCAGTAAGAGATAATTCCAACAGGAGCCATCTGAAGAATATTAAGGTGGTGCTTGATTAAGGGCAGACATGTTTACGCTTAAGACCCCTAAAGGAGAACTGGTAAAGGTAAAAGGACCGAATGGGGAGATCAGCATGGAGATCCGATGGAACCCGAACTTCGGGCCTAAAATGACTGAAACGATCAATGAGGTGCAGCAATTTATTGATTCGGAGGTTTTGCGGCTTTGTGATGATCTGGTTCCAAAAGATACAGGTATTTTGAAGCAATCAGGCATCATGCAGACCCAGATCGGTTCCGGTATTGTGAAATACCGTACCCCTTATGCCAGACGCTGGTATTATATGCCCGCTGCTTTTAATGATGCTCCACGGCGTGGAAATTACTGGTTTGAAAGAATGAAACAAAACGGAGGAAAGCGACAGATCCTTGACGGCGCAAAGAAATTGGCAGGTAGAAAATAATGACAGTATCACAGGCTATAGTAAAATGGCTGAAAAATTATGAAGCCATAAAAATTGAGACAAACCATGTGCAGGATGGTTCTGACAAGTATGGTTTGTTTAAAAGTCCTAACAGGGATATAAAAGGTTTTATCAATCAGGAATATGAAATCACGGAGTATTACCAGTTCCTTGCAAGACAATCATGCCATTCGGATTCGGAGCGAAAAGAAGCGGATGAATGGCTGGAGGATTTGACCTATTGGGCAGATGATTATTATTACAACTATGAATATCCTGACTTAGACGGCAACAGAAAAATATTAAGCATCGAAATAACGGGCAATCCTTATCCTATGGAAGCCGATGGCAGGGAAGCTCTTTATCAGATCGCTTTATCCATTACATATATCAGAGAAAGGAGCGAAGTATAGTGGCTTTAGCAAAATTGGAAAGACTGAAAAAGCATAAGACGATTCCGTTTCTTGACATTTCTGAAACAGATACACCGGAATGGGCAAGAATCGGCAAATCCACCATTTTTGATTTGGTACTGAATGCACAAACGGAAGAGAATGACTTTATTGAAGATGAGATGCCTACGTCAGATATTAAAAACTATAAACCTGAGCTGGCGCAGGAGTTGCAGAGCAATAAAGGGGACGCTGCTTTTGATTATCTGTATGATATGTTTTTCAAACTTCCTACCGGAGAGGCTGTAAAGAAAAACCTTCTTATTGTATTTGCCGGAAATGTGGGAAGCGAAGAAGAAGAAGAAAAATTCAATGCGTGGAATACCACATCAACTTTGATTCTGGACCATTTTGATTCCGTGGCAGAGAAGATCTATTTCAAATTTTCCATTTCAAAAATAAGCAGGGGAACAGCTACAGTATCTGAAGGTAAACCCACATTCACAGAAATTTAGGAGGACCAGTCATATGGAATGTACAGTAATTATTAACGGGCATAGTTATGATTTGCCTAAGAAAACAATGCGGATTGCGGAGAGAATTGAGGATGTGGTCAAAAAAGACCAAATGATTAATCTTTCCGTCCGGCAGAAATTTGAGAATATGCATGCATGTATTGAGGAGATTCTTGGAGTTGAAACTGCAAAAGAGATCTTCGGAAGTGAAAATCTTGAAGAGCTGGATTTGGGCGAGGTCACATTAACCTTCAAAAAAATTGTTGATTCCTACGCACAGCCGATTAAGGAATATGATTCGGCAAAAATGAGGAATTCCATCAGCGGCATACCCTTTGATAAACTTGCATCCGTTGCGGATGCGATGCAGAAGGTGTCAAAGGATGGTAAGCAATGATTGACTTAACAGCAAAATCCCTGCCGAACACCGTTTGTGTGAACGGTAGGGATTATTCTATTTATACTGATTTCCGGAAATGGATGAAGTTTGAAATAGCTGTAGCCCGGCTGCGTGGAAATGAAAAAATAGATGTGACGTATTTATTTAAAAATGAGTGCCCAGAGTATTGTGACATTCAGGAACTTTTTCAATTTAGTCGTCCGGCCAGAATACTTCCAAGGCAGATGGGGGCTTGTGATGAGATAGTTCTTGATTATGAAATAGATGCAGATTTGATTTACAGTGCGTTTTTGGGACAATATGGCATTGATCTGCTGGATGTTAAAGAATTACACTGGCATAAATTTCTGGCGCTGATATATGGGGTCAATAATTCTACAAAATTACTGGAAGTGATGCAGGTCAGGGCATATAGGAAGAATACGGATAAGGATTATGACGCCTATGAAGAGTTGAAGCAGGTGTGGCGGATAGAGCCGCAAATCAGTGAAGCAGAACAAATGGAACTTGATAAATTCAATGATTTATTTACACAGAGGTAAAATTTAAGGGCAGACGGAACCTTACTATTTAATACAAAACTTGATGCAGGTGCTCTAACGACGGGTATCGGGAAAATAGGCAGTCTTGCAACCTCAGCATTTGGGGCTGTTGCAACTGGTATAACTGTTGCTACTGGTGCTGCATCTGCCCTTGTGGGCCTGGCTGTAAACAGTTATGCGGAATATGAACAGCTGGTAGGCGGTGTCGAAACTTTATTCAAGGACAGCAGTGATATAGTCATGCAGTATGCAGCTAATGCATACCAGACAGCCGGTCTTTCGGCAAATGACTATATGAGCACTGTTACTAGTTTTTCTGCCAGTCTTTTGCAGGGACTTGGTGGAGATACAGAACAGGCTGCGGAAATAGCTAATCTGGCTATTACGGATATGTCTGATAATGCCAATAAAATGGGCACGGACATGGAAGCAATTCAGAATGCCTATCAGGGATTTGCAAAGCAGAACTATACCATGCTGGATAATCTGAAGCTGGGATATGGCGGTACGCAGGCAGAAATGGTACGGCTTATTAATGATTCCGGTATTCTGGAAGAGAAAATTGAAAGCATGGATGGTGTGACCTTTGATCAGATGATCCAAGCTATCCATGTTGTCCAGACAGAAATGGGAATTACCGGAACAACTGCGCTGGAAGCCAGCACCACTATTGAAGGAAGCCTAAATTCTGCAAAAGCGGCTTGGGCAAATTTGTTGGTTGGAATTGCTGATGACAGTCAGGATTTTGATAAGCTGGTTGAAAATTTTGTTGACAGCGTAGTAACGGCTGCCGATAACCTGATTCCTAGGATAGAGACCTCAATTACGGGTTTAGGTAATCTGATCGAAAAACTGTTGCCTGTGATCGTAGAGGAGATTCCCGGCATTGTCAATGATATCCTACCTGAATTAGTGGAATCCGGGATCAATATGATTCAGTCCATCTTAAGCGGGATCGAGCAGAATCTTCCCCAGATCATGGAAGGCGCGCTTTTGATCGTCAATCAGCTCATAAGCACTTTTTTAGAAATGCTTCCGCAGCTATTAGATATTGGTGTGCAGATTATTTTACAGCTTATTCTGGGCATTGGAGAATCGTTGCCTACATTAATTCCGGCAATCGTAGAAGCTGTACTGCTCATAGTAGATACTTTAATTGAAAATATTGATTTATTAGTGGATGCTGCAATTCAGCTGATTGCCGGTCTTGCAGAGGGGCTTATAGCGGCTTTGCCGATTCTGATAGAAAAAGCACCTGAAATCATTATTAAATTAGTAGATGCTATTGTTGAAAATGCGCCTAAATTACTGGAAGCAGCTTATGAGATTTTAACCAAATTGAATGAGGGATTGGATACTTATCTGCCTCAGCTCCTTGCCGCAATTCCAGATTTGGTTGTTGCTCTGGTAAACAAATTTTTAAGCCTTGCAAGCAAATTCATAGAAATCGGCAAGAAATATATATCAGAGATTAAGGATGCCATTGTCAATAAGTGGGAAGAGGTAAAGGGAGCTGTGCCAGGATGGATTAATGATCTGATACAGAACTTTATGAATATGGTTTCCGGATTTTCAGAAATCGGGTCCAATATTGTACATGGTATCTGGAATGGAATATCTGCCGGCTGGGACTGGCTCATAGGAAATGTGAAGAATCTAGCTTCAAGTCTTTTGGATGCTGCAAAAAGCACTCTGGGAATACATTCTCCTTCCCGCGAATTTGCATATCTGGGGCGGATGTGTACTGCAGGATTTGAGGAAGGAATAGATGGGCTCATGAATCCGGACGGCATTTCAAGAAACGTATCGGCAAGTCTGGGAAGCATCAGGGCAAGCGTGGAGGGAACAGCCACGGGCAGAAGCTATGCAGGATACACGCAGGTAATTAATGTAAATCGGGAAATTTCCACACCGGATGAACTGGCCAGAGCAGTGAGGGTGGAGAGCCGGTTAGGATTGATAAGAGGAGAGGGAGCATGGACACCAAGGTTAGCTTAAAATTCATCCGTAGTGATAAAAAGGAATTTGTAATAGATGGAACGGACTGGAAGATTCCATCGGATTCCGGGCTTTCCGGAATAGGAATGTTTGAAAATGATATAACCGTTGTGGATAATGCTACGGGAGATGGCGGTCTTATCACATCTGATCACATAGCCCAAAAGGACAGGACGATCACAGCAATTTCCGTAAACCCGAACCTCAATGATGTATTGAGAAGGGAAGTGGTTTCCTTCTTTAACTCTAAATTTGTATATAAGGTTTATGTAACTTATATGGGGCTTACAAGATGGTTTGAAGGAAAAATATATAAATTTAGTCTTCCTAATGGAAATGTATATAGAAGAATGACTTTATCAGTCACATTCTTATGCCCGAATCCTTTTTTGAAGAGCTATGAAGATTTTGGAAAGAATATTGCATCTGTGGTTCCTATGGCGGGCTTTCCATACCTGTGCAGGAAAAATACCGGAGTAACGGCAGGGAGATTTAATTTTGCTAAAATGGTTGTTCTGGAAAATGACGGGGATGTAGAGACCTATTGCAAGGCAGTATTTAAAGCAAATGGAGCTGTGAAGAATCCAAAGCTTAGCATAAAAAACAGTTATGTGAGGGTCATTGATATGATGAAAGCTGGAGATGCTATTATCATGGATTTTACGAAAAGCCCTCCGACAATAGAGAAAAACGGATCTAATTATATCGGTCATTGTGACAGAGCATCGGCATTTGATGAAATGATCCTGAATGTGGGCGATACGGAAATATCCTTTGATGCCGATGACGGGTCAAACCAGTTGGAAGTTTCAATTTATTATAACAAATTGTATGGAGCTATGTAGAGGAGGATGAGATGAGAGGTTTTAATGTCATGGCTCTGGATTCGCAGTACCAAATAGTATCGCTGCTACGGTATACGAACCTGCAATGGAGTCGTAAATATCATGAAAGCGGGTCGTTTTCCATACAGATTCCGCTTGAACAATATACATCAAATATTAAGTATATATACACGAAGGACCGCCCAGAGATGGGAAAGGTATCTCAGGTAAATTATGTATCTCAGAACGGGTATAAATATATTCAATTAAGCGGGTACTTTCTGGAAAATGAACTGAACAGACGAGTTGTGTATCAATATGGGTATACCAATATTATCAATTCTCCTTCCTGGGTTTTTAAAGAAGGAAAGGCGGAGGATGTGGCTACGGCCTTCTTTGACGGATTTAAAGAACTGACTGCTGATATGTCTTACGGGATAGAACCAAGCTATATGAATTCTTATCTTGGCATTGAGAGAGAAACAAGCAAAGGTCGTGGAAATATTGCAAGGCATACCAGGAACGGAGAATATCTGGGAAATAAAATTTACAGTATCTTGAAGCCTTCGGGGATGTCATATCGGGTTCTGTATGATTTTTCTACCAGCAAAAAGATGTTTTCATGTTGGAGTGGTGTGGACCGGAGAACCGGACACGGAAACAATCCGGTGGTATTCTCCACAAAATACGGAAACATAAAAAATCCTAATATTCTGATGGATGATACAGAATACAGAAATGCATGTATCATACATAACTCATACACATCAGGAGATGTCCAAAAGGAGTATTGCCGGGCAGTATTTAACCGCCAGACGGATGAAAGGGATTATGACGATGGATTTTTATATTCAGAATCTTCAATCAGCAGATCTGATTATGATGAAGAATTCTTTTATCCGGCATTAGATAATGAAGGAATGTTGAATCTGGTGGATACAGTAAAAACTACCAATGTGGAATTTGATGCATTGGAAGGAAGTTATGAATATATGGAAGATTTTGATCTGGGGGACAACTGCAGCATTGAAATTCCGGAAATAAATTTTTCCGCAGATGCAAGGATCATAGCCTGCTATGAAGTAGTGAAAAGCGGGAAATGGTCAATGACTTTAGAATTTGGCACGCCAATAATAAGGAGAGTAAACAGATGATAGGATTTCCGATTGATTCACATGTAACTTTTGATGCAGATGGGACACCTGAATATGACAGAGCCGTTACATCAGCGCCGCTTAGAAAATTGATTAAAAGTCTGTTCTCAGATGGTGTACTTCCAAATCCTTCAACAAACCTACAGGTATCTTCTGGGACAGGCATGACGGTTGTTGTTAATCGGGGTTTTGCAAATTGCAATGGCTGCCTGAAACTGGAAGAAACAAAACGGACTCTGGCCGTACAGGCAAGTAATGCCACATATGATCGGATTGATACCGTTGTAGTAAGACTGAATGATAATGACTCTGAAAGAATCTGTGACCTGTATATCAAAGAGGGTGTGCCAGCTACAAGCCCTGTAAGACCGTCGCTGACAAGAAGCGCTTCTATATGGGAGCTGGGACTTGCGGATTTGTTCGTTGCCAAAAACTCAATGGCAATATCCAATCAGCGTATCACAGATACACGATATGAGTCTGCAAGGTGCGGTGTTATATCATCCGTTAGTGAATTTGACACCACAACTTTATACCAGCAGATCCAGGCTGATCTAAAAGAGTTTCAGGATGTAAGTGAAGCGGAATTTAATGCATGGTATGAGAGCATCAAAGGAGAACTTTCGGAAGATGCTGCAGGAAATTTGCAGAATCAGATAGGACTACTTGAGCAACTGCAGACAGCGGTCAAGGAAGATCTGGTATCAGCAATCAATGAGGTTAAGAATAGCACAGTATCCTTTTCGGCGGATATTGCGAATGCTATATCAGTAGCCCAGAACGCTAAAACTGATGCAGCCAGTGCCAAGACCACAGCATCAAGTGCGAAGACAACTGCGGATTCTGCTTTGAGTAAAGCTAATTCTGCAACGACGACGGCGAACAATGCAAAAACAACTGCGGATTCTGCTTTTAATTATGCTAGCACTGCCAGCAGTACAGTAGGCCAACTAAACCAATACATTACTTTTATTCCTGATATGCAGATGCTGCCAACTATTCTTGGCTGGGCGAAGAATTGTAACGGTTTGATGATAGGCATGATGGTAACTCCTTATGCACCTGCAGACGGTCCGCAGACAGCTGTTTCCGGAATAGCTGAATGGACCATATTGGTACTGGGACAGCCGGGATCTAATATCCGTCAGGAAGTAATAGCCTTTGGATTCGGGGGTGGTGTTTATGCCACTGTGAAACGCAGTATTTTTAATGGTAACTGGCTTGGGGGATGGGCAACAGTAAGATAATCAGGAAATTTAAACTATTTACAGAGTTGCGGCGTCGCAATGGGAAGGAGAAGCATGGAAACAATCATATCAAGCGTGATCAGCGGGCTTGTAGCCTTAGCTGTGTGTCTGTTGAACAGTAATTCACAGAGAAGAACAGCTGATGCGAAACACAATGAGACCATAGCCATTATCAATGTAAAAATTGACAATCTGGCGTCAAAGGTTGAGAAGCACAACGGAGTTATAGAACGTACTTATAAGCTGGAGGAACAGACCGCCCTTCAGGAAGAAAAGATCAGGGTCGCAAACCACCGGATAGAAGATCTGGAGAAAGAGAGGAACTAAGATGAAGAATGCAGAATTAAAGCAATGGGTACAATGGGCAAAGGCAGCAGGTGTAAGGGCTGTCAAAACAATGGCAGAGACAGCGTTATCCATGCTGACAGTGGGACAGGCAGTCATGGATATAAACTGGGTAAATGTGGCATCAGTATCGGCAGTAGCGGGACTAATCTCATTATTTATATCAATAAAAGGATTACCCGAAGTTGCACCGATGCAACGATAAAAACAAAAGAGGAGGATAGGCAATGAGATTAGGAATCGACGTATCAGACAACCAGGGATACATAGACTGGAAAAAGGTAAAGGCAGCAGGAGTGGAGTATGCTATCCTGCGGAGCACCAGAGGGAGCGGAGATCCGGATAAACAGTTGGCATCCAATATCAAAGGCTGTCAGGATAATGGAATCCCGGCAGAATTTTACAAATATTCTTATGCCATGAGCAATTCAGAAGCGAAAAAGGAAGCTCTGCGGGTTGTAGAAGTATTACAGGGCTATGGAATCATGCCCAGCAAAGATACTGTTATCTGGGCAGATATTGAGTACAACAAGCAGCTTGCCCTTGGAAAAAAAGCTGTATTGGAAATCTACGACAATTTCAAAGAGATCATCATTAATTCCGGTTACGGATGCGGCCTCTATATGGGCAAATATGCTTATGAGAATCAGTTTGATGGTTCTTTGATCCATGATGATCTGTGGCTGGCCAGATACTATGCAGGAGATAAGGCAATGCAGTTCGGGACCATCCCGAGCGATACATATAAGCCCGCTGTGGCAGCAGGTTCCAATTCAGTTTTGAATGGCTGGCAGTTTACTTCCCATGGCAGGGTTTCCGGCATCAGTGGCAATGTAGACATGAATATCAGGTATATGGAGTGTGGAAGCGTGACTGTAGAGCCACAGTATTATGATACACCGGAATTTACCTTGATTGATTGTTTGAACAAAATAGGAGTAGATTCTTCTTATAATAATAGGAAGAGAATTGCTATTATCAATGGTATTGAAAATTATTCCGGAACAGCTGCTCAGAATATCGAGTTGTTAGAGCTGGTTAAAGTCGGAAGATTGATTAAATATTAAAAATAGAGAAGGAGCGGATAAAAAAATGTCCGCTCCGTTTTATTATTGAACATGCTTTTTTTGAGTGCTATAATTAAAAAAATAATGCAAAGGAAGTATTTATGAAATTATCAGAAGACACAGTTTATAATTTTGATGTTAAATATGAATATAGAACGCATAAATATGCCGGAAGAGATTATGAAAATATTGAAATGGTAAAGAAGAAAACATATAAAAGTTTCATTCGTTCTAAAAGAAGGAATTGGAATAAGAATCAGGAAAAATATTTGGTTTGTAATACATATGCAGAGTGGCAAAGTCATGTAAAGAGTATTATAAGAAAAGATATGATTAATTATGAAGATTTTTTGCATTGGCTTTATTATATGAAAAGAGATAGTGAGAAGGATTTGCAAATGGTCAAGGTTATACAAATTCCAATCTATATAGGTATTATTTCTCTATCTGTACCAATATTTAATTTAGAATATTTTACTTTTGAAAACGCTATAATTATTTTATTAATCATTACGGGTATTTCTGCTATACATTTAATAAATGCATATAACCGAGTATATTTCTATAGCGATGTAATTGAAATCGCAAAAGCTGAAGCTCCACCCAAATCATAGCCCTATTTTCAATCACAGTCCGCCGTGGCCGGCATCCAGTACAATTGTTGCCATGATCGTACCTGTTTTTTCTTTTAATTTATGTAAAAACTGAAAATGTGTGACAGGTGGACAGGGCAGGGATGCTGGTTTTGTTTGACAGACAGATCTATATTGAATATAATATGCTTAACAGAACAGCCGGAAGATAGATTGAGCCTATCCGTCCCGGCGAATCATAAGATTACATTAAGTAAGCCGTCCGACCGACCAAGAAGCAGGGCGGCTTACTTATTTTTCAAATTCAGAATTGCAACAATTAATCCGGCTATTGCTAAAATAATCATGAACTCTTCATATGTACTCATAAGCACCACTCTTTCCACAGAACTCGGAACGAATGGCCGCACGCCCTTCCGGCTGCCCTGGTAAGCATATTAGTTTGTCAAAGCAGTTTTTATAAATTTGTAGCGATACCTGCCACAGTCCGCCGTGACCGTCATCCAATATGATTGTTGCCGTGATCGTACCTGCTTTTTTATTATAATGGAAAAGAGAAAATGTTTGAAAAGCGGACAGAGCAGGGGCGGCGGGTTTTGTTTGACAGACAGATGTATATTGATTATAATATGCTTAACAAGAGAGCCGAAAGCTAGAACAGACCTAGCCACCTCGGTATATGTAACTAAAAAATAACGCTACACTTTGCGATGGTGGGGGCGTTATTTTTTATGCTTTAAAACAAGAGTTATTAACGCAACTAGCATGATAACAAATGTAAATAAGTCATTAAAAGTAACGTACATAAGCATCTAGCTCCTTTCTCTGTGAGTAGGTGGCTGGGAATATCGCCCCTTCGGCTCCCCTGGTAAACATATTAGTTTGCCAAGGTAAAAAAATGCATTATACTATAAAAGCATTTTAAAACCAACAGGATTTATGTAAAAACAGAAAATGTGTGACAGGTGGACAGGGTAGAAAGAAACGCAGGGAATGAAAGAAATCCTTGACTTTCAAATTTTTAAAGTGTTAAAATATATATGTAGCAGACAAAAGCGTAAGCCCGGTAATAAGGGGTTTGCGCTTTTCATTACAAAAAAACTTTTAAAGGAGGCGAGTAAAGCGGAAGCTTCTACCGGCCGGAAAGAAGGAATGAGATGTTTCAAATAGGAGAATTTATTATTTACGAGAACAGAGGGATCTGTAAGGTAGAAGGGATTGCGGAGCTTAGCCTTCCGGGTGCTGTTAAGGGGCAGCAGTATTATGAACTGAAACCGGTTTTTGATGAGTCGGGGAAAATATATTCTGCCGTGGACAGCGACAAGGTCACGATGCGGCAGGTACTGACAAAAGAGGAAGCCAACGAATTGATCGAGGATATCCCCAATATTCCCGAGATGCGCATAGGGGATGAAAAGTACCGGGAAATGAAATATAAAGAGGCTGTCCATTCCTGCGACTGCAGGCAGTGGGTAAGCATTATCAAAACTTTATACACGAGGCGGCAGAACAGATTGCAGCAGGGGAAAAAGACCACCAATACGGACGATCGTTATTTTAAGAAGGCGGAAAGCAATCTTCATGGCGAATTGGCCATCGCTCTCGGACTGGAAAAAAGCGAGATGGAAGAATTTATCCATGAAAGACTGGATGCATTGCATAAGGGATAAAAGAGGAAAAAGAAATGGCGGCTGCGGAGGAATTGTTTGAATTTTATAAAAAGGTCAGGATAGGCTGTCGTGACTGCCGGGGCTGCTTTGATTGTTGTCAGGGGATGGGGAATTCCATAATTCTCGATCCCTTTGATTTTTACAGGCTGGAGAAAGGGCTTTCGGCCGGGCCAAAGGAGCTTTTGGAAAAATATGCGGCCCTCAATGTGAATGACGGGCTGATCCTGCCCAATCTGCGCATGGAGGGAGAAAAAGAACAGTGCGTGTTCCTGAATGGGGAGGGACGGTGCGCCATCCACGGGTTCCGCCCGGGATTATGCAGGCTTTTCCCGTTAGGGAGGAACTACAATGAAGGGAAGCTTTCCTATTTTATTCTGGAGGGTGCATGCAGCGGACCGGGAGAGCGGACAAAGGTCAGAATCGAGGAATGGATCGCAGAAGAGCCCATAGAACGGTACGAAAGCTTTTTGACGGACTGGCATTATTTTTTGAAGGGTATAAAAGAGAAAACCGCAGCCCTTCCTGCCGAAGCATGGGAGAGTGCGGTTAAAACTGCTTCTGTAAATATCCTGGAAAAATTTTATTTAACACCTTATGATTGTGAAAGGGATTTTTACGATCAGTTTTATGAAAGGTTTAAATCCGTTTCTCCAGAAGGCTCATCTGTGGAAACCTTCGAAAAAGGCTCCTGACCTTGCCGGCCGCCGTTATCGGTTTCGGAAACATCAGAAACCTCAGAAACCTCAGGAGAGGCCTCCTTTGGGCTTTCAGATGCTTTTGTATCCTCCGAAGCTTCTTCCGGATGTTTTTCCGGCAGGACTACCGTAACCCGCATAATGCGGGTTTTATTCATAACGGATGCAGTAATGACGGTGCCGTCCTCTAAGGTAACGCTTTCCCCCTTTTTGGGAATGCGGTCTAAGTTTTCTATCATAATGCCGCCGATGGAATCATAGTCATCGGATTCAAAGGTAGTAAACAGCGCGTCGTTGATATCGTTTAATTTCATGGATCCTGCAATGTCATAGGTCCTTGTATCAATTTCCTTTAACAGTTCTTCTTCTTCCTCGTCGTACTCATCACGGATCTCGCCTACGATCTCTTCTAACAGGTCTTCCAAAGTGATCAGCCCTACGGCGGCTCCGTATTCATCCAAAACGACAGCGATATTGTTGGCGCTTTCACGCATTTCAATGAGCAGATCGTCGGTTTTCTTCGTCTCATATGTATAATAAATATCCCGCATGATATCCCGTATCTTGAAGTCGCTCTTTTTGGTTACCAGAAAAAAGTCCTTTAAATTTACGCTGCCGATAATATGGTCCTTATCCTCTTCATAGACCGGAATACGGGAATACAGGGTGTTTTTAAACAGGTTCTGTAGTTTGGAATAGGAGGTATCCACATCCACCATGGTCATTTCGATACGGGGGATCATAATATCCCTTGCTAAAGAATCCCCGAGATCGAATACGTTTAAGATCATTTCCCGTTCTTCCGATTCAATAGCGCCGTCTTCATGGCTCACTTCCACATAGGTCTTTAATTCGTTTTCCGTCATGGGATTATAAGCGCCCTTTGCATTGATATGCATCAGCTTTAAAATAGCGCCGGACAGCTTATCCACAATAAAAATAACGGGTGTTAGCAAAAACATCAGCAGCTTGATCACGCCGCTGTAGGTCAACGCCAGCTTTTCCGAACTGATGCTGGCAGCGGTTTTGGGAACGATTTCCCCAAAAAGCAGTATGAGAATGGTTAAAAGACCGGTTACCAGGCCTACAAACACGCTTCCGAAAACTTTGATGGTCAGTGTGGTTGCAAGGGAGGTAATGGAAATATTTACAACATTATTCCCTATTAAAATGGTACTGAGCATTTTGCCGGGAGATTCCAGAATATAAAGGACGCGCTTGGCGCTCTTACTGCCTTCGTCGGCAAGGGTTTTCATCTTGACCTTGTTGACGCAGGTCAGCGCTGTTTCCGCAGAAGAAAAGAATGCGGATGATAACAATAAAACTGCCAGAATCACTAGTTGTATGGCTTCAGGGGTATCCAAAATTAAAATCAGCTCCTATCATATTTTTTGATTTACATCATATGTTATAAGGAAAGATACTAGAAATGCTTTTAATTGTCAAGTAAAACAGCGGTAAATGGGGGAAAAGGAATGCGTCAACAGTTATTGGATAAGGAAAGTGTCAACGGAAGGGTGCTTATTCTGACAGGGTTATTGGTCTTTGCCTATGTGATCACAGGGGCTCTGCTTGTGGGCCTGGCATTTCTTCTGTATAAATTCAGGCTGGATGAGAAAATCGTCAACATAGCCGTTATCGTGATCTATGTACTTGTGAACTTTCTTACGGGCTTTATTGCCGGGAAAAAGCTGAAAGTGCGGAAATTTTTGTGGGGGTTTTTATTAGGCGCGGGATATTTTGTGATCCTTGCTGCGGTTTCCATGATCGTAGGAAAGCAGGAGGTTGTCATAGGAAGCCATCTGCTGACCACCTTTTTCCTCTGTGCAGGCGGCGGAATGTTAGGCGGCATGGTAAGCTGAAAAAAAGTCTTTCAATGGCTGGGAAACTATGGTATAATGTGCGAATAGGGCAGAGTCAAGGATTTCTTTGTCCATTTGACGAGCGAAGCGACTTCGGGAAACCGAAGGTTTCTCGAAGCTCTGCCCGCAGCCTGCCAAGATCTATTCAACCGGCGGGCAGTAAAGTGAATAAAGGAGGCTATTTGATGAAACATATCAAAACATTAAGCACAAGAGATTTAAAGAAATCTATGAAAAAAGGCGGATGCGGCGAGTGCCAGACTTCCTGCCAGTCAGCCTGCAAGACTTCCTGTACAGTAGGAAACCAGAGCTGTGAGCAGGTAAAATAATGAGATGTTTCTTAAGCAGCGAGTAAGATCGCTGCTTATTATACGTATGAACGGACTGACAGGATGCATCCTGTGCCGGATGACGGAAAGAGACGCCGGCGGCAGGTCCTGTCCGGTTTTCCGTGCATACAATTAAGGAGAGAGTACGGTGGTACATGTTTACAAAAACAACGGCTACAACCTTGCGCTGGACGTAAACAGCGGCTGCGTCCATGTGATTGATGACGTTGTATATGATCTGATACCGGTTCTGGAAGATGCCGTCAAAGAAAAGAAGTCCGAAGAAGAGCTTGTTAAGATAGCGGGACAGGCTTTGAAAAAAGCGTCCTATACCGGAGAGGAAATCGCCGAGGCAGTAGAAGAGATCCTGACTTTGGCAAAAGAAGAAATGCTTTATACAAAAGATATCTACGAGCCTTATATTGAAGAATTCAAAAACCGGGAAACCGTGGTTAAGGCTTTGTGCCTCCATATTGCCCATGATTGCAACTTAGCCTGCAGGTATTGTTTTGCAGAAGAAGGGGAATATCATGGCAGACGCGCCCTCATGAGTTATGAGGTAGGAAAAAAGGCGCTTAATTTCCTCGTTAAAAATTCCGGCAGCAGAGTAAATCTGGAAGTGGATTTTTTTGGCGGAGAACCGCTTATGAACTGGCAGGTCGTTAAGGACTTAGTGGCATACGGAAGGTCTCTGGAAGAGCCTTTTCATAAAAAGTTCCGGTTTACCCTGACAACAAACGGGGTATTACTAAATGATGAGATACTGGAATTTGCCAACAGGGAAATGTCAAATATTGTTTTAAGCATTGACGGAAGAAAAGAAGTGCATGATTTTATGCGTCCCCACAGGGGCGGACAGGGCAGTTATGAGGAGATCGTTCCCAAATATATCAAAACTGCCGAAAGCCGGAACCAGATGAACTATTATGTGAGGGGCACCTTTACCCGGCATAATCTGGATTTTTCAAAGGATGTGCTGCATCTTGCCGATCTGGGCTTTAAACAGATTTCCGTGGAGCCTGTTGTGGCGGATGAGTCAGAGGACTATGCAATACGGGAAGAAGATATACCGTTCATAAAGGAACAGTATGATGAACTGGCGAAAGAAATGATCAAAAGAAAGAAGGAAGGGAAAGGCTTTAACTTCTTTCATTTTATGATAGATTTAGACGGCGGGCCCTGCGTGGCAAAAAGACTTTCAGGGTGCGGCTCGGGCTGTGAATATCTGGCGGTAACGCCATGGGGGGATTTTTACCCCTGTCATCAGTTTGTGGGAATGGAACGGTTTTTAATGGGAAATGTGGACGAGGGAATCAAAAATCCCGGGATCCGCGATGAATTTAAGAACTGTAACGTATATGCGAAAGAGAAATGTAAAGACTGTTTTGCAAAATTTTATTGCAGCGGAGGCTGCGCGGCAAATTCTTACAACTTCCACGGAAGCATTAACGACGCCTATGATATCGGGTGTGAATTGCAAAGGAAGCGTATTGAATGTGCGATCATGATAAAGGCAGCTCTTGCCGACGGAGAGGAGAACTAACATGAAAAAGAAAAATGCGGTGATTTCACTGGTGCTTTTTTTAATAGCCCTGGCGGGACTGGGTTATGTGGCATTAATGGGAATCGGACCGACAAAGACCGGCTCAGCGGAAAATATCAAGCAGGGGCTTGATCTTGCGGGAGGCGTCAGCATTACCTATCAGGTTGTGGGAGAGGAAGAGCCTTCTGCAGATGATATGAACGATACCATTTATAAGCTTCAGAAGCGTGTGGAGGGGTATTCCACAGAAGCTCAGGTATATCAGGAAGGAACGGACAGGATCAATATCGAGATCCCGGGAGTATCCGATGCCAACGAGATCTTACAGGAATTGGGACAGCCGGGAAGCCTGTATTTTATTTCCGCTACGGATGACGCGGGCAATTACAATTATTCCATTGTGGGGATCGATGAAAACGGCAAATATGTTTATGCTTTAAATAAGACCATCGACGAGCTGTTAGCAGACGGCTCCATCAAAGTGGACGGAACCATGGTGGCTGCAGCCAATGCGGCGCAGACCACGGATAATTCCGCCTTACAGCAGAACCAGTATGTTGTGGAACTGAATTTTACCGATGAAGGTACTCAGGCTTTTGCTGAGGCTACCCAGAGAGCTTTTGATAAAGGAGAGACTCTTGCCATTTACTATGACGGGGAACTGGTATCGGTTCCTACGGTGTCAACGGTCATTACCGGCGGACAGGCCCAGATATCAGGTATGCGTGATATTGAGGAAGCGAGGAATTTAGCTTCCACCATCAGGATCGGCGGACTGAAGCTGGAACTGGAAGAGATGCGTTCCAATGTGGTGGGCGCCCAGTTAGGATCCGACGCCATCAATACAAGCTTAAAAGCGGCAGTCATCGGTTTTGCCCTTGTATGCATTTTTATGATCGCGGTTTATTTCCTGCCCGGTCTGGCATCCGCCCTGGCGCTTGTTATGTACGTTATATTGACGCTGCTGGTATTAAACGGTTTTAATATTACCCTTACCCTGCCGGGTATTGCAGGTATCATCCTTTCCATCGGTATGGCGGTAGATGCCAACGTCATTATTTTTGCAAGAATCAGGGAGGAGCTTGCTACGGGTAAAACGGTCAGCTCATCCATTAAGATCGGTTTTAATAAAGCTACTTCCGCCATTGTGGACGGAAACGTGACGACCCTGATCGCGGCCATTGTTCTCGTCATAAAGGGCTCCGGTACGGTAAAGGGTTTTGCGCAGACTCTGATGATCGGTATCCTTCTTTCCATGTTTACGGCGATGGTAGTTACCAGAGTCTTATTAGTCGCCCTTCATGGACTGGGCTTAAGTAACGAAAAAATATACGGTGTTGCAAAAGAGAGAAAGCCTATTAACTTCTTATCCAGAAAAGCTGTATTCTTTGCTATTTCCCTTGTATTGATCGTAGGGGGATTCGTGGTAATGGGTATCAATAAGTCTTCTACGGGAGACGCGCTCAACTACTCCATGGAATTTAAGGGCGGTACATCCACAACGGTTACCTTCAATGAGGATATGAGCATTGAAGAACTGGATGCGCAGGTCGTTCCGCTGTTAGAGGATATTACGGGAGACGGTTATGTACAGACCCAGAAGGTTTCCGGCACTACAGAGGTCATTATCAAGACAAGGACCCTTACGGTGGAAGAAAGGGAAGAAATGGGCGCGGTGCTGTCCGAAAACTTCGGAGTCGGGGAAGACAGTATTCAGTCCGAGACCATCAGCGCCACGATCAGCGGCGAAATGAAGGCGGATGCGGTAATTGCGGTTGTGATCGCCACCATCTGTATGTTACTCTATATCTGGATTCGGTTCAAGGATATCCGCTTTGCCACAAGCGCGGTGCTCGCCCTGGTACATGACGTACTGGTTGTGCTGGCATTTTATGCGGTATCCAAAACAAGCATCGGAAATACCTTTATTGCATGTATGCTTACCATTGTCGGTTATTCCATCAATGCGACCATCGTTATTTTCGACCGTATCCGTGAGAACTTAAAGGAAATGCCCAAAAAGACAGAGCTTTCGGAAATCGTAAACGCAAGTATTACCCAGACCTTATCCAGAAGTATCAATACTTCTTTTACCACCTTTATCATGGTCGCGGTTTTATATGTGCTGGGTGTAACGAGTATCCGTGAGTTTGCCCTGCCTTTAATCGTTGGTATCGTATGCGGCGCTTATTCTTCCGTATGCATTACGGGCGCGCTGTGGTATGTGATGAAAACTAAGTTAAAAGGAAAAAAAGCAAACTGATTTTTGAAAAGAAGAACCGTTCGGGGGAATGAAAATGGACATGCTTATTCAAATTGTGCTTTTGGTTGTCGGTTTTGTTATGCTGGTAAAGGGTGCGGACTGGTTTGTGGAAGGTGTTGCGGGAATCGCTGAAAAATTCGGGATTCCGCAGCTTGTCATCGGACTTACCATCGTGGCCATGGGAACCAGCGCGCCGGAGGCGGCAGTCAGCATTACGTCCGCTATGAAAGGCAGTGCGGGAATTACCATTGGAAATGTGGTGGGAAGCAATATCTTGAACGTTTTGGTCATCCTGGGATTAACAGCGGTCATTACCCGGGTGGCAGTTCAAAAATCTACGGTCAGGTATGAGATACCCTTTATGCTTATCATAACCCTGGTATTACTGGGGCTCGGCCTTAGCGGAAATGAGATTACCTTTGTGGAAGGGATTATATTGTGGGCGTTATTTATTGTCTACATGGTCTATCTGTTCCGCATGGCGAAAAACCAGAAGGAAGAGGCTGACGATTCCAAAAAACAGCCGGTATGGATGTTGATCTTATTGGGGATCGTAGGAGCGGTGCTGGTTGTATGGGGGGCTGACATCAGCGTGGACGCAGCCTCAGCCATTGCCAAAATGTTCGGAATGTCCGACAGATTGATCGGACTTACCATTGTTGCCCTTGGAACCTCCCTGCCAGAGCTGGTAACCAGTGTGACGGCTGCAAGAAAGGGAAAGGCGGATATCGCCATCGGAAATATTGTGGGAAGCAATGTGTTCAATATTTTATTTGTGGTAGGAACAACAGCGCTTGTAACACCTGTTATTTTTGAAAGCAAGTTCGTGATAGATACGCTGGTGGCCTTTGGGGCAGGGGTACTGCTCTGGCTGGGCGTTATGAAGCATAAGGAATTAAGAAGGCCCGTGGGCGCGTTAATGCTCCTTGCTTATGCAGGATATTTTGCATATCTGCTCATTTGAAACGATTTACGGATTTGAAAAATTTGTCTGTTAAATATACAAAAAGCGTATAGAATCATGGAAATCAAACCATACTACTAAAAAAAGCAGGAGGTTGATTTTTCATGAAGCAAATTACAGAAAAAGAATTGACAGGCCTTTCGGAACTGTTAAATGAAGAGGAATTACTGATCCACAAATTCCAGATGCTGGCAAATCACTGCGAGGATCAGGAAGTAAAGGCGAAATTCCAGGACATCGCTAACAAACATCAGAGTCACTATAATTCTCTTTATGACCAGGTTAAATAGGAGGGCACATTATGCAGGCAAATTTTTCAGAGAAAGATGTTTTAACGGATGCTTTGATTTCCGAGAAAAGGGCAACGGACCAATACAATCATTATGCAAATGAATGCGTGCATGCAAGCGTCAGGGATACCATTATCGACTGTCTGTCAAAGGAACATGCCATTCAGGAAGAAGTTTTCAATATGATGCATGAAAGAGGATATTATCCTACCCCTATGGCGGAGGATAAAAAGATAAAAGAAGCGCAGCAGAAGTTTTCACAGGGCGTAAAATAATAAAAGGCAGAACTGTTCTGGAGCGGGAATCTATTTTCCGCTCCTTTTTCATACAAATCGGCGTTGTATGAAAGAAGAGGGCTGTGGTATGATAGAAGAGGCAGGGGAAGAGAAAAGGCCGGACGGGAATTGGAAACAGATATGGAAAAATGGTATGTAGAAGTAAAGAAAGCGGATTTTGAGGAAATTGCAAAGCGGTTTTGTATCAGCCCGGTGGTGGCAAGGCTGTTGAGAAACCGGGATATGACGGAAGATAAAGAGATCGATCTGTTCTTAAACGGGACGGAAGAGGATTTACATAGCCCCTTTCTCATGGCAGATATGGAAAAAGCCGTGACTTTGATGCAGGAATATATTGAAAAGGGAAAGAAGATCAGGATCATCGGGGATTATGACATAGACGGCGTGTGCTCCGCCTTTATTTTGCAAAAGGGACTGGGGTACGTACTGGAAGAGTTTGGAAATATAAATAATGAAGACGGTAAAAGTGCAGGTGTTTCCGATAGTAATGTCAAAATCGGCAAATCGAATAGGGAGCTGCTCGACGTGGTCATTCCCCACCGTATTAAGGACGGCTACGGATTAAACGACCAGTTGATTGAAAAATCCGGAAAAGACGGCGTAGAGGTCATCATTACCTGCGATAACGGGATCGCGGCGGCGGACCAGATCGCCTATGCCAAAAAGCTGGGCATTCATGTGATCGTTACGGATCATCACGAGGTTCCTTACGAAGAGACGGAAGAGGGGCGGAAATTTATGCTTCCTTCAGCGGATGCGGTAGTGGATCCTAAAAGGGAAGACTGCGGGTATCCTTTTAAAGGGATTTGCGGCGGCGTAGTGGCTTATAAATTTATACAGGCTTTGTTTTCCCGTCTGTACGGAGACGGAACGGAAGGGACGGACAAGGGTGTTAAAAGCCCGGACGGGCATAAGGAAAATACGCCGGAAGAAGGGGAATGCGGCATAAGAAGGGAGCTGCTCCGGGAATGCTTTGCATTTGCAGCCTTTGCTACAGTAGGCGACGTTATGGAGCTTACGGGAGAAAACCATATTATCGTAAAGTACGGTTTGAAAGCCATTGCTTCCTGCAAAAATGCGGGAATGCAGGCTTTGATAGAACAGTGCGGCTTAAAGGATAAGGAATTATCCCCCTATCATCTGGGATTTGTTCTGGGTCCCTGCTTTAACGCCTCGGGAAGACTGGACAGTGCGGACCGGGTATTGGAGCTTTTAAATGCTCCCACCAAGAGGGAAGCCATGACGATCGCGGCGGAATTAAAGGAACTGAATGCCGAAAGACAGGATCTGACCCTGGAAGGACTTAAGGAGGCGGAAGCGCTGGTGGAAGGCTCCGGATTGATAAAGGATAAAGTACTGGTCGTCTATCTGCCAAAGGTCCACGAATCCTTAGCGGGGATCATTGCGGGAAAGCTCCGCGAAAAGTACTGCCGGCCGGTTTTTGTGCTGACGGACGGAGAGGAAGGCATAAAGGGCTCGGGAAGAAGCATCGACGCATACAATATGTTTGAGGAAATGACAAAGATAAAAGATATTTTCCTAAAGTACGGCGGCCATAAGCTGGCTGCGGGACTGTCCCTTAAAAAAGGGGCGGACGGAGAGTTCAGGAAACGGATCAATGAAGTATGCACCCTGACAGAAGAGGATTTTGTGGAACGGGTCATGATCGATGTGCCTATGCCCATAGATTACATATCGGAGGAGCTGCTTTCCCAGATAAAGTATTTAGAGCCTTACGGAAACGGCAACAGGAAGCCGTTGTTTGCCCAAAAAAAGCTTTTATTTGAAAATCCGAAGGTCCTTGGGAAGAACGGCAATGTGGTAAAGGGAAGAATAAGAGGTTCTTCAGGAAGGGCATTTGACGGCATTTATTTTGGCGACGGGGAACAATTCATAAAAAGGCTGGAAAAGTCACGGGGAATAGTGGATATCGCTTATACACCGGAGGAGCATACCTACCGGGGCATGACTACGATCCAGTTAGAGATCAAATATATTAAATTTTCAGGGGAGGAAGCAGTATGATATTAACAGTAAATTGTAATCCGGCTGTGGATAAAACCTATAATACCACAGGACTGATGACGGGACAGGTCAACCGTATGCGGGATTTTGTCATTTTGCCCGGCGGAAAGGGCATTAATGTGACAAAGGTATTGAGGCAGTTTGGCGCGGAAGTTGCGGCAGTCGGTTTTTTGGGCGGATATACGGGAGAATTTATAGAAGAAGCCTTGGAAAAAATGAATGTGCGCAGGGAATTTACCAGGATCAGGAATCTGACCAGGACCAATATAAATATTATCGGGGATGACGGTTATGTTACGGAGATCTTAGAGCCGGGGCCCCGTGTGGCGGCATTTGAAAGGGATATGTTTTTGGATAAATTTAAAAAACTGGCGCCTGAAAGCGAGTGCGTGGTGTTATCGGGAAGCCTCACAGAGGGACTGGAACCGGATTTCTACGGAAAACTGGTCAAAATCTGTAATGAAGCGGGAGTGAAGAGCTTTTTAAGTACGGGCGGGGAAGCGCTTTTGCGTGGGATTGAGCAAAAGCCTTACTGCGTTAAGTTAAACCGCCGGGAACTGGAATACATTACAGGAGTCAAGCTGTCCACGGAAGCGGAGATCATCCAGGCGGCATATACCTATGTAAAAACGGGGGTCAGCAAAGTGGTTGTTTCCATGAAGGATAAAGGAATCCTGGAAATCGGAAAGAGCAGGGTAATCAAGGCCGTTGCTCCCAGGGTCAAAAAGATCAATACCGTAGGCTGCGGGGACAGCATTGTGGCGGCTATGGTGCTGGGGCTTGTAAAGGATCTGGGAGAAGAGGATACCATGCAGCTTGCGGCGGGCATTGCGGCGGCAAACGCCACGACCCTGGAAAGCGGGATGATCCCGCAGGATACCATGAACGATCTGATCAAGAATGTCGCAATTGTGACAATGTAGGGAAGACGTGTCAAAAATAATAGATAGGTTATGGAAAGTTTTCAAATTTTTTATGGTTTGAACATAGTTTGTACACATTTTATGGATATGATATATATCAGATAGTTGAATTAAAAACTCACTATCTCCCCCCTCATAAGAATTCAAAAACGAAAAACCCGGCCTCCCCGCCGGGTTTTTTGTTGGGAAAAATACATGATAAATTTATAATAGAGCGGTTTAGAATTTTTTTCTTTCTAATTTATGAAGTTTCCTTATTTTTTATAAAAAGAACACATTTTATACACAATTTATGGGTATGATATATATCAGATAGTTGAATCACAACTCACTATCTCCCCCCTCATAA
>DEUB01000016.1:35505-35728 GCA_002362385.1 Lachnospiraceae bacterium UBA3273
CTCATAAGAATTCAAAAACGAAAAGCCCGGCTTCCCCGCCGGGTTTTTTGTTACATGGGAGCATATTTTCATCCCAAAGAGCCGTAACACATTTTTTGAGAGGCGAAAATATAATAATATTGATACGTTAAAATGATATATACGCAAAAATGACGATTTTTAATGCAAATTAAAGATTGTCTTTTTTTCTTTGGGGAAATGGGTATATAAATTTGTACTAACA
>DEUB01000016.1:35927-43515 GCA_002362385.1 Lachnospiraceae bacterium UBA3273
GGGTATATAAATTTGTACTAACATTTTTATTGGAAAAATTATACAAAAATAACATTTTATTTCCAAAAATTTTAGTGTATTTTTGCTAAAAACAAAGAAACAAGTTTGGTAAAAACGGAAATTGAAAACAAAAATGAAATTAAATATAATTGTCTCATCAAATGTTTGAAGTATAACATTCTAACATTTTGCAGCATGAAAAAATATTGTACAGGGAAAGGAGAATGAAGCACAATGGCAAAACAATATCATTTGAATATCAGCGAGGGGGATGTGGCTCCCTATGTATTGCTGCCCGGAGACCCGGGGAGAGTGGCGAAGGTAGCCAGTCTTTGGGATGAATCCCGGAAGGTAGCGGAAAACAGGGAATATGTGACCTATACAGGGGTATATAAGGGCGTGCCCATCTCCTGTGTAAGTACGGGGATCGGATGTCCCGGCGTATCCATTGCAATGGAGGAACTGGCACGCTGCGGCGCTACGACCTTTATCAGGATCGGAACGGCAGGAACATTCCAGGATTGGGTCCATAACGGGGATATCGCAATATTTGATTCTGCGGTACGCCTTGACGGCTGCTCCATATCCTATGCTCCCGTTGAATTTCCTGCGGTTGCGAGCCATGATGTGGTAGAGGCATGTATGAGAGCGACAGAAACCCTGGGACTGACAAGCGTGGTGGGGACAACAAGGTCTGCAGATACCTTTTATGCAAGACATGCAAGGCCGGGTTCTTCCTTTAACGATTACTGGCAGTCCAATTGGAAAGACCACTTCGAGGATTTAAGGAGGATGAACGTTGTAGCGGCGGAAATGGAAGCCAGCACCATCTTTGTCCTGGCAAGGGTGTGGGGCTTAAGGGCCGGAGGCATTTCGGTCATTATGGATAACGTATGCAGGGTATCGGGAGAAAGCGGACAGTTCGATCCCGAATCACAGATAGACCATGCGGAAGAATATGTGGAAAACTTAAATAAGGCCGGATGTGAAGCGGTAAAAGCCATTTACGAGATGGATCAGGCAAAGAAAAAGTAACGGAAAAGACAAAAGAAAGGACCGTACAAAAGAATAAAAAGGGAGGAAAAATCTATGAAGAGACATATGAAAAAATTAATGAGCCTTTTGATGACCCTTGTGCTTGTTTTTGCACTGGCAGGCTGCGGAAACACCGCGCAGGATAACAAGACGGAGGAACCGGCGGATACGGAGAACAAAGCAGACGCGGCAAAAAATGCGGAATCCGGACAGGACGAAGGGGGAGCAAAATCAAACGAAGCCGTAATTGCGGAAATCATAATTGCCAACGGAACCATTGATGACGGCTCCTTTAACCAGGGCGCATGGGAAGGGATCAAAGAATATGCGGAAGCAAACAACCTTTCCTATCAGTATTATGAATCTGCGGAAAATACGACGGATTCCCAGTTAGAGGCCATTAAGCTGGCAGTTGAGAACGGAGCGAAGATCGTTGTGGCTCCCGGCTTTAACTTTGAGACTACCATTTACCAGGCGCAGGATATTTATCCGGATACGAAGTTTGTCCTCTTAGACGGAGAACCCCATGACGAAGCCTACGAAAACTATAAAACAAACGACAACGTGGCGTGCATTTTCTATGCGGAACAGGAAGCCGGTTTTCTGGCAGGCTATGCCCTTGTAAAGGAAGGCTTCAGAAATTTGGGATTCATGGGCGGTATGGCGTATCCGGCAGTTATGCGCTATGGGTACGGATATATTGCAGGCGCCGATTATGCGGCAAAGGAGTTGGGATTACAGGAAGGCGAAGTTAAGATAAATTATACCTATACGGGCAATTTTGAGGCAACACCCGATAACCAGACCCTGGCGGCTTCCTGGTATCAGGACGGAACGGAAGTTATTTTTGCCTGTGGAGGATCTGTGGGCTATTCGGTAATGGCGGCTGCAGAGCAGACGAATACTTATGTGGTAGGCGTTGATACGGACCAGTACAGGGATTCCGAAACCGTTATTACATCGGCAGAAAAAATGCTGGCAAATTCAGTTATGCAGGCTCTTACAGACTGGGGGAACGATGACTTTAAAGGCGGAACCACAACCACTTTAGACGTTACTCAGGACGGTGTAGGAATTGCAATGGATACAGCCAGATTCACAAAGTTTACAAAAGCGGATTACGATGAGATCTATCAGATGCTTGTAAATGATACGGATGGGATCCGTTCCGCTATTCCCAATGACACGGTGGCTGAAAGTGCAGACGGAGTACCTGCGGATATTGTAAAGGTTACTGTGGCAAACAACTGATAAAAAACAGAAAGCTTGGCTCCGGGGCGTTTTGCCCCGGAGAGTTATCAGGAGGGATGAGAGTTGAAAACGGAAGAGATTTTGAAAATTGTGGATCATACGAATCTGAATGTAGGCGCAAGGTGGACGGATATAAAGGAGTTGTGCGATCAGGCCATTCAATACAAAACAGCAAGCGTATGTATTCCGCCCAGCTATGTGAAAGAGGCGGCGGAATATGTGGACGGGAAAATGCCCATATGTACGGTAATAGGCTTTCCTAACGGATATAATACCACCGCCTGCAAGATCATGGAGATAACAGATGCCATAGAGAACGGAGCCGTGGAAGTGGATATTGTCATCAACAACGGATGGATGAAGGACGGCCGCTATGATCTGATCTTAAATGAATTGAAGGAAGCGAAAAAGGCGGCAGGAAATCATATTTTAAAGGTTATTGTGGAAACCTGCTTATTAACGGAAGAAGAAAAAATAAAGGCATGCCGCCTGGTAACGGAGGCAGGGGCTGATTTTATCAAAACATCAACGGGATTTTCCCTGCACGGGGCTACCCTTGAGGATGCCGAACTTCTGGTAAAAAACACCGGCAGCAATGTAGAATGCAAAGCCGCAGGGGGCATCAAGAGCTTACAGGATGCGGAAGCATACATAAAACTGGGCGTAAAGAGGCTTGGCACAAGTTCTATTGTAAAAGAGGTTATGGGCATGGAATAGACGGCGGGTGATCATATGGGAAATGTGGATAAAAGAACGGAAGCGATTATCGATATTTTAAGGGACAAAAGCGGCGCCTCTGTGCGGGAATTGGCTTTTGCGCTGAAGGTAACGGAAATGACGATCCGGAGAGATTTAAAGCAGTTAAAGGCGGCAGGGATCGTAAAAAATGTGTCCGGCGCTTTTATGCTGGAGACAGAGGACGAAGGCTTTTATTCAGATTATATTATCAAGACACATGAACTTAAGCATACCAATGAAAAGGTCAGGATCGGGCAGTTTGCGGCAAATCTCATTGAGGATAACGACGTGGTCTATATCGATATAGGGACTACATCGGTCAAGATCATTGATGAAATGCAGGAAAGGGACGGCGTTACGGTTGTGGTATCCACCATTAATGCAGTCAATGCGCTGCAGAGGAAAGGGTATCATAACTACTGTCTGACCGGAGGATTTTTAAAAGAGAAATCGGAGATGTTAGTAAGCACTAAGGGAGCTGAAATGTTAAAGGAATTCGGCTTTACGAAGGCTTTTATATCGGCTGCCGGCGTGAATGCCAAGCTTGGGGTAACGTGTGTCAATAACTATGAAGTGGAGTACAAAAAGACAGCCATCGACAGGGCTGTCAAAAAGTATCTGGTGGTGGATTCATCCAAATTCGGGGTGGTCAGGATGAATTATTTTGCAAATTTGAGTCAATTTGACGCCGTGATCACGGACAAAAATCTGTCAGAGGAATGGGCGCAGCAAATTAAGGAATTGGGACTCGAATTGTATTTGTGCTAGATAAGGAGCAGTCAGTATGGACTATGTTATCGAAATGTTAGGAATTACAAAAAGATTCCCCGGAATTCTGGCTAACAACCACATTGATCTAAAGCTGAAAAAGGGAGAAATCCATGCGCTCTTAGGCGAGAACGGTGCGGGAAAATCCACGCTGATGAGCATTCTGTTCGGCTTGTACAAGCAGGATGAAGGTGTGATAAAGATCAACGGGAAGAAAGTGGATATCCATAATCCCAATGACGCCAACGACTTAGGGATAGGAATGGTTCATCAGCATTTTAAGCTGGTGGAAAATTTTACGGTGCTTCAGAACGTTATTATGGGCGTGGAGCCTTTGAAACGGGGAGTGCTGGATTTAAACAGCGCCAGAAAAGAGGTCATTAAGGTATCCGACGAATTCGGCCTGAATGTAGATCCGGATGCCTATGTGGAAAAGATCACGGTAGGGATGCAGCAGAGAGTGGAAATATTGAAGATGCTGTACCGGAATAATGATATTTTAATATTTGACGAGCCTACGGCGATGCTGACGCCACAGGAGATCAATGAGCTTATGGGCATTATGAAGGATTTGAAGGAGCAGGGAAAATCCATATTATTCATTACCCATAAATTAAATGAGATCAAGCAGGTGGCGGACAGATGCACCGTTTTGCGAAAGGGTAAATATGTGGCTACCGTGGAGGTAAAGGATACATCCAGGGAAGAAATGTCAAAGCTGATGGTGGGCCATCAGGTGGATTTAGACGTTGAACTTAAGGAAAACGATTTCAGCCAGACGGTTTTGTCGGCAAAGGATATTTGTGTCCGTGGAAAGAATAAAATGCTTGTGGATCATATTTCCTTTGATGTGAGGGCCGGAGAAATTGTCAGTATTTTCGGAATTGACGGAAACGGGCAGTCAGAACTGGTCTATGCCCTGACAGGCATGGGAAAAATGGATGCGGGACAGGTCATTGTTGACGGAAAGGATATTACCCATGAGAGCATCAGAAACAGAAACGAGTGCGGCATCGGCTATATACCCGAGGACAGGCATAAGGACGGTCTGGTGCTAGATTTCGATCTGGGGGAAAACATTACCCTGAAAAAATATTTTAAAAAGGATTATTGCCGTCACGGTTTTTTGAAAAAGAAAAGCATCAGGGAATATTCTGACAAGGTAATTAAGCAGTACGACATCCGCTGCGGGCAGGGAAGCCAGACACTTACCAGAAGCATGTCCGGCGGAAACCAGCAGAAAGCCATTGTGGCCAGAGAAATAAACGGCAGCGATAAACTGCTGATAGCGGTGCAGCCCACAAGGGGAATGGATGTGGGCGCCATCGAATATATTTACAAACAACTGGCAGGCCAAAGGGCGGCCGGGAAAGCGATCCTTCTTGTTACACTGGAGCTGGATGAAGCTCTGACCATGAGCGACCGGATACTGGTAATTTATGAAGGAAAGATCGTGGCCCAGGTTACCCCTAAAGATACGACGGTGGAAGAGCTGGGTCTGTATATGTCAGGAGCGAAGGGTGGTGGAAGCGGTGAATAAAAAAAGAGGATTTAGAGGGATACAGTCCATAGGGGCCTCCGTTATGGCCATAGTTTTAGGACTTTTGCTGGGGCTTGTTATATTATTGATCAGCAATCCGGGAAATGCGCTGCCCGGCATGGGTATTATTTTGAAAGGCGGATTTACCAACGGGATGAAGGGTATGGGACAGGTTTTCTACTTTGCCACGCCCCTGATCTTTACGGGACTTTCCGTCGCTTTTTCTTTTAAGACGGGATTGTTTAATATCGGCGCTTCCGGGCAGTTTCTTATGGGAGCCTTTGTGGCTATCTATATCGGGTGCAAATGGACTTTTCTTCCGGCCCCCCTTCATTGGATCGTCGCTTTATTCTTTGCGGTAATCGCCGGAGGGCTATGGGGATTTATTGCCGGCGCCCTAAAGGCTTTTTGCAATGTCAATGAGGTTATTTCTACCATAATCTTAAATTATATAGCCATGTATATTGTAAATTATCTGGTAAAGAAGACGGTTTATGACAATATCAAAAATATGTCAAAGGATGTGGCCCCGTCAGCGGTTCTGCCCAAGGCGGGACTGGATAAAATTTTCTGTAATGTGATCGGAAACGGATACACGGAAATATCCACGGTCAATATCGGCTTGTTCATTGCCGTTATTGTGGCGGTCCTTACCTTTATCATGCTTGAAAAAACGAAAATGGGATTTGAACTGAAAGCCTGTGGATTTAACCCTTCGGCAGGCAGATATGCCGGAATCAACATCAAGAAAAATGTGATCCTGGCCATGACGATTTCCGGGGCGTTAGCCGGCCTGGGAGGCGGTCTCTTATATCTGTCAGGCCCTACGGGCAGACACATCAGCGTTGTGGAAGCGGTGGGGACGGAAGGCTTCGAGGGCTTATCCATAGCGCTGTTAGGGCAGTCCAATCCCATTGCGGTCATCTTTACGGCAGTTTTTGTTTCCTATATCACAGTGGGCGGAAGCTATTTGCAGACCATGGGATTTATGAAGGAGGTCATTGACATCATATTGGGTGTGATCATTTATTTCTCGGCCTTCTCCCTGTTCTTTAAAGAACTGTTTCCCAAAATTGGCGCATTTTTTGCAAAAAAGAAAAGGGGGAATGATTAATGGATACTTTGTATTTTATCGTTCAGCAGACTATGTTTTTCTCGATTCCCCTTCTTCTTGTGGCGCTGGGAGGTTTGTTTTCTGAAAAAAGCGGCGTCAGCAATGTGGCCTTAGACGGCATGATGATCATCGGCGCCTTTGCAGGAACGTTTTTTATAGGCCGGACGGGGGATACCATGAGCGGTCAGGGACAGCTGCTCCTTGCCTTGCTTTTAGCGGCTGTTGCAGGGCTCGTATCTTCCCTCTTACTGGCATTTTCCAGCGTGACCATGAAGGCGAACCAGATCATCGGCGGTACGGCCATTAATATGATCGCACCGGCTTTGACCGTGTACATTGCAAGGATAGCCAGCGCCCAGGGGACACAGCAGGTGCAGTTCAATAATACCTTCAGAATAGCATCCGTTCCGGTATTGGGAAAAATTCCGGTCATAGGGCCGATGTTCTTCCAGAATACTTATATTACTACCTACATCGGTTTCGGAGTGCTGGCGCTTTCGGTATTCGTGCTGTATAAAACCCGGTTCGGGCTGCGGTTAAGGGCCTGCGGGGAAAAGCCGGAGGCGGCTGATGCGGCAGGGGTAAATGTATATGCGGTCAGATATGCGGGCGTATTGATATCGGGAATTTTGGGCGGAATCGGCGGACTGGTGTTTGTTGTACCTACCACCACAGTATTTAACCATTCGGTATACGGATATGGATTTTTGGCGCTGGCGGTTTTGATCTTCGGACAATGGGAGCCGAAGAGGATTTTGTTTGCCTCTTTCTTTTTCGGGCTGTTAAAAGCAATTTCCAACGCATATTCCGTCATACCGGCACTGAGCAGCTTAAAGGTGCCTACGGAATTTTATAAGATCATACCTTTTATCTGTACATTGATCTTGTTGACTTTCACTTCCAGGAATTCCAAGGCGCCCAAAGCCAGCGGAGTTCCCTATGATAAGGGGAAGAGATAAGGGCAGGAAAACGATATTTCAGGATATTTTGCAGATGTTTTGGGGCGGCAGGGCTTTAAACTGCCGCTCTTTGACTTGTGTGCAATGCCCTAAAGTGCATGATCGATCCGGGAATCCGGGTCTAAAAGAATATTTGACTATTTATCGTCATATATCTTGTGTTAGTGTATAATTTTTATTGGC
>DEUB01000052.1 GCA_002362385.1 Lachnospiraceae bacterium UBA3273
CAAAGAATACGGCATTTAATGTTTCTTGGAGCAGAAAGCTGAGGTGGTCAAAATGAGTATTTATGAATTTGATGAAGAGCGTGAAATGAGGCTGATCAGAGAGGATGAGCGTGAGATCGGCAGGGAAGAAGGCATAGCGTCAGGCATAGAAATCGGCAAAGCGTCAGGAATAGAAGAGGGCAAGCAAAAAATATTATTGTTAAGCAAAATGCTTTTGGACGCTAACCGTATAGATGACTTGAAGAGAGCGACTGATGACGAAGCGTATTTAGAGGAATTGTGCCGGGAATACAGTATCTCATGAAAGATGGTCGTATTGAAAAAAGCAAGTGGTAAAAGGGAAGACATAGGAGCAGTTTATTGACAAGAACGATTTGAATATCTTATAATGAAAATGTTATGAATGTTTATGAGACTATATTTACAAAAGGGGAAAGCCGTTGGGGATTTACATTAAGAGGTTAACTGGTACATCAATATTTTTATAATTAACGGAGAGTGCTTTATATAAGCTGCTCTCCGCTTTATGTGTTGTATTGTACTCTATTAAAAAAGACAATTATGAGGGTGGTAGATAAGGATGTTGGGAATTATTATAGCGAGGCTTTTTTATTTGGGGCTTACGTCGGCTGTTTTAGTTGTAGGAATTAACAATTGGATGAGCGGAAAATATATTTTAGGCGGCGGATGCATTGCGTTGGGAATATTCATGATTATAATTCCCGTTGTGCACGCTATAAAGTTAAAGATTGCTTATCAGCTATATAACCGGGCGGTTCGAAATGAAAAAAGAACGCATGCGTGGGTTTATAGAACCGTTTTCAAAAATGAAGAAGATAAGAAGCGCATTTTGGAAGAAGAACAAAATCCGTTATATACATATGGAGAACAAGCCGGTATAAAGCAGGAAGAGGTGCAGCCGGAAGAAATCGGTACGATGCAGACATATCGTCCGGGCGGAAATGCTGTGAGAAAAGAGGGGTAAAATGAATCAATATTTATATATAGGGATTGCAGTGGTTATAGCAATATTAGTCATATGTATGATTTGCTTTTACAATAAGCTGATCAAATTGAAAAATTATGTAGACGAGGCTTTTGCCACCATGGATGTTTATCTCAAGAAACGGGCAGATCTGGTTCCTAATCTGGTAGAAACGGTAAAAGGATATGCGGAGCATGAAAAAGAAGTCTTTTCTAATGCAGGAAGGGCCATAAGCTCATGGAACGGAAATGAAAAGAACAGGAACATTCGTTTTCAGCAGGAGGCGGAAATCGGAAAAGCGGTAAGGGATATTCGGGTCGTGACGGAGGCTTATCCCCAATTAAGGGCAAACGAAAATTTTCTCATGCTTCAAAGGAGCCTTCAAATGCTTGAAAATGATATTGCCGACGCGCGAAAATATTATAACGGGGTGGTAAATACATATAATTCGGCGATTCAGGTTTTTCCGGCAAATCTGTTTGCTTTGATTCTGGGATTTAAAAAGGAGCAGTTATTTATTGCAGAAGGTTTTGAACGGGAGCCGGTCCGTGTGAGTTTTTAAGGAGAATAAGCTAAAATGGTATTATGGGTAAAGGGCAGTACGAAAAGAAAGCTGGGAATCATTTCTCTGATAATCTGCATACCGATTCTGATTATATGTTTCAATGGAATGGCAAAGGAGGAACAGGCTTATTCTTTCCATAACTATCAGACGGAGATCATCATTGATGAAAATAAACAGTGCACCGTATCGGAATGGTTTGGTGTGGACAACCCGCATTCCGTTGACGTAAAAAGATATCTGCAGTTTTGTAACAGTATCAAAAAGCCGGACGGAAAACGGGGGAGATATCATCTTAAGATTTCGGATCTGGAATATGCCACTCCGAATGGAAAGTATCTGGGAAGGCTTGGTACGGTTTTGAATATGTGGCTGCTTCCCAAAGTAAATCCGGATACGGGAAAAGCGGAGTGTGAAGTGACATATTCGGCGAGCCTGTCAAGCGATTATGAGCAGGATGACAATCAGCTGTTTTTAAATATTACCGGAAATAAACACAGGATCAGTATATTCGGCGCAGAATTTTCAATTCAAATGCCGTCAGAGGTTCCAAAGGAAAATATACAGTTTTATTTGATACAAAAAGACGGCAGTTTAGAATCCTTGTCTTTGAGCTATGATATAAAAAATAATGTGATCCATGGAAAATATTCCGGAGAATTGAAGAGCGGCACCGGGATTGGCGTCATAATGCATCTGGATGACGGATATTTCAACGTGGAGCGAGATAACAGCGTATATTATAGGTTGTCAGGTCTTGTATTGCTGGTATTTCTTTTTTGTGCCGTAATCTGGTATTTATTCGGGAAGAATAAATATGTTCTGATAGATACGGTGGAATTTAAGCCCCCTATGGGAATGAATGCCATGGAACTGGGCTATTTCTATGAGGGAACTTTGACCCAGGAGGGTACGATCTCCATGTTTTATACTTTGGCGGGAAAGGGATATATTAATATCATGAAACGCAAGAGTGCAAGAGATTTAAAGCCTGCATTTGCATTTTCAAAAATAAGGGATTATGACGGGGATGATCCTCTGGAAAAGTATTTTATGGATTGCATTTTCGGAAAGGCTTTAATTGTATATAGTGAGGAATTGGTTTTTGATAAGGGAATCTTTGCGGGCGGGCTGGAGACATTCTTTATCAATGCAGGCGGATATCTGGAAAAAGAGGCGCCTGTTTATAAAAAGCATTACAGATGGTTTCTTCTTTTTGTACTGGCAGGGGCAATTGCCAACTATTTCATGACGTTTATCATGACCGGAGAAAATTATCTTGTCTTGGAGAAATCATGGAGAGTGTGGCAGGGAATAGAAGCGGCCGCCATGGCCGTTTTAATCGCATGTGCGGTTTATTTTGTAAAGGTCAGGAGAAAAAGATGGGTCAATGCCATATTCTACTTTATATTTGCATTTTTACTGCTGTATTTTTGCTGGCTGCCGGAACTGGTTTTAGATACGCCGCATATTGTTTTATATCTTATCGGATTTGTAACGTTGTTGATAGAGTTTTGGTTTATGTTTCATTTTAAAAGGAGAACAAAAAAGGCTACAGAAATTACAGGAAAAGTGTTGGGATACAGAAAATTTCTTATGCATGTGGAGAGCAATCGGATCGATACGCTTTTTGAGCAGGATAAGTTAAAGTATTATGAGGCGGTTGCCAGTGCATACGCATTAAAGGTCAATTGGAAATGGTTTAAAGATATTGAAAATATTTTAATTCCTTTGAAACCAAACGGCGAGGTATTTTAGTATATAAAAGGGCTGTTGTATCATAAACGAGGGTACAGCAGCTTTTGAACTATGTAGTTGAGGTAAAAAGAAAGGTCCTGGTGTATTCATGTCCCTGCAGTTTTATATAGGCGCCTCCGGCGCCGGCAAAAGCGCAAAAGTATATCATGATATCCTGAAACGGGCGGAAAAAGAACAAAATACCCGGTTTTTTATTGTGGTGCCGGATCAGTTTACCATGGAAACCCAGAGAGTGCTGTGCCGTCTCTCTCCTAACGGGGGGATCATGAATATTGAGGTCATGAGCTTCGGACGGCTTTCCCACCGCATTTTTGAAGAGCTGGGTTATGAAAAACTGCCCAGACTGGATGATACGGGGAAAAACCTGATCCTGCGCAAGGTTGCAGGGGAGTGCGAAAAGGAACTGACCGTGATCGGGGCAAATCTGAAGCGGACCGGTTATATCGCACAGGTCAAGTCCATGATCTCGGAGTTTGCCCAATATGGGATTTCACCTGAGGATCTGGAGGGCTTTCTGCCTCTTACGGAAGGAAAAGGGTATCTTAGGGCAAAGCTTAAGGATCTACAGGTTTTGTACCGCGGGTATCGTGAGTATATCAGCGGGAACTATATTACCACCGAAGAGACCCTTGATATTCTGGTAAGGAGTGTAGGGCGTTCCTCCCTTTTAAAGGGAAGCGTCCTTGTTTTTGACGGATTTACAGGATTTACTCCCATACAGGATCTGCTCTTAAAGGAATTGATGATCTATGCCGGGCAGGTCATTGTAACCCTGTTAGGGGATACCGGGGAGGACCTGTCAGGAGAGATAAAGGAACAGAGTTTATTTTATCTGACGGCAAAGGCTTATCACAAGTTAGAAAGGCTTGCCACAGAATATGGGATCAAGCGGGACCGTGACGTAATCATTTCAGGTAAACCCGTCTACCGTTACAGGGAAAATCAGGCTCTTGCCCATTTAGAAAAAAATCTGTTCCAAAACGGTTTTATAGAGAGAGTTTCCGGGAGAGAGAGCATATCCCTTGCGCGCTGTAATAATCCAAAGGCGGAGACGGAATGGGTCTGCCTTTCCATAAGGCGGATGATCCGGGAGAAAAATCTGTGCTATCGGGATTTTGCCGTTATAACGGGAGATCTGCCTTCCTATGGGTATCTTTTAAAGGAAAGCTTTGAAGAGCATGGAATACCCTTGTTCTTGGATCAGAACGTAAGCCTGCTCTTTCATCCCTTTATGATATTCTTAAATAGCATAATCAGAGTGATCGTGGCGGATTTTTCTTATGAAAGCGTTATGACGCTGCTTCGAAGCGGCTATCTGGATATAGAAGATGAGGAAGCGGATGAGTTTGAAAATTATATTGTAAAGTACGGCGTCCGGGGCAGGCGCAAATACGGACGGGCTTTTGTGCGCAAGGATGAGCGACTTGAGAACGTCAATCATACCAGAGAGCGTCTGATGAATGCCTTAGAACCTCTTTTTGAAAGCGGGCAGACGGCAAGGGATTATACGAAAACGATTTATGACATGTGCGTCGCAAATCAGCTGGAGGAAAAGCTGCGGGTTCAGGCGGATGGATTTGAGAAAGAGGAAAAGTTTGCCAGGGCGAAAGAATACAGGCAGGTTTATAAGGCGGTCATGGGGCTTTTGGACCAGATATACGCCCTGTTGGACGAGCCTATGGATCTGACGGAATACGGAGAGATCTTAAAGGCAGGCTTTGCAGAATTAAAGGTGGGAAGCCTGCCCCAGAGTGTCGACCAGGTGGTTGCGGGAGATATGGAAAGAACCCGTTTAAAGCCGGTCAAGGTGCTTTTTATTGTCGGGGCTAACGACGGCGTTGTTCCCAGGGCGGCAGGCAGCGGCGGACTTTTATCCGATATGGAGCGTAATTTCTTAATGGAGGCAGGCGTGGAGTTAGCCCCTACCCCCAGGCAGAAGGGATTTGAAGAGCGTTTATATCTGTATATGAATATGACACAGCCGTCGGAAAAGCTGGTCTTGTCTTTTTGCGAGGTAAACGGAAAGGGAGAGACCTTGCGCCCTTCTTATCTGATCCATGAGGTAGAACGGCTGTATACGGATGTTTCCGTTATTTGTGTAAGTGAGAAGCTGCAGATGGGAATGGTGGAAAGCAGGGAAAGCGGGCTTAAATTGTTTTCTCTGCTCATGCGGGATTATGCCGCAGGGCTTTTAGAGGAGGATGACCAAAAGAGAAAGCTTCTCATAGAGCTGGCGGAGGCCTTTTATAAAGAACCGGAATTTGAAAAGATATTTGAGGCGGCCTTTTATGAATATGAACCCAGGCTTTTGACGAAGGAAACGGCAGGGCGGCTGTTCGGAGAAATCCTCCATACCAGTGTCAGCAGGCTGGAACAGTTTGCGGCATGCGCCTATGCTCATTTTTTAAAGTATGGCTTAAAGCTTTCCGAGGAAGAGGAATATACCTTCGAAGCGGTGGACCTGGGCAATCTTTTCCATGAAACCCTGTACCGTTTCGGCAGGTATATGTCTGAAGGCGAATATACCTGGTTTAACTGCCCTAAGGAAAAGGCGGATGCGTTTATTGATAAGACTGTAGACGAATTTGCGGCAGAGTACGGGAACACGGTCTTATATGATACGGCCCGGAATGAGGCTGTAAAAGAGCGGGCGAAAGGAATTTTAAAGACTACCGTGGAAAACTTAAGCTTTCAGCTAAGGAAAGGCCTTTTTGAGCCGGTCTGCTATGAGATGCCTTTCTTTACCAAAGGAGATGTGGAGCTTTACGGAAAGGTAGACCGGATGGATGTTGCAAAAAAGGACGGCAGGATATATGTGAAGGTTTTGGATTACAAATCCGGCCGGCACAAATTTGACCCTGCAAGGCTATTTTTCGGCCTGGATCTGCAGCTTGCAGTATATATGAACGCAGCCGTGGAGCGGGAAGAAAAGCAAAATCCCGGAACGCAGGTAATTCCTTCGGCAATTTTTTATTACCAGATCGAAGATCCCCTTGTGGAAGGAACCTCGGAAGAAGGGGAAGAGGCCCGCATGGAGAAGCTTAGGGAAAAGCTTAAAGTACAGGGGTTGATCCGGGAAGAGGATGCCGTGTTGGAGCTTTTGGATGAGTCGGGTGTAGAAAATTCCCAGGTCATTCCGGTAAAGAGAAAGAGGGACGGTTCTCTGGCAGCGGCTTCCCAGACCGCCGTACCCAAAGAGTTTGATCTGATAGGGAAATATGCTTCTTTGAAGGTGGAACAGATTGCGGAACAGATCAAAAAGGGAGATATCTCCGTAAATCCGGGAACGGATGGAGTGCGTTCCGCCTGTGATTTTTGCAGCTACAGCCATGTGTGCGGGTTTGAGAAAAGGATTCCGGGTTATGAGGAGCGGGATATGAAGCTTCCGGAAGAAGAGGCTTACGAAGCCATGGGCAGAGCCGTGGAAGAAGCTGAGAAGGCCGGGAAAAGCATGCCGGAGGAGGAAACGGTAAAGACCGGGATAACCATACCGGGAGAGAAAACAGAGGGTCTTTCTGTAGAAAAGGATGAAAAGGAATCAGGAGGCAGGGATAAATGACAGTACGGTATACAGAGGAGCAGCAGCGGGTAATCGATATCAGAAATTGTAATGTGCTGGTGTCTGCGGCGGCGGGTTCCGGCAAGACGGCTGTTCTTGTGGAACGGATCCTCAAGCTGATTTCCGATAACGAAAGCGGCGTGGATATAGACCGGTTGTTAGTGGTAACCTTTACCAATGCGGCGGCGGCTGAAATGCGGGAGAGGATTCACGGCGCAATTCTTAAGAAGCTTTCGGAAGATCCCGATAATGCCAGGCTGCAAAGGCAGGCTGTTTTGGTTCATCATGCCCAGATTACCACTATCGACAGTTTCTGCCGCTTTATATTATCCAATCATTTCCAGGAGATTGATCTGGATCCGGGCTTTGTGGTGGGGGACCCGGGAAAAATACGCCTGATGGAAAAGGATGCCATGAATAAGATCATGGAAGACGCCTATGACGGAAAAGAGCCCTATGAGGGCTTTCATAAAGATTTTTTGAATCTTTCGGATGTTTTTTCACAGAAAGGAAGGGACAGGGCGGTAGAAGAAATGACGGATAAGCTCTATCATTTTGTCATGAGCCTGCCTTTTCCGGAAAAGTGGCTTTTTGGGGCTTTGCAGGATTATGAAAGGCCGGAAGGAGAGGATTTTTTACAAAGTTCCCTGGCTGAAGAGATTGTGACAAATGTGTCGCAAAAATTGGGAAGAATGGCAAAGCTTTATGGGGAAATGATGGAGATATGCAAACAGGCTGACGGGCCTGTCGGTTATTTGCCCGCTTTTGAGAAGGAGAAAGAGCAGATAGAAGGCGCTGCAAAGGCGGTAAGCTATGTGGGGCTGAAGGAAAGGATCTTTGAGATCGGTTTCGACAGGCTGCCTGCTATAAGGAAAGGGCAGTGCGACGAGGATAAAAAGGAACAGGTAAAGCAGTTAAGGGAGCGCATAAGGAAGCGGCTTGCGGCGTGTAAGGAGGCTTATTTTTTTGATACAACCGAAGCGGTCGTGGAAGATATGCAGAAAACAGGCAGGCTTTTAAAACCGCTTATTTATTTGACTCTTCAGTTTATGGAACGGTTTGCAGCAGATAAAGCAAAGGAAAACATTGTTGACTTTTCGGACATGGAGCATCTGGCTTTAAAAATATTAGTGGATGAAGACGGGAAGCCCACCGACACGGCAAAATGGTATCAGGATTATTATGCCCAGGTCATGATCGATGAATATCAGGACAGCAACGAGGTGCAGGAGGTGCTTTTGTCAGCCGTTTCCAGAGAGGAGGGAGAAGCTCCGGACCGCTTTATGGTGGGGGATATGAAGCAGAGCATTTACAAATTCCGCATGGCGAGACCGGAAATTTTTCTGGAAAAATATCATCGATATGAGGCCCGGGGAAAAGAAAATGTCAGGATCGACTTAAAAAAGAATTTCAGAAGCCGAAAAGAAGTCATAGATCTGGTCAACTGCGTTTTTTATCCTCTGATGGGAGCGGAGACAGGCGGCATTACCTATGATGAGGACGCGGCTTTATACCCGGGGGCAGAGTACCCGGAAGCAGAGTATCCGGAAGAAGCGTATTCGGAAGCAGGGGAAGAGAGCACCGCGGCAGGAGAAGCAAAAATGCTGCCGGAAACGGCGGCAGGAGAGAAAACAGAAGCAGGAAAAGGGACTGCGGCAGGAGATAAAGCAGAAGCAGGAAAAGGGACTGCAACAGGAGATAAAGCAGAAGCAGGAAAAGAGACTGCAGCAGGAAATAGCTTGACAGAATTTATGTCCGAATTATTGATCTATGAAAAATGCAGCGGGGAAAATGAAGGAAACGCCGGAGAAAATAAAGGGGCGGCTCTGTCCAAGACAGAAGGGGAAGCCTATATGATCGCGGATAAGATCAAGGAGCTTGTGAGGGAAGGATATGTGACGGACAAGGAAACGGGCAGGCTGCGGCCTGTTGTTTACGAGGACATCGTGATTCTGGTGCGCTCCGCTTCGGGCCTTTTGGAAAGCCTGCAGGAAATACTGAAAAAAGAAGGAATCCCGGCAAGCGTTCCCAGCAGGACGGGCTACTTTTCCGCTACAGAGATCCAGACGCTTTTGAAACTCTTAGAGGTGCTAGTCAATCCGGGCAGGGATATTCCTCTGGCAGCAGTTTTAAAATCGCCTTTGTACGGATTTAGCGATGAGGAACTGGCAAAGATTTCCTTAGCGGAGATACCCAAGGGGCAGAAAAGCAGTCTTTATGAAAAGCTTAAATTATCCGGCGGGGAAAAGGCGGAAGCCTTTATCCGGGAACTTCGCAGATACCGGAGCATGGCGAAAACGGAGTCGGTCCATGATCTTTTGTATCTGGTCATCAGGGAGCACAGATACTTGGAATATGTTTCGGCCCTGCCTGCAGGTGGCGTAAGGCGGGCAAACGTGGAGATGCTTTTAGAGAAGACGGTGGATTATGAAAGATTGCAGATACACGGTCTGTTCGGTTTCTTACAGTATATGAAGCAGCTGGAAAAATATGAGGTGGATTATGGGGAAGGAACGGATGAGAACAGCGGCCAGGTGCGCCTTATGACGATCCATAAGAGCAAGGGACTGGAATTTCCCGTCTGCTTTGTGGCAGGGCTTTCAAAGACCTTTAACAGGCGGGATCTGACGGGAAGCCTGCTCCTTCATACGGATATGGGTATCGGTATGGAATACAGGAGCAGAGAGCTTAGAGTAAAACGGAAGACCTTAAAGCAGAGAATGATCGCCGAAAAGATGAAGGCCGAAGAGTTGGGAGAAGAACTGAGAGTTTTGTATGTGGCGTTGACCAGGGCCAGGGAAAAATTGATTATGACAGGAGTGTCAGATGAATTTGAGAAGGCTGTGAAGGAATGCGCAGGCCTAAACGGGGGACAGCTTTTGCTGCCTGTAAATGAGAGGAAGGTGGAACCCGAGCTCCTTCTGGAAAGCAACAGCTATTTAAAACTCCTTATGCACGCTTTTAGCCTGTATAAGGATGATACGGACAAGCTTCCGGCGATCCGCATTTATCATGAAGAGGATCTGAAAAGGGAGGCAGTCAGGGGGCAGTTTGAAAAAAAGGTCTTAAAGGAGGCCTTAAAGCAACTGATAGCTGCCGAAGAAGAACGGGCAGAAAAGGAAGCGTTGTCGGAACAGGCAGAAGGGGAAGGAAGGATCAGGGAGAAAATAAGCTTTCCTTATCCCCACGGGGAGTTAAAAGGATTATATACAAAGACAAGCGTGTCGGAGTTAAAGATGGCGGCGCTCCATGAGGATGAACAGACTCTTGTGGAATTTGAAACGGAGCAGGATAAGTCCGTGGTCCCTCTGTTTATGCAGGAGGAGAAAGAGGCGGGAGGCGCCACGAGAGGTACGGCTTATCACCGGCTGATGGAGCTTTTAGACTTTAAGGAATTTGCAAAGGCAAAGGGGCGTAAAGAGAAGAAAGAGCTGTTAATGCGCCAGAAGGATGAGATCCTGCTTCAGGGAAAGATGGAAAAAGATGAACTCGCCCTGGTAAACATGGATAAGGTGGAAGCTTTTTTAGAAAGCGGCCTTGCCATGGAAATGGCGGAAGCGGACAAGGCGGGGATGTTGTTTAAGGAGCAGCCTTTTGTCATGGCTATTCCTGCAAAAAGGGTAGATCCAAAGTTCCCGGAAGAGGAAACTATGCTGATCCAGGGGATCATCGACGCTTACTATGAAAAGCAGGGAGAAATCTATCTGATGGATTACAAAACGGACCGGGTAAATAAAAAAGAGGATCTGATACAAAGGTATCAGACCCAGCTTGATTATTATAAAGAAGCCCTGGAAAAGCTTACCGGAAAGACGGTGGCGGGCATTTATATCTATTCCTATCATTTTTTGGATTCCATCGCCTTCTGACGGTAACGGGCGGCTTCATCGGAAATGCCCATTTCGTCGTAGCAGTCCGCCAAAGCCGTCAGGGGAATATCCGTATGGTGGCGCAGGCTTAAGGCGCTTTCCGATTCGAAGGCCGCATTATAATACCAGATACATGCCTCTTCCAAATCCTCTGCGGAGTAATAATATTCTCCCAGTTCGCAGCAGATCTCACTACAGCCGCCGCTGGCAATGGCTTTGGTGGTATATTTGAAAAAGTCCAGATATTCTTTGGAGATCAGACACGCCCTTGCGCAGATGCAGCATGCCTCCAAAATTTCATCCGCACTTCTTTCCGTATCCTTTACGGAAGCGGAGAAGAAGGGATATGCCTTGATAAAGTCCCGGGGTTCCCCGGAAATAAACAACTCCTTGGCGTAAAGGTTGTGGAGCTTCTGATTCAGACGGATCCCGTCTTTTATAAGCTTTTCAAAGGCAGCTATATCCCGGGCCTTGTGATTTGAAGTGGGACAGTGTTCAATGGTAATGTCGCTGTCATAAATAAGGGGGTCTAAACGGACGGCCTCGTGGATGGCGTTTTCCCATACGAAGGTCCGGATCCTTTTGTAAAGCTTGGGACGCAGCTCCTTGTCATAATTGTAAATGGTATTATAGGAAAGCTGGTTGGCATAATACATCTGTACGATATCGATATTGGGCAGCAGCCCTTTTTTCAGCATCCGGAACTTGTTCCGGTTTTCCTCATCCAGAATTTCGTCTGCGTCTGCACAGTATATGTAATCCTTGGTCGCCTTGGAAAAAGAAAAGTTTCTGGCATCGCTGAAATTGCCGGTCCATGTAAAATCATAGATATTTTTTGTATATTTGGCTGCAATTTCTTTTGTGCGGTCGTGGGAACCGGTATCTACAATTATGATCTCATCCATTAAACCCGCGATGGAATCCAGACATCTTGCCAAAACTGCTTCTTCATTCTTAACGATCATACAAAGACTGATGGTAATCATTGGAATCCCTCCTTATTTGGGGTAAAACATGTATCTGCCCTTTGGGTACATTTTACCATACAAATCAGGAAAGCGCCATTTCTTTTACCCGCTCCAGAGCTTTTTTTACCGGGGGCAGGTTTATGATGATCAGGGTAATGATCATTTCAGCCAAAATATAGCTGTAATTATAGATAATAGAATATACGCTTGTTAAAGCCTTAGGGAACCATTCGGGCATATAGTCCATCCAGTAAATGTAGCCGCCGATGGTATGGAACAGGCCTCTGAAAAGGCAGGCGGTCAGGTAGCCTATGGTCAGCCCGTGCTTTTTTTTGTAAAAGATGCCGGCCAGCCCTAAAGCGGTAAAAGCAAAGAAATAGTCGCAGCAGACCTGAAAGGGCGTAAGAAAGTAGGTGCTGCCGGATTGGATGAACTGAAGGATACTGTAGGCAAAGGCGGTAATGATGCCGACCTTAACGCCGTAAAGATAACCTACATAGCAGATGAAGAACATGCTGAAAAGGGTTACGGAGCCGCCCATGGGCAGTTCGTATTTGATGTAAGACGTTACAAAAGCGAGAGCTAAGGCAATGCCTGCAAAGGTCAGCTGCTTGGCATTGATCTTTTTAGAATCCTGCTTTTTGTCTGTGATGAAGGCGGTAATGAGCATGACGAGGATCAATACGACGACAAGTGAAATGTAGCCGGTCTTTGTCAGGGCATAATAGCCGTCTTCTGCGATAATAAAATGTGACATAAAAAAACCTCCTTATGATTTCATAGGAGGGGACTACTAAAGTAGCTGTGGTCTGAACGGGTATACGGATAGAAACCGTTAAACCCGAAAAAACTGCTTCCTTACGCCGGTATTATCCGGTTCAAGTAGTGAGGGTCAGCTGTCCGATGCAGACAGCAGTCTCAGCCCTTTGGGCCCCCCTAGCAAATGATATTTGATTGATACAAACTATAAACGGTTAAAAAGAGTTTGTCAAGAACGTGATTTTATTGGATATTCAAAACAGCAATTTTGTTGGATATTCCAAAACAGCAGGTTTATTCGATCTTCCCAAACCTGTTAAAAGGGAAATAGCAGAATTTGGCTTTGCCTAATATCTGGGATTCTTTGACAAAGGTATTCTCCCAGTAACGGGAATCAAAGGAATCGTTCCGGTTATCGCCCAGTACAAAATAGCTGTTTCCCGGAACCGTATAGGGACCGAAATATCCCACAGGCGCTTCAGGGGTAAAAGAATCGTCTAAAGGCTCGGGGGAATCGTTGATATAGACCTTGCCGTCTATAATGGTTACCGTCTCGCCGGGAAGTCCGATGATCCTCTTGATATAGAGGACGGATTCATCGTCGGGATATCGGAAAATGATGATGTCGTATCTCTGGGGGATCCCTGTTTTGTAGGAAAGGCGGCTGCCTATGATACGGTCTCCGGTCATAATGGTGTTTTCCATGGATTCGGAAGGAATCCTTGCATTTACGATCAAAAAGGTGTCCATCAGCCAGACAAGAACCACTACCACAACAAATATAACAACATATTCCAGTAATTCACGAATTTTAGATTTCATAGAGTTTCTTCCTTGAAGTTTTTGTGCTATTCTCATTATACAGGGCGGGAACGGACAACACAAGAAAAAATAAGAAATATGGAGGAATGCAGGATGTATCACTATGTCCTTTTTGACCTGGACGGCACACTGACGGACCCAAAGGAGGGGATCTGCAAATCGGTGCAGTACGCTTTGTGCGCCCAGGGAATAGAAGAACCGGATCTCAATAAGCTGGAGCCTTTTATCGGGCCGCCGCTTAAAAAAAGCTTTCAGGAGTTTTATGGTATGGATGAAGCGGCCGCAAATACGGCGGTGGCAAAATACAGGGAAAGGTTTGAAAAGACAGGGCTTTATGAAAACGAGATCTATCCCGGCATGAAGGAGTTTCTGGTTTCTTTGAGAAAAAAAGGGGTCCATCTTGCCGTGGCTTCCAGCAAGCCCCAGGAATTTGTGGAAAGAATATTAAAGCATTTTGAGATCCGTCAGTATTTCCAGGTCGTGACGGGGAGCGAAAAGGATGGGAGAAGGTCGGAGAAAAAAGAAGTGATAGAAGAGACTCTTCTGCGGCTTTTCCATGAAAAAAAGGTTCCTGCCGGGGATGTCCTGATGGTGGGAGATCGAAAATTTGATGTGGAGGGCGCAAGGGATCTGGGATTAAAGTGTGCCGGGGTATCCTACGGCTATGGAGCGGAAGGGGAACTGGAAGAAGCGGGGGCTGCTTATGTTACGGATAATTTGGGAGAGCTTTTTTATATCATAACGGGAGAAAAAATGACGGACGCCGGGACAAAAATAAGCGGATGGCAGAAAAGCGTCCGTATTTTGTCCCCCATCGTATATGATCTCGCATTGTCTTTTTTGATCCTGTTCTTTTTTCAGGCGGCGGGCAGAATATTTTTAGGGAATATATTTCGGCAGTATAGTACTCCTGCGGCGGACTCCCGTCGGATAGCGGTATATTTGGACGGGATATCGGCGCTTATCTGCGCTGCGGTATTTGCAAAAATGTACAACAGGGAAAAGGTACGGCCTATATCCCATGTGGTAAAAAGGAGAAATGATGAGAGGCTTTTAAGGAATCTGGCTCCTCTTATAGGCTTTTCTGTCAGTGCGGCATTATTTTTAAATATTCTGATCGCCCGCCTGGGACTTACAGGGGCTTCGGGAGCTTATCGGGAAGCGGCGGACATGCAGTATTCCGTTCCGGTTATTTTAGGGCTGATAAATTACGGTATCCTGCAGCCTTTAGAAGAAGAGCTTGTTTTCCGGGGGCTTGTTTACGGGAGAATGAGGAAATATTTTCCCGCCGGCCTTTCCATTCCTTTTTCGTCCCTGGTTTTTGGAGCCTGCCATGGGAATATTGTCCAGATGATGTATGGTTTTTTCATGGGATGTATCCTGGCATGGGCGTTTGAAAAATATAAAACCCTGAAAGCGCCCCTTGTTTTACATGGCGGCGTCAATGCGGTAATTTACCTTATAAGCACAACGGAAACATTGAGCCCTATATTTTCCGACAGGAGGAGTATGGCGGTAACGGCCGTTTTGACAGCGGCATTTTGCAGCTTTTTTGTAAGAGAAAGTGTGTGGAAAATGAAAAAATGAAAGAAAACCGGCAAAGAAGACTGAAAACTTTTAAAATAATTAAAAGATGTCGAATTATCAGACGATTTATAAAAATTTTTTCTTTACAAGGGGAGAAAATAGGTGTATAGTAAATTTCACGAACACAAAAGCTTTATATAGACCGGAAAGGAGATTTATCATGTTTGACGCAAGGTTAAGCATGCCAAAGCCTCCCCTTTACAGGGAAGAATTTGAGCATGACAACTGCGGTATCGGCGCCTGTGTGAATATCAATGGCACAAAGAGCCGTGAAACAGTTGAGAACGCATTAAAGATCGTAGAAAATTTAGAGCACAGAGCCGGCAAAGACGCCGAGGGTAAGACGGGTGATGGAGTTGGAATCCTGACACAGGTTCCGCACAAATTCTTCACAAAAGTCGCTAAGACCCTCGGTATTTTTTTGGGCAAAGAGAGGGAGTACGGCGTAGGCGCATTTTTCTTTCCCCAGGATGAGCTCCAAAAAAACCAGGCTAAAAAAATGTTTGAGATCATTGTGGAAAAAGAGGGCCTGGACTTTCTGGGATGGAGAGAGGTGCCTACGGTTCCTGGTGTTTTAGGACATAAGGCTGTGGAATGTATGCCCTGCATTATGCAGGCGTTTATCAAAAAGCCTGCGGATGTGGAAAAAGGACTGGATTTTGACCGCATGCTCTATATAGTAAGGCGCGTTTTTGAGCAGTCTACAGATTCCGTGTATGTGGTTTCCCTAAGCAGCCGGACCATTGTATATAAGGGCATGTTCCTGGTGGGACAGCTGCGCACCTTTTTTAAGGATCTGCAGGATGAGGATTATGAATCGGCAATTGCCATCGTGCATTCCAGATTTTCCACCAATACCAATCCCAGCTGGGAAAGAGCACATCCCAACAGATTTATCGTCCATAACGGGGAGATCAATACCATCAGGGGCAATGCGGATAAAATGCTGGCCCGTGAGGAAAATATGGAATCCGTTCACTTAAAGGGACAGCTTCATAAGGTGCTTCCGGCCATCAATGCTTCCGGTTCCGACTCGGCAATGCTTGACAATACCCTGGAGTTTTTGGTAATGAGCGGAATGCCCCTTCCTTTGGCTGTTATGATCACGATTCCCGAGCCCTGGGCAAATAACAAGACCATGAGCCAGGAAAAAAAGGATTTCTACCAGTATTATGCCACCATGATGGAGCCCTGGGACGGACCGGCGTCCATCCTGTTTTCCGACGGGGATCTGATGGGAGCGGTATTGGACAGGAACGGGTTAAGGCCCTCCAGATACTATATTACCGACGACGGGCAGGTTATCCTATCTTCAGAGGTAGGCGTTCTTCCTATAGACCCGGCTAAGATCGTAAAGAAGGAAAGGCTGCATCCCGGCAAGATGCTTTTGATCGATACGGTAAAGGGAGAAGTCATCGACGATGATACGTTAAAGCAGGGATATGCGGGGAAACAGCCCTACGGCGAATGGCTGGATTCCAATCTGGTAGAGCTCAGGGATTTAAAAATCCCCAATATCAGGGTGCCGGAATTTACCTATGAGGAAAGACAGAGGATGCAGAAGGCATTCGGCTATACCTACGATGAATTAAAGCAGACTATCCTCCCTATGGCGAAAAACGGTTCCGAAGCCATTGCGGCAATGGGCGTGGATACGCCCCTGCCGGTATTGAGCAGAACAAAACATCCGTTATTTAATTATTTTAAACAGCTTTTTGCCCAGGTAACCAATCCCCCCATCGACGCCATCAGGGAGGAAGTGGTAACCTCCACCACGGTTTATGTGGGGACTGACGGCAATCTTTTGGAGGAATCCCCCAAAAACTGTAACGTGCTGAAGGTGCGCAACCCCATTTTGACCAATACGGATATTCTGAAAATTAAAAATATGAAGGCAGACGGCTTTAAGGTTTCGGTGGTTCCCATTACCTATTATAAGAACACCAGTCTGGAAAAGGCCATTGACCGCTTGTTTGTGGAAGTGGACCGTACCTTCAGGGACGGGGCGAATATCTTGATCCTGTCGGACCGGGGTGTGGATGAAAACCATGTGGCTATTCCTTCCCTTTTGGCGGTTTCCGCCCTGCAGCAGCATCTGGTAACCACCAAAAAACGTACTTCCGTGGCGATCATCTTAGAATCGGCGGAGCCCAGGGAGGTCCATCATTTTGCAACCCTTTTGGGCTACGGCGCCTGCGCCATCAATCCCTATCTGGCGCAGGAATCCATCAAGGAGCTGATTGATAACCGGATGCTCGATAAGGATTATTATGCGGCGGTAAATGATTATAACGACGCGGTGCTCCACGGCATTGTCAAGATCGCTTCCAAAATGGGTATTTCCACCATCCAGTCCTATCAGGGCTCCAAAATTTTTGAGGCCATCGGATTGGACTATGATCTGGTCAACAGATATTTCAGCGGCACGGTCTGCCGTGTGGGCGGTATTACCGTAAAGGATATTGAAAATCAGGTAAATGAACTGCATTCCATGGCCTTTGACCCCCTGGGACTGGAAACGGATCTGTCCCTGGAAAGTCCGGGACATCATAAAATGAGAAGCGGAGGAGACGAACATCTTTACAATCCGGAAACCATCCATCTTCTTCAGGAATCCACCCGCCGGGGCGATTATGGTCTGTTTAAGCAGTATACGGCCTGCGTTAACGATGAGAGCAGGATCAAGACGCTCAGGGGCCTCATGGATTTTAATTATCCTAAAAAAGGAGTGCCCATCGAGCAGGTAGAAAGTGTGGATTCCATTGTAAAGAGATTTAAAACGGGAGCCATGTCCTATGGATCCATTTCCAAGGAAGCCCATGAATGCCTTGCCATTGCCATGAATAACCTGGGCGGAAAGTCCAATACGGGAGAAGGCGGAGAGGATCTGGAGAGACTTTCCGTAGGAGCGGACGGACTGGATAGGTGTTCGGCGATCAAACAGGTTGCATCGGGACGTTTTGGCGTTACCAGTAAATATTTAACAAGCGCAAAGGAGATCCAGATCAAGATGGCACAAGGGGCGAAGCCCGGAGAAGGCGGACACCTGCCTGCAGGGAAGGTTTACCCCTGGATCGCAAAGACCCGTCATTCAACGCCGGGAGTGGGCCTGATCTCCCCGCCGCCCCATCATGATATTTATTCCATCGAGGACCTGGCACAGCTTATTTATGACTTAAAGAATGCCAATAAGGATGCCAGGATCTCCGTAAAGCTGGTTTCCGAAGCCGGTGTGGGAACGGTAGCGGCCGGCGTGGCAAAAGCGGGAGCCCAGGTTATTCTTGTTTCGGGTTATGACGGCGGTACAGGCGCCGCGCCGAGAAACTCCATCCACAATGCGGGACTTCCCTGGGAGCTGGGGCTTGCAGAGACCCATCAGACTCTGATCATGAACGGGCTGCGCAACAAGGTGCGCATTGAAACGGACGGAAAACTGATGAGCGGACGGGACGTTATCATCGCAGCGCTTTTGGGCGCAGAGGAATACGGCTTTGCCACGGCGCCCCTCGTAACCATGGGCTGTGTCATGATGCGGGTATGCAATCTGGATACCTGTCCGGTAGGCGTTGCCACCCAGAATCCGGAGCTTCGTAAAAGATTTAAGGGTAAACCTGAATATGTGGAAAACTTTATGCGCTTTATCGCAGAGGAAATGCGGGAATATATGGCGAAGCTGGGCGTTAAGACCATTGACGAGCTGGTTGGCCGCACGGAGCTTTTAAAGGTAAGGGAGAATGTGGACGGCAGGTTCGCCAAGATCGACCTTAGCAATATCATCAATAATCCTTATGCGGGGATGAAGGAAAAAGTTATTTTTGATCCCAGGCAGGTCTATGACTTTAAGCTGGAGAAGACCCTGGATGAAAAGGTGCTTTTAAAACAGCTTTCCAAGGCCATGGAAACAGGGACAAAGAGAAGCATAGAAGTGGATGTGACCAATACGGACAGGGCCTTCGGCACGATCCTGGGCGCGGAGATCACAAAGAAATTTTACAATACTCTTCCGGAAGATACATACCGGGTGTTATGCAATGGCGCCGGCGGGCAGAGCTTTGGCGGTTTTATTCCCAAAGGGCTGACCTTAGAGCTGGTGGGAGATTCCAACGACTATTTCGGCAAGGGCTTATCCGGCGGAAAACTGATCGTATATCCGCCTAAGGGAAGCAGATTTAAGCAGGATGAAAATATTATCATCGGAAATGTGGCCTTGTATGGAGCGACCAGCGGAAAGGCATTTATTAACGGTGTTGCCGGAGAACGTTTCTGTGTCAGAAATTCCGGGGCAATTGCGGTGGTGGAAGGCTGCGGCGATCACGGATGCGAGTATATGACGGGAGGCCGGGCTGTTATCTTGGGCAAGGTAGGAAAGAACTTTGCGGCAGGTATGAGCGGAGGCATTGCTTATGTGCTGGATGAGGATAACAGCCTGTATACGAAGGTCAACAAGGAAATGGTTTCTTCCTATGAGATCACATCCAAATATGATGTGTTGGAATTAAAGGATCTGATCAAAGAGCATGTGTCTTATACCAATTCGGAGAAAGGCAAGCTGATCCTGGAAAACTTCGGAGAATATCTGCCTAAGTTTAAAAAGATCATTCCCCATGACTATGAAACCATGTTAAAAGCCATTGTCCAGATGGAAGAAAAGGGCATGAGCGCGGAACAGGCACAGATCGAGGCGTTTTACGCCAATAAAAATAAGGAAGAGTAGGAGGTGCGGACATGGGAAAACCAACAGGATTTATAGAATACGAAAGGCAGACCGGCGATGCGGAAACGCCTAAGAGCAGGCTTAAACACTTTAACGAATTCCATACGTATCTTCCGGAGGAAAAGCAGAAACAGCAGGGGGCGCGCTGTATGGAGTGCGGCGTTCCTTTTTGTCAGGCAGGCATGATGATCTGCGGTATGGCTTCGGGATGCCCTTTACACAATCTGATACCGGAATGGAATGATCTGGTATATATGGGCAACTGGAAGGAAGCTTATAACCGTTTGAAAAAAACAAACAATTTTCCCGAATTTACTTCCAGGGTATGCCCGGCCCTTTGTGAGGCGGCGTGTACCTGCGGGTTGAACGGAGATCCGGTGGCAACCAAGGAAAATGAACATGCCATTATCGAAAAAGCCTATGAGGAAGGCTATGCCAAGGCAAAGCCGCCGAAGGTGCGGACCGGCAAAAAGGTCGCCGTCATTGGAAGCGGCCCCTCCGGCCTTGCCTGTGCGGACCAGCTCAATAAAAGAGGCCATCTGGTAACGGTATTTGAAAGGAACGACCGGGTCGGCGGGCTGTTAATGTACGGCATCCCCAATATGAAGCTGGAAAAACACATCATAGACCGGAAGGTCCGGATCATGGAAGAGGAAGGCGTTATTTTTGTTACCGGCGCCGACATCGGAAAGGATGTGAAAGCCTCCAGGATACTGGCGGATTTTGACCGGGTAGTGCTTTGCTGCGGTTCCTCCAATCCCAGGGACATAAAAGCCCCGGGCAGAGACGCGAAAGGAATTTATTTTGCCGTGGATTTCCTTACGGCCAATACAAAATCCCTGTTAGACTCGGATTTTAAGGATAAGAAATATATTGACACCAAAGGCAAAAACGTGGTCATCATCGGCGGCGGCGATACGGGGAATGACTGCGTAGGAACAGCCTTAAGGCACGGCGCAAAGAGTGTGACCCAGCTTGAAATGATGCCCAAAGCGCCTGATAAGAGGGCTTCCGATAACCCCTGGCCGGAGTGGCCTAAGGTCTTAAAGACCGATTATGGGCAGGAAGAGGCAATTGCCCTTTTCGGCCATGATCCCCGTATTTATGAAACCACGGTAAAAGAGTTTATCAAAGATAAGAACGGCAACTTGACCGGCGTTAAGATCGTGGGCTTAAACTGGGAAAAGGACGGGGAAACGGGCCGTATGAAAATGAGCGAGGCGGAAGGCAGCGAACGGGTAATTCCTGCGGAGATCGTTTTGATAGCGGCAGGCTTTTTGGGAAGCCAGAAATACGTAACGGATGCTTTCAAAGTGGAAGTGAACGAGAGGACCAATGTGAAAACCGGGACAGGGGCATATAAGACCAACGTGGACAATGTGTTTGCGGCGGGAGATATGCACAGGGGACAGTCCCTAGTGGTTTGGGCGATCAGAGAAGGAAGGGAAGCCGCCAGAGAGGTGGACGAGAGCCTGATGGGATATTCCAATCTGAACGTGCAGTAAAAGTAATAGATAGAAGAATGATAGAACCCTGCGGTTGCTTCGGTAATTGCAGGGTTTTTTGAAAGACATTGTTATTTTTTCCAAATTATGATAATTTTATTTTATACGGTTTTTTGGAAAGGAGATTATGAGGAATGCGTGGGAAAATGGCGAAAAGCTTTTGGAAAAGATTTACGGCAATATTTTTGAGCGTGGTTTTGGCTGCGGGAATCTCTGAAGGGCCGGGGGCTTCTTTGGTAAAAGCGGAGGAATTATTTTGGGTTCGGTGTCAACTTACTGTTGAAGGATATGAGGGGGACGGAGAACCGGAATTTGGAGAAGTATTTTTAAGGCTGTCTGATAATAGAGATGACAGAAATTCCTATATCGATATAGAACCGGAACGGGTAGAAATAAATAAAGAGGGAGAAAATTTCGTATATAACTATTATTTCTATTTTGAAAGAGGAAAGTACTGGAGTGCTGAATGGAAGTGCAGATGCAACGGCAGAGAGATGTATTTAAATAACTGTATGCAAAGCAGCGGCACTTTTGGAGACCAAAGCAGCGATACAGGGATTGCTTTAGGTGATACCATATACAGGGTCAGGTTTGTGGACGAAGAGAGGGTTCATTATGAACAATATTGCCATCATTGGTACTACAGCAGTCTTTTTTATGATCCAACCGATGTACCGGTGCGGGAACAACATACCTTTTTGGGGTGGAGAAAGGAGAATAGCCAGACAATTATTACCATGAACGACCGCTTTTTTGATCAGCATATCAGTGCTCCCCAGACCTATTATGCCGTCTGGGAACACCCTGCCGAGGATGCATGGGACTGGAAGCATGATGAAAGCACCCATTGGAAGGAATGCAGCTGCGGGGAATTAAAGACTGCGGCAGAGGTTCATGAATGGGATGAGGGCACAGTTACCAAACAGCCGGGGGTAGGCAGGGAAGGGGAAAAGACCTATACCTGTATGGACTGTGGGGCGGTCAGGACTGAGATTCTCCCGGCGGAAAAAGGAGATACCCCTTCTGTCAGCGGAAATGACAGCGTTAGCGAAAATGACCCGGGACAGTCCGGCGGCACAGATACGCCCGGCAATACGGATGCCCCCGGTGGGACGGATAATCCGGGCAATTCAGATGTTACGGACGGTGCTAACATTTCGGATGATACGAATTCTCCGGACAATTCGGGCGTGCCGGGAGACGGCAATGTCTCCCAGACCGGAAATGCCACAGGGGACAACAGCTCCGTTGTTCCGGCTGGTACAGGCCAGGCTTCAAGAGGAAACGGGAAAGAGCCAAAGACGGGAGATACGTTTTACATAGAGATTTATGCCACTGCTGCCATGATCGCCGGAATGGCATATCTGCTTCTGTATTTTAATGATGATGAATGTAGTATGCCGGAAGAAAAGAAAAAGAAAGCGGTAGAGCGGCTTATTAACTGGGCAAAAAGAGGAGGATATTTCCGAAGGCTCGCTGCTATTGTGATGATTTTTGGTATATTGGTTTATTATCACGGTATAGGAAAGAGAATCGGCGCAGGGCACAGGATCGTTGCTTAAGTAAGAACTAAAAAAGGGGATTTGTATGAACCATAAGAAATACGAATATATCATGGATAAAAAAGAAATTTCGGAATTCTGTACCAAATCCTTTTTAGAGCAGTTAAAAAATGATAGAAAATCATGGGCCGTTATGCTCTTAGTCGTGCTATTTTTGCTGGTGCTTTATCCGGGGGCTGCGGCATTCCTTCTGACAGCGCTGATATTGCTTTACCTCATTATATTTTTAAGCATTCATTCTAATATGAAAAAAGCCTTGTCAGGAAAGCAATGGACGGTTTGGATCGAGGATGGCAGGTTAAAGGCTTTCAGGGATGCCGATTACAGTGAGATATCCTGTGAAAGTATGGAATTGGTTCGCATAACGCGCCGGCTGCTGATGTTGGGATATATGCTGCCTGATAAGAGATCGGCATGGATCATACTTCCTTTGCGCGTTTTTGCCCACGATCAGGAAAGGGAAGCGTTTTTGGAACAGCTTCGCAATACCTTGGAAGAGGAAGAAAAAGAGGCGGAATCAAAAGGCATGCAGGAGCAGGGCTGCCTGGACTTTGCCTATATGGTAAACGAAGAAAGATGGGTGCATTTCCAAATGGAAGCGGATGATATGATAAACGGCGGAACCTTTGGAAAAACGCTCAGTTTCAGTATAAATGCTGCTTTACTTCTGGTATTTCTGGCAGCGGCAGTTTTGTGGGTCAATTTTTCCATGGGCCGCTTCAGACTGATTGTAATAGGATACAGTGTGTCCATTACGATCATCCTGCTTTTGCGGAGCCGTTACAGGAGTCCGCAAAAAAAGCTTAAAAAGCAGGCAGGATCTTTGGCAGTAAAAAACTGGGAGTGCGGTCTGAGGAGGACCTCTCTGGATGAGAAGGGAATTGTAGTGTGTCTGCCCCGGGGGAAAAATTTCTACCGATGGGAATCCATGGAGTGGCTGGTGGAAACGGAGAATGCCTTTTACCTTTTTCATAAAAATAAAAGGGGTTTTGCGGTTATTGCAAAGGAAAGCTTTAAGGATTTAAAGCAGGTTGAAGAGATGCATAGACTTTGCGGGCAGAAGGGGCTAAAGAAGGTAAGTATGAAGAAAAGACGCCATATACCGGATTGGATTTTTGTTTTGGCGCTGGTAGCCGTATTTGCGTTGTGTATGGTAAGCGTTGTAATAAGCGCATATCGGGATGCTGCAAAAGAAACGGAAAGGCTTTCGGATGCTTTTGAATATGCAGTGGAACAGGAAACAGAAGACGGGGAAAAGGAGATGGCGGAAAATATTGCAAAAGTTCCTGATGTCCGCCGGCAGTTAGAGGGCTGGGGCGAAGTGCTGGAGTCTACAGGGCTGCATGTGTCGGAAGAAGCGGTGGAATCAGTCTGGACGGCAATGACGGAGTATGATCTGTTGGAAGCGGTGGAATCAGATCCCTATACATGGCTTTTAATGTATATGGCAGCGCCGGCATACGATGAAGAAAGGACGGCCCGGGAAGGATCAAAAGAGCTGTTCTGGTTTGATTTTGAAGGAATGGATCTTACTACGGATTACAATTATATATTAGATGGTATGCTGGAGCTTTCTAAGGGCAGCAGCCTTGACGAAATAAAGGATATTCAGGTAAATACCGATCATGTGGATTGGGAGGAGGGCAGCGGAAGCATTGAAGTCAGCCTGACCTATCAGGATGAGATCTACCGGTTTGATATGGATGTGGAGTATGACTGGATAGATTCCAAAGTGCTGGGAATATTTAACTCCTTATTGGAACCCGAAGGATCGGAAAAGCTGTTTTATGCTACCTGGGACGGCGGGCAGGGCGCGATTGTATTTTTCTGCACAAAAGAGTGGAAGGAGCAGTTTGAGGCGAAGACCGGGCTGGAGTTGATGTGTTATTGATCTTTGGAAAATACGGTAAAATGATAGGCCGGGAGGGACTATGTGCTGCTTTAATGTGTTAAAATATTGTATTGTAAAAAGAACTTTACATTTTGGAAAATATGGGTATAATTGCAATCAACAAAGGAAATATTAACAAATATGTAAAATTGCACCATAATGAATAAATTGAGTAATATGGTGTATGAGGAGTATGAAAGAAAGGTGGTCTTTATCATGATGACGGTACGTAAGGTAACAATGGGTCCTGATGAGGCAAGAGAGCTGGTACAGATTGCAACAAAATGTGATTTTGACATCGACATTTCGTATAACCGGTATACAGTAGATGCAAAATCAATTCTGGGAGTTCTGGCAATGGATTTCTCAAAGGTTTTGACTATTTCTTATAATGGAGTAAGTGAAGAACTGGAAGGATTCCTTTCCAGATTTGCAATGGCTTGTTAAAAAGACCGATTTGAAGAAATGTGATATTCAAGGCTCCCTCCGAGAACTTCGGAGGGAGTTTTTGTGCAGGAAGAAAGTTAAAAAGAAATAGAAATATTGTTTTGCTCTAATAATTTCCGCAGTTTAACATTTTCGGTATTTAGGGTGTTTATGGTCTTGTCCTTTTTTTCCAGATCTGCTTTATTTTTTTCCAGATCTTTTTTACTTTTTTCCAGATCTTTTTTATTTTTTTCCAGGTCTTTTTTATTTCTTGCCAGGTCTTTTTTATTTCTCGCTAAATCTTCTTTACTTCTTGCTAATTCTTCTGTGCTTTTTGCCAGTTCATTTTTAACCTCTTCCACTTCATGCCTTAAATCCGTCATATACTGTCTTTCCCTGTAGTATTCTTCCCTGGCTTCACATTCCTCTTGAACTGCCAGATCGGCTAAACTCTTAAAAAGTTCTGATGAAACTTCATTTAAATATTCATCTGTTCCTGCAATCATTTTTATTTCCTCCCATGTGTCCGCTTTAAAAAGTGCGGCCCATTTGTCAATATGATACTTCTTGTCCTCGGCGGTTGCCATATCTATATGCTTTAAGTTTATCACAGATAAAGTAAATTTGTCACTGTATTTCGAATGATTTTTAACATTTAACAATTTATATGTGCCATAAAATTCCGGCGGAATATCAGGCAGATCAAAATCCAAAAATCCGATATGGATGACAGATTTGGTGCTGCCATAGTCGTCTCCACGCTTTAAATTGTCAAAACTTCGGGCAAGATATCCGATGGAGCGTTCCGGCCAGAACCCTTTGTTTAAGACCTGCATTTCCAGAAAATTCCGATATCGGAATTTTTTGGATTATTCCGATTTTCGATT
>DEUB01000045.1 GCA_002362385.1 Lachnospiraceae bacterium UBA3273
AACGGTACGCACGGTGGTGTGAGAGGACGGTAGTTAATCACTCCCTCCTACTCGATTGTTTTTTAGTGCATTGAGTGTATTGTCAGGTTTATAAAAACTTTTAGAGAGGGTGTTACTATGTGGATATTTTATGCAGTCGGTTCCGCCTTTTTTGCAGGAGTCACATCTATCCTTGCTAAGTGTGGGATCCGTAAAACCGATTCGGATGTTGCGACCGCCGTCCGGACTGTCGTGGTGCTGTTGTTTTCATGGCTGATGGTTCTGCTTTCGGGAACGTGGACAGGAATTACAGAGATCGGCGGGAAAACCCTGCTGTTTCTTATTTTGTCCGGGCTTGCTACAGGAGCGTCCTGGCTGTGCTATTTTCATGCGCTGCAGAAGGGGGATATTAATAAGGTTGTGCCTATCGATAAATCCAGTACGGTAATTACGATGCTGCTGGCTTTTATTTTTTTGCATGAGGGACTTACATGGGAAAAGGCAGTATCTATTGTTCTGATCGGCGTTGGAACAATGTTTATGATTACCAGAAAAGAATCCGTATCAGATACAGGCAAACAGGGCGGGAGCTGGATGATCTATGCGATTTTATCTGCTGTATTTGCCAGTTTGACTGCAATTTTGGGAAAGATCGGGATCAAGGGGATTGATTCTAATCTTGGCACGGCAATTCGGACAACGGTTGTTCTGGTAATGGCATGGGGGATGGTTTTTATTACCGGCAAACAGCAAAAAGTGAAAGAAATACAGAAAAAAGAGCTTGGCTTTATAGGGCTGTCCGGACTTGCCACAGGAGCGTCCTGGCTGTGTTATTACCATGCGCTTCAGGACGGTCCTGCCAGCGTGGTTGTGCCCATTGATAAACTGAGCATTCTTGTTACGATTGCTTTTTCCTGGATCGTATTCCATGAAAAACTGACAAAAAAGGCTGCTTTAGGTGTGGTGTGCATTACGGTCGGCACGATATTGCTGGCAGTTATCTAGGAGAATAGCAGAAAATGGGAATTGAGATTGGTATTTTAGATTGGATACAAAGTATCCGCTCCCCAGTTGTAGATATGGTAATGACTTTTATCACAAGGCTGGGAAATGCAGGGGCAGTTTGGATTGTATTGGCGGTCATTTTGCTGATCATTCCAAAAACAAGAAGAAGCGGGGCTGTATTGGCAGCGGCATTATGTGTAGATGCTCTTTTGTGTAATGGAATACTGAAAACTCTTTTTGGGAGGATACGTCCTTATGATGTAAATACTTCCGTCAGGCTTCTCATTGCAAGACCGGTTGATTTTTCTTTTCCGTCCGGACATACGGCTATCTCCTTTGCGGCGGTAACGGCGCTTATGATGGCAGGGGAAGGGAAGTTGTGGAAGCCTGCCCTGGTCATTGCAGTTTTGATCGCCTTTTCAAGGTTGTATTTATATGTGCATTATCCTACGGATATTCTGGGAGGCGTTATTGTGGGAGGCGCCGCAGGATATATCGGTTATCTGATAGTGGAGAGATTAGGGCAATGGAAGAAAAAATGTCAATGAGCGTTAACGATCAACAATGATTGATATTCCTATTTCCGGCAAAGCGTTTGACAATGTAGGTGTTGGCAGTGTGTTCCAATGAGTCCGGAAGCGCCGTCAGCCTGATGCTCTTTCCGTATTTCCGGATCAAAGCCTTTTTAAGCAGATGGTCGCAGATTTCCGGATTTTTGGGCAGGAGAGGTCCGTGGAGGTAAGTGCCGATAATATTTTTGTAGGTTACGCCTTCATAGCCGGATCTACCGGTGTTTCCCAGACCGAAAAGGACTTTTCCGAAAGGAGCGTAATCTCCGATGTAAGTGCGTCCGCCGTGATTTTCAAATCCTACGATAGGGTTGCGGAAAAAAGGATTTTTGAGGATAATGTTTTGAATCAGGCGCTTTGGGGACCATTCTGTATAAATATCGAGTATCCCAAGTCCTTCGATGGTTTTGGAAGAGGTCTTATAATAGTTGCCAAGGAGCTGGTATCCGCCGCATACAGCCAGGATAACGCCGCCATCTTCTGCATAATCTTTAAAATCCCTCCGTACCTCCTTCAGATATTGGCAGACGATCTCCTGTTCTCTGTCGGAGCCGCCGCCCAACAATACAATATCAAATTTTTCAAAATCGATCCTGCTGCCGGAAGGGCAGGAAACGATGTCGGCGTCGATGCCGCGCCACTGCAGCCTTTTTGCAAAGCACTGTATGTTCCCGCGGTCGCCGTACAAATTGAGCAGATCAGGATATAGATGTCCGATAGTAAGCTTCATTTTAAAAGTCTCCTTTCTCTTCGTCCTGCAATTCTTGTAACAGCCTGTTTGTCTGATAAAGCCCGGAATAATTGACAACAATATACAGATTTTTTGTGCCGCTTATGACAAGCTTTTCTATTGCGGTGCGCATGTCCAAAACGGAGGTACAGGGAATATCTTCATATTTTAAACGGAGTTCCATGTCGTAACGGCGGGTTCCGCTAACAAAAAGCGATGAGATCCGGGACTTTAAAAGGTAATGAAAATCTACGTCCCAGAGCCAGGAAATATCCTTGCCGTCCAAGGCCGTATCGTTGATGTGAAGAATCAGATCCTTAGGGCGGGGATCGTTTAAAATCAAGGCTATTTTTTGCTGGAATCCTATGGGATTCTTTGCTAAATGCAGTTGAATGGAAGCGCCGTTTATGATAAAAGTATTTTCCCTCCGGTTGCCGTAATCAAAGGACTCTATGGCAGCTTTAAAACCGGTTCCCAGCGCATTTACAGAGCAAAGGGCGGCATAGGCGGAAAGGGTGTTATATACGTTATAGGCGGTATGGGTATGGGAATAAATATGAAAGCCGCCTAAGTCAAAGCAATAGTATCCCTTGTAAAGAGTAATATTTTCAGCGGTATAATCAGGCGCCGGGCGGGAAAAACCGCAGCCGGGACAACGGTATACACCTAACTGACCATAGTGAAAAAAGGAAAATGTCAGTTTTTTTCCGCAGGACCTGCAGAAAATGCTTTCCCTTGTTTCCGAACGGGAAGCGCCGTCAAATATCTGCTGGCTGATACCGTAGGTCGTTACGGGATTGGGACACTTTAAGGCCAGCGAATAGGAAAGGACATCATCGCAGTTAACGATCAGTTTTGCTGCCGGAACACCGGAAACAGATGCCCGAATCATTTCGCAGATACTGTCCGTTTCGCCGAAACGGTCCAGCTGGTCTCTAAAAATGTTGGTAAGAAGGATACAGTGAGGCTTTAATAAGGGAAGAATGTGCACGGATGCCGCCTCATCCACTTCGATACAGGCGTAATCCACATTGAGGACCCCGTGCCTGTCGGTAGCAAGAACAAAGGCGGAAACAATACCGTTCATCATATTAGCCCCTGTTTCATTCATTAAAACCGATCTGCCGTCGGATTTCAGCATGTGGCACAAAATGCTGTTTGTTGTTGTTTTTCCGTTAGTGCCTGTGGTAACTATGATTTTTTTTCGCACCATGCCCGCAAGTGTGGGAAGGATGTCGGGGTCGATGATCCGTGCGATATATCCGGGCAGCGTCAGTCCGTTTCCTCTTTTCAGTTTTTGTATCAGGGCGCTGATTGCCTTAGCGCAGCAAACAGCCATTTTTCTCCGTAATTTTTTCATATATTGTATAAAGAGCTGATTTTAAAAAGTTTAATTAAGCATAACATGGATGTATCTAAAGATTCTCTAAATCCGAAAATCGTACAGATCTCAAAGAACGGGTTGCATTCCAAAAACCGTAATGCTATAATC
>DEUB01000049.1 GCA_002362385.1 Lachnospiraceae bacterium UBA3273
AAATCTATGTGCGAAGTTTGAGTTCATTACATTTACATTTTTAATACTTTCTTTCTCTGTATGGAAAGATTGATTCTATTTTTTACGGTAGATTATATTCCGCTTTCAACTTTTCGAACTCCGAAGAGTTGGTAAATCCATATACAAGGCTGTCTCTGGTTATTTCTTCCCTTTTAAGCCTTCCAACCCAATCATTCAATCCTGCTTCATCCGGCTCACGGTTTAAGAAGGTTTCATACATTCTGGTAACGAATTCTTTATCACTCAAATTCTGACCAGTAAATTCAGGAGAATGTAAGAACCCGTCAGCCGCAATATCTTCAATGCTCTTTTTACCTGTTACATATTCTTCACACCAATATTCAATGCCATCATCATCAAAGCTTCTTCCCAGCATTTTGGTATACAGCCTTGCGACAAAACCGGTAGCTTGTATATTTTGGTCACGGTACTGTCCTAAGGACACAGACCCTCTGTCAACTCCAAAGTCTTCGCAGAGCCCTGTAAACTCCTGGGATTCAGCAAATCCATGATAAACATATTCACGACTCGCTCCATTTTCGAGACATTTCAGCCAATATGCCTTTCCCCCTTCATCACTGTCCCGCCCAAACATAGTGCGATATAAAAATTCGACATACTGTTCGTTAGTATAATTTCTGTCTAAAAACTCATCGCTAAAGAAAAATCCTCTTGCTACCTCGGCAGCGCTTTCCTTCTTCGTACCCAACCGATTCATCCAATCTGAAAGTCCGGCATTCTCCGCATCGCGGATAAGGGCTACATTGTAGAGGCGGTATACGAAGCCTTCTATTCCAGTTTTATCACGCCAGGTATCCGGGCCGGTGGGGATTATGTTTGTATCAGCAAGAGCATACTCTTTGTCACATATGGAACAGAAACCATCTTCAGCATATCTGTGAGTGTGTCCCTCTTCAGAAACCAAATGACGATACTCTTTAGCGACAAATGTAACAGGCCGATTGCTCAAGGTGTCAGGAATTTCTACCGGAACTGTTGAGCCTAAATCAATTTGTAAGATAGTAACGCTCCCTTTATCTACCTCAAACACTCCATCTATTGTAAATCTAACGATTGATGTTGGGTATGAGCCCATTACTTTTGTTGTCTGCGGTATTTCATCATCATAAATAAACATTGTTTGAAGTCTGATGCCTCCATCTCCAATAGATGTCATGCTATCCAGTAGTATCACATTCCTTGGAGTAACACTAAAATCTCCGCTTTTTATAGTCGTTACTCCTTGTGGTATTATCATTTCCTTTAATGAACTACAACCAGAAAAAGCAAATTGTCCTATAGTCATTACTCCTTCTGACAGGGTTACTTTACTTAATGAATCACAATCTATAAAAGCGCCTGTTCCTATAGTCATTACCCCTTCCGGTATTGTTACTTCTCTTAATGAACGGCAATAAATAAAGGCATCGATTCCTATAGTTATTAGCCCTTCCGGCAGTGTCACTTTTTCTAGTGAACCGCAGCCCCAAAAGGTAGCGTATTCTATAGTTGTTACTCCTTTGAGTATTGTCACTTCTCTTAATGAACTGCAATCCTTAAAGGCACACCATCCTATAGTTGTTACCCCTTCCGGTATTGTCACTTCTTTTAATGAATCGCAACTCTCAAAAGCACCCTCTCCTATAGTCGTTACTCCTTCCGGTATTGTCACTTCTCTTAATGAATCGCAGTACCCAAAAGCACCCTCTCCTATAGTCGTTACCCCTTCCGGTATTGTCACTTCTCTTAATGAATCGCAGTTCCAAAAGGCGTTGTTTCCTATTGTTATTAGCCCTCTCGGCATTGCTACTTTTTCTAGTGAATAACAGTTAAAAAAAGCATCGGATTCTATAGTCGTTACTCCTTGTGGTATTATTATTTCCTTTAATGAAATACAATTAGCAAAAGCACACGAGCCAACATACGTAACTCCGTCTCCTATAATTACTCTTCTAATGTGCATTATTTCTTGAATACTTACAAAGCTCCAAGGAGAACTATTATTATCAAACGAATAATCTCTCATCCTCCCCACCCCATCAATATTCAGCAAATCATAAGTCCCATCCCCATCACTATCCGTAATGGTATAAGTGACATTTCTCCCTTCGTTCTCACTCAAATCGCCGCAAAACCCGGTAATTGCCTCCAATCCACTTTCAGAAGTCATCTCCGCATAAAGTTCCAAAGCACTTCCGCTCACGCTTAACTCCCCATCCGTTTCTGCCATAACTGACAAAGGCAGCATCCCAAACGCAAGCACAATTACTGCAACTACCAATACAAATCTTCCTCTAAATCCCATCTCTTTTTTCTCCATTTCTTATTCGCTTTCTTTCGTATCTCTTCAAGCCTCTATTCCATATACCATTTTATCAATCCAACTCCCCCACCACAATATGGGACAAAAAGTGTGACAAACAATTTTAATCATGTTCAAATTTCGAATAACAACTTCCTAATCATTGTCTGGTCTTTCTTGACGATGGTTAAAAATACGTCTATAATAAATTTATATTTTCATTTGGCCAGATATTATTTTTAAAACTCCATATACTTCTTTTGAAAGGATGATAACCATGACATATATTAGAAGAGCTGCTGAAGACACTATTATGCAGATTTCCGAAATGTTTCCTGTACTTCTGGTAACCGGCCCCAGGCAGGTAGGAAAGACAACCTTATTGCAAATGCTTTCAGATATGCAGCGGGAGCAGGGTATAGAGCGCAAATATGTGACACTGGATGATCCCGACATAAGATATCTGGCAAAGCGTGACCCGGCTCTGTTTTTACAGAGATATACTCCTCCGGTGCTGATCGACGAAATTCAATATGCAACAGAACTGCTGCCTTATATTAAAATGAGCGTAGATCGTTCCAAGAAAAAGGGAGACTTCTGGATAACGGGTTCCCAGGTATTCCGCCTTATGAACAACGTAAGCGAAAGTCTCGCCGGGCGTGTAGGTATCGTGAATATACTGGGACTGTCCGACGCAGAAATATATCAAATACCAAGCGAACCCTTTTCTACAGACACAAAGCGGCTGATAAAGCGCCTGGCTGACGTAACCCCCCGTGGAATAAACGAAATCTATCAGCGGATATTCAGAGGTTCCATGCCGGAACTTTACGCTGACGGGAAAATTGACCCCGAAACCTATTATCGTTCCTATGTTGATACTTATTTACAAAGAGATATTCGTGACCTTGCCCAGGTTGCCGACGAAATGCAGTTTTATAATTTTATGACAGTTGTTGCCGCCCATACATCAAGGCCAATTGTATACGGGGAACTGGCGGACGCTGCGGGTATCTCCGCTCCTACGGCAAAAAAGTGGCTGTCTATTTTAGTATCGTCCCATATTATTGCACTCGTACAGCCTTACCATAACAATATACTGAAACGTGTTGTAAAAATGCCTCTTCTCCATTTTTTGGATACAGGTCTGGCTGCTTACCTGCTAAAATGGGGAAACCCTGAAGCATTGGAAAAAGGCGCCATGTCCGGTGCATTTTTTGAAAGCTATGTATTTTCAGAAATTTATAAAAGCTATCTGAATGCCGGAAAAGAACCTCCGATTTTTTACTACAGAGATAAAGACCAAAAGGAAATCGATTTATTGATTTATCAGAACGGAATACTATCGCCCATAGAAATTAAAAAAGCAGCTTCTCCCGGGAAAACTGCCATAAAAAATTTTCGTGTTCTGGAACCTGTAAATAAAGCTGATACCTTTGATGGATTAGAAACACTAAAGGTAGAAATCGGAACAGGAAGCGTCATCTGCATGGCAAATGATCTGCTTCCTGTTGATGAAAAGAACTGGTTTGTACCGGTCTGGCTGCTCTAATATTGAAAAATCACAAAACGCTTTTTTCCGTCTACATCTGATAAAACAGCAGGTTATCATTGAGTTCTTCCGTGATCTCTCCTCCTGCCTGGGTGTATTTATTGTACAACCCGTTGTACCTCTGCAGTTTCTTGGCATTATCCGCCTCAAACTTCGTGATGGAGGTCTGATACAGCGGATTGGCCTTTAATTCGTCACGGACAGTCTTTATAAAGGGACAATAACGGACCAGAATGTCCCTTGCGATCTTATTAAGCCTGAAACTTCCTTTGGATTCAAACTTGATCCAGTTGATATAATCCTTTACAAATACCTCGCGGTAATTATTTTTCGCCTGCGCCAACGTGGCTTTAAGCTTCTCCTTGGCCTCTGTGGACAGATCCCGGTTATTGCGGTAGAACTGAATATAAGTACAGTATTCTGCCGTAAGAGATTTTTCCCTTACATCGTTCCAGTGAACGCCTTCCAGCCTGCGGCACATTTCCCAGCGATAACGACCGATCGTCTCAAGCATAAGTTCATTCAAATCAACGGCAGTGAAAACAGGGAACATAAAACGTGCCGGCGTATCGCTCTTAACGCCTGATATTTCCTGCCACATCATAGCCTTTGTTCCTGCATTGGGCATCAGAACTATATCGGGCAGGATTTCCTTCATGATACGGTCGCTGTTTATGCCCTTTGCCGGATCTGAAAAAGGAACTTCCCGGTAAAATATGGAATAATCCAGCTTCCTGACTTCATTTAAAGCCTCTTCCAGCTTTTCTGCCGTTACCAACATCTTATCAATGGAGTTAAGCAGGTCGTTCTCACATAAAACCGGACAGAAGGTGGAAATCTTTCCGTAGGTCGTTTTATTGACCGTTGCAAACATATTCTGAATCTCAAACTGAACCCGCATACTATGGTTCTCAAAGTATTCCGGTATCTGCTCCTTGGTAATCTTCCCGTTTTTATACAGATCCGCCAAATGTGCAGAATAGCTCATATCAAACTGATTCTTGGAAGGCTCCTTCTCTCCTCTGTAAATACACTTGAGCCATTCGTAAATCGTATAAATATGATCCGAACTGCAGATATCCAGATGGGCACACAGAGCATAAAGAGCCTTGGCATGCTCCTCCCCTACATAGGATAAATCCATAAAACCGAAATTTAAGAACATCTCCAGGACCGGAGTCAGAGTGCTTTCATCCTTTACGGCCTTCATAAAGACCTTATAGTAGATCTCATAAAATACCGTGGTAATACTCCTTCTAAGGGAATAAGCGTCCTTATCGCTTGAAAGCATATCCGGAAGATTTCTGTACGCAATGATCCGTTCGCTGATATTTTCCATCTCATCATACTCGTAGCCGGCATACTTGAGAATATGGTTCAAAGCGTCTACCGAAGTGATATCCATTTCCGCTCTCGCTGTTCCGCTTTCTACAGCTTCCGCCTGATCCCCTGCATAATCATAAGCGTTAAATTCCTTTAACCGTCTTTGAACCAGTTTTTCATCATACACATTCAGCTTTTCGGCAAACTTGATGATCAGATTGATTTTTTCCTTTACTTCCGTGATCTCATATTTCTTCCCATACATCTGGATCGACAGATCAAAATAGAGCTTGAAAAGATCATTTCTGGATTCGGTAAGCAGAATATCTTTATTATAAGATAAATAGGATTCCATCTCCCTGATACCCTGTGCAAACCTGCGCATCTGTGCAGCCGCTTCCATGATCGCTCCTACCGTAAGACCGTCATCCTTTTCCATGAGCTGTAAATATTCCTGCATATAAGTCTTTACCAGGCTCATGCTGTTATTTACTTCCCAGGCTTCCGCCTTATGCTGCATGACCAGCGGATTAAAATGTTCCATTCCGGGAAAGCTCTGTCCCTCCACTTTGTACTTGCTGCAAAACGTTACGTAATCATTATATGTATTTTCCACAAACATATGGAACTGTCGCGCCTTACTATACAGATCAGAATAAAGCGTCAGCAGATTATGCCGCTGTTCAATAGCCGTCCGTAGGAATATATTGCGGATTCTTTCCTGCCCTGTCAGTATATTCATTAAATCCTTTGTGCTTTCGCAGACAAAAGCTGCCAGTGTGGCATCTTCGCCGACGATATAATCACACAAAAATATATCCTTCTCCAAAATGCCGATGATCGCATTTTTTTCCAGGCGAACCTCTGAAAAATCAAACTTCTGTATTACTGTGCCTTCCTGCACCAGATACCAGTACTTTACTTTATCATTTTTTCTGGCAATAACCTGCCCGTTCTGAACTTTTATAACCTTCATATGAATCCTCTCAAATGTCTTTTTATGCCTTAATTATTATGTTATCGCTTTCCTTTTATAATCCCAGCCAATTCCTTATCCGACTTTCAGATAGATCATTGCCGTTAACTGCCTCTGATACCTTTGCGCCCGGTGCACTTTTTTGGATATCCTGGGCGCTGTTCCCTGTTCCTCCGCCGCCATTGGTCACAAAAATATCTATTTTCTTGCCCTGTAGATCATATTCCTCTAAAAATGACAGAACCGGCATCGGACAGGTACTGCACCAGTTGGGAAATCCCAGAATGATCCTGTCATAACTGCTCATATCCTCCACTTTTCCTGTAAGCCCGGGCCTTGCATTCTCCTGCAGCTCCTTTCTTGCTTCGTCCACACACTTCTGATAATCTGCGGAATAAGGGGTTACCGTCTGAATTTCAAACAAATCCGCTTCCGCAATCTTTGCCACCTTCTCTGCCGCTGCTTTTGCATTTCCGGAATAGCTAAAATAAGCCACCAATGTTTTTGACATATCAGTATCCTCCTTTGCACTTTGTACCGTAAGTATAACACATTTATTTGCGCAAAAAAACCCCATGAGTCCATAGGTTTGTGTCAACACTTTATTGGC